>DASZVZ010000016.1:0-1923 GCA_035546875.1 Pseudolabrys sp.
GGAGTTTCTCCGTGGCAACCGTGGAACTGACAAGAGCCGACCTGCTTGGAAAAATCCGGGACACCTTGGCCGAAATTACGGACAATGAAGCCCTGAAGCTGACCGAAGCCACCTCGGCCGATCAGGTGACCGATTGGGACAGCATCAATCATGTGAAGCTGCTGATCGCGCTCGAGAGCGATCTCGGATTTCGCTTCGAGACCGACGAGGTCAGCGGGCTCCATAATGTCGGCGAACTGATCGACCTGGTGCAGAAGAAACTGTCATGACCATCGCCGCCGCGCGGCGGCGGACGATGCGGACAAACCGGCATGGCGCATTCGATCGTTGATCTTCCGTGGCTTCCGCCGGCGCCCGCGGACTTCGCGGCGCAATGCCGCGCGGTTGGATCAAACGGCGAGCCGGCCGGGCCGAAGCTGCAATATCTCGCGGGCTTTCGCTCGCCGGCGCGTCAGGCGTCGCTCTTCGCGCGCGCGCTGGCGCGCTGCCGTTCGAACGGAGCCGATCTGGCGCCGCTGTCGAATTTCCGTCTCGGCATCCTCGCAAGCGCGACGTTCGACCTGTTGCTCGACTGCCTGCCGGCCGCCGCCGCGCGCCACGGCGTCGCGCTGGAGCTTGCGACGACGCCGTACGATCAGGTGATGCAGCAGGCGCTCGATCCGTCCTCCGAGATCAACAAGGGGGGACTGGATGCCGTTCTTGTCGCCGTCGATCATCATTGGCTCAATCTCGACCGGCCGGCGCTCAACGAAGCGCCGGGCGCGCGCGTCGAGGCGGCCCTGCAGAAATTGCGTGCCGTCATCGAAGCGCTGCGTATGCATGGGCGCGCGCCAGCGATTCTGCAGACCGTGCCGGCGCCGGCGCGCGCGATGTTCGGCAGCTACGACCGCCGCGTTGCCGGCACGCAACGCGCGATGGTGGACGAAGCCAACCGCGCCATTGCGGCGCTTGCCGCTGAAACGGGCAGCTATCTGCTCGACACCGCCGCGCTTGCCGAACAGATCGGCACCGACCGCTGGTTCGATCCGGTGCAGTGGGTGTCCTACAAGCTGCCGTTTTCCGCGGATTGTTTCCCCGCTTACGCCGACGTGCTCGGCCGCGTTCTCGGCTCGATCCGCGGCAAGGCGCGCAAATGCCTGGTGCTCGATCTCGACAATACGCTGTGGGGCGGCGTGATAGGTGACGACGGTCTCGAGGGAATTGTGATCGGGCAGGGCAATCCGCGCGGCGAATCTTTCCTGGCCGTGCAGCAAACCGCATTCGATCTGCGCGAGCGCGGCATCGTGCTCGCCGTATGCTCGAAAAACGACGATCTCGTCGCGCGGGGCCCCTTCCGCGAGCATCCGGAAATGCTGCTGCGCGAAAATCACATCGCGGTCTTTCAGGCCAACTGGATCGACAAGGCGAGCAACCTCGAATCGATCGCCAAGACGCTGAACATCGGGCTCGACGCGCTGGTGCTACTCGACGACAACCCCGCCGAGCGCGCGCAGATCCGCGCTGCTCTGCCGATGGTGGCGGTGCCCGAGCTGCCGGACGATCCGAGTTGGTTCGCATGGATCCTGACCGCTGCCGGCTATTTCGAAGCGGTCAGTTTCTCCGCCGAGGACAAGTTGCGCGCGGAGTCCTACGCATCCGACGCGCAACGCGCCGAGGTGATGGCGAAGTCGCGCAATCTCGGCGACTATCTGGCGTCGCTCGAAATGGTGATCCGCTTTGCGCCTTTCGATGAGCAGGGGCGTCAGCGCATCACGCAGCTCATCAACAAGACCAACCAGTTCAACCTCACCACGCGCCGTTACACCGAAGCCGAAGTAACCGCGATGGAAGCGGACCCTTCCGTGTTCACGCTGCAAGTGCGTCTTTCCGACAAGTTCGGCGACCTCGGCATGATCGGCGTTGTGATCTGCCGGCCGGACAAGA
>DASZVZ010000017.1:0-49975 GCA_035546875.1 Pseudolabrys sp.
GCCGTGCGCGCGAAACGGCCCGGCCCGAACGTGCGCTCGTGCAACCGCTCGATCGCCTGCGCATCGTCGGCCGTTTCCGGCAAAATGGTCAGTGACAGTTCGCTCATGACCCCGCACGCCGCCATGAAAGCCTTGGGATTCGGGCGTTTCCCAAGGCGCCCCCGGCTTCGCCCCGCCGATTAGCATTTAGGCCGATTCTGGTCCATCGCCGGTGGCCATAGCCGGTTCGGACGTTTACATGATGGCTAACGCAAGCGGGAGAATGACATGGGACTGCTCGTCGACGGCGTATGGCAACAGGACGGCGATCGCACCAAGAACGGCCATTACATCCGCGCCAATGCCGGCTTCCGCAATTGGGTGACCGCCGACGGCAGCGCCGGCCCGTCCGGTGAAGGCGGCTTTGCCGCCGAAGCCGGTCGCTATCACCTCTACGTTTCACTCGCCTGCCCGTGGGCGCACCGCACGGTCATCTTCCGCAAGCTGAAGGGCCTCGAGGGCATCGTCTCGATGTCGATCGTCTCGCCCGACATGCTCAAGGACGGCTGGACCTTCCACAAGGACGAAGGCTCGACCGGCGACGCAGTCAACGGCAAGGACAAGCTTTCGGAAATCTATCTGCTCGCCAATCCGCGCTACTCGGGCCGCGTCAGCGTGCCGGTGCTGTGGGACAAGAAGAAAAAAACGATCGTCAACAACGAGTCGTCCGAGATCATCCGCATGTTCAACTCGGCCTTCGACGCGCTCACGAACGTGCGCACGGACTACTATCCGGCCGCCTTGCGCAAGGAGATCGACGCGGTCAACGATCTCGTCTATCCGAACATCAACAACGGCGTTTACCGCGCGGGCTTCGCGACGACGCAGGAGGCCTACGAGCAAGCCTTCCGCAACCTGTTCGACGCGCTCGACGAGATCGAGCAGCGGCTGTCGCAACACCGCTATCTCGTCGGCAACACGATCACGGAAGCGGACTGGCGATTGTTCACGACGCTGATGCGTTTCGACGCCGTCTATTATTCGCACTTCAAGTGCAATTGGCGGCACATCTACGAATACCCGAACCTGTCGAACTATGCGCGCGATCTCTATCAGCAGCCGGGCGTCGCGGAGACGGTGAGCCTAGCGCAGATCAAGCGGCACTATTATCACAGCCAGCGCCAGGTGAACCCAACCGGCATCGTGCCCGTCGGCCCGCAGCTCGACTTCGCCGCGCCGCACGACCGGGCGCGATTTTCCTGACCTGCCGCCGGCTCAACCGGCGATGTCTTTCTTCTTCTGCAGATATTCGTCGCGACCGATTTCGCCGCGGGCGTAGCGCTCCTCGAGCACATCGAGACCCGCGGAGCGGCGCGGCAGCGCATAACGGCCCTGGCCGCCCGCCATCGAACGCATCATCCATACCATGCAGGCGATGACTGCAATCGCGATCACGATCCAGAAGATCATATGAAACGGCCAGTAGCCGCCCCAGCCGTATTCACCCATCATTCCCCAATGCGGTCCGTACATCATCAATCCTCCGTCCGGTAGAATCCGTTATGCCGGTTGAAGCTGAAGCGCTGCACGACCACATCCTTCTCCTTGGTCACGACTTCCGCGCTGATGGTGTCGGCATCCTTTTCCTTCACTTCGCCGACCTTCAGATTCGGATTACGGATCATGCGCTCGAGGTATTTCTTCACGTCGTCGGCCGAAAGCTTGAGATCGGTCTGGCTTGCAGAATAGTCGCCGCCATAGCCCCACATCATTCCTTGGCCGGGGCCGTAGCCTCGCATCATCCAGCCAAGGCCGTATCCGCCGCCCATCATCCCATAGCCGTCACCGCCCATCATGCCGTAACCCGGCCCGTAACCGCCCGGGCCATAAGGCTGTCCTTGCGCCGGCGAACGAACGTCCACTGACACTGCAGCGATGGCGAGCGCAGCCGTTGCGATAACGAAAAGCTTGCGCATGGGCAGAACTCCTCAAATAGTTTCCCATCCGCTGTCTAGCCGGACGCGCGGCGAACGATATTGATCGAAGTCAACTGCCCGAATTACGTGATACGCGATGCTGGCGGCGCGCTAATGCCTCGCAAATTCGCCCTTGGCCATCATCAGATGGTGCGCCTGATGGTGCGCGCCTTGCACCATGATGCCCATGAAGCCGAGCGCTTTCAGCTTTGCGAGCGGTTGCGTCTCGCTGGCCAGCACCGTGAGCTTGACACCATTGACGAGATCATCGGTTGTCGCGTTCCAGCCGATCTCGCGCAACTCGACGACGTGAGCCGGCACCATGTTCTTGATGGCCGCGAGCGTGCGGCCCTCGCCGGTAACCGTGATCTCGATACCGTTGTCGAGCATCCGCTCGGCTGTCTTGGCGTGCAGCGTCACCTCGTTCATGTCGATCAGGTGTTCACGCAACGCGCCGATATTGACTTTCGACCAGTCCGTTTTGGGGTCGGCTTCGAGCGTACGCACGATCTCCTGAATGGTGCCGAAGGCGTCCTGGCCGGCCGACGCCGTGGCCCCGGCTTCGCCATGCATGCCCATGCCTTTGCCGTGCATCGACATACCGCCATGCATGCCGCCGCCGCGCATCCCGCCTTGTCCTCGCATCATGCCGCCCCCATGCATGCCCATACCGCCGCCGTGGATGCCTTGGCCGTCGCCGCCCTGCATCATCTGCTCATGCGTCTGCGCCATGTCGCCGGACATTGCGCCGCGCATGCCGATCGATCCGTGCATGCCGGGCGAGAGTTGAGCGAAGGCGTAGGCGGTCGCGCCGAGAATGGCCGCGACGGCGAGCGTTGTCTTCCAGGGAAAGTTCGACATCGGACTACCTCGTGAAAGGGCCGCCCCCATCTTTCACTAGCCCGGACCACTCGCCTCCCATATGATCCGGATCATACGCCGCGACGGCGCAGCAGCGTGATTTTCGCACCCGCCCGCCTGATCTCCCCCGCGCGCTCGAGCGCCGCGAGCGTGCGGTAGAAAGCCTCGTGGGTGAGGCCGAGCTGTGCCGCGATCTCCTTGAGAGGCCCGCGCAGCGCAACGGTGCGGCCGTCGTCGCCGGCACTGAGCACGAGGAAGTGACGCACACGTTCGCGCGCCGAGCGGATGTTGCGCTGCTCGAGACGCGTGCGCAGGTTCATTACCTGACGCGCGAGCATCGCGCTGAACGCCCGGGCAGCTTTCGGATCTTTGTCGAACGCGGCAAGCGTTGCGGCCTTGGGATAGACGCGCACGACCGCATCGGTGCTGGCAATGGCGTCACAATGATAGCTCGGAGAAAACAGCGACGCTTCAGCAATGACGTCGCCCGGACCCGCGACGTGCAAGACGATTTCGTGTCCGGCGCGATCGACACGCGCAAGCCGCATCCGACCGGAAACGATCTCGCATAACCCCGCCGTCTTGTCGCCGAGATGGAAAAGCGTCTCGCCGGCGGCGAGCTTGCGCTCGACTGCCGCCGAACGCACGGTGGCAGGCAACCAATCCTTCGTCGGCATCTTGCTCACCAGTTTTCGCTGACGGTCGCGCCGCCGAACACTTCGGCGATGCGAGCACGCGTCCCGCTCGTCGTGCCGTCGGGAAGCGCGCCGCGCGCGAAAAAACCATGCGCGATGATCTCGCGGCCGGGCTGCGGCGGCGCCTCCTGCCGGAAATCGCGCACGATGAACAATGCGACGTGATCGCGGCGCGAAACCCGCCTGTTGAAATAGACGGCGTGCAATGCGGGCGTGCCGACGATCTCGATGTTGCCTTCTTCGCGCACCTCGCGCCGCAACGCTTCGAGCAAGGTCTCGCCGGTCTCCACCCCGCCGCCAGGCAAGTGCCAACCGTCAACGTACGAATGCTTGACGAGGAAGATGCGGCTCGCGTCGTCCACGATCATGGCGCGCACACCGAGCGTCGCGGCGCGAGAGAAGCGCCAATACGTGTGCAGCAGGCGGCGGATCGCCGGTTCACCGGCACGGCGGAATTTGTCGAGAACCATCGCGTCTTGATATCCGAATCCGGCCGCGCGGCCGCAACTTGCTATGCCAAAACGTCATCTATCTTCTTTAGAATAGCTCTAATAGAAGACTTGTGCTTGATTTCATTTAGGCAGCGGGGTGACGCGTGAAGCGATTTTCCGACCTGAGCGAGCAAGAGATCCTGGCCCTCGCCATTACCAACGAGGAAGAGGACAGCCGCATCTACCGCGGCTTCGCCGAAGGCCTGCGCGAGCAGTTCCCCTCCTCCGCCAAGGTATTCGACGAGATGGCCGAGGAAGAGGTCCACCATCGCACGATGCTGTTCGACCTCTACCGGCAGAAATTCGGGGAATACCTGCCGCTGATCCGCCGCCAGGACGTCAAGGGCTTCCTGCATCCCAAGCAGCCGTTGTGGCTGACGCGGCCGCTCGGCCTCGAGGAGGTGCGCAAATTCGCCGAGAACATGGAGTACGAGGCCGAGCGCTATTACCGCAAGGCCGCGGAAAACGCCCGCGACGCCTCGGTCCGGGAATTGCTGATCACGCTTGCGGAAGCCGAGGCCGGCCACGAGAGCCTCGCGCATAAGCTCAGCCAGACGATCCTCACTCAGGGCGCCCGCGCGAAGGAAGACGAGACGGCGCGGCGCATGTTCGTGCTGCAATACGTGCAGCCGGGTCTCGCGGGTCTGATGGACGGATCGGTCTCCACTTTGGCGCCGCTGTTCGCGGCCGCCTTCGCGACCCACAACACCTGGGAGACGTTCCTCGTCGGAATGGCCGCTTCGGTCGGCGCGGGCATTTCCATGGGCTTTGCCGAAGCGCTCTCAGATGACGGCTCGCTTACCGGGCGCGGCGCACCATGGCTGCGCGGCTCGGTGTGCGGCGTCATGACCGCAATCGGCGGCCTCGGACATACGCTGCCCTATCTCATCCCGGACTTTTACGCCGCGACGGTCGTGTCGATCATCGTCGTCGCCGCGGAATTGGTCGCGATTTCGTGGATCCGCACGCGCTTCATGGACACGCCATTCCTGCAAGCCGCCTTCCAGGTCGTCGTCGGCGGCGTGCTCGTGTTCATCGCTGGGATATTGATCGGAAGCTCGTGATTTCTTGTTGTCATCACCGGGCCGCGCATAGCGCGAGGCCAGGTGGTCCCGATAACATTCACGCTGTTCTCTCCCGAGCGGGATGGCCGGAACAGCCCGGCCATGACAAGTAAATTGTTCACCCTCGCGCACATCTCCGACCCGCACCTTGCGCCGCTGCCGGCGCCGCGCGTGGGTGAACTCCTCAACAAGCGCATCACCGGCTATCTGAACTGGTTGCGCGGGCGCAGCCGCGTTCATCGCCGCGAGGTGCTGGACGCCATCGTCGCCGACATGAAAGCGGCTCACGCCGATCACATCGCGGTAACCGGCGATCTCGCCAACATCTCGTTGCCGGCGGAATTTTCGCGCGGGCGCGCATGGCTGGAGACGCTCGGCGAGCCGACCGATGTCACCGTGATCCCCGGCAATCACGATACGTATGTGCGCGCGGCGGCGCATGATCCGGAACGCTATTGGGCCGAGTACATGCGCGGCGACGGTGAACGCGCGGTCACATTCCCCTTCGTGCGGCGGCGCGGGCCCGTTGCGCTCGTCGGCACGACAACCGCCGTGCCGACTCCGCCTTTCATGGCGACCGGCCGGCTCGATGGCCAGCAACTCGCCCGTCTCCCCCCGATGCTCGACGCCCTAAAGAAGGAAAATCTGTTTCGTGTCGTACTCATCCATCATCCCCCGGTGAGTCCGCGCGAGCGCAGCAAGCGGCTGCTCGATGCGCCAGAATTCCTGAAAGTGATTGCCGCGCACGGCGCCGAATTGATCCTGCACGGCCACGACCATGTGCCCATGCTCAATTGGCTGCAAACGCCGAATGGCCGCGCGCCCGCCGTCGGCGTGCCATCCGCATCGGCCGCGCCCGGCACGACCAAATCCGATGCCGCATGGAATCTTTATCGCATCGACGGGACGCCCGGCGCGTGGACGTGCGAGATGACCTCGCGCGCGATCGCGCCCGGCGGCAAGGTCGCCGAGATCGAGCGTCTCAATCTCTTCGGCTAATGATGCGCGTTAAGCATCGCGAGCGCGACCAGCGCCGCGACGCCGACGATGACGCCGAACACGAACACGCGGAACGAGCGCCAGCGCCGATGACGGCGTTCGAGTTTCGCCATCCGGCGCGCCACCATCTGGTTGGATGCCGGATCGTCACCGAGCGCGCGCTCGCGCTCGACGAGACGGCGCGCGACATAGTGCGTGACAGCCGCGACGATCTCCGGCACCTCGTAGGACTCCGCGAGCACCGCGCGTCCGTAGCGCGTGTCCTGCACGAACCGGTACTGGCGCTTGTCGCGGCCCATCTCGACGTGCGCGATCACGTCAACCCACAGGCGCGGCACGTCGCCCTTGCTGACGCCGCGGTCGAACAATTCGATGCTGTCCGGAATTTCCTTGAACAGCGGATCGAGCGCGTCGTTGAGCAATTCGAGCCGCGCGAGCTCAGCATCGCGCAGGTCGACGATGACGGCGGAACGCTCCGCCGCCTCGATGCGCGCCTCGCGCACGGCCTCCTTGAGCGGCTGCGGCTCCGCCGCCTTTTCCGCCTCGGCCTTCGCCTTGCGTCCCCACATGCGGTTAAAAATAGCAACCGCGGCGCGTCGCGGAAAGCGAAAAAGCGCGGCTTTTCAACGCGATTGATGGTTAATTTGCCGGGACGACCCCGTAGGGCCTCGCCCAGCCGAGGCCGTCTTCGGTGCGCCCGCGCGGCCTGTATTCGGCGCCGATCCAGCCTTTGTAGCCAAGCCGGTCCACCGCCTCGAACACCGCCGGGTAGTTCACCTCGCCCTCGTCCGGTTCGTGCCGCGACGGCACCGCCCCGCATTGCAGGTGGCCGATCACGGCCAGATAGCGCTCGAAGCGGCGGATCAGATCGCCGCCGACGATCTGCACATGATAGAAATCGAACTGGATCTTGATGTTCGGCTTGCCGGCCTTCGCGATGATGTCGGCGGCATGCTCGACATGATTCAGGAAATAGTTCGGCCGGTCCTGCGCATTGATCGGCTCGATCAGCAGTGTGATGTTCTTTGCCGCCGCAACATCGGCCGCGCGCGACAGATTTGAAATGAAGACGCGCTCGGCCGCCGGACGCTGCTCCGGCTCGACCTTGCCGGCGAGGCAATGCACGGCGCTGCCGCCGATCGCCACGATGTAATCGAGCGACTTGCCGAACAGCATCTCCCAATCGCGCTCGCGACCCGGCACCGCGGCAAGCCCGAATTCGCCATTACGCTCGCCCGGCGGCGTGTTGACCCCGAGGATGGTCAGCTTGTGCTTCTCGATCTCGGCCTTCACCGTCACGGCCGATACGTCGTACGGAAATTGCAGCTCGATAGCCTTGAATCCGGCGGCAGCCGCCGCGCCGATGCGCTCGATCAAGGCACGCTCGGTGAACAGATAGCCGAGGTTGGCTGCAAAACGCGGCATGACATCACTCCCTTGCGCGCAGGCGCGCGGGCGTATTCATTACCGCTCCCACGACATCAACGCCATCCCGGAACCAGCCATGAGCGCCAACGACACCTTTCATATCGCCGTGCTGCCCGGCGACGGTATCGGACCGGAGGTGATGGCGCCGGCGCTCGACGTCTTGCGCCGTATCGCAGATACGACCCCCGGGCTGAAATTCCGCTTCAGCGAAGCGCCGGCGGGCGCGAACCACTACAGGGAAACCGGCAAGTCGATGCCGGATTCCACCATCAAGCTGTGCGAGGAAGCCGACGCGATCCTGCTCGGCGCCTGCGGATTGCCGTCGGTGCGCTACCCCGACAATACCGAGATCATGCCGCAGGTCGAACTGCGCTTCATCTTCGACCTCTATGCCGGCGTGCGTCCCTGCCGCCTCGTGCCCGGCGCGCCCTCGCCCATCGTCGGCGCGGACAAGCACGGCATCGATCTCGTCGTCATCCGCGAATCGACCGAAGGCCTGTTCGCGTCGATGGGCAAGGGCGTGGTGACGCACGACGAAGCGCGCGAGACCATGGTGATAACGCGCAAGACGTCGGAGCGGCTGTTCGAATTTTCGTTCCGCTATGCCGAGCGGCGCAAGGCACGCAACGCCAACAAGGGCAAGCTGACCTGCGTCGACAAGGCCAACGTGTTCAAGGCATTCGCCTGGTTTCGCGGCATGTTCGACGAGGCCGCCAAGCGCCACCCCGGCGTTCAAGCAAACCATCTCTACGTCGATGCCTGCTCGGCGATGCTGGTGAAGCGGCCGTGGGATTTCGACGTCATGGTCACCGAGAACATGTTCGGCGACATCCTCTCCGATCTCACCGCCGGCCTGATCGGCGGCATGGGCATGGCGCCGTCCGCCGATATCGGCGACCGCCACGCGGTGTTCCAGCCGTGCCACGGCACCGCACCCGACATCATGGGCCAGGGCAAGGCCAATCCGACCGCGATGATCCTTTCGGCGGCGCTGATGCTCGATTGGCTCGCGGACAAGCACGAGCATAAACCGGCGGCCGATGCCGCCGTCCGGATCGAGCAGGCTGTCGACAAGGCCTATGCGACCGGGATCATGCCGCTCGACCTCGGCGGCAAGGACGGCACGGCCGCCGTAGCGGCCGCGGTTATGCGCGCGCTGAGCTAGCCGTCCGACGCGCGATGCAGCGGAGGCACGCGCTCGATGTCCTCGAACGAGCGCGTGAACTTGATCAGCAGCTTTATGAAAGTCGCGGCCTCCGCAGGTGTGAACGCTTCGACGAGCCTGTCGCGCACGCGATCGACCAACGGCGCCGCACGGCGTTGCATGGTTTTTCCGGAAGGCGTCAGGCGCAGGACGTGACCGCGGCGGTCGGCCGGATCCGCCGTGCGGACGATCATCCCGCGATCCTCCAGCAGTTTGACCACCAGCCCGGTCGTCGAGCGGTCGTATCCCAATAGCCGAGCGACGCTGATCTGGTTCAATTCGCCCGCCCGCATCAGAACCGACAGCACGCCGAACTGCGTTGCCGTGATGTCGAGGCTCTCGCACTCCTGGATGAACACCGCTTGCGAGATCTGATGCGCGCGCCGGATGAGGAAGCCGGGACGTTCGTCCATCCCGCCCATGATCGCGCCGTGCGGCTTTCGTGATTTCTTCCTGGCCATTGGTCCCCCGAGATAGGCAGACGTCTATCTAATTAATTGACAGACGTCTGCCTAAATCCTAGCGTTGGAAACACGCGGCGTCTCGTCAAATCGCCGCACTGCAATACGAACTACGGGGGAAGCAAACAATGCTCGTTATCGACAATCCGACCGTCGAAAAGGTCCTGACGGTTCCCGAGATCCTGGACGCGCTCGAGGGATGCCACCGCGGCCTTTCCAGCGGCGACGCGATCAACGCGCCGAACTATCGGGTCTTCACGCCGCGCGACGGCAAGGACTACGGGCCGAAATTTCCCCAGGGCGGCTACCCGACCCACCACGCCTTCACCTCGCTCACCGGCGCGATCGCGAGCCTCGACATCACGTCCGACCGCATCGATTCGGACATCATCACCTACGTGAAGCGCGATGGCCGCATCCGCGAGATCCGCGTTCCCGGCACGGCCGACCGCAAGTTCTGCGGCATGATCTACCTCTACAGCTCCAAGACGGGCGAGCTCCTGTCCGTCATCCACGACGGTTATCTGCAAAAGTTTCGCGTCGCGGGCACGGCGGCACTCGGCACCAAGTACCTTGCCCGCAAGGACGCCAAGGTGATGGGCATGATCGGCACCGGATGGCAGGCGCAGGCGGAAGTTCTCTGCCAGGCCGCCGTCCGCAAGCTCGACAAGATCAAGGTCTACAGCCCGACGCCCGGCAACAGCGCCGCCTTCGCCAAGCGCTGGACGGATGAAGCCGGCGTCGAGATCGTGCCGGTCGCATCCGCGCGCGAAGCGGTCAAGGGCTCCGATTTCATCATCACTGCGACCAATGCGCCCGAACCGGTCGTGCTCGGCGAGTGGCTCGAGCCGGGGCAATTCATCACCGGCGTCAAGGACACGGAGGTCGATATGGCTGGCTGGGAGCGCTGCGACCTTCTCACCGTCAATCGCAAAGGCGCGTTCTGGCAGCGCTACGCCATCGGCGGCGTCGACGTCATCCCGGAACAGGGCCGCGATCACATTCACAAGGCGTCGAAGAAAATCGACTGGGACAAGGTGCCACTGCTCGGCGACGTGATGCTCGGCAAGCATCCGGGCCGCACGTCGGACGATCAGGTCACCGGCATGATCCTCGGCGGCGACGGCGTGCAGTTCACCGCCGTCGGCGCGCGCATCTACAAGCTCTGCAAGGAACGCGGCCTCGGCGTCGATCTGCCGCGCGAGCTTTTCCTTCAGGATGAGAAATACATCCCCTGATCCGTGCCACGATCGGATCGGGACAATATGACGGAGTAACTTCACACGCTGGGGAGGAACGCATGAAAATAATGGGCAAGACGGTAATAGCCGCAGCCCTGCTGATCACACTGATCTCGGCAGGCGCATGGGCGCAATCGGCATACCCGAACAGACACGTGACAATCCTCCTCGGCTATCCCGCCGGCACGCCGAACGACACCGTCGCGCGCGTCGTCGCTGCGAAGCTGTCTGACCGGATCGGGCAGCCGGTCATCGTCGAAAACAAGCCGGGAGCGGCGACCAGCCTTGCCGCGGCGGCCGTGTTGAAAGCGGCCCCCGACGGCTACACGCTCTACCTCAGCGGCATCGCGAACACGATCAATCCGAGCGTCAACAAAATGACGTTCGATTTCATCAAGGACTTCGCTCCCATCACGATGGTCGACGAGGTGCCGGTGGTGTTGGTCGTGCCTGCATCCGGACCCTCGACTCTCAAGGAGCTCATCGCGCAGGCAAAGCAAAACCCGGGCAAGGTCAGCTTCGGTTCGTCCGGCGCCGGCACCGCTACGCATCTGTTCGGCGAGCTGTTCGCCCGTGAAACCGGAACGAAGCTCACCCACGTTCCCTACCGGGGAAGCTCGCAGGCCGTCGTCGACCTTTTGGCCAGCCGCATCCAGGTCATGTTCTCACCCGCGGGCACGGCATTGCCGCACATCAAGGCGGGCAAGCTGAAAGCGCTCGCAACGTCGGCGAAACATCGCCTGGAGGCCTTGCCGGACGTTCCCACGTTCGGAGAAGCCGGCATCCAGAAGCTCGACTTTTCGCTTTGGGTCGGCCTCAGCGCACCAGCCGGAACGCCCGCTCCCGTCGTCGCCTACCTGAACAAGGAAGTCGGTGCCGTGCTCGCCCTGCCGGACGTCAAGGCGAAACTGCTGCCGCAATTGATCTACCCCACGCCCAGCACGAGCGAGGCGTTCGGCGCTTTCGTGCGCCAGGACACCGAACGATGGGCGGAGGTCGTTAAAGCTGCCGGCATCAAGGCCAACAACTAGACGAAGTTGGGCGGGGCGCTACAGTCCTGCGAAATCCTTGATCGCGGCGACAAAGGCGTCGGGCTGCTCGAGCGGCGGACAGTGGCCGCAGCCCGGCAGCTCGACATAACGCGCGCCCTTGATCTTCTCCGCCACCGCCCTGGTTAGCGCCGGCGGCGTCGCCTGGTCTTCGCTGCCGCAAATCACCAGCGTCGGCACGGTCATGCGATGGAGCTCCGGAGTTAAATCCGTCTCTTGCAGGATCTTGCAGGCGGCCTGGAACGCCTTGGGCTCGATGCTTACGAGCACTTTCTTGCGTTCGTCGATCGCGCCGGGGTGTGCGGCAAGATAAGCGGGCGAATAGACGCGCTTGGCCGCGATTTCCGCAACACTGGCGAGCCCGCCGGCGGCGACCTTTTCGGCCATCGTCGCGAAGGCCTGCTTGCCCTCGGGCGGAAAGCCGGCGGCCGCGTCGCTGACGATCAGCCTGGCGATACGCTCCGGGTGCGCAAAGGCGAACGCAAGCGCCACCGTTCCGCCGAAGCCGTTGCCGATCAGCACGGCGTCCTTGCCGATCTTCAGTTCGTCGAAACCGTCTTCGAGGCACGCCACGTAGGCGTCCATCAGCGCTAGCGGAGTCGGCTGCGAGCCGTGAAACCCGGGCAGGTTGAACAGGGTGACGCGGTGCCTGGCGGAAAGCGCCGGCAGCACTGCATCGAACGCGTGACGGTCGGCAAGCAGCGAGTGCAGCACGACGATGTCCGACCCCGCTCCTGCGCGTGCCGCGGTCAGTGCGCCGTGCCCGGCGCTTAGCTCCTCCATCTGCATCGTTTGTTCTCCCTGCAAGAGCGGTCAACGATAGGCGACGACCGGAGTTCCGGCGGTCGCTTGTCGCCTTTCCTCGACCGTCTTTGTCTGGAAATCGCGCGCTTCCAAGCGTTCGTCAACCTGCTACGCGTGGCCGGTCCGGCGAGCCGCGGGTTCGGCCCAGGTCAACATCAGACGAACCAGCTCGGCTTGGCGTCCGGTACCTGTCTTCTGGAAGATGTGGATGAGATGGGTTCGGGCCGTCGCGCGCGAAATGCCAAGCCGCTCGGCCGCGGCTGAAACCCCGTCCGCCTTGATCAGTTCCGCGGCGAACGACGCTTCCGCCCTCGTCAGACGGAAATGCCGGACAAAGCTCGACAGATTCGGCGTTGTGCACGCATCTATTGCACGCACGAAAAGGATGACGCCCGATGCCGGCGCGCTGCGTGCCTTCATCAGTGTCGCTGAAACCAAAAGCGGCGCGCCCGATGGCCGCGAAATGACGAGAGAGTCGCCAATTCCGCTCAGTGCCGTTCCGGCGATCAGCCGATGCAACGCTTTGGTTTCGGACGCAAGCGGCGCCAGCAGCCGGTTCTGGCCGAGGCGCAGACCGCGATTTTCAAACAAACTCTCGGCAACGCGATTGGCGAACAGCACCGACGCATGAGCATCGACGAAAATGACGCCGCAGTTGATGTGATACAGCGCCTCGTCGGCCAGCTCGCTGACGATCCGCAAATCGCCGATCTGCCGGTTGATCTCGAGCGATCGGCTGAAATGCGGCGTAACCGCCGCCAACGCCTTCATCTCCTTCGTGCCCCAAACTCCGGAGCGGTGTTCGCGCATCAGAACGAGGTTCATGCAGACATCCTGATGCGGTGCGCCGATGAAGCACAGCACTTCCTCGCCGCCCTGCGGCTGAAGGTAGTCGTGGTAGAATTCGGAGCGCACGAGTTCATCGCGCGGCATGATGATGCGATCGGTCAGCACGCCGTCGAGCGAGCGCTGCAGGATGTTTTTCCAGAGGATGTTGCGGCTTGCATAATATTGCGCGTAAAGCCCCGCAAAGACGGGGTCGAACCCATATGACATCAGCTTTCCGCCGGTCGAGGTGACGTTGTCCTCGGACAGATGCGCCGACGTGCTGCCGAATACGTGCGCAAATTGCTCAAGCACGGACGGCCACCGGCTCGCATCAAGCGCCGCGTCGTAAATTGCCCCTACCAGATTCGGGATACCATCGGCATTGCGCACACGCCCTCTCCGCCAATGTCAAGCCGCCCCCCGCCGCTCAAATTCACCAGCGTCCTGAAAGCTTATCACAACCTGCGGGTGACGGCATTTGTCCTCGGCCGAGCCGCATGCACGCAGTGGCCCGCCTCCACCAAACGGTTGATTTTCAGGAGCGCGGTTTCTGCTTTGAAGCCGCCGCGCCGCCTGGGCGCGGGGGCGGATTCTGCTCAATGTTTGCCATCGCCGGATTCCTGATTTTCCTCGGCGCAAGCGTGCTCGCCTATCGCGCCGAATCCTACGGCGTCCACGAAAAACTCGCCGAGATTGTCGCCGGTCTTCTGATGTTGGCCGGGCTGTCGCTGATCGGGCTCAGCCTGCAACTCGCCCTGAACGTGCCGCTCGCGCGTTGATCGCGAGGCGCCTCGCGATCGGGGCGGCACAGGCCGCCCCGATCACGTCTTTCGCATTAAGAAACTTCTAGTGGCCTTCGCGCCAGATGCCGAGCGCTTCCTGCGCCGGACGGTCGGAGATCGAGAACAGCACCGACTCTTCCGCGGCATTGTGCTGATAGCGCTTCCACGGCGGCACGACGAAGACGTCGTTCACGCCCCAGGAAAACTCCTTGCCGTCGATTGTCGTCGTCCCCTTCCCCTCGGCGACGGCGAACACGGTGCCATCGGTCGAGCGGTAGGGTTCGCCTTTGAAACCCTTCGGCAGCAGGGCGAGATTGGCGCCCATCGTCGGCAGCACCGGCCCGCCGTTGATCGGGTTGGCATAGCGCACGCGCGCGCCATGGCACTTGTCGATGTCACCCGTTTTCTTCAGCCGCTCGAGGATCGGCTTCATTTTCTTGTACGGGTAGTTGATGACCGGCGAACGCTTGGCAAAAACGTCGGAGGTGCCGTCCGGCAGCACGCCGGTCGCGTAGCGCTCGAACGAGTCGCCGTCCTCGTGGTTCACGTTCTGCATCTTTTCTTCGAAGTGGTTGGCGAACGACGCCTGGAAGTGATTGACGGTCGGCATGTCGAGCACGTCAAGCCACATCACCGGCTCCTTGCCCGGGTTGCCGTGGTCGTGTGGTGCCCAGTTCGCCGTGATGATGAAGTCGCCGTGCTCCATGCTCGACTTCTCGCCCTCGACCGCCGTATAGGCGCCCTTGCCCTTCAGCACGAAGCGGATGGCGGAGGCAACGTGCTGATGCGCGTCGGCGATTTCGCCGGGCATGATGAGCTGGATGCCCGCGAACAGCGAATTGGTGATGCGCGACTTGCCGGGATCGCCGGGGTTCTCGAGCACGAGTACGCGGCGCTCGGCCTCCTCGGCGGTTATAACTTCGCCGGCTTCAAGCATCAGCTTTTCGACCTCGGGAAATTTCCAGAGCGCCGGCACCATTTGAGTCTTCGGCTCGGGCGTGACGAGACCTTTGAGCACCTCCCACAGCGGGGCGAGGTGAAACTTCGAAATCTTGTCGTAATAGGCCTGCCGGGCGCCGGCGATATTGTGCTTGTTGCCGGCCTGCGCCGTGTCGATTACCGCCGTCATACGTTCCTCCGTCGAACTCTCGGGATTTGCACTCAATATAGCGTGCCGGGCCAGATGCCGAAACCCGCGTTTTGCGCCGCAAAACAGCTATCTTTGCGCGCCGATCCAGAAACGATCAGTTATTGACCGAGCCGCCGTCCACCACCAGCGACTGGCCCGTGACAAAATCGCTATCGCTCGATGCCAGAAACACCAGCGCTCCAAGCAGGTCCTCCGGATAGGCGTCGCGCTTGAAGGCGCGGGAATTGCGCACCGGAACCCGCTCGTCCTCGACATGCGCGGTATTTTCAAGACCCGTCTCGCTGAGGATATAGCCCGGCGACAGCGAGTTGACCGCGATGCCGAATTCGCCGAGCTCGCGCGACAGCGCACGCGTGAACGCGAGCATTGCTCCCTTCGACGTCACGTAGGGCAGCATGCGCGGCACGCCCTTGTAGGCGGCGCCCGAGGCGATGTTGATGATCTTGCCGGAGCGCTGCTTTATCATGTGCGGCGCGACGTGTTTCACCATCAGGAACGGTCCGCGCGTGTTCACCGCCATCACGCGATCCCAGGTGTCGGCATCCCACTCACTGAACTTGCGCGGCGCGAGCGTCGAATAGAGCGCGGCGTTGTTGACCAGCACGTCGATGTGGCCGAAGCGCTCGATCGTCTGCGCGACCGCACTCTTCACCTGCTTCTCGTCGCTGACGTCGAACGTCGCGCACGCGCATGAATCCGCGCCGTGCCTCGCGGCAATTTCCGCGGCCAGCGCCTTGCCGTCCGCAATGTCGGCGATCATCACCCGTGCGCCTTGGGCCGCGAGCGCTTGCGAATAATGCCGGCCGATCCCCTTGGCGCCGCCGGTGACGATGGCGACCTTTCCCGCAAGTCGTATCATCGCGAATCCCCGTGTCATGGCCGGCCTTGTGCCGGCCATCCCGCTTAGGTAGGCACATTGCTCACCCAAGCGGGATCGCCGGGTCAAGCCCGGCGATCACAGGAAGCGAAAATGCCGGCCAGCATTTCAGACCGCATCGCCATCCGCGAACTGATCGAGAACTGGGTGCTGTGGCGCGATGCC
This sequence comes from Pseudolabrys sp., assembly GCA_035546875.1. Taxonomy (GTDB): domain Bacteria; phylum Pseudomonadota; class Alphaproteobacteria; order Rhizobiales; family Xanthobacteraceae; genus Pseudolabrys. The sequence goes on from DASZVZ010000017.1 coordinate 16,055, forward strand.
CGGATGTGGGATCGCTTCCGAACGCTCTGGCACAAGGACGGCACGATGTGGGCGACCTGGTTTCAGGGTACCTACGAGGATTTCATCAAGGTCAGCCAGGAAGGCTTCGACCGCGGTGCGCGCATCTTCCATATGCTCGGCGGCACCACGATCGACATCAAAGGAAAGCGCGCGGTCGCACAGAGCAAGATCGTCATCTCGCAGCGCGCGCCGGTCGACGGCGTGCTGTGCGACGTGACCTGCGCGGGCCGCGCCTACGACTTCCTTGAGAAACGCAAAGGCCGGTGGGGCATCGTGCTGCGCCGGCACACTTACGAGAAGGACCGGCTCGACCCGGTCGATCCCGCGGCGCAACTCGCGCTCGACGAAAAGCTGCTCGCGCAATTTCCGGAAGGCTATCGCCACCTCGCCTATCTGCAAACGAAGGCGGGTTATCGGGTCAAAAGGGATATGCCGGGTCTCGAAGGACCCGAACTTGAGGCGCTCTACGCCAAGGGCGCTGCGTGGCTGAAGGGCAAAAGTCTCTGATCGGGCCTCTTCCGTGGGCGAAGTGGGCAGGCATGCCGTTGCGCGCCTTGGCGAATTCGGCGCAAGATCGCCGTCGAACTATCGCTGACAAAACCGACTTCGCGCTTGAAGAACAACGGCCGCATCAAGCGGCCGAAACCTTTGGGAGGATGCCATGTCATTTCGCGTCAATCGCCGCAAATTTCTCGCTGGAACGGCGGCCGCAGCCGGCGCGGCTGCGTTCCCGATGCCATCGATCGCGCAGAACGCGCCGATCAAAGTCGGCCTGCTGACGGTGAAGACCGGCCCGCTCGCCGCCGGCGGCCAGCATGCCGAAGAAGGCATCACGTCTTTTTTGAAAGACAAGAATTTCACGCTGTCCGGCCGCAAGATCGAGTTGCTCGTCGCCGATACCGGCGGCAGCCCCGCCGGCGCCAAGACCAAGGCGCAGGAACTCGTCGAACGCGACAAGGTCAATGTCGTGCTCGGGCCGTTCGCCGCGTTCGAATTGCTCGCGACCCTCGATTATCTCGCGCAGGCGAAAATGCCGACGCTCGCCTTCGCCGGCGCCGAAGATGTAACGCAGCGCAAGGGCAACGCGTACCTCACGCGCACCTCCTACACGTCGGCGCAGTGCCTCTATCCGCTCGGCGAGTACATGGCGAACGAAATGAAGCTGAAGACCGCCGCCACGATCGCCGATGACTTCGCGTTCGGCTACGAGCAGATCGGTGGCTTCCAGCGCGTGCTCGAGGCAGACGGCGGCCATGTCGTGAAGAAACTCTGGTCGCCGCTCAACACTGCCGACTATGCGCCTTATGTCGCGCAGATTCCGGAATGCGACGCAATGTGCGTGGGGCTTGCAGGCTCCAATCCGATCAAGTTCATCAAGCAGGCCAAGGCACTCGGCATCAAGCAGCAGCTGATCGGCGGCTCGACGACCGCCGACGACACCATCATCGGCGCTTACGGCGATGAAGCGCAGGGCCTGATCAATACCAACCCCTACTCGCTCGACATCGACAGCGAGGCCAACAAGCGCTTCGTCGCCGCCATGCGAAAGAACTACGGCAACGACGTGCGCATCGGCCACTATGCCGCCTGCTTCTACATCGACGGCATGGTGATCGAGGGCGCGCTCGCCAAGACCGGTGGCAAGGCCGACAACCCTGACGAGTTCGTCAAGGCGGTGCGCTCCTTGTCGATCGCGGAGACGCCGCGCGGGCCGATCAGCTTCGACGATCACGGCAACGTTGTGATCGACGTCTACGTGCGGCGCGCGGAGAAGCAGAACGGCAAGATGGTCAACAAGACCATCAAGACCTATCACAAGGTCAGCCAGTTCTGGACCATGCCGCCGAAGGACTTCCTCGCGCAACCGGTGTTCTCGCGCAACTATCCGCCGATGAAGAGCTAAGTGCCGACACCCCCGCCCGTCACGCCCCTTGGCGCTCGGGCGGGGACATGCCATCAATTCCCGGTGCGGCCGGGGGGAACGCATGACTGTCGCGTGGCAGAATTTCAATCTGTTCGATGAATACAATCTTCTGCGCATCGCCTGCGCCGTCTTCTTCATTCCCCACATCATCGGCAAGATCACGGTGCCGGCGACGCTCGAGTTCTTCGTCAAGGCCGGCTTCAAGCCGCCCGCATTCTGGATGTATCTTGCCGGCGCGATCGAGACCGTTCTGTGCATCGGCCTCTTCTTCGGCATCTACACGGCCTACGTCGGATTCATCGCCTTCATTCACCTGCTGGTCGCGGCAGCCGCCACCTACAAGGTGACGAAATCCTGGATCTGGGTTATCGGAGGCGTCGAATATTGCATCTTCTGGGCGATCTGTTGTCTTGTCGTCGCCATGCACGCCTACCACATGGGCGGCTGACTCCGCCGCTCCGTATCAAGGGACATCCTTACAATGGCCAGTGTTCTGTTTTCTCCGATCACCATGCGCGGCTTGACGCTGCCCAACCGCGTCGTGGTGTCGCCGATGTGCCAGTACAATTCCAACAACGGCTGCGCCAACGACTGGCATCTGATGCATCTCGGCAGCTTTTCGCTCGGCGCCGCCGGGCTGGTGATGTGCGAGATGACCAACGTCAATCCGCAAGGGCGCATCTCGCCGAAATGCGCCGGCATGTGGTCGGACGAGAACGAGGCCGCGCTCAAGCGCGTGCATGACTTCTGCCGCCAGTACGGCGTCGCCAAGCTCGGCGTCCAGCTCGCCCATGCCGGCCGCAAGGGCCCGACCACGCCGCCCGCCGCCGGCGGCAAGCCGATCCTCGAAGGGCCCGACGCCTGGACGCCGGAAGCGCCCTCCGCGATCCCCTACGACACCGGCTGGCCGGTGCCGCACGCGATGACCAAGGACGACATCAAGCGCGTGATGGGCGAATTCGCCGCCGCCGCAAAACGCGTCGACCGCATCGGTTACGACGTGATCGAGTTGCACGCCGCGCACGGCTATCTCGCGCACCAGTTTCTTTCCCCGATCTCCAACAAGCGCACCGACGAATATGGCGGCTCGACCGAAAACCGCATGCGCTTTGCGATCGAGATGTACGAGGCGGTGCGCGCGGTCTGGCCGGAGCAAAAGCCGCTCGGCATGCGCGTCTCCGCCACCGACTGGGTCGAGGGCGGCTGGACGCCGGAAGAAACCGTCCTGCTGGCCAAGGAATTGAAAAAGCGCGGCCTCGATTACATGGACGTCTCGAGCGGCGGCCTGTCGCCGGCGCAGAAGATTCCTCTCTCGGCCGGCTATCAGGTGCCGTTCGCCGAGAAGGTGAAAAAGGAAAGCGGCATCGTCACCATGACGGTCGGCCTCATCGCCGGCTACCAGCAGGCGGAAGACATCGTCGCCTCGGGCAAGGCCGATCTCATCTGCATCGGGCGCGCGGCCATGTGGGATCCGCGCTGGGCCTGGCACGCGGCGGAAGAGCTCGGCGCGGAAGCGCCCTACGCGCCGAAGACGATGGCGAGCCATCCCAAGCTGCGCCCGCAGCTTTTCCCGAAGCGCGCGCAGGCGGCCGGCTAGCTGTCACGCGCGGGCTTGACCCGCGCAACCAACCATCGCTCTTCGAAAAGATGGATGGCCGGGTCAACCCCGGCCATGACGGTTTGAAGTCACCGCTTCATCTTCTCGATGAACTTCGCAAACGCGGCGAGTTGCTGCTTGACGATGTCTTTCGTCGGCTGATCCTTGAGCTCGAGCGTGTCCTTCTCGAACTTGCTCGCCGCATTGCCGACGAAAATCTCCGGTGTGCCGAAGATGTACGCCTTCAAGAACGTCATCGACATGCGCCAGTGATATTGCATGCGCGCGCCGCCGAGCGGACCTTGTGAGCACGACTGGATCGCCACCGGCTTGCCCTCGAACGGCTGATCCTTCATGCGCGAGACCCAGTCGATTGCATTCTTGAGGACGCCCGGCATCGACCAATTGTATTCCGGCGTGACGAACAACACGCCGTCGGCCGCGCGGACCGCGGCGGCAAGATCCTCCGCCGGCGCGGGAAAGCCGGACGAGTTCTGAATGTCGGCATTGTAAAGCGGGAAGGCGTCGATCGGCGGCGAAGACTTGAGGGTCATCTCGGGCGGCGCGAGGGCCGGCAACGCGCGCGTAAGCGCCGCGTTGTACGAGCCCTTGCGCAGCGAGCCGCAAATCACCAGAACGTTCAATTTTTCGGCCATTTCAAATCCTTGTCTTGCGTCACCAACTTTCGCCCCTCATTTTGGTTGCAGGCCCGCCTTGTCGCGCACCATTTTCCATTTTGCGGTGTCGCTCGCGATCAGCTTCCCGAACTCCTCCGGCGTCGTGAAATCGACTTCCGCGCCGACCTTCGCCAGTTTCTCGCGAATGTCCGGGCGCGACAGCACGTCTTTCAGCGCCGCGCTCATCTTCTTGATGATGGCGTCCGGCGTGCCGGCCGGAAACGCGATACCGTACCAGCCGACGACGTCGTAGCCCGGCAAGCCGGATTCCGCGACCGTCGGTACATCGGGAATGCTCGGGCACCGCTTCGCGCCGCCGGAGGCGATCAGCTTCAGCTCGCCCGCGCTCACCTGCCCTTTGACGGCATGCGCGAGGTCGACGGCGTAATCGATTTCCTTGTTGCGCAGTGCCAGGACCACGGCGGGCGTGGTGCGATAAGGAACGTGCGTCGCCTTGATCCCCGCCATCTGTTGCAGCAGCGAGGCCGCGAGATGCTGCGTCGAGCCGACGCCGACCGTGCCGAACTTGAGCTTGTCGGGCTCCGCCTTTGCCAGCGCGATCAGGCCCTTCAGGTCGTTAGCCGGAAAATCCTTGCGCGCCGCGACGACAAAGCACGAATCCGCAACCTGCCCGACGGCGGCAAAATCCTTCACCGCGTCATACGGCAGCGACTTCATCATGGCCGCGCCGACCGTGTGGCCGGTCGACAGCATGGTCGCCGTGTAGCCGTCCTTGGCGGCCTTGGCGACTGCGTCGGAGGCGAGCGAGCCACCGGCGCCCGGCTTGTTCTCGACCACGATCGGCTGACCGAGCAGTTGACCGAGCGGTTCGCCGACGATGCGCGTGACGATGTCGGTGCCGCCGCCGGCGCCGAAGCCGACCAGCATGCGGATCGGCCGTTGCGGCCAATCCTGCGCCGACGCAGGTGTCATCACGCCGAGTGCGAGCGCCGCAATTGCGAGAACACGAAAGCCTTTCATCGGATCCTCCCCTTATTTTCCGGCCGCTTTTTTCTGGCGCGGCCGATTTGTCCGGCGGGAAGCGGGCCCGCCTTCCCCTTCAAACTTGGTTTACGCCTTTTCATCCTCGATCGGGTTGCGCAGCACGCCGATCTTCTCGATCTCGACTTCAACCGTATCGCCGGCCTTCATCCATACCGGCTCCGGCTTGCGCGCGTGGCCGACGCCGGACGGCGTGCCGGTGAACAGGATGTCGCCCGGCTCGAGCGTCATGCCCTCGGTGAGATAGACGAGCGACTCCGCCACCGGAAACATAAACATGTCGGTGTTGGACGACTGCATGGTCTTGCCGTTGAGCCGCGTTTCGATCTTGAGGCCCTTGCCGCCGCGCGGCAGTTCGTCGGCGGTCACCATCCACGGGCCCACGCTGCCGGTGCGGTCGAAATTCTTGCCCATGCCCCATTGCGTCGTGTGGCGCTGATATTCGCGCACCGAGCCTTCCATGCCGCAGGCATAACCGGCGACGCAGTCGGCCGCGTTCTCCAGCGTCAGATGCTTCGCCCGCTTGCCGATGATGACGACCATCTCGCCTTCGTAGTCGAGCTGGATCGACTTCTGCGGCCGGATCAGCGGATGCAGGTGCGGCGTCAGCGAGCTCAACATGCGGAAGAAGATGGACTGGAATTTCGGGATGTTGTCCTTCTGCGGGCCTTCCTTGACGTGATCGAGATAGTTGAGGCCGAGGCAAACGATCTTGTCGGGACGCGCAATGGGCAGCGCGAAGTTGAGGCCCGCGAGCGGACGGCGCGCGGAAGCCGGCGCTTTCTTCGCCAGATCGGCAAGCGGCCTGAGATCGCCGTTGCCGCGGCGCAGCCACTCGCCAAGGTCATTCGGCGCCTTGGCGTCGACCGCCTGCAGATCGATGACCTGATCGCCCTCGACCACGCCGAGGTGGAGGGCGTTGTTCACACTAAAACCCGCAATTTTCATTGGATACTCTGCTGCTTCACACCGCGCTCGTCCGCGCGGGCGCGACTATAGCGAAGCCGCCGCGTCCGTCCAATTGCGGGCAGCCGCCCGCAGGCAGCGCAAGACTAGCTCGCCGAGGCGGAGTTTTCGTCGGACAGCTTGAAGACCTGGATGGAGAAATATTTGCGCCCATCGGTCCAGGCCGTAACCGGCATCCAGCCGACCCCGCGCGCCAGCGCGCTCAGCGACTCCACACTGTACTTGTAGCTGTTCTCGGTGTGGATGGTCTCGCCAGCGCGGAAGTCGACGGTCTGGCCGGCGACGCGCACTTTCTGCCGCTTCAGGCTCGCAAGATGCATTTCGATGCGATTGCGCTCGCGATTGTAGAAGGCGTGATGCTCGAAGGTATCGAGCTTGAAATTGCCGTCGAGCTCGCGGTTCATGCGCGTGAGCAGATTGCGGTTGAACGCGGCGGTGACGCCCGCGGCGTCGTTATAGGCGGCGTTGAGCACGTCCGCGGACTTGATCAGATCGACGCCGATGATGATCAGCGCACCCTTGCCGAGGATGCGCGCCGCGTTACGCAGGAACGCGGACGCTTCATGCGGCTCGAAGTTGCCGATGGTGGAGCCCGGAAAAAACCCGACCCGCACAGGCGCCGCCGCCGCTTCTGCCGGAAGCTTGAACGGCGTGGTGATATCGGCGGTGACGGGAAGCACCTTGAGGTCCGGGAAGTCGGCGCGCAGCTCGACCGCCTCGCGCTCGATCATCTCGCCGCAGATGTCGACCGGCACATAGGCCGAAACCTTCGGCTCGCCGGAAAGAACGATGCGCGCCTTCTTGCTCGAGCCGCTGCCGAACTCGATCAGCGCCGCGCCTTCCGGAATGAGCGCGGCGATGTCTGCGGCGTGCTCCTTCAGGATGCGCAGCTCGCAGCGCGTCGGATAATATTCCGGCAGGTCGGTGATACGCTCGAACAGATCCGAGCCGGTCTTGTCGTAGAAATATTTCGGCGGAATCCGTTTCGGCGTGCCGCCGAGGCCCGCCAGAACGTCGGTGGCGAACGCCGAGAGTTCGGCGTTGTGTTCTGCTTTTCTTGCTAGCGCGACCATGAAAACTCACACCGTTACGATTGCGTCACGAATAGTCGGCGAGCCGCAGTCCGCTGAACTGCCAACGCGCAGGTGGGTAGAAGAAGTTCCGGTAAGTCACGCGTTCATGATCGGCCGGCGTCGCGAGCGAGGACCCGCGCAGCACCATCTGGCTGATCATGAACTTGCCGTTGTATTCGCCGAGCGCACCGTCCGCCGCCCGGTATCCCGGATAGGGTAGATAGGCGCTGCGCGTCCATTGCCAAGCGACGCCGAAGGCGTCCTCGATCAGCCCGGCGCGCGCCGCCACTTCCCATTCCTGCTCTGTTGGCAAGTGCTTACCGGCAAAACGCGCGAAGGCATCCGCCTCGTAATAGCTGATATGACAAACCGGCGCGGCCGGATCGACCGGCTTGAGGCCGGCGAGTGTCATCGAATGCCACGCGCCGTCGACGCGCCGCCAATAGCCCGGCGCTTCCCAGCCCTCCGCTTGGATCGTCGCCCACGCGTCCGAAAGCCAGAGCGAGGGCGTCTCGTAGGCGCCGGCCTCGATGAATTTCAGCCACTCGGCATTGGTCACGAGATGGCGGCCAAGCCGCACGTCTTGCAGGAGCGTCTCGTGCCGCGGCGTCTCGTTGTCGAAGCAATAGCCCTCACCGTCATGTCCGATCGGATGGATGCCCGCCGGCACAGTCACATAGCCGCCCTGCCCGCGCGCGTGCCGCGGCATTTTCCATTCCGGATCGTAGGCCGGATTGGTCGGGTTCTGCGCGAACGCGTGCAGGATGTCCGTCAGCAGCAATTCCTGATGCTGCTGCTCGTGATGCAAACCGATTTCGAGAATGCGGAAGACTTCGCCGGCGCCGGCCGCCGAAACACTGCCGATCAGGCGCTCGACCGCCGCGTCGACATGCGCGCGGTACGCGGTGACGTCCGCGCCGTTGGGCCGCGTGATCAGCCCGCGCTGCGGGCGCGCGTGACGCGGGCCGGCGGCTACATAATATGAGTTGAACAGAAACGGAAAGCGCGCGTCGAAGATCTTGTACGCGCGATCGTGCGGCACCAGCAGGAACTGTTCGAAGAACCACGTCACATGCGCGCGATGCCACTTGGTCGGGCTCGCGTCCGGCATCGACTGCACGATCTGGTCTTCCGGCGTCAGGGGCGCCGCGCGTTTCTCGGTCTCGGCGCGTACCGTGCGGAACGCGCGCAGCCACTTCGCGCGAAGCTCGTCGAGCGATGCTTTATTCGCGGCCGGCGCAGACCCTAAGGACCGCCGCGGCAGCGGCAAGATATTTCCTGCCATGGGTTGCCCCCGTAACCGGATTTGGATGAAATCCGTGCTGAACATACGTCGTAATACGAAATTCAGATGCAATTGTTCCATCGCAAGTGCGTGCAGGCAACCTCGAATACCACCTGCGGTGATCCGGCGATTCCCGCGCGGCCTCACGACGACGCTAAACGCTTGAAACGTCTGACACTTGGCCGCTACCGGCCCGGCGCATAGCCGTCCGTCAGCGTCCGCAAGAACGCGACAATGTCGTCGATCTCCGCGTCCGATAACCGCGGCTTCTCGCCGGGCTTTTGTCCGAACGGCGGCTCGTTGTTGATGTTGCCCTGATAGGCGGCCGGCAGGTCGTCGTACTTTCGTATGCTGCCGTCAGGGTTGCGCGGATACCATTTGCCCGGATTGATATCGCGTTCGACGTAAAACGCGACCGCATCGCGCAGCGAGTGCGTTTGCCCGTTGTGGAAGAATGTCTTGCGCAGCGCGACGTTGCGCAATGACGGGGTGCGGAACAGGCCGCAGTATTCCGGCCGGCCACGCAGGTCGGTGCGCAGCGGGCCGCACAGGCCAAGATCGAAATAATTCGGATCGGCGTTCGCCGGGATTGCATTGTTGCGCGGCACGCCGATCGCGATCATGCCGAAGTCGGTGAATTGCGGCGGCGTCCCGTCATTGTCCGGTTCGCTGCGGTGACAGGTCGAGCAGTTGCCTTTCGTCTCGTCCTTGAAAAGCGCAAGGCCTCGCGCCTCCTGCGCACTGAGCTTCGCCTTGCCTGCGAGATAGGCGTCGTACTTGCTGCTGTAGGGATAAAAATCGCGCTCGCTCTGCTCATAAACTTCCAGCGCCTGCACGACGGCTTTGAACGCCTTGTCGTCATCCTCGAAGATCGTCGCGCCGAAAATTTTCCGCAGGTCGCCGGCGTAAGCGGCCTTTCGCACCTTGCCGACGACATCCGCTCCCCTCTCGTTCGCCATCTCGTACGGCGAAAGGAGCGGCACGCTTGCCTGGTCGCGCCCGCGGTCGACGCGCCCATCCCAGGTCAACCCGCCGGCCGGCCCGTTGTCGATACTCTCGTCGCCGTCGTCCTCCGGCTCGAAATAATGCTCGGTGAATTGCGGCACGACCTGCAAATAACGCAGCGACGGCACCGCGCGCAGACCCGGCTGCTTCATATCCTTGCCGCCGTACTGCACCGGCTCGCCGTTCGGCGGCCCGAAGGCGTGCTCGGGGCTGTGACAGGTCGCGCAAGCCATTTGCCCGGATGCGGACAGCGTCGGATCGTTGAACAACTTGCGGCCGAGCGCCGACATCGCCGCCGCGCGCTCATAGGCCTGTGCGCGCGTCAGAGGCGCCGCGGCCGGATCGGCCAGCGCGAGAGAATGCGCGCCGCAAAGCAGCAGAGACGCAAGAAACCCCGCGCCGACGAACCGGTATTGCAATGCGCGAGTCATTCCCGCCCTATCGGGGATTGAAATATGCACCGAAACGATGACACCATTCCGACAGCGAGCCGCCGTCCGGCGGTTCATATTACTGCAACAAGGCCGGTGTCTAAGACCGTCGGTCTCGCCGTCTGCGCCGGCCAAGAAAAGCAATTTGGGGGAAGAATCGCCATGACAAAGCCCATCACGCTGCTCGCCGTTTTGGCCGCCGGATTGGCCGCCGGCGCCGTTGCACAGGCGCAAACCGCGCAAAGCCTCAACAGCGTCCAGAACATCGTGGTGATTTTTGCCGAGAACCGCAGCTTCGACAATCTCTACGGCGCGTTTCCGGGCGCCAACGGACTGCAGAACGCGACGCCGGAAAGCATGACGCAACTCGACCGCGACGGCACCGAGTTGAAGACGCTGCCGCCGGTCTGGAACGGACTCACCGCCAAAGGCGTCACGCCGGCGGTGACACAAGCGCAGACCGAAAATCTGCCGAACAAGCCCTACGCGATCGACGACCCGAACGGATTCAACATCTCGCTCAAGGTCATCACGCAGAACATGGTGCACCGGTTCTACCAGAACCAGATGCAGATCAACGGCGGCAAGAACAACATGTTCGTCGCCTACGGCGACTCCGGCGCCATGGTGATGGGCCACTTCGACGGCGCGAAGCTGCCGATGTGGGACGTCGCGAAAAAATACACCCTCGCCGACAACTTCTTCATGGGCGCATTCGGCGGCTCATACATGAACCATATCTATCTCATCTGCGCCTGCGTCGCGCGCTACCCGAACGCGGACAAGAGCCCCGCCGCCAAGCTCATCGCGGTCGTCGATCCCGACGACACGGCCAGGCTGAAACTCGCGGACAATTCGCCGAAGTCGGCAATGGAAGGCAATCCGAAATTCGTGAAGGACGGCGACCTCACGCCGGATTTCTACGCCGTCAACACCATGCAGCCGCCTTACGAGCCGAGCAGCAACAAGCCCGCGCCCGGGCGTCCCGAATTCACCGATCCGAGCGCGCCGACGACGCTGCCGCCGCAGACCGATGCCACGATCGGCGACCGCCTGACCGACAAGGGCGTGAGCTGGGCCTACTACGCCGGTGCCTGGAAATTCGCACTGGACGGCGGCCGAACAAAGCCGGTGCCGAATTTTCAATTTCATCACCAGCCGTTCAATTATTTCGCGCGCTTTGCGCCCGGCACCGCCGACCGTCTCCAGCACCTCAAGGACGGCGGCATGAACGGCGCGGAATTCATCGCCGCAATCGACGCGGGCAAGCTGCCGCAGGTCGCCTTCTACAAGCCGCAGGGCAACCTGAACGAGCATCCCGGCTACGCCGACGTGCAATCGGGCGACCAGCACATCGCCGACGTGATCGCGCATCTGGAAAAGAGCCCGCAATGGGCGCACATGGTCGTCATTGTCACTTACGACGAGAACGGCGGCATCTGGGACCACGTCGCGCCGCCGAAAGGCGACCGCTGGGGCCCGGGCACGCGCATCCCGGCGATCATAGTCTCGCCGTTTGCAAAGCGGGGCTTCGTCGATCACACGCAGTACGACACGACGTCGATCCTGCGCCTGATCAGCAAGCGTTTCGATCTCGCGCCCTTGCCCGGCATCGTCATGCGGGACAATGGCCTGAAAGAGCACGGCAGCGCGCCGATGGGCGACCTCACCAATGCGCTGACGTTCTAGCGAAAGCTACTTGCGCAGATAATTGCAGTACCGATTGACGCCGTTGTTCCAGCAACCGCTGTGCATGCAGATCGAGTTGCGCGCGTGGCAATTGGTGACGCAGACCGGGATGTCGTTGCGGTTGGCGAGCTTGGCACAACCGGCGACGCAGGCTTTGTGTTCGTCGCTGCATTTCATCGGCGCGGCGTAAGCCGGCGCCGCGGACCACAAAAGTCCGGCGACGGCGGCAGCCGAAAGAACGATGCTGGGTTTCATCGCGCTGTCACGGGATTCGATGGTAGCGGGGGCCGGACTCGAACCGGCGACCTCCGGATTATGATTCCGCTGCTCTAACCAGCTGAGCTACCCCGCCATTGCGCCGCGATATAGGGAGCCGCGGGAAAAACTGTCAAGCAGACGGCTTAAAACGCGGTTATTTCGGCCGCACGTTCGGATCGCCACCGGGGGAACCGGGCGGCGGGATGACCGGCATGGCCCCGCCTGGCGGCGTCGGCGCCTTTATATCCGGATCGACATGCGCCGGCGGACAGATGACGCCGTCGGAACGCGCCAGTTTGTCGCTCAGCGTCGTCGACTTTTCATCGACGGCGCCCGAGCCGACGGTCGACTGTGGCGCCTGCGCACAGGCCTTGGGGTCTCGTGTCTCGTTTTGCTGTGGCGCGGCCGGCGGCTTGGCGGCCGGCGGCGTCTGCGCGGCGGCAAGCACCGGCAGCAGGATTACCGAGGCGAGCGCCGTCAGACCGAGAATGCGGATTTCGCGATCCATGACATCCCCCTTTTGTCGCGCGTCATTGCGCGGCGTGGGGAGATAACGGCCTGGCGCCGTCGGGGGTTCCGCGACTTCACGCCGCGCGTCGCTCGCGCTGTCCGTCGGCCAGCCGCTCAAAGCGGATCAGCGAAAAGTGACCGAGCGGCGGCATCGCGCGCCGTTCGATCACGCGAACGCCGCCGTGCCGCGCCGCCCAGTCGGCAAGCCGCGCGAAGCGGAATTCCGGCCGCCAGCCGAGCTTGCGCGCAACCGGCGCGAACATCTGCTCGAAAGCGCGCCGCGGGCCTGCATCGGCTCCGATATGATTGACCAGCACGATCTCGCCGCCGGGCTTCAATACGCGCGCGAACTCGTCGAGCGTCGCCTCCGGATCGGGAACCGCGGTGATGACGTATTGCGCAACCACGACGTCGAAGTACTCGTCCGGGAACGCCAGGTTCTGCGCATCCATAACCGCCAACGCTTCGACGTGGTGCAGATGCTGCTGTGCGACGCGCTCCTGCGCCTTGCGCAGCATCGGCTCCGACAGATCCACGCCGAAAAGACGATTGCCGCGCGAATAATCCGGCAATGAAAGTCCGGTGCCGACGCCGACTTCGAGAATGCGTCCGCCCACGCGCTCGGCCGCCTCAATCGCGGCGCGCCGTCCGCGGTCGAACACCGCGCCGAAAACGAGATCGTAGACCGGCGCCCAGCGGGCGTAGGCGCGTTCGACGCTGCGCTTATCGAGCTCGGCAGCCATTGTTCGCCCCACTCAACACGCGATCAACGCGCCGCAACCGGAACACGTTCATCGGCGGGCGCAACCGCGCGATCCGCGGTGGCGCGCTTGATGAAGCCGCCGCCGAGCACGCGCGCCTGCCCTTCGCCCGCATTGTAGAAGACGCAAGCCTGGCCCGGCGAAACACCATTCTCGCCGTCGACCAGATCAACCTCGTAACCGCCGTTCGCGCGGCGCAGCCAGGCCGGCTGCGGCGTCCGCGTCGAACGCACCTTCACGAACACGTCGAGCCCGTCCTCGCCGAGCGCCTCGTCGATCGCGCCGTCGCCGATCCAGTTGACGTCGCGCAGCACGATGCCGCGCGTGCGCAAGGCGTCGCGCGGGCCGACGATGACGCGCCGGCGCGCCGCGTCGAGTTGTACCACGTAAAGCGCCGAACCGACCGCAACGCCGAGCCCGCGCCGCTGCCCGACGGTGAAATTGATGATGCCGCCATGCGTGCCGAGCACCTTGCCGTCGAGATCGACAATCTCGCCGGCCTCCGCTGCGCCCGGCTTCAGCCGCTCGATGACGTCCGCATAATGTCCCGCCGGCACGAAGCAGATGTCCTGGCTGTCGTGCTTGTCGGCAACCGTAAGGCCGAACTTGCGTGCGAGTTCGCGCGTCTCCGCCTTGGTCCGCTCGCCGAGCGGGAAGCGCAAGATTTCGAGCTGCTCGCGCGTGGTGCCGAACAGGAAATAGCTCTGGTCGCGCTCTTCCTCGCGTGCCCGGTAGAGCGCGCGGTTGCCGGACGCGAGCCGCCGCGAGGCGACGTAGTGCCCGGTAGCCATAACCTTGGCGCCCAGTTCGCGCGCGGTGATCAGCAGGTCGTTGAATTTGATGGATGTGTTGCACTCGACGCACGGCACCGGCGTCTCGCCGTGGATATAGCTTTCGGCGAAGCGGTCGATCACCGCTTCCTTGAAGCGGCGCTCGTAGTCGAGCACGTAATGCGGAATGCCGATGCGCTCGGCGACCGCGCGGGCGTCGTAGATGTCCTGCCCGGCGCAGCAGGCGCCCTTGCGGTGGGTCGCCGCGCCGTGGTCGTAGAGCTGCAGCGTGACGCCGACGACGTCATAGCCTTCGGCCTTGAGCAAGGCGGCCGTCACCGAGGAGTCGACGCCGCCGGACATGGCAACGACGACGCGCGTATCCTGCGGCCGGCCTTCGAGGTCGAGACTGTTGAGCATGCTGATCCTTACTATAGGTAGCGATGGAGGGGGCGCAATGCGGCCCCGGCAAGGCAAAACCTGGCATGCCGCGGCGCTTTCGAGCGATCCGGCAATTATTGCCGGACGGTCGAGGATCGATGCCCCCGCAGAACGGCCTGGACGTCCGTTCGTGGCTTTAAGCCACTGATTTCATTATCTTTATGGCGGCAGGGCCAAGTGGCCTGCGGATTGCAGACGGTCAGGCTGGATATCCACCTGTATGAGGTCTGCCAGTGCCCCAGTTAGCGTCCGAGCCGAAAGCCATCCCCGCTTTTCCGCCGCAAGGTTCCGCCAAACGCCTCGCCACCGCGCAAAAGGACGCGGAGGAGCCGTTCGCGAGCCTGCTCGATATGGGGCCGCCGGCGCACGAGGACGATCTGCCGGCCCCGCGCTACGACGCGCGGCAGTCCGATCCCGCCCCGCGCCCCGACCGCGCATCCCGGTCCGAGCGCAAATCGGCGCCGGACCGCACATCGCAAGCCGATCGCCCGGACCGCAGCGCACGCACGCGCGACGATGATAATGACGACCGCTCTACCGATCGCACCGCGCGCGGCAACGATGACGACAAGTCGGTCAAGCCCCGCGACGACGACACCACGACGAAGGCGAAGGCAAAGGACAAGGATCAGAGCGAGGACAAAGACAGCAAAACCGCTGACGCGGCTTCGCCCGACAGCACGGCGGCGAACGGCAAGCCGGCAGACGCGACGGCGGATCAGGCCTGCAAGGCGGACAGCGCCAAGCTCGCGCTCGATATCACGATCGCCGATCCGGCTTCCGCGCAGGCCGCCCCCGCGCCAGCTGCCGACGCGGCCGCTTCCGCGCCGGTGGCGACCCCTGCGATCCCGGCCGCTCCGGTTGCGGTAACGGCCGAGGCGGCCGTCGACGTCGCGGCCACAACGCAAGCGGTCACCGGCGAAACCGATGCCAAGCAGACTGCGCCCGACCTCAAGACCCTGAAGGCCGACGTGAAAGCGGCGAACACCGCCAAGGCAGCGGCGGACGACAGCCAGGTCGGCGCATCGACCGACGACAGGACCGACGCGCAATCGACCAGTCCGGTGCCGGACGCCAAGCCGGACCCGCATGCCGCCGCCGCGGTCGCCAAGGCCGCCATCACCCATGCACATGCCGACGTAGACGCGCTCACCCAGCGCGACCTGACGCAGGTTGACGCGCCCGCGCCTGCGGCCGCCGATGCCAGCGCCGCAGCCGCTGCGAAAGCCGGCAATGTGCAGACGCAGGCGATCAACCTGCCCGCCCCTGCCGCGGCGTCGGCGGCGCAGCAAGCCGCCGCGTCCACGACGACGCAGCAGGCCGTCCCGATTTCCGGCCTTGCCGTCGAAATCGCCGGCCGGGCGCTCGCCGGCAAGAATCACTTTGAAATCCGTCTCGACCCGCCCGAGCTCGGCCGCATCGATGTGCATCTCAACGTCGACAAGGATGGCCAGGTCACCTCCCACCTTGTCGTCGACCGCAGCGATACGCTCGATCTCCTGCGCCGCGACGCCAGCGGGCTCGAGCGCGCGTTGCAGGATGCCGGCCTCAAGACCTCCGACAACGGCCTCCAATTCTCCTTGCGCGATCAGTCGGGCCAGCAAAACGCGCAGAATTCCGCTCCCGCGCAAAATGCCCAGATGGTCGTGCGCGACGACAGTCTCCCGGCCATCGAGACGCCGCGCGCTTACGGCCGCCTCACCGGCATGGGCGGCGGCCTCGATATCAGGGTGTAAGGTGCAGCCATGACCAGCGTTCTGCCGACCACCAGCCCAACGACCACCGGCACCACGTCGGTCATCGACAACAACGAGATCGCCAGCAACTTCACGACGTTTCTTCAGTTGCTCACCACGCAACTGAAGAACCAGAACCCGCTCGACCCGCTCGACACCAACCAGTTCACCCAGCAGCTCGTGCAGTTCGCCCAGGTCGAGCAGCAGATGAACACCAATTCCCAGCTGCAGACACTGATCACCTTGCAGGCGGCGCAACAGTCGACGACCGTGCTCGGTTTTGTCGGCGCCACCGTCGTCGTCGACGGCTCGACCTCTTCGCTCGCCAACGGCAAGGCGACCTGGAATCTCAATGTCACCAAGCCGGCGACGGCGACGATCACCATCAAGGATTCCACCGGCCAGACCGCCTACTCCGGCACGGTTTCGGTTACCCCCGGCGGCCAGCCGTTCACCTGGGACGGCCACGGCGCCAACGGCAAGGTCTGGCCCGACGGGAATTACACGATCACGACGACCGCCGTTGATGCCACCGGCCAGAACGTTCCGGTCACGACCGAAATCCAGGCGATGATCGATTCGGTCGATCTCACCCAAAACCCGCCGCTTCTGTCGATCGGCGGCCAGAACTACACTCTCGACAAGATCAAGAAGATCGTCCGGTCGGCCAGCTAGGCTGACCTATTGCGGGCGAAATTCGCCCCATCCGTAACCAAAAGGTTATCGGAATTGCGCCAAACTTTTGCTGGTATGGGACATTGGCTTAGGCAAATCTTAAGCCGCGGCTTGTAGTTTTTGCCTAGTTTAGTCAGTCGAGTTTTGTTGTGAGTGTCGCTATGAACGAACCCCACCGCCCGAGGGTGAAGTACGTCATCGGGCCAGATGGCAGCCCACTTACGATTGCGGATCTGCCGCCGCCGTCGACGAAGCGCTGGGTCATCCGCCGCAAGGCCGAGGTGGTCGCCGCGGTTCGTGGCGGGCTTCTGTCGCTCGAAGAGGCCTGCGGCCGCTACACCCTCACGGTGGAAGAATTTCTCTCCTGGCAATACTCGATCGACCAGCACGGCCTCGCCGGCCTGCGCACGACGCGCATCCAGCAGTACCGCTCATAAGAATCGCAACCCCGTTGCGTGCGTCGCCGGCCGATTGGCCGGCGATTTTGTTTTGGGCGAGCCGGCCTAAAGCGCTTGGTGCGCTCGTGAAATGCGACAGCGCGCCCCCGCGCGGCATTAACCGGACGCTAACTATAAACTGGGCAAAACTTGCCGGGTAAGGCGCTGAACGCGCTGCTTCGCGGTGAGGCAAACAACCGGTGCAAGGTCTTCTCAGCTTCTTGCGATCGCTCGGCGCGGCGCGAATGGCGGCGATGGCTGCCGTCACGCTGGCGCTGATCGGCTTCTTCTCATTCATCATGGTGCGCGTCACCACGCCGCAAATGGTGCCGTTGTTCACCGATTTGACGATGGACGACAGCGTCTCGATCATCAAAGACCTCGAGCGGCAGGGTGTCGCCTACACGATCAAGAACGACGGCGCCATCATCATGGTGCCTAAGGACAAGGTCGCGCGGCTGCGCATGAAACTCGCCGAGAGCGGCCTGCCCAAAGGCGGCGGCGTCGGCTACGAGATATTCGACAAGACCGACACGCTCGGCGCCACCACCTTCATCCAGAACATCAATCATTTGCGCGCGCTCGAAGGCGAGCTCGCCCGCACCATCCGCAGCCTCGACCGCGTGGAGAACGCGCGCGTCCACCTCGTCCTGCCGCAGCGGCCGCTGTTCTCGCGCGACAAGGCCGAGGCCTCCGCCTCGATCGTGCTGAAGGTGCGCGGACAGCTCGAGCCGGCGCAGGTGCGCGCCATCCGCCATCTGGTCGCCACCGCCGTCAACGGGCTCAAGCCGGAACGCGTATCGGTGGTCGACGAGTCCGGCCGCCTGCTTGCCGACGGCGCCGAGCCGGAAAACTCCATCGGCGGCGCGCATGCCGACGAGCGCAAGGTCGCCTTCGAGCGCCGCATGCGCGAGCAGGTCGAAGCGATCGTCAATTCGGTGGTCGGTCCCGGTCATTCGCGCGTCGAGATCAACGCCGACTTCGACCTCAACCGCGTCACCCAAACGTCCGACAAATACGATCCGGACGGGCGCGTCGTGCGCTCGAGTCAGACCCGCGAGGAAAGCTCGAGCACCGGCGATAACAAGGACGGCCAGGTCTCGGTCAGCAACGAATTACCCGGCGGCCAGCAGAAATCCGACACGAGCAACACGCCGCGCGACCAGAACCGCAAGACCGAGGAAATCGTCAACTACGAAATCTCCCGCACCACCAAGACCGAAGTCATCGAAGCCGGCCGCGTGAACCGCATCTCGGCGGCGGTGCTGGTCGACGGCGTCTACGGCAAGGACGCCAAGGGCGCGGTCACCTACCAGCCGCGCTCGAAGGAAGAGATCGACCGCATCGCCGCGCTGGTGCGCACGGCCATCGGCTACGACCAGAAGCGCGGCGACCAGGTCGAGGTCGTCAATCTCCGCTTCGCCGAGCCGACGCCGGTCCCGATCAACGAGCCGACCGGCTGGATGAGCTACATCTCGTTCACCAAGGACGACATCATGCAGGCCGCCGAGATGGGCGTGATGTTGCTGCTCGGCGTGATCGTGCTGCTGATGGTCGTGCGGCCTCTGGTGCGCCGCATCATCACCCCGGAAGGCGTGGAGGCTGTGATGGCCGCCGCCGGCATCGCAGGACCCGCCGGCGCCCTCGCGGGCCCGGCCGGCGCAGCGCAGGCCGCGGGCGGCGCGGCAGGGGGCCAGGCCGGGCAGAACGGCAACGGAATCACGATCAGCGGCGGCGGCAACGGCGGCATTACCGGAGGCGGCGGCCCGAACGTCTCGATCGTCGGCGGCAACGAGCAGGTCGCCATTTCCAACCGCACCTCGGCGATGATCGACGTCGCGCAGGTGCAGGGGCAAGTTCACGCCCAGTCGGTGCAGAAGGTCGGCGAGCTTGCCGAAAAGAACCCGCACGAGGCGATCTCCATCATTCGCACCTGGCTTCATGAGGACGCGGCCTAACCCATGCCATCCGCCTACGACGTCGCAAAAAAAGACAAAGAAAAGAATTCGACCCGGCCCGACATCGGCGGGCTGATGGCCGAGCTCGCGAGCCGCCCGCAGATCAACGAAGGCAAGCGCAAGCTGACCGGGCCGGAGCGCGCCGCCGTGCTGATGCTCGCGCTCGGCGAGCGCTACGGCGCCAAGATCTTCGGCATGCTCGACGACGACGAGTTACGCGAGATTTCGGTTGTGATGTCGACGCTCGGCACCATCGAAGCCGACGCGGTCGAGGCCTTGCTGCTCGAATTCGTCTCGCGCATGTCGGCGTCCGGCGCGCTGATGGGCAACTACGACGCCACCGAGCGGTTGCTGCAACAATATCTCGCGCCCGAGCGCGTCGGCAGCATCATGGAGGAAATCCGCGGTCCCGCCGGCCGCAACATGTGGGAAAAGCTCGCCAACGTGCAGGAAGAGGTGCTGGCGAATTATCTCAAGAACGAATATCCGCAGACCGTTGCCGTCGTTCTCTCGAAGCTCAAGCCGGAACACGCCGCGCGCGTGCTCGCGATCCTTCCGGAAGAGCTCGCGCTCGATTGCATCAACCGCATGCTGAAGATGGAATCGGTGCAGAAGGAAGTCATCGAGCGCGTCGAGCAGACGCTGCGCACTGAATTCATGTCGAACCTGTCGCAGACCCGCCGGCGCGACGCGCACGAGGTCATGGCGGAAATCTTCAACAATTTCGATCGCCAGACGGAAACGCGCTTTCTCGCCGCCCTGGAAGAGGACAACCGCGACGCCGCCGAGCGCATCAAGGCGCTGATGTTCACCTTCGACGACCTGGTGAAGCTCGACACCGGCTCGGCGCAGACGCTGATGCGCCATATCGACAAGGACAAGCTCGGCGTCGCGCTCAAGGGCGCCTCCGAGACCGTGCGTCAGTACTTCTTCAGCAACATGTCGACGCGCGCGGCGAAGATGCTGGTCGACGACATGCAGGCGATGGGGCCGGTGCGTCTGCGCGACGTCGACGAGGCGCAGGCGCTGCTCGTCAACATCGCCAAGGATCTGGCCGCCAAGGGCGAAATCCTGATCGCCAAGAGCCGCGGCGACGAAGAGCTGATCTATTGAGGTATCGACGATAATGGCAGCGACCGCCAAATTCCTGTTCGAGGAGGACTTCGCCACCGGCGAACGCCCGACGATCAGCCTCGTCGAGGCCGAGCGCCGGCGCGCTGACGCCGAGTCCGTCGCCTACCGGAAGGGCTTCGCGGCCGGCGAGGCGAAAATGCAGGCCGACATCGCCCAGCGCACCGCCGCCGCGCTGGCGCTGATCGCCGAACGTATCGAGCAGCTGCATCGCGACCTGTTGCGGGTCGAGGCGCGGCTCGAAACGGAAGCGGTCGAGGTTGCCGTCGCCGTCGCCAACAAGCTCGCGCCGGAATTGGTCGCGCGCGAGCCGTTCGCCGAAATCGGCGCGCTCGCCACCACCTGCTTCCGCAACCTCGTGGCGGCGCCGCACGTGGTTGTGCGGGTTAACGACGCCATTTACGCCGAGGCCAAGGGCAAGCTCGAGGACATCGCGCGCGCGCAGGGATGCGAAGGGCGCCTTGTCGTCGTCGCGGAGGCCGGCATCGGCAGCGGCGACTGCCGCATCGAGTGGGCCGACGGCGGCATCAATCGCGATCAGGCGGCGACCCAAAAGACGATCGGTGACGCGGTCGCGGGCTATATCGCCGCGCGCAACGTCGCGCACTGAAGGAATTCCTGGAGACGACGGCTATGAGTGAAAACGAAAACACCGAAACAACAGAGAGCACCGAAGCCAAGGTGCCTCTCCCGGATCTGGAAAGCGGCGGCGACGTGCCGGCCGCCGGTGACCCGGGCACGCTCGCCGCCGAGTCGGAAGACAGCGGCCCGGTGACGCGTGGCGCCGCCGACCTCGAAGCCGTGTTCGACGTGCCCGTGCAGGTTTCCGCCGTGCTCGGCCGCGCCAAGATGGAAGTCGGCGACCTGCTCAAGCTCGGGCCGGGCGCGGTGCTGGAGCTCGACCGCAAGGTCGGCGAGGCGATCGATATCTACGTCAACAATCGGTTGGTCGCGCGTGGCGAAGTGGTGCTGGTCGAGGAAAAGCTCGGCGTGACCATGACGGAAATCATCAAGGCGGATCACTAAAGGAGCAAGGCCATGCGCCTCCTCATTATCGGAACGCTGGAAGGCCAGCTCACCACCGCGACCAAGATTGCGATGGACAGAGGCGCCAGCGTCACCCATGCCGAAAGCGTCGAGCAGGGTCTCGCCGTGCTGCGCTCCGGCCGCGGCGCCGACCTGCTGATGGTGGACGTCGCCGTCGACATTCGCGACCTCGTCACCAAGCTCGAAGCCGAGCGCATTCACGTGCCGATCGTCGCCTGCGGCGTCACCAACGACGCGCGCGCGGCGGTCGCCGCCATCCACGCCGGCGCCAAGGAATACATCCCGCTGCCGCCCGATCCGGAGCTGATTGCCGCGGTGCTCGCAGCCGTCACCGATGACGCGCGCGACCTCATCTGGCGCGACGAGGCGATGGCGCAAGTTGTCAAGCTCGCGCAACAAATCGCCGGCTCCGAGGCGTCCGTCCTGATCACGGGCGAAAGCGGCACCGGCAAGGAAGTGCTGGCGCGCTACGTGCACAGCCGCTCGGCGCGGAGCAAGAAACCGTTCATCACCATCAACTGCGCGGCCATTCCGGAAAACCTTCTGGAGTCGGAATTGTTCGGTCACGAAAAAGGCGCGTTTACCGGCGCGCTCGGCCGCCGCATCGGCAAGTTCGAGGAAGCGAACGGCGGCACGCTGCTGCTCGACGAAATTTCCGAGATGGACGTGCGCCTGCAGGCGAAGCTCCTGCGTGCGATCCAGGAGCGCGTCATCGACCGCGTCGGCGGCACGCGTCCGGTGCCGGTCAACATCCGCATCATCGCGACTTCGAACCGCAATCTTGCCGAAGCGGTGCGCGAGGGTAAATTCCGCGAAGACCTTCTCTTCCGCCTCAACGTGGTCAACCTGAAGATACCGCCGTTGCGCGAGCGGCCCGCCGACATCGGCGAGCTCGCCGCCTACTTCGTGAAGAAATATTCCGAGGCGAATGGCCTGCCGGTGCGTCCACTGTCGGCGGAAGCGCGCCGCGCGCTCAACGTCAATCGCTGGCCGGGCAACGTGCGCGAACTGGAGAACACGCTGCACCGCGCCGTGCTGCTCTCGACCGGCCCCGAAATCGGCGTCGACGGCATCCTCACGCCTGACGGCGCGCGGCTCGATTCCTCGCGCGGGGTCGCGGCGCAAGCCGCGATGGCGGCCGAGCTGGTCACGCGCAATCTCGTCGGCCGCACGGTCGCCGAGGTCGAGCGCGACCTGATCCTCGAAACGCTCAAGCACTGCCTCGGCAACCGGACGCATGCCGCCAACATCCTTGGCATCTCGATCCGGACGTTGCGCAACAAGCTCAACGAATATGCCGCCGACGGGGCGCCGATCCCGCCGCCGAACGGCGGCGAACTCAAGGGCGCCGCCTAACCCGTTCTCTTTTCTCGGTAAATTCCCTCGCCGCCGGGCCCGCGAAGCCCGGCGGTGCTGCTTTTTGGCGCGCCCGTGAACCACCTCGCGCCCGGCCGCGACCAATCGTTGAGCGCCCGGCTGGTCGGGCGCCGACCAGGGGGAGATCGCCATGTCACGCCTTAACGCCACACTCAAAGCCGGCATCGCCGCGGTCGTGCTGACCGCCGCCGCCGCCACGCTGTTCACGTCCACGCAAGTGTCTGCCCGCGGCTTCGGCGGCGGCCACGGGATGGGCGGCCACGCTTTTCATTCGATGCGCATGCCGGCCAACCACGCCACGCTCGGCCGTGTCGCCGGTCATCGCAGCCTCGCCGCGCACGGAATGCACCGCGAGCTTTCGCGGCACGCCGAGCACCGCGGCCATCATACCGATCATCACGTCGATCATCGCGACGACGACGACCACCATCATCGCCACCACGACCACCTGATCGTGGACGGCGTTCCGCTGTTCGGACCGCCCATACTGATCCCGGTCGGCGGCCAGACCGTGATCGCCGAAGGTCCCGGCGGCGGCGGCACGACGGTCGAGAAGGTCGAGACGCCCTGCGCCGGCAGCGTGCTGCGCGTGACGACCGCGAAGAACGCCTGCATCAACGGCAAGGTCTACGTCGAAGGCGACAACTATTATTACTGCGCGTCCGAAAACAAATGGCAGTCGCGTCATTATTCGGTGCCCGCCGTTCCGGCGGCGACGTGCGACGGTACGGTGCCGCCCGGAAAGGTGTATCCGCCCGGCTGGCAAGAGTCCGAGTACGGCGAATCCTGCCAGGACACCGGACGCACGCTCGTCCAATACAGCCCCGAGGGCGGTCACTGGATGCGGATCACCTGGAAGGTCTGGAAATGCCGCACCGCCGGTGGCGCGGAAGTCGAACGCCTTGGCGCGAGCCCCGAGCGCTTCAACACCAACGAGGACGTTGCCAACGACCCGCCGGTCTCCAACGAAGTCAAATAGCATCGGGTTATGACGACATGACTGGACGGCTCGTGCCATACGGCACGGGCCGTCTTCCGCCTTGCCTTGCTGCCGCGATATAAGCCGCAGGCATGGCGACGATCTACAAAATCTGCCCCGTCCTGCTTTGGCACGAAGCCGAGCGCAACGGCGTGTTCTGCGGCTCCAACGACGATTTGCGCGACGGCTTCATTCATTTTTCTACCGCCGGGCAAATCGCCGAGACGGCGGCCAAGCACTTCGCCGGCCAGCGCGACCTGCTCTTGCTGCATGTCGACGCCGCCCAACTCGGCGATGCGCTGAAATGGGAGCCGTCGCGCGGCGGTGCGTTGTTTCCGCATCTCTACGGTTCGCTTGCGATTTCCGCCGTGACGCGCGTCGATCCGCTGCCGGATTTCCGCGCGCTTGAAGATCTCGCATAACGGACGCGCGGAACCAGCGGTCGGGCGCGCCGTTGATCCGGGGACGGGCGCATCGGAGTCGTGAAATGGGTAAAGCGAGTGCGGATGTCCTGGTGATCGCCAGGCGTATCCCCGAGTGGCGACGCATCCACTCGTCCGTTTTCCGGCAGATGAATACCGCGTCGCGCTGGGCGGCGGCGACCGCGATCGCGACCGACGCGCTGCGTTTCCGTTGCCCGGAGATCGGCAGCTACGTGCTTCTGACCGACGAGAAGACCGTCGCGCGGCTCGCCAAAGGCGTTGCGCGCGTCCGCTGCGCGGCGTGCGGCGAAATCCACCTGCTCGCGCGCAAGGATTCCCCTGCCCGTCCCGCTCCTGACATGCGCTCCTCGTCTGACGGCAAAAGCGAGACGCCCGGCCAGACGGGCCTGTGACGCGAATATACGGCGCGTTAATTCGTATTTTCGCCTCGCGAATTTCGGTTTTGCCGCCCTTATCGCGGCCCCGCGGCCCGCGTAAACTTGGCCCTCGGGGATTGCAGCCGGGGGGCACGCACCAATGAAATTTCGTTCTGCGTCGGGGCCGCACCGGCCCGATCGCACGGGCGCGCGTGACTCGGGTCCATTTTCCGACTCATCGTTCAACGCAACCTTTGGGGAGTAAATCAATGCGTTATGTTTCAACGCTCGCCGCCGCCGCGCTCGTCTTCAGCTCGGTCGCGGCCATGGCGGCCGACCCGGTCGGAAGCTATGAAGTTCATGGCAGCAATCCCGGCGGCAACGGGAAATACAGCGGCACCGTCACGGTCGAACAAACCGGCCAAACGTACCGTGTGGTCTGGGTCATCGGCGGCACGCGCTACATCGGCACCGGCATTGGCAACAAGGATTTCATTGCCGTGTCTTACCGCTCCGGTAATTCGACCGGCCTTGCGCTCTATGGAAGCGACGGCGGCAACTGGTCGGGCATCTGGGCCTATGCCGGCGGCAAGGAAATGGGCGCCGAGGAGTGGAAGCGCCAGTAACGGGAACGTCCTGCCTATCTGATGGATCTCGATGCCAACGGCAGCCTGCTCGTCGCCGCGCTCGAACGCGTGGCGGCGGGCGGCCGTGTATTGACCGAACGCAGCGAAACCGTCCTGTTGCCTGGCTAACGCCTTTCGGCGATCACCCTCTCCCCGCCGGGGAGAGGGTCATTTTCCGATGTGCCTTCCGCGCGTTAACCCACTGCTAACCATAAACTGGGCAAATATTGCCGGGGTTTTCCGGCACTCGTCCGGCTCCCCGACCACGCGTGCAAACGGCGTCCGAGCCTCCGGGGACGTGGGGGCAGTTGGTGCGCATGAGCGACGTTTCGGCAGCCGAAACGGCAGGCGGCTTCAAGCTTCCGAGCCTCGGCGAAATCGGCACTTATCTGAAGCGCGGCGACATCGCGCTCGCGATCGGCGTGCTCACCATCCTGGTGGTGCTGATCCTGCCGCTGCCGCCGCTGCTGCTCGACTTCTCGCTCGCCATCTCGATCATCTTCTCGGTGCTGATCCTGATGACGGCGCTGTTCATCCACACGCCGCTCGAATTCTCCGCTTTCCCGACCGTGCTCCTGATCGCGACCATGCTGCGGCTCGCGCTCAACCTCGCCTCGACACGCCTGATCCTGTCGCACGGCCACGAAGGCACCGACGCAGCCGGTCATGTCATCGAAGCGTTCGGCAATTTCGTGATGAGCGGGAATTTCGTCATCGGCATCATCGTCTTCATCATCCTGGTGATCGTGAACTTCGTCGTCATCACCAAGGGCTCGGGCCGCATCGCGGAAGTCGCCGCGCGCTTCCATTTGGACGCCATGCCCGGCAAGCAGATGGCGATCGATGCCGATCTTTCCGCCGGCCTGATCGACGAAAAAGAGGCGCGCCGGCGCCGCCAGAATCTCGAGGACGAAGGCGGCTTCTTCGGCGCCATGGACGGCGCGTCCAAGTTCGTGCGCGGCGACGCGATCGCCGGCCTGCTGGTCGTCTTCATCAACGTCATCGGCGGCATGATCATCGGCATCGCGCAGCAAGGGCTGAGCTTCACCGACGCCGCGCACTCTTACACCATCCTCACCGTCGGCGACGGCCTCGTGACGCAAGTGCCGGCGCTCATCGTCTCGACTGCCGCGGGCCTGCTCGTCGCCAAAGCGGGCGTCGCGGGCGCAGCCGACAAGGCGCTGATGTCGCAGCTCTCCGGCTATCCGAAAGCGCTCGGCATGTCGGCGGCTGTGATGGTCGTGATGTCGCTTCTGCCGGGCATTCCCATGATCCCGTTTCTCGCGCTCGGCGGCGGCGCCGGCGCGCTCGCCTACATTTTCGACAAACGCACCCGCCTCGCCGCCGAAGCCGAGGCCAAGAAGGCCGCGGCCGAAGCCAAGGAAGAAGCCAAGGAAGAGCCGATCACGAGCGCGCTCAAGATCGACGACCTCAAGATCGAGCTCGGCTATGCGCTGCTGCCGCTTGTCAATTCGCCTGACGGCACCGACCGGCTGACCGAGCAGATCAAGGCGCTGCGCCGCTCGCTCGCCGCCGAGATGGGCTTCGTGATGCCGGCCGTGCGCATCCTCGACAACGTGCAGCTCGACGCCAACACCTACATCATCAAGATCAAGGACGTCGAAGCCGGCAGCGGCAAGATCTATCCCGGCCAGTACATGGTCATGGATCCGACCGGGGGCCAGGTGAACCTGCCCGGCACCCACATCACCGAGCCGACTTTCGGCCTGCCCGCAACCTGGATCGAGGCCGCGCTCAAGGAAGAGGCCTCGCTCAAGGGCTACACGGTCGTCGACGCGGCGACCGTGCTGTCCACGCACCTTACCGAGTTGCTCAAGACCAACATGTCCGAATTGCTCTCCTACGGCGAGGTGCAGAAGCTCCTGAAGGAAGTGCCGAAAGAGCAATCCGAATTGCTCAAGGATCTCGTGCCTTCGCAGATCAACGTGTCCGGCATCCAGCGCATATTGCAGATCCTGCTCGCCGAACGCGTCTCGATCCGCGATCTTTCAACCGTGCTCGAGGGCATCGCCGACGCGATCGCCGGCACGCGCAATCCGATCACGCTCGCCGAGCACGTGCGCATGCGGCTGGCGCGCCAGATTTGCGCGCAATACAGCACCGCCGGCGGCTTTTTGCCGCTGATCGCGCTGTCGGCGAAGTGGGAGCAGGCGTTCGCGGAATCGATCGTCGGCACCGGCGACGAGCGCACGCTGGCGATGCAGCCTTCCAAGCTGTCCGAATTCATCGCGCTGGTGCGTGAGCGCTTCGAGGCGGCGGCGCGCGAGGGCGAGGCCCCCGTGCTGGTGACTTCCGCCGCCATCCGGCCGTTCGTCCGGGGGATCGTGGAGCGCTTCCGGGCGCAAACGCCCGTCATGTCGCAGTCCGAGATCCATCCGCGGGCGCGGCTCAAGACCGTGGGCACAATCTAGCCAAATTCCCGCCGGCGCAGCCCCTTAAAACCGCGCCAATCACGCGATTTCAACGTTCCGTGAGCCCCCTTGGGAACCTGGGGGCCGTATCTACGTTTACGCGGTGAATGTGAACCTATTCACGCGTTCGAGACACCAAGGGACGATACCTTGGAGGAAGCCATGAACTGGTCGTTGTACACCGCTGACCGTACGACCCACCTGAAGATCGTCGTTGTTGCGTTGATCGCCGCAACCCTGATCGCCGGGTTCGGGATCACCATGCGCGGCCTCAATCTCGGCACCGATATTCTGACGGCGCAAGCGCCGGCCGTGGTCAAGCCCGACAACGTCAAGGTCTGGACCAGCCGGGATACTCTCACCATTCGCTGATTTATCTGACCTCCCTCCCCTATGTGCGCCACGTTGGCGCACATTTTTTTTGGGCCGTTGACCGCCCGCGCGTTATCTCGCACAAGCGCGCGGCATGAATCGTCTTCCGCGCCGACTGATTCTGCGCTTGCTCGCCGGCGGCCTGCTCGCGGCGGCTGCGCCTGTGCGCGCGCAGAACGATGCGGCCGCCGACTATCAGGCAAAGCTCGCGCAGTATCTTGAGATTCACGGAGCCTATCAGGCGGAGGCCGACGCCTACTGGGACGCGGTCGCCGCCAAGCGCCGCATCCGCAACGCCAAGCGCCGCAACCACGAGACGGTGACGCTCGACGATTACGTGCTCACGCAGCCGCCGGTCTATTCCGGCCCGCCGCGCCCGGTCGATCCGTTGGCGCCGCCGCCAAAACCGCCCGAGAAGCCGGAGATTCCGGTTGTCGCGGATTTCCTGCAAGCCGCGCAGGAATACTACGGCTTCGTGCCCGACCGGCGCAGCGAAGCTGACTTCAAGCACGCCTACGTGAAGGCGGCGCTCGCGGCCGGTCTCACCCGCGAGCAGATCATCGGCGTCTATGCCTTCGAAACCGGCGGCAACGGCACCTACGACATGCAGGCCGGCATCACGCCGACGCGCACGCGCGCGATCTCGCCCGCGGTCGGCTACAACCAGTTGCTCAGCACCAACACGGTCTCGATCCTCGCCGAGCAGGGTCACCACTATGTCGCCGCGCTGCGGCGCAAGGCGCAGGCGCTCGCCGGCGACGCCAAGGCCGCGATGGAGCGCAAGATCGAGGCGTTCAAGCGCATGGTCAACTACAGCCGCACCATTCCGCCGCGCTGGAGCGACTACGACCGCGTGGCCAAGCAGACGCCGCAAGGCTACGGCATGCATGCGGCGATTCTCGACATCGACATCGGGCCGATGCTGCAAGTGCAGAAGCTCATGGACTCGGTGCACTTCGCGCGCATGAAGGGCTACACGACGCCCTTATCACCGGCCGAGCTCGAGCTGATGAATTTGACCGGCGACGGCAACGGCTTCGACATGGTGACGATGCCGGCGGCATTGCGCGCGAAGGTGCCGACCGCGAATTTCTTCCAGCCGCAGGGCTATGCGCGCAATCCGGTCGCCAGGCGCACCGGCGTGGTCGCCAATCTCATCGCCGAGATCCAAGGTCACATGACCCGCAACGCGAACGCGCCGGGCGCGCGCGATCTCGCCGCTTCGTTCTGACTAGCGGATCACCACGGACGGCAGCCACAGCGACAGCGCCGGGACGTAGGTCACCAGCATCAGCACCACGAACATCACGCCGTAGAACGGCCAGATGCCTTTCATCACTTCCTCGAGCTTCACGTTGCCGACCGCGCATCCGACGAACAGCGTCGCGCCGACCGGCGGCGTCAAAAGGCCGATGCCGAGATTGAGCAGCATGATCATGCCGAAGTGAACCGGATCGACGCCGAGCTTCATCACCACCGGTAAAAGGATCGGCGTGCAGATCAGGATCAGCGGCGCCATGTCCATCAGGCAGCCGAGCACTAGCAGCATGATGTTGATAAGCATGAGAATGACGTACTTGTCGCTCGACAGCGTCAGGAAGAACGAGGTGATGGCCGCCGGCAGTTGCATCAGCGCCATCACGTAACCGAAGCTGGACGCCATCGCGATCAGCGTCATCACCATCGCCACGGTCTTGAGCGTGCGGTGCACCAGCGCCGGCAGGTCGCGCCAGCGATAGTCGCGGTAAATGAACATGGTCACGAACAGCGCCCAGATGCAGGCCACCGCGCCCGCCTCGATCGCCGTGAAGATGCCGAGCAGGATGCCGCCGATGATGATCACGACGGTGATCAGGCCCCAGAGCGCGTCGATGGTGATCTTGACCGCGTCGCGCAACGGCACGGCCTCGCCTGTCGGATGGCCGTTGCGGTAAGCCAAAAACACGCAGAGCGCGATCAGCGCGAAGCCGAGCAGCAGCCCGGGCACGACGCCGGCCATGAACAGGCTGATGATCGAGATCGTGCCGCCCGTCGCGAGCGAATAGATCACCGCGTTATGACTCGGCGGCACCAGGATCGCCTGCACCGAAGCGCTGATCGTGACGTTGGTGGCGAACGGCCGCGGATAGCCAACCTTCTCCATCTGCGGGATCATCACCGAGCCGATCGCCGAGGTGTCGGCGACCGAGGAGCCGGAAATGCCGGAAAGAAATGTTGTCGCCAATATGTTGACCGCGGAGAGTCCGCCGCGAATGCGCACAAGGCCGACGATCACGTTGGCGAAGCGCACCAGCCGATGCGCCATGCCGCCCTCCGCCATGATCGCGCCGGCCAGCACGAAAAACGGAATGGTTAGCATCGCGACCTTGCTCACGCCGTCGGAAATTTTCAGCATCACCGCTTCCGGCGGGATGCCGATCCACAGCGCGCCGGCCAGCGCGCCGAAACCGAGCGAATAGGAGATCGGCATGCCAATCGCGAAGCACAGGAACAGCGTTCCGAGCAGGATGAAAAGGTCCATGATGCGCGCGCCTATTCGACCGGAAGATGCGGATCGGCGCCCGCCGTCTTGGGTCGGCCGATCGTCACATGCTCGATGATGAACAGCAGGGTGAAAATGCCGCCGACGGGAATTGGCGAGTAGACGAGACCGACCGACAATGACGGGAATTCGGCGATCGAGTTCTGCCAGGTCGCCTGGCAGAGGAAGAAGCCGTAGACGATCATGAACACCGCCATCACGGCCATCAGCAGCTCGACAACAAGGTCGACCACGCGGCGCACCCCGCGCGGCAGCATGTCCACCCCTACGCTGACATTCATGTGAACGCCGATCCGGTAGCAGGCGGCGGCGCCGTAGAAGGTCAGCACGATGGTGAGAAGAACGGCGGTCGTCTCGGGCCATGACGCCGCGCTGTTGAGCACGTAACGCGTGAATACCGCCCACGGGATCACCGCCGAAATCAGCACCAGCGCGATCCCCGCCACCAGCACGCAGATGAAATAGGCGACGTCCATCGCCTTGCGGTATTGCCGGCCCATTCGGATTACCCCCTGAGCAAGTCCGCCCTTCCGCCGTCACCCCGAGGCGCGAGCCGCAGCAGCGGCGAGCCTCGAAGGGTGATCGGCCGTCATCCTTCGAGGGCTGCGCTCACGCGCAGCCACCTCAGGATGACGGAGAAAAGTGCTCCGCGTTACTTCACGTCCTGGATGCGCTTGATCATGGCGGCGTATTTCGGGCCGTACTTGTCCCACACCGGCTTGACCGCTTCCTGCATCTGCTTCTTGTCGGCGGCGGACATCTGGATGATCTGCACGCCGCTCGCCTTGGCCTTGTCCATGGCCTGCTTCTCGTAGACTTCCCAGAGCTTGCGCTCTTCCATCTGCGCTTCGCGCGCGAACTTGAGCAGCAGCGCCTGATCGTCCTTCGACATCGAGTCGAAAATCTTCTTCGACATCACCAGCATTTCCGGAACGATCAAATGCTCGTCGATGGTGTAGTACTTCGCGACCGTGTAGTGGTTGTCGAACACGAAGCTCGGCGGGTTGTTTTCGGCGCCGTCGATCACGCCGGTCTGCAGCGACGTGAACACCTGGTCGTAACCCATCGCGATGCCGTTGGCGCCCATCGAGTTCGCCATGTCGACGAACATCGGATTGCCCATCACGCGCACCTTGAGACCCTTGAGGTCGGCCATCTTTTTGATCGGATGCTTGGTGTCGTAGAAGCTGCGCGCGCCGGCATCCATCCAGCACAGGCCGACGAGGCCCTTGCCGCTGCTGGTCACCTTGCCGAGCAACTCGTTGCCGATTTCGCCATCCATGACCTTCTGCGCGTGCTCGGTGTTGCGGAACACGTAGGGCAGATTGAACACGTTGAGATCGTCGACCACCGGGCCGAGCGCGCCGACCGAGACGCGCGCGAAAGCAATGGCGCCGACCTGCGCCTGTTCGATCGCTTCCTTCTCGCCGCCGAGCTGCATCGACGGATACATCTGCACGGTAATCCGGCCGTTGGTCGCGGCCGACAGCTTCCTGCCCATGTTCTCGACCGCTTCCACGGTCGGATAGCCGGTCGGATGCACGTCCGAGGCCTTGAGAACCAGTTTCTGCTGCGCGAGCGCGCCGCCCGACGCGAAGGCTGTTGCGAGAGCCAGAACGCCGGCAGCGAGAAGTGCGGTGCGGGGCTTCATGTCGAACTTTCCTCCCGTTGTGGTTTTTCGACGGTCGCAAAAAATGCGCGCCGGGCCCGGCTGATTGATCTCGGACTGGCGCGCATGGTATTCATCATGTCATATGATGACCTTACCAGCCGCCGGGGTGTCAAGCCGTTGAGCAAGCGCGCCCCAAAAAATCTCGCGCTGTTGCAGCCGCTCGAGGCCCCTCGCCGGCTGACGGCCCAGCTCGTCGCGCGCCTCACCGCCGACATCACCAGCGGCAAGCTCGCCCCCGGTTCGCGCCTGCCGACCGAGCAGGAAATGATTGCGGCGACGGGAGTTAGCCGCACCGTCGTGCGCGAGGCGGTGGCGGCGCTGCGCGCCGACCGGCTGGTGGTGACGCGCCAGGGCGTCGGCGCCTTCGTCGCCGACCATGTGCGGCGGCCGTTCCGCGTGGATTTCGACGAGCATTCGCCGCTGCGCGAAGTGCTCAATGTCATGGAACTGCGCACCGGCGTGGAAATCGAAGCCGCCGGCCTTGCCGCCGAGCGCGCGTCCGCCGCGCAGGTCAAGAAGATCGCCGACCGTTTCGCCGCCATCCGCTCGGCGATCGACCGCGGCGAGAACGCGGTCGATCAGGATTTCGCTTTCCATACCGCCATCGCGGAAGCGACCGGCAATCCGCAGTTCAAGCGGTTCCTCGAATATCTCGGCCGCTTCGTAATTCCCCGCCGCACGGTCTGGGGTTCCTCCGCTCCCGCCACGAACCGTGCCCACCTCGACCTGTTTCAGCGAGAGCACGAGCAGATCCTGCACGCAATTCAGGAGCACGCGGTTGCGCAGGCACGCGCGGCGATGCAAAAACATTTGCTCAATAGCCGCGCCCGCTACGAAAAGCTCGCCGCGGAGGTCGGGATTAAATAGAAAGCCGCCATGGGCGGGCTCGTCCCGGCCGTCCACGCCTTGCTTTGCGAAGAAAGGCGTCGACCTGCATAATGCCGGGCATGGCGGCGAGAGACAAACGAGAGAACTAATGCAGAAAATTCTCGTCACCGGTGCGGCGGGCGGCATCGGAACGCGCATGCGCAAGCTGCTCAAGGGCGTCTATCCGTCAATCCGCTGGAGCGACATCAAAAAGCCGGACGATCTGACAGCCGGCGAATCCTTCATGACGTGCGATCTCGCCAACTTCGCCGAAGTCGAGAGGATCGTCGCCGGCGTCGACGGCATCGTGCATTTCGGCGGCTACTCGATCGAAGGGCCGTGGGAAACGATCCTCAACTCCAACATCATCGGCTGCTACAACCTGTTCGAGGCCGCCTACCGCGCGAACGTCAAGCGCGTGGTGTTCGCCTCCTCCAACCACGCCGTCGGCTTTTATCCCCGCAGCCGGAAGATCGGCGTCGACGTCACCGTGCGTCCCGACAGCCGCTACGGCGTGAGCAAGGCATTCGGCGAGGCGATCGGCGCGCTCTATGCAGACAAGCACGGCATGCGCGTGACCTGCATCCGCATCGGCAATTTCGGCGACGCGCCGATCGACAAGCGCCGCCTCTCCATCTGGGTCAAGCCGGAAGATCTCGTCCAGCTCGTGCGCATCGGGCTCGAGCATGCGGACATCCGCTTCGAGATTTTCTACGGCGTCTCCGACAACGCCGCGAGCTGGTGGGACAACAGCAACGCGAAGCGCTTCGGCTACAAGCCGCAAGGACAAGCCGAGCAGTACCGCGACTCCGCCATGGCCGCGCAGGCGGCGATGCTGCCCGATCCGATCGGCGACCGCTA
>DASZVZ010000018.1:0-12076 GCA_035546875.1 Pseudolabrys sp.
AGCGCCTATTCCAACCCCTCCAGGTCGTCGATCAGGCGGGCGATGACGCCGAGGCCACCCTGCCAGAACGCGGGGTCGCGGGCATCGAGGCCGAACGGCGCCAGCAACTCGGCATGGTGCTTGGTGCCGCCGGCCGACAGCATCTCGAGATAGCGTTCGGCAAAGCCGGCGGATGACCGCTCGTAGACCGCGTAGAGCGAATTCACCAGGCAATCGCCGAAGGCATAGGCGTAGACGTAGAACGGCGAATGGATGAAATGCGGGATGTAGCACCAGAACGTCTCGTAGCCGGGCTTCAGCTCGATCGCCGGACCGAGACTTTCAGCCTGCACCGACATCCATAGCTCGTTGAGCTTGTCCGCCGTCAGTTCGCCGTTGCGCCGCTCGGTGTGGACCTTGCGCTCGAACGTATAGAACGCGATCTGCCGCACCACCGTATTGATCATGTCCTCGACCTTGGCGGCAAGCATCGCCTTGCGCTGCTTCTTGTCCGTGGTCTCGGCCAGCAATTTGCGGAAGGTCAGCATCTCGCCGAACACGCTCGCGGTTTCGGCGAGCGTCAGCGGCGTCGGCGCCATCAGCGCGCCGTTGGGCGCCGCCAGCACCTGGTGCACGCCGTGGCCGAGCTCGTGCGCGAGCGTCATCACGTCGCGCGGCTTGCCCATGTAGTTGAGCAGCACGTAAGGATGCGCCGACGGCACGGTCGGATGCGCGAAGGCGCCCGGCTGCTTGCCGGGGCGCACCGGCGCGTCGATCCAGCTCTTCTCGAAGAAGCGGTCGGCGATGTCGGCCATTTTCGGCGAGAACGCGCCATAGGCGGTGAGCACGGTCGCGCGCGCGTCGGTCCATGGGATCGTGCGCTGTTCGACCTTCGGCAGCGGCGCATTGCGGTCCCAGTGCGGCAGGCTCTTCTTGCCGAACCACTTCGCCTTCAGCCGGTAGTAGCGGTGCGACAGCTTCGGATAGGCGGCGCGCACGGCGGAGACGAGCGCCTCGACGACCTCGCGCTCGACGCGGTTCGACAGATGGCGCGCGTCCGCGACATCCTTGAAGCCGCGCCAGCGGTCGGAAATTTCCTTGTCCTTGGCGAGCGTGTTGGTGATGAGCGTGAAGGTGCGCAGGTTTTCCTTGAACGTCGTGGCGAGCGCTTCGGCGGCCGCCTTGCGCTTCTTGCCGTCGGCATCCTGCAACAGATTGAGCGCCGGCTCGATCGACAGATCCTTGCCGCCGATCCTGAAACGAAGACTGGCGACCGTCTCGTCGTAATTGCGGTTCCAGGCGGAATAGCCGGTGACTGATTTTTCGTGGAAGAGCTCCTCGACGCGGTCTTCGAGCTGGTAGGGCTTTTCCTTGCGCACGTCCTCCAGCCACGGCCGGTAATGGCCGAGCGCGGGATCGGCCATCGCCTTTTCGAGCGCGGCGTCGTCGATGCGGTTCAATTCGAGCGTGAAGAAAAGGATGTGGATGGATGCCGCCGTCAGGCGTTCCTGCACGTCGCCGTAGAACTTGGCGCGGATCGGATCGGTGGTATTGCCGGCATAGAGCAACTGCGCGTAGGAGCCGACGCGGCCGAGCAGATCGTCGAGCTTCTCATAACCCTTGACCGCATCGGCGAGCGCCGCCCCGGCGCCCTCTCCCGCCGCCATTTCGGCGAGCCGCCCCTTGTAGGTCCGCTCGAAAGTCGCGCAGTCGCTCTCGGCCTTTTCCAGGTCGCTCTTGAGCGCCGGGCTGTCGAGGCCGGGATAAAGGTCGGCCAGATTCCATTCGGGCAGCGCCCCGAGCTTCAGGGCCGCCTTGTTCCTTGTTGCGGGTCGAACGCTTTTGGCGGCTGAGCGGGATGGCATTTCGGAGTTCCTGACGGCAATGAACGAGGCTTTTCACACATATCGCCCGGCAGACCGGCCTGTTCAACCGGGCGCGGGCCTATGCGGCGAACTTAAGAAGCCATTAAGTCAAACCGGCGACAGTGCACCAATTCGGCACAACCTTTTTGCGTTTGGAGCGCCCATGCCCGAAGTCGTGCTTGTCGTCGATGACGACCCGGTTCAGCGCCGCCTCATCGAGAACATGGTGCAACGCTTCGGCTACGAGGCGCTGATCGCCGAGAGCGGCGACGCCGCGGCAAAGTTGCTCACCGGCCCGGAAGGCGCGCGCATCGATTGCGTGGTGCTCGACCTCGTCATGCCGGATCTCGACGGCCTCGGCGTGCTCGCGCGCATGCGCGAGGCGGGCCTCGACATTCCCGTGATCGTGCAGACCGCGCACGGCGGCATCGACAACGTGGTGACCGCGATGCGCGCGGGCGCCGTCGATTTCGTGGTGAAGCCGGCGGGCGCCGAACGCCTGCAAGTGTCGATCCGCAACGCGCTGTCTTCGAAGGCGCTGGCGGGCGAATTGCAGCGAATGAAGCGCAGCCGCGACGGCGTGCTCACCTTCGCGGACGTCATCACGCGCGCGCCGGCGATGCAAAGCGTGCTGCGCGCGGGCGAGAAGGCGGCCGCCTCCGCCATTCCGGTTCTGATCGAAGGCGAGTCCGGCGTCGGCAAGGAATTGATCGCGCGCGCCATCCACGGCTCGGGCGAGCGCCGCGCGCAGCCGTTCATCGCCGTCAACTGCGGCGCGATGCCGGAAAATCTCGTCGAGTCGATCCTGTTCGGGCACGAGAAAGGCGCGTTCACCGGCGCGACCGAAAAGCACACCGGCAAGTTCGTCGAGGCGAACGGCGGCACGCTCTTCCTCGACGAGGTCGGCGAATTGCCGGCGGCGGCGCAGGTGAAATTGCTGCGGGCGTTGCAGGAAGGGGAAGTCGAGCCGGTCGGAGGCCGCAAGCCGGTCAAGGTCGACGTGCGCATTATCTCGGCGACCAACCGCGACCTGATCGCCGACGTGAAGGCCGGACGCTTCCGCGAGGATCTGTTCTATCGCCTGCATGTTTTCCCGATCGCGGTGCCGCCGCTCCGGCAGCGCCCGGAAGACATCCCGGAGCTGGTTCGCCATTTCCTGGCGCGCTTTGCCGCCGAGGAAGGCAAGCGCGTGCGCGCGATCGCCGGCGAGGCGCTGGCGATGCTTGCGAGCTATCGCTGGCCGGGCAACGTGCGTCAGCTCGAGAACGCGGTCTTCCGCGCCGTCGTGCTCACGGAGAGCGACGAAATCGGCGCCGGTGAATTTCCGCAGATAGCCGCGCAGGTCGGCGCCGATGCTGCCGGCCCGCCGACGGTCGATTCGTCCGCCGCCATGACGGCGCCCTGGCCGCACGCGCCGGACGGCATTGACCTGTCCGGCACAAATGCGGCGGCGTTAACGATGTCCGCCGACACGCTGAAACTGATCGCCCCGAACGGCGAGGTGCGCCCGCTCGAGGAGATCGAACGCGAGGTGATCCGCTTCGCGATCAGTCATTACCGCGGGCAGATGTCGGAGGTGGCGCGGCGGCTGCAAATCGGCCGTTCGACGCTTTATCGCAAGCTCGAAGGGCTCGGCCTGGAAGGGGATACCTCCCCCGTTAAGGTAATTGCGCCCGCCGAATGAATTAATTTCCGCCGGTAACCATTGCCGCGGCGGCGTTAGCCGTAAACGCAGATGATCCGCGAAACACATCGAAAGTGTGCGCGCGCAGTCCCATAATGGGGCCTGAAATCGCGCCACGAACGTGCGCGACATTTAACGAATGAGTTTTGGAGCAAGTCGTATGCGTAGCGTTCAGGTTGGCCGTCTGCTCGGCGGTACGGTTCTGGCTTTCGTGGTCGGCGCGCCGATGGCGAGCGTGTTCGCCGCACCCGATCGCATCCAATCCGTGCCGCCCGCCCGCATGATCGGCGAGCGCCGTGCGCCCGCGCCGGCTCAATACGCTCCGATTCAGCACACCCAGGAAGCGCCCGCGCAAGCGGCGCCGGCTCAGGCCGCTCCCATTCAGGCGGCTCCGGCGCAGGCGCCCGCGCAGCCGGCGCAGAATGCCGACAACGGCATCGACGTGCGCGGTGCGCTCGACAAGCTGTTCGGCGCGAGCGACGAGCAGATCAGCCAGAAGCTGCGCGAAATGAGCGCCAGCAAGCGCATCGATAAAAGCATCGACCACAAGCCGGACCGCGTGGCGATCGAGCAGTTCTATGCCGGCCGCAATTACGCGCCGGTCTGGATCAAGGACGGCCGCCTCACCGCGCGCGCCAAAGCCGCGGTCGCGCGCCTGAAAAACGCCGCCGCCGACGGCCTCGATGCGGCGGACTACCCGGTGCCGGACTTCGCCGCCATCAGCGGCGCGGAAGCGCTGGCGGAAGCCGACGTGAAGCTCACCGGCTCGACGCTGACCTTCGCCCGCCATCTCGAAGCCGGACGCATCGCGCCGACGCGCGTGCTGACCGAAGTCAACTACGGCCGGCAGGCGCCCGACTCCGGCGAAATGCTGAAGACGATCGCCGACGCGCGCGATATCGACGCGACGTTCGACCGCTTCAATCCGCCGGATGCCGGCTTCAAGGCGCTCAAGGCCAAGCTTGCCGAATTGCGCCACGAGACCGACAGCGCCAACGCCCGCATTCCCGACGGTCCGGTTCTCAAGTACGGCATGAAGGACGCGCGCGTGCCCGCATTGCGCCAGCGCCTCGGCTTGTCCGGCAAGGCGGAAGACGTCCTCTACGACAAGAAGCTCTACAACGCGGTGCGCTATTTCCAGCAGCGCTCCGACATCCGCGCTTCAGGCGACGTCGACAAACGGACGCTCGCCGCGCTGAACGGACCGAACCTCAGCCAGAAGATCGAGACCATCGAAGCGAACATGGAGCGCTGGCGCTGGTTGCCGCGCGACCTCGGCCAGATCTACGTGATGGTCAACGTTCCCGACTACTCGCTCAAGCTCGTCCGCGGCGACCAGGTCGTGTGGCGCACCAAGATCGTCGCCGGCAGGCCGCAGACGGCGACGCCGCTCACCAGCGCGCCGATGGAGACGATCACCGTCAATCCGTCGTGGTACGTGCCGCAGTCGATCATTCAGAACGAATTGCTGCCGCAATACGCCAGCGACCCGAACATCTTCGATCGCATGGGCCTCGAGGTGAAGCGCGGGCCCGACGGCAACATCAACGTGGTGCAGCCGCCCGGCGCCGCCAACGCGCTCGGCCGCATCAAGTTCGCGTTCCCGAACAAGTTCCAGGTGTATCTGCACGACACGCCGGAAAAGCGGCTGTTCGCCTACAGCAAGCGCGCCTTCAGTCACGGCTGCATGCGCGTGGAAGACCCGACCAAGTTCGGCGAACTGCTGCTGCATCTTGCGATGAACGGACCGACGCCGGATTCGCGCCAGCTCTACGCGATGTTCGGCCACGAAGAGAAGATCTTCAAGCTCGTGAACCGGCCGATGGTGCACCTGACCTATCAGACCGCGTTCGTGGACGATGCCGGCAAGCTGCAACTGCGCGACGATATCTACGGCTTCGACGCGCGCATCCACACAATCCTGCACAGCGACGAGCGCCGCATCGCCGACGTTCCGCCGCCGGTCGATCCCAAGCGCGATCTTGCGACGCTCAAGAGCAACCAGGAAATCCTCCAGCGCGTCGAGCGCCGCGAGGCCCTGAACCCGTTCCACTTCTTCGAGCGCCTGTTCCGCTAAGCGCGCCCGCAGAGTTCCATAGAATTTCCGCGTAAAAATCCGCGGCGCCCAAACGGCGCCGCGGATGCTGCCTTTTTTGGCCATACTCGACCGCTAAAAACGGCGCGGTAAGGGGGTGCGTAAGCGCCCATTAACCAGTCGCGATAAAACTGCATAATGCCGTGACCGAGACGGGAACTCACTCGGGAGCGGCTGTGGGACGGCTGAATTCACGGAACTTCGCAGTGCCTGTGGGTAGCGCGCGCCAGCGTTCTCTCGTCCTGACTTTTGCGCGCGGTGGACTGCGCGCCGGCCTCGCCGCCACTTTCCTTCTCGCCGGAATCGACTCGTTGCAAAACGCAATCGCCGAGGGCGACACGCGCACCATTTCCTTCCATCACGTCCACACCGGCGAAGACATCAGCATCACCTACAAGCGCAACGGGCGCTACGACGAGGCGGCGCTCAAGAAGCTCGACTGGTTCATGCGCGACTGGCGCAAGGAACAGGAAGTCCACATGGACCCGCACCTGTTCGACCTCCTGTGGGAAGTCAACCGCGAGGTCAACGGCACGCAGCCGATCGACGTCATCTGCGGCTACCGCTCGCCGGGCACCAACGCCATGTTGCGTGCGCGCACGACGGGTGTCGCGCAATTCAGCCAGCACACCCACGGCCAGGCGATCGACTTCTTCATTCCCGGCGTGCCGCTTTCAGAGATCCGCAAAGTCGGGCTGCGCCTACAGCGCGGCGGCGTCGGCTTCTACCCGACGTCAGGCTCGCCGTTCGTGCATCTCGATACCGGGACCATCCGGCATTGGCCGCGCATGACGCGCGAGCAACTCGTGAAAGTATTTCCGGACGGGCGCACCGTGCACATTCCGACCGACGGACAGCCGCTGCCCGGCTATGCGCTGGCGCTGGCCGAGGTCGAGCGGCACGGAAGCGTTCCTTCCGGCAAGTCGCTTGAAGCGGCGCGCTATGCCGGCGTGATCAGCGATCGCGATATCCAGGTCGCCGAGATCAAAGCCGAGACCAAGCCGAAGCGCAGCCTGCTGGCGAGTCTGTTCGGCATCGGCAAGGACGCCGAAGACGAGAGCGAACAAGAGCCGGCAGCGCCGCGGCATAGCCGCGCTCCCGTCGAGATCGCGAGCGTGACGCGGCCGGTGCACGTGGCGACCGAGCGCATCGTGCCGCTGCCGAATGCCAGGCCGAAGCCGATGATGGTCGCCGCGGCAACGCCGCTGCCGATGCCCCGCCCGATGGCCGTGGCCTCGCTCGCCGGCGCACGCGGCAATTCGCCGAAGGCGGTTGAAGCAAGCGCGCTGCCTGCCGCAATCGAGGTCGCCGACGCCGATCCGATCGCCACCGCCGCGCTCGCCTACGCGCCCGAAGAACACGAGCGTCCCGTGACGCGCGCGCGTCCGATGGGCAGTTCGATGCCGCACGCGCCGTCCGCGTCGCTGCTGGCACCGGCGAGCAACACCACCGTGATCGCCAAGCAGTCCGTGCAAGGCGGACCGATCCGTTCGGAGCCTTGGCTGCGTGCGACGATGCTGACGCCGAACGTGAGTTACATGACGGCAACGCGGCTCGGCACGCCCGATACTCGCGCGCTCGCCGATTTGATGCGCAAGCCGTCGTCGGCACTGGCGATGGCGTTTTCCGCCGATCCGCAGCCCGGGCTGACGGCCGGCCGGTTCAGCGGCGAGGCCGTCGTGTTCCTCGCGACCAGGACATTCGACAACCGCACCGCCTCGCTGCGGTAAGCCAGCACAGATACATACCTTTGCGTCATGCGCGGGCTTGAGCCGCGCAGCGCATCCGCGCGAACAAACTTACGCCGGGCAATATCCGTCGAAATCCATCATGGATCGCCGAGCCCCGGCAATGACGCCGGATACGCAAGAGCTAGTTCAACATCCCGAGCGCGTGCATGTAGGTTTCGAGAACGGCTTCCTGCTCGCGGCGTTCTTCCGAGTCCTGCTTGCGCATGCGCACGATGGTGCGCATGGCCTGCACGTCGTAGCCGTTGCCTTTCGCCTCGGCATAGACGTCGCGGATGTCGTCGGAGGTCGCCTTCTTTTCCTCCTCGAGCCGCTCGATGCGCTCGATAAAGGCCTTGAGCTGCTCCTTGGCGAAGCGCGTGTGGGCTTGTTCTTTTGCCTCGGCGGCAGCGGTGGCGGGCATCGAAAGTCTCCTTGTGGTCCTGGCGGTACGCGCCGCCCTTTCACGAAGAAGCTTTCGGAATCCGGCGCCCTCAGGTCAAGGAATGCGGCCGGTCATCCACGCTGTTCACACGCTGTTTACAAGCTAGTGGCGAGGGCTGGACTTTTCGAAGGCCGCCTTCTGCTCGGCGGAGGCTTCCTTCTGATATTTCTTGCGCCATTCGTCGTACGGCTGGCCGTAAACGATCTCGCGGCTTTCGTCCTTGCTCATGGCAAGGCCCCTGGCGTCGGCGGCTTCCTTCATCCAGTTCGACAGGCAGTTGCGGCAGAAGCCCGCGAGATTCATCAAGTCGATGTTCTGCACGTCGGTGCGCTCGCGCAGATGCTGGACGAGACGCCGGTAAACGGCTGCCTCGAGCTCGGTGCGGGTCTTGTCGTCCATGATGCGGCTCCTCGACGTTTAGAACCTGAAGATAATCGCGAGCCCGACCGCTTGCCATAGGCTGAAAAAACCGGCGGTATCGGCCGCATGGCCCCCTCGCCGCGCGCATTCCTGAAAGAGCTGTTCGACACCGCGGTCGCGGCCGCCCACCCGGCGAGCTTTTCCGCGCATTGGCCGGCCCCGCCGCCCGGCAGGCTCATCATCCTCGCCGCCGGCAAGGCCGCGGGCTCCATGACGGAAGCGGCCGAGAAGCATTACCTCGACGGCCTGAAGCTGGCGGCGGACCGGCTCACCGGCGTCGCGGTCGCGCGCCACGGCTACGGGCGGCCGACGCGCGTCGTGAAGATGATCGAGGCCGGCCATCCGATTCCGGACGCCGCCGGGCTCGAAGCCGCCGATCGCGCGCTCAAGCTTGCCGACAGCGCCGGCAGCGACGACCTCGTGCTGGTGCTGATGTCGGGCGGCGCGTCCGCGAACTGGATCGCACCGGCAGCCGGCGTGCCGTTCGAGGACAAGCAGGCGGTGACGCGCGCGCTGTTGCGCTCGGGCGCCAACATCGGCGAGATCAACACGGTGCGCAAACACCTCTCGCGCATCAAGGGCGGGCGGCTCGCGCGTCACGCCTACCCGGCGCGACTCGTCACGCTCGCGATCTCCGACGTGCCGGGCGACAATCCGTCGGCGATCGGTTCCGGTCCGACGGTGCCGGATCCGACCACGCTCGCCGATGCGCGCGCGATCGTCGCACGCTACAAACTCGTTCTGCCGGAATCGGTGATGCGCGCGCTCAACGATGCGAACAATGAATCGCCGAAGCCGGGCGATGCGGTTTTCGCCGGCACGCAATTCACGATCGCCGCGAAGCCCGCGGATGCCATCAAGGCGGCCGAGCGCGCCGTGCGCGCGGCGGGTTACGATTGCGTCGCGCTCGGCGCAAATCTCGAAGGCGAGGCACGCGCGGTGGCCGCCGAGCAGGCGCGGCTCGCACGCGAGCTCCAAGCGCAAGGCAAGCG
The DNA here is from genome assembly GCA_035546875.1 of Pseudolabrys sp. Taxonomy (GTDB): domain Bacteria; phylum Pseudomonadota; class Alphaproteobacteria; order Rhizobiales; family Xanthobacteraceae; genus Pseudolabrys. Next base: position 9,208 of record DASZVZ010000018.1, read on the forward strand.
TGCCGTCATCCTGTCCGGCGGCGAACTGACCGTCACCATTCGCGGCAAGGGCCGCGGCGGGCCCAATCAGGAATACGCGCTGGCGCTCGCCCTCGCGCTTGCCGGAACGAGCGGCATCAGCGCGCTCGCCGCCGACACCGACGGCACCGACGGCGGCGCCGGGTCGGCCAGCGACCCCGCCGGCGCTTATGCGGCAAGCGATACGGTGACCCGCGCCAAGGCGCTTGGCCTCGATACCGCCGCCTTTCTGGCCGACAACAATTCGACCGGATTTTTTACCAAAACCGGCGATCTATTGATGACCGGACCCACTTTCACAAACGTCAACGACTTCAGGGCTATTGTCGTTGACACTGCCTGAGCGATGACGCGGAATCCCCGCCGAATCGAGCTTAACCGCGATCGTGACCTCATTGCCTCTCCAGCCCTTCAGGCATCGCTTCTTCGCCGCGCTCGTGCGCGGCGCCCTCGGCATGCCGGTGCTGGCTGGCCTTGCGCAACCCGCGCACGCCGACTTCCGTCTGTGCAACAACACCGGCAGCCGCGTCGGCGTCGCGCTCGGCTACAAGGACGCCGACGGCTGGACCACGGAAGGCTGGTGGAATATCGCGGCCCGATCCTGCGAAACGCTGCTGCGCGGCGGACTGGTCGCGCGCTACTATTACATCTACGCGGTCGACTACGACCGCGGCGGAGAGTGGTCGGGTCAGGCATTCATGTGCTCGCGCGACAAGGAATTCACGATCCGCGGGATCGAGAATTGCCTGGCGCGCGGTTATGATCGCACCGGATTCTTCGAAGTCGATACCGGCCAGCAACGGTCCTGGACAGTGCAACTCACCGACACCGCCGAACAGACTCCCGATCGCCCGCTGCCGCAGCGCACCCCGTTCCCGCGCGGCTCGACGCCCGCATTCCCGCCGGAAAGCCCGAAGCGATGAGACGCCTGCGCCGCGCCAAGATCGTAGCGACGCTCGGACCCGCTTCGTCCACGCCGGAAATGGTCGCCAAGCTGTTTCAGGCCGGCGCGGACGTGTTCCGCATCAACATGAGCCATACCCCGCACGACCGCATGCGCGAGCTGGTCGCCGCCATTCGCGGCGTCGAGCGCGACTTCGGGCGGCCGATCGGCATCCTGGTCGATCTGCAAGGCCCCAAGCTCAGGCTCGGCACATTCACCGGCGGATCGGCGATGGTGAAGAAAGGCGACAGTTTCGTTCTCGATTCCAGTTCCGCGGCCGGCGACACCAAACGCGTGCTGCTGCCGCATCCGGAAATTTTCGCCGCGGTCGAGCCGGGCCACACGCTGCTGATCGACGACGGGAAGGTCCGGCTGAGCGTCGTGGCGGCGACGCCGGAGCGGATCGACACGCGCGTCGAGGTCGGCGGCAAATTGTCGGACCGCAAGGGCGTGAGCCTGCCGGATTCGACCATTCCCTTCTCGGCGCTGGCGGAGAAAGACCGCTCCGACCTCGAAGCCGCGCTCGAAACCGGCATCGACTGGGTGGCGCTGTCGTTCATCCAGCGGCCGGAAGACATCGCGGAGGCCAAGAAGATCACGCGCGGCCGCGCTTCCGTCATGGCCAAGATCGAGAAGCCGCAGGCGGTCAACCGGCTCGCGGAAATTCTCGACGCGGCCGACGCGCTGATGGTTGCGCGCGGCGATCTCGGCGTGGAGATGCCGCTCGAAAAAGTGCCCGCCGTGCAAAAGCAGATGACTCGCGCGGCCCGGCTCGCCGGCAAGCCGGTGATCGTCGCAACGCAGATGCTCGAATCGATGATCAATTCACCGGTACCGACGCGCGCGGAAGTCTCCGACGTCGCCACCGCGATTTACGAAGGGGCCGACGCGGTGATGCTGTCGGCGGAATCTGCCGCCGGGCAATATCCGGTGGAGGCGGTCACGACCATGAACCGCATCGCCGAGGAGGTCGAGCACGATCCGACCTACCGCAGCATTCTTGCCGCCCAGCACGCGGAGCCGGAAGCGACCGGCGCCGATGCCATCGCCGACGCCGCACGCCAGATCGCCGAGACGCTCGATCTGTCCGCCATCATCTGCTGGACGTCGTCGGGTTCGACCGGCTTACGCGTCGCGCGCGAGCGGCCGAAGTCGCCGATCGTGGCGCTGTCTCCGAACGTGACGACCGGGCGGCGGCTGTCGCTGGTGTGGGGCGTGCATTGCGTCGTCACCGAGGACGCGCACGACCTCGACGACATGGTGGACCGCGCTTCGCGGATCGCCTTCAGCGAAGGCTTCGCCAAGGCCGGCGAGCGGGTGATCGTCGTCGCCGGCGTGCCGCTGGGGACGCCGGGCGCGACCAACATGCTGCGGCTCGCCTTTGTCGGCGGCGACGCCGATGCCGGCGACTGAGGGCAAACGTCGCGATCAGATATCGCGGCCTTCGACCTTTTCCTGCAGCGTCTTGATGAGGTCGGGAACGCGCTCGATGCGGGGATAGACCTCGACCGCGCGGCGGAACACCTCAAGCGCGTGCCGGTCGTCGCCGATCTCTTCCAGGATCACGCCGAGCCCCGTCAACGCCCCGAAGTGGCGCGGCTCGCGCTTGAGCACTTCGCGAATGTCCGCGATCGACTTTCCGTAGTCGTTCTTCATGAAATAGATCGTGGCGCGCCGGTTCCAGGCCTCGACATAATCGGGGCGAATCTTGATCAGCGCGTTGAGCAGCTTGAGCGCGAGATCGAGATCCTTCGCCTCGACCGCGACGCGCACGCGCGCCATCAGAAGGTTCGCGGTGTCGCTCGGCGACACGAACCACAGCGCCCAGATACGCTGCTCGATCTCCTTGGCCGTCGTCTCGTCGGGCGCGATCTTGAGCGCCTCGAACAGGAACTCGAGATTGCGGGT
>DASZVZ010000019.1:0-64800 GCA_035546875.1 Pseudolabrys sp.
GGTCGGCGACGAAGACGACTGGTGCCTCGATGCAAGCGTCTATTTGCGCCGCACCGCGCCGACCGCGGGCCTTGCCGTTATCCCGCGCACCGGACACACGCTCACCAGCGAGGAGCCGGACCGGTTCAACGCGGAGCTCGCCGAGTTCTTTTCAGCCGCCGAAGCTGGCCGCTGGCTGGCGCACAAGCCGCCGGCTTGAGAGCGTGCCATGGACCACGCCGCACAACTGGGATCGTGGGGCGAGCTGTATGTCATGCTCGGGACACATGGTGGTGGTGGTCGCCGTCGCCTTGACGGCATGGGCCATCATGCTGGGAATCGGCCACGAAGAAGCGAATGAGAAAAACAGGGGCGCGAGGCGAAAGCGCGCTTAGGCATCCACGGGAGAGTTGCGATGGACCTCAAGCTCAAGGGCAAGACCGCGGCCGTCACGGGCGGCAGCGAAGGCATCGGCAAGGGCATCGCGCTGGCGCTCGCCAAGGAAGGCGTCGACGTCGCGATCTGTGCGCGGCGCAACGAGCCGCTCGAAGCCGCGGCGAAGGAAATCTCAAGCGCGACCGGCCGCAAGATCGTGCCGATCGCCGCCGACCTGCGGCAGGACAAGGACGCGAAGAATTTCATCGAAGCCGCGCACAAGGCGCTGGGCCGCATCGACATCATGGTCAACAACGCGGGTTCTGCGGCCGGCGGCGTGATCGAGCACCTGACCGAAGACGACTGGGAAAAGGGTCTTCAGCTCAAGTTCATGGGCTACGTGCGCTGCCTGCGCTACGTGCTGCCGATCATGGTCAAGCAGGGCGGCGGCCGCGTGGTGAACCTGATCGGCAACGACGGCGTGAAGCCGTCCTACTGGGAAATCTGCCCCGGCGCGGCGAACGCGGCGGGACAGAACCTCACGCTCTCGCTCGCCGGGCAATACGGCAAGCACAAGATTTCGTTCGTCGCTGTCAATCCGGGGCCCGTGCGCACCGAGCGCTGGGCCGGATTGGTAAAGGCGATGTCGCGCGACATGAAGATTTCCTACGAGGAGGCCGACACGCTCGCGCCCGCCTCGATCCCGATGGGACGCATCGCCGAAGTCGAGGAGGTGGCCAATCTCGTCACCATGCTCGCCTCGCCGATGATGGAGATGGTCAACGGCACGATGATCGAGATCGATGGCGGGCAGGACAAGCCGCTGATGGACCGTTTCCGCGACAAGAATCGCTAGGCGCCGCCGGTCTTTCTATGCCACGCGACGGCGTCCTCCAGCCGGTCGTCGCCCCAGAACAATTCCTTGCCGACCACGAACGTCGGCGCGCCGAAGATGCCGAGCTTGCGCGCTTCATTCGTGCCGGCGTCGTAGCGCGCACCGATTTCCTCCGATGACGCGCGCGCGACCACGCGTTCCGCATCCTGGCCGATCTCGCGCAGGCTTGCCCGATTACTGCTGTCGCTGCCCGCCTCGTCGTGGTCGACGAACCAGCGCTTGTAGGCCGCACGCGTGTAATCTTGACACCAGCCTTCCTCGTTGCCGACGACGGCGATGCGATTGGCAAGATCGAAATTCTTCAGCGGATATGTGGGCTGCGCGCGATAGGAGATTCCGTGCGTCTGCGCGCGTCGCTCGATGTCGCGCCACATATAGGCGAGCTTCAGCGGTTTGCTGAGCGGCCGGTTGTCCATCTCGATCATGATCGCGCGCACGGAAAATGGCCGCCAGCGGAACGTGACGCCCGCATTCGCGGCGACTTCGGGCAGCCGCATCACCGAGAGGTAGGTGTACATGCTCCCGATGGAAAACCAGAAATCGATGGGCTCTTTCGCCATGCGCGCCTCGCGAGCAAACCAAAATACAACACTTTCACGCGAACGCGCAGCCTTGCAGGCGCGCGCTTGACAAGCCGTTGGGCCAAACGGACTATTTGCGCACAAACTGTTCGGCAGGGAGTCGCGTCATGTCCAAGCGTCTCGTTGCGTATCTCGCGTTCGCCGGCCTCGCCTCCGTTCTCGCCGCGCCGGCTTCAGCACAAAACACGATCAAGATCGGCGAGCTCAACAGCTACAAATCGCAGCCCGCCTTTCTCGACCCGTACAAGAAGGGTTGGGAAATGGCGATCGAGGAGATCAACGCCAAAGGCGGGGTTCTCGGCAAGAAGCTCGAGGTCATCTCGCGCGACGACGGCGCCAATCCCGGCGATGCCGTGCGCGCCGCCGACGAACTGATAACGCGCGAAGGCGTCAGCATGATCGCCGGCACGTTCTTGTCCAACGTCGGTCTCGCGGTGACCAACTTCGCCGGCCAGAAGAAGGTCTTCTTCCTCGCGGCCGAGCCGCTGACTGACAAGATCACCTGGCAGAACGGCAACAAGTACACCTACCGTCTGCGCGCCTCGACCTACATGCAGACGGCGATGCTGATGCCGGCGACGCTCGACGCGAAGAAGAAGCGCTGGGCGCTGGTCTATCCGAATTTCGAATACGGCCAGGCTGCGGCCGCCGCTTTCAAGGAATTGATCAAGGCGAAGCAGCCCGACGTCGAATTCGTCACCGAGCAGGCGACCCCGCTCGGCAAGATCGACGCCGGCGCGGTGGCGCAGGCGATCGACGATGCCAAGCCCGACGGCATTTTCAACGTGCTGTTCGGCGGCGACCTCGCCAAGTTCGTGCGCGAGGGCAATACGCGCGGCACCTTCAAAAATCGAACGGTGGTCAGTCTCCTGTCGGGTGAGCCGGAATATCTCGACCCGCTGCGCGACGAGGCGCCGGTCGGCTGGATCGTCACCGGCTATCCGTGGGACAAGATCAAGACGCCCGAGCATCTCGCTTTCGTCAACGCCTACAGGAAAAAGTACAACGACTATCCGCGCCTCGGCTCCGTCGTCGGTTATGTCACGATGAAGTCGCTCGCCGCCGGCATCGCCAAGGCGAAATCGACGGACACCGAGAAGCTTGTCGCCGCGTTCAAGGATCTGAAGGTCGACAGTCCGTTCGGCCCGTTCGTCTATCGCGGCATCGATCATCAGGCGACGATGGGTTGCTTCGTCGGAAAGATCGCGCTCGAGAACGGCAAGGGTACGATGACCGACTTCAAATATGTCGACGGTGCGTCGGTCATGCCGCCCGACGCGGAAGTGAAAAAGCTTCGCCCAGCAGGGGATTGAGTGCTTCCGCCGCTCCCTCGCGGGGCGCGGCGGTTGGCGAGGCGGGGTGGGGGGCATACGACCGGAATGCGCCCCACCCGGCAGCGCGCCCGCGCTTCCCTCCTGTCGAACCGCGGCGCTAAGCTTGATCGATGACAGCGAGCGCGCTTTTCTTTCAAGGATTGAACGGGCTTTCGAGCGCCTCCGGCCTGTTCCTGATCGCGGTCGGCCTGTCGCTGATCTTCGGCGTCTCGCGCATCGTCAACATCGCGCACGGGTCCCTCTACATGCTCGGGACCTACATCGCCTATTCGTTCGCGACCCGCGTCGGCGGTGCGCTTGGTTTCTGGGGCGGCATTCTTGCAACCGCGATCGTCGTCGGCATTCTTGGCGCGCTCATCGAGATCGTCCTCCTGCGCCGCATCTACCGCGCACCCGAGCTGTTCCAGTTGCTCGCGACTTTCGCGCTGGTGCTGGTGATCAACGACGCCGCGCTCTGGATCTGGGGACCGGAAGATCTGCTCGGCCCGCGCGCGCCGGGGATGCGCGGCGCCGTCGAGATCCTCGGCCGCCATCTGCCGAGCTACGACCTGTTCCTGATCTTTGTCGGCCCTGCCGTGCTGCTTGCGATGCACTTTGCGTTGGCGCGCACGCGTTTCGGACGGCTCATCCGGGCCGCGACCCAGGACCGCGAGATGGTCGGCGCGCTTGGCGTCAACCAGGCGCTGCTGTTCACGGCGGTGTTCGCGCTCGGCTCGGCGCTTGCCGGCCTCGGCGGCGCGCTCCAGGTTGCGCGTGAGCCCGCCAACCTCAGCACCGATCTCACCGCCATCAGCGACGCCTTCGTGGTCGTCGTGGTCGGCGGCATGGGCTCGATCACCGGCGCCTATCTCGCCGCCGTCATCATCGCCGAGGTGAAGGCGATCTGCATCGGCATCGGCGTCGTCCACCTGGGCGGCGCGGCGCTGAATTTCTCGAAGCTCACCCTGATTGCCGAATTCCTGGTGATGGCGCTGGTGCTCATTGTGCGGCCTTACGGTCTGCTCGGCCGTGTGCAGGCCGTCGTGCGGTCGGTCGCGGAGCCGGAAGACCCGCTCCGCGCGGCGACACCGGCACTGAAGCTGCTCGGCGGCGCGGTGCTTGTTCTGCTCATCTTCCTGCCGCTTATCGCGCGCGGCTCGCCCTATACGCTGGTGCTCGGCATCGACGTGCTGATCGCGGTGCTGTTTGCCGCCTCGCTTCATTTCATCATGGGGCCCGGCGGCATGCATTCCTTCGGCCACGCCGCCTATTTCGGCTGGGCGCCTACGGCGCGGCGCTGCTGGTGAAGTGGCTCGCGGTGCCGATGGGCTTTGCGCTCGCGGCCGCCCCCCTTGCCGCGCTGCTCGGCGCGCTGCTGTTCGGCTGGTTCGCGGTTCGGCTCGAGGGCGTCTATCTCGCCATGATCACGCTCGCTTTCGCGCAGATCGTCTGGGCGCTGGTTTTCCAGTGGGAAGAGCTGACCGGAGGCTCCAACGGCGTCATCGGCGTCTGGCCGCCGCCGCCGTTCGACAGCCGCGAGGCCTATTTCTGGCTCACCCTGGCACTCACGGTCGCCGGCGTGCTGCTCCTGCGCCGCTTCTTGTTCGCGCCGTTCGGCTACGCCATGCGCGCCGGCCGCGACTCGCCCTTGCGCGCGGAGGCCATCGGCATCGATGTGCGCCGCGTGCACTGGCTCGCTTTCGCGATTGCGGGCTGCGTGTGCGGTATCGCCGGCGGGCTGTTCGCTTTCGCCAAGGGGTCGATCTCGCCGGAGACGATCCACGTACAACGCTCCATCGACGGCCTCGTCATGGTGCTGCTTGGCGGCATCCAGACGCTGACCGGACCGATCGTCGGCGCCTCGGTGTTCGCAACGTTGCAGGACACGGTCATGCGACAGACCGAGTATTGGCGCGCGCTTCTGGGCGGGATCATTCTTTTTCTGGTGTTGGCGTTTCCGGGCGGCATCGTCGGTGCGATCGCGCGCTTTGCCAAACGCGGCCGCGCGCCATGAACGATCTGTCCGTCCGCTCGCTGTCCAAGGCGTTCGGCGGCGTGCACGCGGTGCGCGAGGTCAGCTTCGAGATCAGGCGCGGCGAATTCCTGGCGATGATCGGCCCGAACGGTGCCGGCAAGTCCACTTGCTTCAACATGATCAACGGCCAGCTCAAACCCGACTCCGGCGAAATCTGGTTCGAGAAGCGCAGCATCGCGGGCCTGAAGCCGCGCGAAATCTGGCGGCGCGGCGTCGGGCGCACTTTCCAGGTTGCCGCCACCTTCCATTCGATGAAGGTCGTCGAGAACGTGCAGATGGCATTGATCTCGCACGGCGGCGAAACATATCGGCTGCTGCGGCCGGCGGCCTCGTTGCATCGCGAGCGCGCGCTGGCTTTGCTCGACCAGGTCGGCATGCGCGCCGCTGCCGACCGGCCGAGCCGCGAACTTGCTTACGGCGACGTCAAGCGCGTCGAGCTCGCTATCGCGCTTGCCAACGAACCGCGTCTTCTGCTGATGGATGAGCCGACGGCGGGCATGGCGCCGCGCGAGCGCAATGAATTGATCGCGCTGGTCAAACGCCTCGTCGTCGAGCGCGGCATTTCCGTGCTGTTCACCGAGCACTCGATGGACGTCGTATTCGCTTTCGCCGACCGCATCATCGTTCTCGCGCGCGGCCGTCTGATTGCGGACGGTCCGGCAGCCGAGATCCGCAACGATCCGAAAGTGCAGGAAGTCTATTTCGGCACCGGCAAGACTTTCGCCGGAGCGCAGCGATGAACGCCATGCTCTCCGTCGAAAACCTGAGCGCCTGGTATGGTGCCGCGCGCATTCTCTACGACTTGAACTTCGAGGTCGGCCGCGGCGAGGTGGTGGCGCTGATGGGCCGCAACGGCGCCGGCAAGTCCACCACCATCAAGGCGATCATGGGATTGATCGCGCAACGCACGGGGTCCGTGCAATTCAACGGCCGCGACATTTCGCGTCTCAAGCCGTTCGAGATCGCGCGGCTGGGGCTGGGCTTCACGCCCGAGGACCGCCGCATCTTCGTCGATCTCACCGTGATGGAAAATCTCGACATCGGCCGCCAGCGGCCGCGTACGTTCGCGGACGGCCAGCCGGCGCCATCATGGACGCCGGAGAAGGTCTTCGCGCTGTTTCCCAATCTCGCCGAAATGCCGGATCGGCCCGGCGGCCGGATGAGCGGAGGCGAGCAGCAGATGCTCACCGTCGCGCGCACGCTGATGGGCAATCCCTTGCTGGTCTTGCTCGATGAGCCGTCCGAAGGTGTTGCGCCGCTGATCGTCGAGCAGATGGCGGCGACCATCACTGAACTGAAGAAGGAGGGGCTTTCGATCCTGTTGTCGGAGCAGAACGTGCATTTCGCGCGGCTCGTCTCGGACCGCGTCTACATGCTCGAGAAGGGCCAGATCCGCTGGCATGGGACCATGGCACAACTCGACGGCAACGTGGACGTGCAGCGCGCATACCTGACGGTCTGAGGCCCGGTATGCGAAAAAAGCTCTTCCGCTTCCGCGCGAGACCGGTCATGATTTCGCGTAGAACGGGCATGGAATGTTTCGGGTCATGCTGCGTCGCCACAAATTCAATGTGCTGCCGCTCGTCGAGGCCGACGAGCAATCGCGCTATTTGCTGGATGAGCAGGTCGGCTTCCTGATGCGCATCGCAATGCAGCGGCACACGTCCTTGTTTGCCGCGCGCATGGTGGAGTCGCTGACGCCGACGCAGTTTGCGGCGTTGGCCAAGCTCTACGACGTCGGGCCCTGTTCGCAGAACCATCTCGGCCGGCTGATCCATCTGGACGCCGCCACCATCAAGGGCGTCGTCGACCGCCTCTGCGCACGCGGTTTCGTCAGCGCGTTGAGCGACCCGAACGACCGCCGCCGCCGTTCCGTGACACTGACCGAGCGCGGCCGCGAGGTGACTGAGGCGGCGATGGCGATAGCGGTCGACATCACCAATGAAACGCTCGCGCCGCTCAGCGGCGATGAGCAGCGCAGCATGATGAATCTGTTGAAAAAGCTGGCCTGATCTTCCGGCCGGCGAATTCGTTCCGCATTTGACCCCGCATTGGGCGGCCGCCCGCCGCTTCCAATTTGCCAGCCGAGGCGTACAGTTTGCCCCGGGGGAAAAACAATAATAGTCCGGGGAGGATGCGATGGCTGATCAGCCGGTGGTACAGGTTTCCCGCTTGCTCGACGAGCGCGGCCTGAGTTCTTTCCATATCAACCTCATGATCTGGTCGATCTTGCTTGCTTTGATCGACGGCTACGACATCGCGGCAATCGCCGTGGCGGCGCCTCATCTTGTCCGCGACTGGCATCTCGCCAATCGCGGCGTGCTCGGCCCGGTTTTGAGCGCAAGTCTGATCGGCATTCTTTTTGGTTCGGCGCTGTTCGGCTGGATCGGCGATCGTTATGGCCGAAAGGCGGCCCTCATCAGCGCCAATCTTCTGTTCGGCGTGTTCACATGGATCGCGGCCTACGCCACCAATCTGGATCAGATGTTCTGGCTCCGCTTCGTGGCGGGGCTCGGCATCGGCGGCGTTATTCCGAACGTCGTCGCGATCAATGCCGAATCCGCGCCGCGACGGCTGCGCGCCACGTTGGCGCTTGTCACCGTCGGTTGCGTGCCGCTCGGCGGCGCATTCCCTGGCCTCGTTGCCGACATATGGGGCGCGACGCACGGATGGCAGATACTCTTCGTCATCGGCGGCATCGTGCCGATCGTGATTGCCATCGCCGCGCTCTTCGGCTTGCCCGAGTCCATCAAGTACATGACGCTGCATGAGAGCCAGCGTGCGCGAATGGAAAAGCTGATCAAGGTGATCCGGCCCGATTATGTCGTGCCGGCGAACGCCAGATTCGTCATCGAGGATGAGAAGCAATTTCCCGGGTTCAATCCGGTCTACTTGTTCCGCGATGGGCTCGCGCTGATTACGCCGCTGCTGTGGCTTTTGTTCGCGCTCAACCTGATGGGATTCTATTTCCTTCTGAGCTGGACGCCGACGCTGCTGGTTGCGGCGAAATTGCCGTTGTCGACGGCGGGACTCGCCGTCTCGAGCTTGCAGGTCGGTGGCACTGTCGGCGCGCTTCTGCTGTGCCGCTGGTTCGAGCGGAAGCAATTTCTTGCAATTTCGCTCGTGTTCCTGATCTCGGTGCCGGTCGTCGCCCTGATTGGTTATGCCGGCCTGGCCTCGGTGCCGGCGCTGATGGTCACGACGTTCTTTGCCGGCTTCTGCGTGCTTGGCGTGCAGACCGGCATCAATGTCGCCGGCGCGCTGGTCTACCCGACCTCGCTGCGCGCCAATGGGTCGGGATGGGAATTGGGCATCGGCCGGCTCGGGTCGATTGTCGGGCCGCTCATCGGAGCGCTGTTTGTCGGCATGCCCGTGCAGAATCTCTACGTCTGGTCGGCGCTGCCGCTCCTGCTCGGTGCGATCGTTTGCTTCATCATCCACCGGCTCAACACAGAACGCCTGCGTGAACGGCCGTATCTGCAACAGGCACAGGCACCGGCCGAATAGTGACGCTTTAGCCTTTGGGGGAGGACAGGATGGCTGATCAGCCGGTCGTACAGGTTTCGCGCTTGCTCGATCAACGTGGATTGAGCTCGTTCCACTACAATCTGATCTTCTGGAGCGTGTTGCTCTCGTTGATCGACGGCTACGACATCGCCGCTATCGCCTTCGCCGCGCCGCATCTCATGCGCGAGTGGGGATTGAAGCCGGGCGGCCTCGGACCGGTTTTCAGCGCGAGCCTGATCGGCATCCTGTTCGGCTCGGCCTTGTTCGGCTGGATCGGCGACCGCTGGGGCCGCAAGGCGGCGTTGATCAGCTCGAACCTGCTGTTCGGCGTGTTCACCTGGATTGCCGCGCATTCCACCAATCTCGACCAGTTGTTCTGGCTTCGACTGCTCGCAGGCCTCGGCATCGGCGGCGTCATCCCGAACATCGTCGCGATCAACAGCGAATCCGCGCCGCGCAAGCTGCGCCTGACCCTTGCCTCGATCGCGGTCGGCTTCGTGCCGATCGGCGGCGCCATTCCGGGCGTCATCGCGGCCACGCTGGTGCCGGCGCATGGCTGGCAGATTCTGTTCACCATCGGCGGCGTCGTGCCGATCGTGCTCGCGGTGATCGGCATATTCATGCTGCCGGAGTCGATCAAATACATGGCGCTGCACGAGAGCCAGCGTCCGAAGATGGTGAAGACGATTGCAGCCATCGACCCGGACTACAAAGTGCCGGCCAACGCCAGGTTTGTGATCGAGGACGAGCAGCAATTCCCCGGATTCAATCCGGTCTATCTTTTCCGGCAAGGGTTGTGGCTGATCACGCCGTTGCTGTGGCTGCTGTTCGCGCTCAACCTGATGGGCTACTTCTTCCTGCTGTCGTGGACGCCGACGTTGATGGCGGTGCTGAAGCTGCCGCCGTCGGTCGGCGCGCTTGCCGGCGCAATGATCCAGATAGGCGGCACGCTCGGCTCGCTGCTGCTCGCACGCTGGTTCGAGAGGCAGCGCTTCCTTGCCATAGCAATCGTGTTCGTGGTCGCTGTGCCGATCGTGGCGTCGATCGGATATGCCGGCGTCACCTCCACGACGGCGCTTGCCATCGCGACGTTCTTCGCCGGCTTCTGCGTGCTCGGCATTCAGACCGGCATCAACGTGGTCGGCGCGCTCATCTATCCGACGTCGCTGCGTGCGAACGGCTCCGGTTGGGAACTCGGCGTCGGCCGCATCGGTTCGATCGTCGGGCCGCTGCTGGGCGCGCTGCTGATCGGCCTGCCGGTGCAGCACCTTTACATGTGGTCGTCGCTGCCGTTCGCGGCCGGCGCGGTCGTGTGCTTCGCCATCTACCGGCTCAACGAGGCGCGCCTGAAGGCGTATCCCGAGTTGCAGGCGGCGCAGGCTCCGGCGGAGTGACGCCGGCTCAGGTCAGCGGGACGGTCAGCGGGTTGTAGGAATAGAGCCACCGGTTGCGGTCCTCGCCTTCGTCGCGCTGGGCAAAGCGCGCGCGGATTTCGTCGACCGAATGCAGGTGGAACAGCTCGCGGTTCTCGGTCGACTGCTTGACGATGCGCGCGGTGCGGTCGATGCGGTTGCGCTGATAAAGCTTCAGCGCGTCCGAAATGGACGGCGCCATGCCGAGCGCGCGGGTGAGCACAGCGGCGTCCTCGATCGCCATCACCGCGCCCTGCGCAAGGTAGGGCAGGGTGGAATGCGCGGCGTCGCCCATGAGCGTGACGCGCGGCGTGCTCCAGTTGCGCATGGTCGGGCGCGTGTGCAGCGACCAGCGGTAGCACTGGTCCTTGTCGGCGGCGTCAATCACCGTCTGGATGCTCGCGTGCCAGCCGCTGTAGTCGTCCTTGAGCTTCTGCCAGGGAAATTTGACCGTCCAGGATTCGTCGGATACTTCGGCCGTCTCCACGCAGCCGACGAAATTGAGCAATGAGCCGCCGCGCAGATAGTAGCAGACGGCGTGCAGGCCGGGGCCGACGAACACCGACATCACCTTGTCGAGCGCGTTGTTGCCGAGCCGCTCGATCGGCACCGTGATGCGCCAGGCGGCGTCGCCGGTGTAGGTCGCGACGAGATCGCCCACCATCTGCCGGCGCACGGCGGACTTGATGCCGTCGGCGCCGATCAGGAGATCGCCGCGCGCGGACGAGCCGTCGGCAAAGTGCAAGGTGACGCCGCTTGCGTCCTCCGTGTAGCCGGTGGCGCGGCGGTTGAGCCGCACCGCGTCCGCGTCGAGCTCGCGCACTTTCGTCGCGAGGATCTCGTGGAAATCCGCCCGGTGGAGCTGCGTGTAGGGGGCGCCGTGCAGACGCTCGTGCTCCTCCGACAACGCGAAGCGCTGGATCTCCTCGCCGGTGTCGTGCAGCCGGAACACGTAGGCGCCGGGATGCACGCCGGCCTTGCGGATCGCGCCCTCGAGCCCGAGGTCGCGCAGCACGTGCATGGCGTTCGCGCTGATCTGGATGCCGGCGCCGATCTCGGCGAGCTTTTCCGCCTGCTCGTAGACCTCGACCTTGTGGCCCGCCTTGATCAGGCACGCGGCGGCGGCAAGACCGCCAATGCCGGCGCCGGCGATAAGAACTTTGTACTGCGGCATCTTCCGGTGTTCCTAGAACGGCTCGTAGTCGCGCAGGGCGGGCATCACCTTTTCGCCGAACAGGCGGATCGAGCGCATCAGGTCGTCGGCCGGCAGATCGGAAAAATTGAACTCGCCGAGGAACACGTTGAACACGCCTTCCTCCGCCGCCCTGCGTAGTTTCTTCGTCACCGTCTCCGGCGAGCCGATGAAGACGAGATCGCGTTCCATGATGAAATCGGGATCGAACAGGTTCGCCATCAGCTCGGACGCGCCCGGCTCGCCGCGTCCCTTGAAGAACTCCGCGTGCTTGCGCGCGCGCTCGGCGAAGGTCTCGCCCGGCTGCGCCGGCTTCATGAAGCCTTCGTAGGCGCGGCTCGCGCGGGTGAGCGCGGTGTCGACCGCCTTCTTGTCGGTCTCGTCGACGTAGATCACCGTGCAATAGGCGATGTTCGGCTTCTTCGGCCAGCCGGCCTTCTTCCAGTCGTCGAGAAATTTCCGGTAGCGCGGCGCGGCGTCGCGACGCGGATAGATCAGGAAATAGCCCGGATTGATTCCGTTCTTCGCGCAGAACTCGAGCGTCTGCGGGTCGCGGCTCATCATCCACAGCGGCGGATGCGGCTTCTGCACCGGCTGAACCGCAAGCAGCGTCGGCTCGGCGGTCTGGAAGTTGTCGCCCTTGAACGTGTAAGGCTGCGTCTCGCCATAGGCGGCGCGCAGGTAGTCGACGAACTCGAGCGTCGGCGTCTTGCGCTGCCCGTAGTCGAGGCCGAACGGCCTGAAGTAGTCGGGATTGATGCCGGGCACGAGGCCGCACTCCATGCGCCCGCCCAGCATCTGGTCGACGATTGCGATTTCCTCGGCGAGCCGCAGCGGATGGTAGAGCGGCACGATGTAGCCCATCGGCCCGATGCGCATGCGCCTGGTGCGCGCGCCGGCGCCGACCGCGTAGAGGCTCGGCGAGGAAATCCAGCTCTCGTCCGGCCGGCAATGGTGCTCGACGCAAAAGCTGTAGTCGAAGCCGAGTTCGTCGCACAATTGCAATTCGCGCCAGAGTTCCTCGTAGCGCTGATGCGGCGTCATTCCGGGTTTCGCCCAGATATGACTGAAATGCGCGAACTTCATTGGCGGCTGGCCTCCGGCGCGCGGACCATAACAACGGGACGCGCCGCTCTACAATCGCTTTCGATATGTTCCGGAGGAATGCGTCCCACCCGTTTTCATGGGCAGATGTAGCCCGTGCCGTTCGGGTTCGGGAAGCAGCCGACCGATTGCGGCAGAAGCTGCTTCGGCAGCCACAGCACCACGTCGGGGAAGAAGATGCTGAAAGCGATCGCGGCGAAGAAGATCACATAGAGCGGCAGCGAGGCGATCATCGCGCGCGAGAATTTGATGCCGACAAATTTTGACGCCATCAGCAGACAGAGCCCGTATGGCGGCGTGATCAGGCCGAAGGCGAGCGTGGTGATGATCACGACACCCATGTGCACGGGATTGATGTCGGCATTTTTGGTCAGGTCGATGATCAGCGGCATGAAGATGATGATCGCCGGCACCGCGTCGATGAAATCGCCGACGATGATGAACAGCCCGGTGAGCAGCAACATGATCAGCGTCGGGTCGTTGCCGGCCACCTGCGCGATCCAGTCGGAGACGACCGCCGGGCCGCGCAGGTAGGCGAGCATCCAGCCGAAGGCGGAAGCGCCGCCGATGGTGATGAGCGGGATCGAGTACAACAGCCCGGTCATCGCCATGTCGCGCGGCAGGTTGGGCAGGTGCCGGAAATTGAGCAACGGGATTGCGAAGAAAACGATGTAGGCGACGGCGATCACACCTGCCTCGGTGGGCGTGAATTGCCCGGTCAGGATGCCGCCCATGATGATGATCGGAATCATCAGCGGAATCGCCGCCTTTTTCGTCGCGTCCGTGAAGGCTCCGAAGCTCGCGCGCTTGCGCTTGAATCCGACCGGCCCGAAGAAATGGCTGTAGATCATCAGGCCGATGCCGACGAGAACTCCCGGCACAACGCCGCCGAGAAACAGGCCGCCGATCGAGACGTTGCCGGTCGCGCCGTATACGACCGCCATGATGCTCGGCGGTATGAGGTTGGCCATCGTCGCCGCCGAGGCGATCAGCGCGGCGGTGAACGCGCGATCGTAGCCCTCGCGATTCATCTCCGGCGCAAGCGTGCGCGTGAGCACCGCGACGTCGGCGGCCGAAGAGCCGGAGATGCCGGCAAAGAACATGCTGAACAGCGTTACCACCTGCGCGAGACCGCCGCGCAGATGCCCGACCATCGTTTGCGACAGCGTGATCATGCGCACGGTGACATTGGCCGACGTCATCAGATCGCCGACCAGCAGAAAGAAGGGCACGGCGAGAAGCGCCTCGACGTTCATGCCGTTGAACACCTGCGCGATCATCGAAGCTTCGCTGACCGGCGTGAAAACCGTCACGATCAGCACGGAGGCGATAAGCGCAAAGGCAACCGGCACGCCCATGTAGCCGAGCGCGAGGAACAGGAAGCCCATCAGGGCGATGAGGAAGCCGTTCGACGTCATATAGCCTCGCTTCCGAGGCTTTCGTGATGCGGTGCGCCCTTGCGCTCGGTGAAGCCGTGGCGCCAGCCGTTGACCATCTGCTCGACCGTGAAGAGCGCGACCAGCGCACCGCAGATCGGGATCGCGATGTAGAGAATCGCCATCGGCAGCATCGAGGGCATCATCAGGCTGATGAAGCCGTCCAGGAAATTGCGGTAGCCGAAGCCGACCATGCAGAGCGCGACGGCGAGCACGACCGCGCGGTTGATCATCTCGAAGAACAGCCGCCGCCCGCCGGTCATCGATTCGGCAAGCACCGCAAGGTAAAGATGATCGTTGCGTCGCGTGGCGGCCGCGACGCCGGCGAAAATGCCGTACATGAAGAAGGCCATCATGGCTTCTTGCGCGTGCAGCCAGGGCCAGCCGATCGCCCGCAGGATCACGTCACCCAGAACGATGATGCTGAAGCCGCTGATGCAAATGCCGCAGATCACCATCAGCAGGTATTCGATCGGGTCGAGCGCGCGCCATTTCAAGTGGCGCTGTTCCTGCAACACCAGCCGGTCGAGACGCATCGCTTGATTTCCGGATTGGTCCGGCTGCAAGCAGAAGCGGGGAGGAAATGTCCTCCCCGCTTTGTTGCCGCGCAGGATTATTTCACGTTGCGGACGAGCTCGAGCACCTTGACCGCGTGCGGCCCCAGGTCCTTGGCGAGCTTGTCCTGGATCGGCTTGCTGATCGCCATGAATCCGCTCTTGTCGACATTGTCGACCACTTTGACGCCCATCTTCTTGAGCTTCGCCAGCGCATCGTGCTCCTGCTGGAACGCGATCGTCGGCTCTTTCTGGCTCATCTCGAGGGCGGCGGCCTGCACCCACTTCTTCTGATCGTCGTTGAGGCTCGACCACGCTTTGTCGCTGATGAACAGCGCGGCGTTGTTGGCCTCATGCTCGGTGAGCGACAATACCGGTGCCGGCTCGTAATGCTTGTTGATGAGGTAGTTGTTGATGCCGTTTTCGGCCATGTCGGCGACGCCGGTCTGCAAAGCGGTATAGACCTCGCCGAACGCCATGTGCACGACCTGTGCGCCGTAGGCGGGGAAGGTCGTGTCTTCCGTGACCGTCGCCTGCACGCGCATCTTTATGCCTTTGAGATCGGCGACCTTCTGCACCGGCTTCTTGCCGTACATGTGACGCAGGCCCTGGCAGGCAAGACCGATCATGTGCGCGCCCTTGATCTTGGCGGCGTAGAGATCGCGCATCGCGGCTATCACCTGCGGATCGGCGAGCGTCTTGATGGCGTGCTTTTCGTCGCGGAAGATGAAGTGAATCGAGAACACGCCGGATTCCGGCTGCGCGGTCGATGCGTTCGCGGTCGACAGCAGCACGAAATCGATGTCGCCGGTCTGCACCTTCTGCATCGTCTGCGCTTCGGTGCCGAGCTGGGCGCTCGGATATTCGTTGATGGTCAGAGTGCCCTTGCTCAACTCCTTGAGCTTGTCGCCGAAGATCTTGGCGCCGGCTCCGTAGCCGCTGTTTTTCGGCTGATCGTAGGCGAACGAGAACGTGCGGTTCTGGGCAAGCGCGGCGGTGGACGCCATTGCGAGCGCGGCGCCAAGCATAAAGCCGCGCAGCAGCATTGAAGCGGACATTGGTACCTCCCCGATGATTTTGCGCCTTGCACGGCCCGATCGCCGTGTGACGTTTTTGGCGCTTGAACGCGCCTTTATCGTGCAAGGGTCTCGCGGAGGGCCGGGCGTTGTCAATGGCGGTCTGGCGCGGCGCTAGAAGCCGTAAAGTTGTGCCGGATTATCGACTAGCGCCTTCCTGCGCGTCTCTTCGTCCGGCAGCCAATCGAGCAGCATGTCGAGCATCCAGGCATCGTCGGGCTTGACGATCCCGGGTGTGGGATGCGGCCAGTTTGTCGCCCAAAGCGTGCGGTCGGGCGCCGCTTTGGCGAACGTTTTGGCCAGCGTGCCGACGTCATCATAGTACGGCGGCCCAACTTTCGAGGTCTCGTAGGGCGCCGCGAGCTTGATGTAGAAGTGCCCGGTATCGATGAGTCGCAGCAGCGCCCGGACGCCGGGATGATCGATTGAGACCGGCTCCAGGAATTTCCCGACATGGTCGATCACGACGGGCGCAGCGAGCCGTCTGAGCAGCGCCTCATGATCCGCATAGCCGCGGCCGTCGGTCTGGAACACGATGTGCCAGCCGAACGGCGCGATCCGCGCCGCCATGATTTCAAGGGTATCGAGCGGCAGCGGTGCGCCTGCGAGCATGAAGAAGCGCAGGCCGCGCGCGCCGAGTCTGGTCAATCGATCGAGCTCCGCGTCGGCCACGGTCTGGTCGACGGTTACCACCGCGCGCGCATTCGGTCCGAGCGCGGCGACGGCTTCCAGCGTGCAACGGTTGTCGGTTCCGTAGGCGGAGGGCTGCACCACGACCGTGCGCTCGATACCGAGCCGCGCTGCCACCTTGCGGTAGTCCGAAACGAGCGCGTCCGGCGCGAGGATCCTGGCGGTCGGCGCCTTGGGGTATCGGCTGTCGTAGATATGAATGTGCGTGTCGCAGGTGCCTGCGGGCGCTTTCAGCCGTGGCGGGGTTTGCTGGATCGCTGTCATGCGCGGCTCATCCGTTGACGCTGCCTTTCTCGGCATAGAGTATCGCGGCTGGCCGCATCGACGGCCACATTTTCAGGGGGGTTGCCGGTGTTTACCGTAGGCGAAGCGACCATCACACGGATCGAGGAGACGAACGTCCCAAGCTATCCGCTGCGCCAGGTATTCCCCGACCTGACCGATGCCGAACTCGCAAAGCACATGCATTGGCTCGCGCCGCATCATTACGTCGCGGAAACCGGCGCCATTCGGCTCGCGGTGCATAGCTGGCTGTTGCAGGTCGGCGGCAAGAAGATCCTGATCGACGCCTGCTGCGGCAACAACAAGAACAAGCCCGGCCGGCCGTTCTGGCACATGCTCAACGAGCCATACCTGGAGCGTCTTGCCGCGGCCGGTGCACGGCCGGAGGAGATCGACATGGTGATGTGCACCCATCTGCATCACGACCATGTCGGCTGGAACACACGCCAGAAGGACGGCAAGTGGGTGCCGACCTTTCCCAACGCCCGCTATGTCTTCTCCAAGCCCGACGTCGATTATTTCTCCAAGGTCGACGCCGATCCGAAGGAAGGGCCGGCCGAACTCGGTACTTTCCGCGAATGCGTGGTGCCGATCCTCGAATACGGCAAGGCCGACCTCGTTGACGGTGGCCCTTACCGGCTCAACGACTTCATCGAGATTGACTCGGCGCCCGGCCACTCGCCCGGCCACGTCTTCTTCAAGCTTGAGAGCAAGGGAAACCGCGCCGCATTCATCGGCGACGTGTGGCATCACCTGTTGCAGGTTTACAACCCTGATTGGAATTTTCCGAAGAACTCGGACGCGGAACAGGCGCGGGTGAGCCGGCGCAAGGTGCTGAATTATTGCGCAACGAGCGGAGCGCTTGTGTTCCCGGCGCATGTAGGCATGCCGTTTGCCGGGTATATTGAAGCGATACAGAACGGTTTTAAGCCGATTTTCGATCCGAAAGCCGGCAACGCGTAAATTTCATCCGGTTGTCACATTTGACAGCGCGTCGTCGGACGCGCTCTCGCCGCGGCGCGCCAAAAGTTCGGCGCGCGAATATTTTGTGCTGGCGAAAAAAAAGCGAATCAGAACTAATAAGTTTCATCAAGCAATCAACGCGATTCGACAGCTCAACCCGATCGGAGGAGCGCGCTCATGATTCCTGGCAAGGCGTCGCAAGCGTCAACGCGTGTTATCGTTGTCGGCAACGAAAAAGGCGGGTCGGGCAAGTCGACCGTCGCCATCCATATCGCAATCGCGCTGATGAAGGCGGGCCAGAGCGTCGCCACGGTCGACCTCGACCTGCGCCAAAGAAGCCTCACGCGCTATATCGAGAACCGTCGCGCCTGGGCCGCGCATGTCGGCCGGGAACTCGAGACGCCGGAGCATTTCTGCCTCGACGGTAACACCGATTTCCCGACGGTCGACGATCGTGCTGCGCAGAACAAGGCGCTGAACGACGCGCTTGCCCGGCTGGCCGATACGGCGAGCTATATCGTGATCGACACCGCCGGCCACGACAGCTATCTGGCGCGGCTTGCGCATTCGCTCGCGGATACGCTGGTCACGCCGCTCAACGACAGTTTCGTCGACCTCGACGTGATCGGCACGGTCGATCCGGAGACTTTCGCCATTAACGGCATCAGCCACTATGCGCAAATGGTGCAGGAAGCGCGCCGCCAGCGCCAACTCGTCGACGACGGTGCAATCGACTGGATCGTCCTGCGCAATCGGCTCTCGAGCCTCGGTTCGCGCAACAAGCGTCTGGTCGGCGAGGGTTTGCAGGACCTGTCGGAACGGCTCAATTTCCGCTGCATCGACGGGCTCGCCGAACGCGTGATCTTCCGCGAGTTCTATCCGCGCGGGCTGACCGCGGTCGACGATCTCAACGAGATCACGCTCGGCACGCGGCCGACCATGTCGCATGCGAGCGCGCGTCTCGAGATGGAAACGCTCCTGAGCGCCGTTGTGCTGGGCGGCCGCGCGCAAGGCGGCGATGCGGCGAGCCGCAACGCGGCCTGAGCGGCGTTAGCCGGCAGATTTACGGATAAGGGCCTTCAGCCTTTGCGGTGACACGGGCAACTGTGTCACCGCGCCCGGCATTCCAAGGGCATCGTCGATGGCCGACGCGATGGCCGCTCCCACGGCGTTGACGCCGGCTTCGCCCGCGCCTTTCAGGCCAAGCGCATTGAGCGGGCTCGGCGCGTCCTCGGTGATGAGGACGTCGACCGGCGGCGCCTCGCGCGTGGTGGGCATCAGGTAATCGGCGAAGGTGACGGAGAGCGGTTCGCCGTTCTCGTCGTACAGGAATTCTTCCAGCAGAGAACCGCCGATTCCCTGCACTACGCCGCCGAGGATCTGCCCTTCTACGAGCATGGGGTTGACGGCCCGGCCGATGTCGTAGGCGACGGCATAGCGCTCGACCTTCACCGCGCCGGTGTCGCAATCCACCGCTACCACAGCGACATGCACGCCGTACGGATAGACCATGTGGCGCGACTCGAAGGTCGCCTCCGCGCTCAGGTCGCCGGCGGTCTTCGCCAGTTCGCCGAGGAACATCGATGGTCCGTGCTCTTCTGCCTTGCTCCTTATCTTTCCGCCCGTAAGAAGAAGTTGTTCGGCGGTCGTCTGCATCATGCCGGCGGCGGCGATCAGCGCCTTCTCGCGCAGTTTTTCCGCCGCCATTCGTGTCGCTTCGCCACACATCACCGTCACTCGCGAGGCGAACGCGCCCATGCCGCGGCCGATGCGATTGGTCTGCCCATGAACAACCCGAACATCGGTGTAATCGACGCCGAGCGCGTCTGAACAAATCTGAGCAATGACGGTTTCGACGCCCTGGCCGATGGAGGCGACGCCGGTGATAACCTCGATTTTGCCGTCGGCGGAAATCTCGATGCGCACGTCGTCGAACGGCCCGAGGCCGCTTTTCTCGACGAAGAGCGCGAGCCCAGCGCCGACTTTCTCGCCCTTGCTCCGCCGTGTTCGGAGCCGTTCTTGCAGCGAAGGCCAATTGGTCGCCGCGAGCGCCTTGTCGAGCAGCAGCGCATAGTCGCCGGAGTCGTAGACAATGTCGGTGCCCAGGGTGTCCAGTCCGAGCGCGTAGGGCATCGCGGATTTTGCGATCAGGTTTCTTCGCCGAATGTCGATCCGATCGACGCCGAGCCTTGCAGAAATCGCGTCGAGCAAACGTTCTCTGACGAATGTCGTCTCGTAGCGGCCCGGCGCGCGATAGGTGCCGCACGGCGTTTTATTCGTGAGTCTGATGTGGCCTGTCGCGCGGTACGCCGGTACGCGGTAGGGGCCGGGCAGCATCGCGGCGGCGAGATCGGGCACGGTGGCCGCGTGCGTGCGCATGTAGGCGCCGTTGTCGTGGAAAAATTCGTCATCGATTCCAAGGATATGGCCGCTTGAATCGATGGCGGCGCGGACGCGATGAAGTTGCTGGCGCGAATGATTGGCGGCGGTCAGGTGCTCGCGCCGGTCCTCTATCCATTTGACGGGTTTGCGGAATTTAAGCGCGGCGGCGCACGCCAGCACGTCCTCCGGATACAATTCGCCGCGGATGCCGAAGCCGCCGCCGACATGGCCCTCGACAAGCTGAACAGATTCCCTTTTGCGGCCAAGCATTTGCGCGAGCTGATCGCGATTCCAGTGGGGCACCTTGGCGGCGCCGTGCATTTCCAGGATGTCGCGCTCCGCGTCGTAAAAGGCGATCGCGCCGCGCGTCTCGATCGGCACGCCGGAATGGCGGCCGACGGAAAGCTGAAGCGAAACAACAGCATGCGCGTTGCGGAAGGCCGCGTCGACGTCGCCATAGCCTTTGCGCACGATGCCGGGCTCGGTCGTGCGTTCATCGTCGTAGAAGCCCGGTTCCTCGGCCGCGTCGAGCGTTACTCGCAACTGATCACACGAAACCTCGACAAGTTCGGCGGCGTCCTCGGCCGCATATTGTTCTTGTGCGAAGACGACCGCGACCGGCTCGCCGACATAGCGGACGAAGTCGCGCGCCAGCACGTGCTGGCGGTACGGCTCGAGCTCTTTCAGCCCGGTGAGGCGGAATCCGATCGGCGGTATGTGCGCGACGTCCTCGAACGTCCACACCGCATGCACGCCCGGATGCGCGCGCGCCGCGGCGGTGTCGATCTTCAGGATTTTTCCGTGCGCGATTTGCGAGCGCACCACGCGCATGTGCAACTGGCCGGGAAAGGAAATGTCGGCGGCGAAGCGGCCCTGGCCAAGAAGCAGCGGGCGATCTTCAAGGCGCGGGACGGAACGGCCGATGAATTTGGCCGGGGCTTTCATTTTCCGCGCATTTCTTTGGCGGCGGCGCGTACGGCCTTGATGATGTTCTGGTAGCCGGTGCAGCGGCAGAGGTTGGACGAGAGCACGTCGATGAGATCGTCGTCGGAAATATCCGGCTCGCGCTCGAGCACGCCGACCGCCAGCATCAGGAAGCCCGGCGTGCAGAAGCCGCACTGAAGCCCGTGATGATCCATGAAAGCCTGCTGCATCGGGTGCAGCGTATCGCCATTGGCGAGGCCCTCGACCGTGCGGATCTTCTTGCCGTCGGCTTGCACCGCGAACATCAGGCACGAGCGCACCGGCTCGCCGTCGACGATGACGGTGCAAGCGCCGCAGATGCCGTGCTCGCAGCCGATGTGCGTGCCGGTCTGCCCGCAGTCCTCGCGGATGGCGTCTGCGAGCGTGCGCCGCGGCTCGACGCTGATCGCGTGCGCGCGACCGTTGATGGTGAGGGTGATGGCGGATTTGTCAGTCATCGCCGGTCTCTAGGCCGTGCCGCTGAACCTGCGGCTGCCATGCCCGCGAAGGCGGCATCCAGTAATCACAGACGTTCGTTATGGTGCGATGCCGTGCGCTATTTCGCGTGGAGTGGTTACTGGGTCCCCACCTTCGCGGGGACGGCAACAGAATGTGTGACCCGGTCATGCCGCTTTCTCCGCCTTGCGCAGCGCGGCGCGGATGCGCTGCGGCGTCGCGGGGATTTCCTCAATCGCGGCGCCGAATGGCGTCAGCGCATCGTTGATGGCGTTGACGATTGCCGCCGGCGCACCGATGCCGCCGCCTTCGCCCAAGCCCTTGGCCTTGGTGATCGAGGTCGTGCTCAACGTTTCCCTGTGATGCAGCTCGATTTCCGGAATCTCGTGCGCGGTCGGCGGCAGATAATCGGCGAGGGTGGAGGATAGGATGTTGCCGGTCTCGTCGTAGACGATCTCTTCCAGCAACGCGTTGCCGATGCCCTGAGCGACGCCGCCATGCACCTGCCCATCGGCGATCATCGGATTGATGATGCGGCCGGCGTCTTCCGCGACCACATAGCGCTCGATTGAAACGCGACCGGTCTCGGCATCGACTTCGACAATGGCGGCGTGGCAAGCGTTGGAAAATGTGCCGGGCGGATCGTAGGTCGCCGTTTCGGTGAGCCCCGGCTCGATCTCGCCCTTGAAGCGGTGCGTCTGCGTATAGGCCTCGCGCGCCATCGCCGCGATGCTCACCGCGCGGTCGGTGCCGGCGACTTTTGCCACGCCGTTTTCCAGCACGATGTCGCCCGCAGCCGCTTCCAGCATGTGGCTTGCGATCTTGATGAGCTTGGCGCGAACCTTCTGCGCCGCCATCAGTGTCGCGCCGCCGGAAATCACCAGCGAACGGCTGGCGAATGTGCCCCAGCCGTAGGGCGCGCGGTCGGTGTCGCCGTGCACCACCTTGATCACATCGGGCGTGACGCCGATCTCGTCGGCGATGATTTGCGCCAGTGTCGTGCGCAAGCCCTGCCCATGCGGCGAGGCGCCGATCCGCACTTCGACGAATCCCGACGGATCGACGGAGAGGATCACCGTTTCCCAGCCGACGGTAATGTCCATGCCGCGCGCGGCAAACGCGGGGCTGCCGTAACCGGTGCGCTCGGAGAAGGCCGCAAGGCCGAGGCCGAGATATTTGCCATGCGCGCGCGCCTCTTTCTGCCGCTTGCGGAACGCCGGCACGTCGATGGCATCGACCGCCATCTCCAGCGTTTCCTTGTAGCTTGCCTCGTCGAATACCAGGCCCGAAGCGGACGTGTAGGGGAATTTGCCGATGAGGTTGCGCCGCCGCATCTCGACAGGATCGACGCCGAGCTCGCCAGCCGCCTTGTCCATCAGCCGTTCCAGCACGAACGTAATGACCGGCCGTGATACGCCGCGGTAGGGCGCCATCGGGCAGGTGTTGGTGATGACGCCGCGCGCACGGCAAGCGTAGGCGCGGAAATCGTACGGGCCGGGCAGCTCGGCGAGCGCCATCAGCGGCTCGACGCCGCAAGTGGTCGGATAGCAGGAATAGGCTCCAATATTGGAGACGACGTCGGCATTGAGCGCGATCAGCTTGCCGTCCTTGCCGAACGCGCCTTCCAGCGTGACGTATTGATCGCGGCTGTGAAAGCCGGCGATCAGGTTCTCGCGCCGGTCCTCCGTCCAGGCGACGGAGGTCTTGAGCTTGCGCGCGAGCCACACCAGCAGCACGTATTCGGGCGCGAGCGACATCTTCTGACCGAAGCCGCCGCCGACGTCGGGCGCAACGACACGCAGATCGGATTCGGGGAAGCCGAGCACATCGGCAATCGCCGTACGCGTGAGATGCGGCATCTGCGTGGTGCAGGTGAGCGTGACGCGGCCGGTCGACGCATCGAAGGCGGCATGGCCGCCGCGCGCTTCCATCGGCGTCGCATTCTGGCGCCGCGAGCGCGCCTCGACTTTCACGATCTTCGCCGCGCTTTTCCACGCGGCGTCGAAATCGGGCGTCTTCATCCTGCCTTCGAGGATGAGGTTGCCGGGCGCTTCGGCGTGGATTTGCGGCGCGCCGGTGCCGAGCGCGTCGCGCGCATCGGTGAGCGGCTCACCGTCCGCTATGTCGAGCGCAACGTTATCGGCGATGTCTTCGGCCTCTTCCTCGCTTGCCGCGACCACAGCCGCGATTAGTTCACCGGTGAAGCGCACCACGCCGCCGGCGAGGATCGGCTGACCGACCGGCTTGTAGTCGAACTTGTGCAGCATCGGCGTGATCTTTTTCACGCCCGCAAGGTCGGCGGCGGTGATGACCGTCGCGTCCTTGGGCGGCGTGACCGATTTTATTTTTCCGGCGGCTACGGGGCTGCGCACGAAACGCACCCAATGCGCGGCGGGAAGGTCGGCGGTGAATCGGCCGTTGCCGGTAACGAGCGCAGGGTCCTCGACGCGGCGAATGGCGCGGCCGACCCACTTCGCGCCGGAGCCTTTGGTGATCTGCCGGTGCGCGGTCATTGCGCGCTCGCCTCCAGCGCGCGGCGCACCACGGCGCGCACGAGGTCGCGGCGGTATTCAGCAGTGGTCTGGTGGTCTTCGAGCGGATCGATCGCATCGGCCGCGGCTTGGCCCGCGGCGCGGAATGCCTGATCGCCCGGAGCCTTGCCTTCGAGCGCGACTTCCGCTTGCGTAATGCGGCGTGGCGATGACTCGGCGCCACCGACACCGACGCGCGCATCGGCGATCCTGCCGCCGCTCAAGCGATACGTGACGAGCGACGCCGCCATCGCGAAATCGCCGGCGCGGCGGTTGAACTCGTTGAAGCCGATTTTCGTTTCGGCCGGAAGCAGCGGCAGCCGGACTTCCGCGAGCAGCTCGTCTTCGGCGAGTGTGGTTGACATGATGCCGGCGAAGAAATCCTTCGCCGCAATCAGGCGCTCGCCGCGCGTGCTTCTGGCAACGATGGTGGCGTCGAGCGTGGCGGCGACCAGGCACCATTCGGAAGCCGGATCGGCGTGCGCGAGGCTGCCGCAAAATGTGCCGCGCATGCGGATCGGATAATGCGCGATGTGACGCGCAACCGTCGTTAGCAATTTGCCGAGCGGGCCTTCGGCCGCGCTTTTGTGAAACGCCGCGTGGCGCACGCGCGCGCCAATCAAAAGCTGGCCGTTTTCGGCCGTGAGCCTGTCGAGTCCGGCGACCTCGTTGATGTCGACGAGATGCGCCGGCCGCGCCATGCGGAAGGCCATGATGGGAACGAGGCTCTGCCCGCCGGCGAGCACGCGGCCGTCCTGCGGCGCGACCTTCGCCAAAATCGCCAGCGCTTCCTCGATCGTCTTCGGCACGTGGCGGACGAAGGGCGCAGGCTTCATGCAACGACCTTAAACGCAACTATTTGCAGGCAAACGATAAACTGCAAGCGGGGTTTGTCAAACAACACGACGGCGCTGCCCGCCGGCCGCGGCGCGCCGCAAGGCGCACCTCAAGACGCGCCATAATCTCTCCCAAACGGCAGCCTAAATCGCTCCCTCAAAGGGGGACCAATCATGATACCGCGACCGGTCATAAATGCCTTCGGAGCCGTGGCTTTCCTGTTGTCGGGGGCGGCGTTGGCGGACAGCGGCGAGAAGCCCGACAAGGTGTCGTTCTACTTTGCGGCGCACGAAGACGACTGGCAGTTGTTCATGAATCCCTCGGCGTTCGAGGACGTGATCAAGCGCGCCGCCAAGACCGTGTTCGTGCATGTAACGGCGGGCGATGCCGGACTCGGCACCGGTGCGGGCGGCCGCAAGCATCCGTTCTATCTCGCGCGGGAAAACGGCGCGAAAGCCGCCATCCGCTTCATGGCCGACGCGAACACGATTCCGGACGAGCAAACCGCCGCGCCGATGACTTTCAACAGCCATCCGGTCTACCGCGTCAGCTATCGCAACACGGTCGGTTATTTCCTTCGCCTTCCCGATGGGAGTCCTTCGGGCGCCGGCTATCGCGACACCGGCTTCCAATCGCTCAAGCGGCTGCACGACGGAGACAACCGTGAGCTTGCCGCCGTCGACGGCTCGACGGTCTATCGCGGCTGGGACGATCTCGTCGCTACGCTTCAGGCGATCATGGCCTATGAGCGCGGGGGATCGCCGCTCGCCGACATTAATGTCGCCGAGACCGACGCACGCATCAATCCGGGCGACCATTCGGATCATCTGATGACGGCGCGTGCGGCGCTCGATGCCGCCAGGAATCTCAGTTGCGTGCGCAAGCTCTATTACATCGACTATGCGAGCTCGCGGCTTCCGCCCAACCTCAAAGCCGACCAGCGCGACATGGAAAGCTCGGTATTCGCGGTGACGCTCGCGGGTGTGCAGGCATTCGACCATGCCACGTCATGGCATCACTACGACGAATCCTACGTGGGGCGGAATTACTTCCGGGTCGAGAAGCCGGCGGGCCGTTGCGGCAATCCGACGGAAATGGCCGCACGCCGCCACTGATTAACCCCGGATCTACAAGGCGTAGCGGGCCTGCCCGCCGCGCTTGACCCAAATCAATGCCCGGCCG
Source organism: Pseudolabrys sp. (assembly GCA_035546875.1). Classification (GTDB taxonomy): domain Bacteria; phylum Pseudomonadota; class Alphaproteobacteria; order Rhizobiales; family Xanthobacteraceae; genus Pseudolabrys. Next base: position 25,746 of record DASZVZ010000019.1, read on the forward strand.
GCTGCCGGCCGCGATAGTGCGCCGTTCCTGCGCGCCCGCACGCGGTCGGTGCAATGCAACTGCAAGTGACGCCCGGCATCTTCATCGAGGCGGAACCGGTCTCGGCGCCGCAGCGCGTCGTCTCCGTCGACGCGCTGCGCGGGTTCAACATCTTCTGGATTCTCGGCGGCGACGGCGTCATCTGGGCGCTCGACGAGATGACGCGCGGCAAGGGCGCGGTGGCCGGCGCGATCGGACACGCCCTCGGCTACGAGCTCAATCACGCCGCGTGGGAAGGCTTCCGCTTCTACGATTTCATCTTCCCGCTGTTCATCTTCATCACCGGTGTCGCGATCGTATTCTCGTTGCCGCGGCTCGTTGAAAAGGAGGGTTTGCGCAGCGCCTACGCGCGCATCGTGCGGCGGTCGCTGCTGCTGTACGCGCTGGGGCTGATCTACTACGGCGGAATCAGTCATCATTGGAGCGACATCCGCTATCTCGGCGTGCTGCAGCGGATCGGGCTTTGTTATCTGTTTGCAGCGGTGCTGTTTCTCAATTGCAATCTGCGCGGGCTGCTCGCCGTATTCGCCGCGCTGCTGCTGGGCTATTGGGCGCTGATGACGTTCGTGCCGGTGCCCGGGATCGGCGCCGGCAATTTCGCGCCGGACGCCAATCTCGCGAACTGGATCGACGCGCATTACCTGCCCGGCCGGCTGTGGGACAAGACGCGCGACCCGGAAGGATTGCTCAGCACGCTGCCGGCGATCGCCACGTGCCTCCTTGGCGTGTTCGCCGGCATGCTGCTGAAGAATCGGCGCGTCGCGGCGCGGGATAAATCGCTGCTGCTGATCGGCGCCGGCGTTGCGGTTGCCGCCGCCGGCTACCTGTGGGGCCTGCAATTCCCGGTGATCAAGGCGATCTGGACGTCGTCCTTCGTGCTGGTCGCGGGCGGCTACAGCCTGATGCTGCTCGGCGTCTGGCACCAGATCATCGACGTGCGGGGCTGGCGCGCCTGGTCGACGATCTTCATCTGGGTCGGCGCCAACGCCATCATGCTTTACTTCCTCAACAATGTGATGAGCTTCGAGCGCTTCGCCACGCGCTTCGTCGGCGGAGACGTCGCGGTGATGCTCGACCGCGCGGTCACGCCGGGGACCGGCGCCTTCGTCACCAATCTGCTCGGGCTGGCCTTCGCGATCGCGCTCGCGGGCTTCTTCTATCGCCGCAAGATATTCCTGCGCGTGTGACGCGCGGAGAATTTCGCGGCGTATCCCGAGATTACGGCTTCTTGTCGAGTCGCGCTTCCGCGCGCGTCGGCTCGAACAATTCGACCGGATTGCCGGAGGGGTCCTCGGCGATGATTTGCTTGCCGCCGACGCCGGTCACGATGTCGTTGCGAAAACGGACGCCTGCCTTGCGCAGTTCGGCAACCTTGGCGGCGATGTCGTCGACCTCGACCGCGAAACGATTCCAGCCGCCCGGCGCAGGCTTCGCGCCGTCCGGCATGGACTGGCCGCCGCCGGGCGCGGGGTTGGGCGCGCTGAGCACGAGGCGCAGGTCGCCGCGCGAGAGCATGGCGAAAGCGGGAGCCGGATGCATGACTTCGCGGAAGCCAAGATGCCCGCAGTAGAATGCAATCGCGTCGTCGACGTTGTGAACGATGTAGCGGACCTGGACGGTGGCCATGCCGTGCGTCTCCCAGCGGGCGCGCCCCCGGCCGCTTCGGGGCGGTGGGCCGCCGCCGGGGCCGTTAACCAAAAGTTAACGATAAACGCCGGGCCGCGCCATCTCCGGCTAAGCTTCCGAAAACGCCTGGGGAGGCGAAGACAATGCTTGCGAAGCTGACGCGCAGCGCCATCCTGCTGTTCATTGCAGCCTCGTTCGTCGCATGGGTCGTTTCCATGACGAAGAACGGCGAAGCCGCGCCGGCGAGCGATGCGCCGGCCGTCCAGTACCTGTGGACGTGAACGCCTAGCTCCCCACTTTCAATTCCGACACCAGGCCGCGCAGCGCGGCGATGACCGAAAGCGGCACGACGCGGCCCGTGCGCGGGTTCTGCGACGGGATGCCCGCGATCGTCATCGTGAAATTGACCGTGTCGGACTGAACGTCGATGGTGTGAGTATTGCGCGTCACCGTCGGGTCGGCCCAGATCTCGAGCCGCGTCTTGTCCGGCCCGATGCCGGCAAGACTGAGCGCCGCGGCGACGTTGACATTGGCGGGGAAGCCGCGCGCGCCCTCGCGCGCCGAGCCGTCGAAAACCTTCAGCGGCTTGTCGAGATTCTTCACCGAGATGTTGTGTTGAACGAGATAGGTGGCGCCCTCGAGTCCGGCCGGCGGCTTGCGTGTCACCATCGTCACCGAACTTATTTTACCTTCCGCCGCGGCGCGCACGGCGTCGAAGCCGATCAGCGCGCCGGTCGGCACCAGGATGCGCGCGCCGGATTTTTTCGCGCGCGCGACCAGGTCCCAGTTGTCGAGCAGTTGCGCGACCGAGAGCGGCATGAACAGCTTGCCCTTGTCGATGACGCTGACCGCGATGTCGCGGAAAAGAGCTGGCGGCAGGCACTCGACGACGAGGTCGCAATCATCCGCGAGCGTTTCGGCCGTACGCAAGGCGATGGCGTCGCCTATTTGCGGCAGCGCGCGACGCGCCTTGTCGGCGTCGCGCACGGCGACGGCGGAAAGCGTAAGGCCGTCGATGCCGTCGATCAGGCGGCGCGCGACTTCAAGACCGACGGCGCCGAGGCCGGCGATGCCGATGCGGATGGACGGTTTGTGAGGCAAACGGGGCTCCGTCTTTGTCGTTCAATCTATCGCCTGCGGGCGCAGGAACGGCAACCTCACTTCCCTCTGCCCTTGCGGGAGAGGGTAGGGAAGAGTGCAGGCGGCGTGGGCGCGCCGATCATCTCCGCCCGGTGTAGTTCGGCTTGCGCTTTTCGAGAAAGGCGCGCACGCCCTCCTGGTAGTCGGGATTCATGCTGGCTTCGCGCTGCAAATCGCGCTCGAGGTCGAGCTGCTGGTCGAGCGTATTGTTGGCCGACTCGTTGAGCGCGCGCTTGATCAGACCGAGGCCTTTTGTCGGCGCGCGCGCAAAACGCTGGCAGATGGTATCGGCCTCCGTTTGCAGGCCGGCGTCGTCGACGACCTTCCAGATCAGGCCCCATTGCTCGGCCTGTTCGGCGCTGATCGCATCGGCGAGCAGCGCAAGCCCGCGCGCCCGCGCGTCGCCGGCAAGGCGCGGCAAAAACCAAGTCCCGCCGGAATCCGGAACGAGGCCGATGCGCGCAAAGGATTGCACGAAGGTGGCCGAGCGCGCAGCGATGACGATGTCGCAGGCAAGCGCGATGTTGGCGCCGGCGCCGGCGGCGACCCCGTTGACCGCGCAGACGACCGGAATCGGCATCGCGCGGATGCGGCGGATGAGCGGGTTGTAAAAGGCCTCGAGCGCGCCGCCGAGCACGCGCGCTTCGCCCGGCGTGTTGGCGAGCCGCGTGGTGAGGTCCTGCCCCGCGCAGAAACCGCGACCCGCGCCGGTGATCAAGAGAGCGCGGCATTCTTTGTCGGCTTCCGCGTCCATCAGCGCGACGCGCAGCGCGAGATGCATCGGCTCGTTGAACGCATTGAGCCGCTCCGGCCGGTTGAGCGTGATAATGCGGTAGCCGCTTCGCTTGGCGGTGAGGATCGGCGGATTGTTGACGTCTTTGATGTCGGCCATCGGTCAGCGTCCGAGAAATCTGTCGAGTTGGCCGGTTTCCTCGTTGCCGCCGGCAACATCGGCGGCGAGCCGCTCGTAGAGCCGCGCGGCGGCTTCCAGCATTTCGTGCTCGGCATGATCATTGCCGACGAAGGCGGAGATTTCCTCGAGCTCCGCAACCCACCGATAAGCCTTGGGATACATGCTCGGGATCTGCTTCGTGAGGTAGCCGAGCAGGTCAGGGCGGCTTTCGGCGAGCTCGGCCTTGAGCGCCTCAGCCGACCCGTTGCGCGTCGCGGCGAGAAACATGGCGGCGCCGAGCGCGGTGAAGCCCTTGGTGATGCCGGCGTAGGACATTTTGAGTGCCGATGCCGTGTTCACCGGGCCGGCCAGCACGCGCACGATCAGGCCATAGTCGTTGAGCCTGGCGAAGTCGTTGGCGTCCGCGCCGGAGGCGTAGAACCTGGTGTTCGCAGCGCCCGGTTTCGGCGGCGGGCCGATGATGCCGGCGCCAACGAAGGCGCAGCCGGTCGCCTTCACGACGGCCTCGATCTTTTCGACCGTCTTTGGGCTGACCGCATTGCAGTCGACATAGAGCGGCTTCCTGTTGGCGGCGGTGAGCACCGGCGCAAGGCGCTGCGCGAGAGCGAATGCGTCGCCGGGCGGCACGATCGACAGGATGTAGTCGGCCTCGGTCAGCTGCGCGTCCGAAACGGCGGCCATGCCGGCCTCGCGCGCGCGTTTCGCGCTAGCCTCGCTGCGGCCGGTGAGCGAAGTCAAAACCTTCACGCCGCGCTCGGTGAGGCATTTGGCGGCGGCGCTGCCCATGCTACCCGGCGCGATGATGGCGACGGTCGGAATGCTCATAGCCCGGTGACGCCTCCGTCGAGGTTGATGCTTTGCCCGGTCACGAACGCGGAGGCTTCGGACGCGAGGAACAGCACCGCGCCGACGAGGTCTTCCGGCGTCTCGGCGCGCTGCACGCATTGCATCGCAATGATGCGCGTTCTCTGCTCAGGCGAGACGGTCTTGCGCTCGATTTCGGTGAAGGTCGCGCCGGGAAGGATAGCGTTGACAGTGATGTTGTCGGGCCCGAGCTCGCGCGCCATCGACAGGCTCATGCCCATCAGCGCCGACTTGGTCGCGATGTAATGCAAATAATTCGGCCGCCCGAGCCGCACCGCGGCGGAGGCGATGTTGATGATGCGGCCCCATTTGGCTCGACGCATGGCGGGCAAAACCGCGCGGGCGCACAGAAACGGGCCCGTCAGGTTGACGCGCAGCACCCGCTCCCATTCATCCACCGGTATCCGGTCGAACGGGCGCATCTCGAGAGTCGAGAAGATCGCCGCGTTGTTCACCAGAATGTCGATGCGTCCGTATTCGTCCTCGACCGCCTCGACCATCTCCTTGATCGAGGCTTCGTCGGCGACATCGGTCGTCACCGCCAGCGCTTTGCCGCCCTCCTTCATGATCTCGGCTGAAACGGATGCGGCTTTGTCCTCATTGAGTTCGGCAATCACCGCGGTCGCGCCCGCCTTGGCGAACGCCTTGGCAAACACGCGGCCGATGCCTTGGCCCGCCCCGGTGATGATGGCGACGCGATCCTTGAGGGACGGGAAAACGATGTTGTCGAGATCCGACATAGTGCTCATGCCGCGCCTCGCTCGGCGCGCACGTGCTGCTCCAGCGCTGCGCGCGCGCTCCACGGCGTCCACCACGGCTTTATGCCGAGATCCTGCGCGATGATCGAGGCGCTGATGTAGCCCGCGCCGCCGGAAATCGCGCCGCCCGGATGGCCGGCGGAACCGGCACTGTACAAATTCGGGATCGGCGATCGGTAGCCGAAATGGTTGTACATCACCTGCTCGGCGTTGAACGCGCCCATGAAGATGTCGCCGCCGCGCATGTTGATCATCTCCTGCACATACTCGCGGCCGGCATAGACGTAGCGCCCGAGAATATTCTTTGCCGTCATGTTGGGGCAATAACGCGCGAAGCATTCGACGATCTTGTCCGAGAACTCTTCCTTGAAGTCCTCGTAAGACTGCGTGCCGATGTCCGGCTCGAGCGGCATCACGTGCCAGCAGTAGGTCGTGTGCTTGCCGGGCGGCGCCTGCGTCGGATCGAGCAAGCTCAAAGGCCCTGAGCCGAACTGCACGATCTTCGGCACGCGGCCAGCCTGCACGTCCATGTGCGCGGAGAACAGGTCTTCCATCGTCTCGGCGCCGATCGACCATTTCAGCGAGCGGTTGATGTTGGGATCGAATTTTTCCGCGGCAAAGCGCGGGCTTTCGTTGAGCGCCAGATGAAGCCCGAACAGGCTCCATTTGGTGTACTGGAAGGCGTCGAGCTTCTTGAGGAAATCCGCGGGCAATTGCGCGCGGCCGATCAGGCTTTCGAACGTCTGGTGCACGTCGAGCGTAGATGCAACAAACTGCTTCGCGCGCACGGTGCGGCCGTCGTCGAGCGCGATGCCGGTCGCCCTGCCGTTCTCGACTACGATCTTGTCGATGCGCACTTGCGGCTGATACGTGCCGCCCGCCGCGATGAAGGCTTCCATCAGCCCGCGCGCCAGATTGAACGAGCCGCCCTGGCAGAGCTGGTAGCCGCTTTCGAGGTCGAAGGCGCGGATGACCGAGCCCATCGGCGAAGTCTTGGACAGCGTATCGACGAGCCAGGTGCCGAACAGCGACACCTTGAACAGGAAGAGCAGCCGCACGTGTTCGTTCTCGAACAATTCGCGCACGACATCGAGCGGCTGGCGGTTGGCGACGTCGAGGAATTCACGCCCGAGCGCGGTATGCGAGAGCAGCGCCTCGCGCTCATCTTTCGGCAGCGGCTCGGCGTAACGCTCGGGCAGGAAGATGCCGGCGGTGATCTTCTCCGCCTTGCGATTCCATTCGCGGAAGGTCGCCGCATCTTTTCTGGAGAAGCGCGCGATATTGGCGACCGACTCTTCCAGATCGCGCCCGAGCACCAGCGCCGAGCCATCGCTGTGCGCCTGGCCAAATTCGTAGCGCGGCGTGATGTAAGTGACGCGCTCGCCGAGGTTCAGATCCTTGAACCACGGCGTCTCGCTGATGTGGAAGTGATTGATCGAATGCAGGTTGTGGTAGAAGCCCGGCAGCGTCACCTCGCGCGTGCACAAGCCACCGCCATAGGTGAGCCGCCGCTCGACCAGCAGGATGTTGAGCCCCGCGCGCGCGAGATAAGTGCCAAGGATCAGCCCGTGATGCCCGGCGCCGATGATGATGCCGTCGTAGCTGCGGTCGAGCGCGGGCTTTCCGGTACTCACAACTCAAGATCCTTCGACGCTCACATGTTCAATTGGTAGCTCGCCGGCACCCAGTAGTGCGTGCCCTGCCGCTTTTCGACAAAGCCGACGGACGGGAAGGGCAGGTGGTAGCCGGTCACGAACAGCTTTTCCGCCGTCACCATGTCGAGAATGCGCTTGCGCGTCGCGACCGCTTTCTCCTTGTCGTCGTCGACGTCGATCTGCCATTCAGGCCGCTGCAGCGACATGACGTAATGGATCACGGCATCCGCCCATAGCAGAAGCTGCTTGCCGTCGCTGTCGAACAGGTAGGCCATCAGGCCCGGAGAATGGCCGGCGGCGTCGACCGCGCGAATGCCGGAGGCGATCTCGTCGCCCGGCTTCACGAAGGTCGATTTCTCGGCGAGCGGCGTGCACAGCTTCACGAAGAGCTCGCGGTTGCCTTTGCGAGCCTCGCGCACGTTCTCGCCGCGCTTCCAGAAATCGAATTCCGCGGCGCCGAACACGTAGCGCGCGTTCGGGAACACGGGCCTGCCGGCGTCGATCAGGCCGCCGATGTGATCGGGATGGCCGTGCGTGATGACGACGATATCGACGTCCTCCGGCTTGTAACCGGAGGTGCCCATGTGTTTGAGCAAATTGCCTTCCGGAAGCCGGCCCTTCATGGCCGGGATGTCGCGCGCCAGCGTGCCGTTGCCGGTGTCGAAAAGGATCAATTCCTTGCCGGTGTTCACCAGCGTTTGCACGAACGGATGTTCGCATTTGTTGGGGTCGATGCGGTTGGCGCGCGCCAGCTCGTGCGCCTCTTCCGCCGGCCCGCCGGCATGGAACAAGCCGGCTATGTTCTCGCGCACAGCGAAGCTATCGAGAATATTGGTGACTTCGAAATTGCCGAGCTTGAAACGATAGATCGTGGGGCGGATCGGCCCCTGCATGGCGCTTGTCATTATGAACGGCCTCCCGGTGTGTGCGCGGGCCTAGTCATAACAACGGGCAGGGGTCTTGCGGAAGGACGGTGGCCGCATTCGGTTCCAGCCCGTACCGCATGGCCAATAATACGGAAAATCCGGCCGTTTTAACCAGATAGCGCGGCTGCGGCTCTGTCACGGATGGACGTTTTGGCGGCAAGACCGCTAGATTACGGTCCATCATCAATGGCCGAAAAAGGCCACGGGGAGGATCGATATGCGTAAAGCTCTATTGGCTGCGGGCGCCGCCGTGCTGCTCGCGACGGGCCCGGCAATGGCCCAGAACAAATCCGTGAAGATCGGCTTCGTCTCGACGTTCAGCGGACCCGTCGCCTCGATCGGCAACGACATGCGCAACGCCTTCGAGCTCGCGCTCGACCACATGGGACGCAAGATGGGCGGGCTGCCCGTCGAAGTCGTCTATGAAGACGACACGCTCAAGCCGGAGGTCGGCAAGCAGAAGGCCGAGAAGCTGATCGAAAGCGACAAGGTCGATTTCGTCAGCGGCTTCATCTGGTCGAACGTCGTCTATGCATCGTACAAGCCGATCATCGACGCCAAGACGTTCCTGATCATCGCGAACGCCGGCGAGACGCGGCTGGCCGGGCCGAACTGCTCGCCGTACATTTTCTCGACGTCGTGGACCAACGACCAGAATCCGCACGCCGTTGCGGACTACATGAACAAGAAAGGCATCAAGTCGGTCTATCTCATCGGCCCGAACTACGCCGCCGGCAAGGAGAACCTCGGCGGCTTCAAGGCTGAATTCAAGGGCAAGGTGCTCGGCGAGGATTACACCACCTGGCCGTCGCAGCTCGACTTCTCGGCGGAGCTTGCCAAGGCGAAGGCCGCCAAGCCGGATGCCGTTTACATGTTCTATCCGGGCGCGGCGGGCGTGCAGTTCCTCAACCAGTATGCGCAAGCGGGACTTAAAGGTTCGGTCCCGCTCTACACCACCTTCTCGATCGACTCGCTCAGCCTGCCGCGCCAGAAGGACGCCGCCGTCGGCGTCATCAGCGCGCTGCAGTGGAGCGCGGACCTGCCGAACGACGCCAACAAGAAGTTCGTCGCCGACTTCAAGAAGAAATACGGCAACGAGCCGTCGTTCTATGCCGCGCAGAGCTACGACGCGGCCAATCTGATCGCTTCGGCGGTTGCGGCGGTGAAGGGCAACCTGAGCGACAAAGCCGCGGTGCAGAAGGCGCTGGAGAAAGCCGACTTCAAGTCGGTGCGCGGCGGCTTCAAGTTCGGTCCCAACCACTACCCGACGCAGAACTATTACATGCAGACGGTGGTGAAAGAGGGCGACACCTACACGCAGAAGACCACGGCGACCGCCGAGGAAAACCAGCCGAACCCGCACGCATCGAAGTGCTCGATGAAATAAGCGGCTGACGCGACGCGAATGGCGGCAGCCTGTGCTGCCGCCATTTTTATGCGTAGTCTCGCCGTGCGCCTGCGCCAGGTTCAAAGATGACGCTGTTCATCGAGCAATGCCTCAACGGCCTGCAATTCGGCCTGCTGCTGTTCTTGCTGGCGGCCGGGCTGACGCTCGTCTTCGGCATCATGGACCTCGTCAACCTGGCGCACGGCTCGTTCTATATGCTCGGCGCCTATTTCGCGGCGACGTTCGCGGCCTGGACCGGCAGCTTCGTGCTCGGCGCCGTGCTTGCGCTCGGCGCGACGCTTTTCGTCGGCATGGCGGTGGAGGTGATCGCGATGCGCAGGCTCTACGGGCGCGACCATCTCGACCATGTGCTGGGAACGTTTGGCCTCATCCTGTTCTTCGACGAGGCGGTGCGGCTCATCTGGGGGCCGGGCGGATTGAGCCTGCCGCTGCCGGCCTGGCTCAATGCCTCGATTGAGATTCTGCCCGGCATTCATTATTCGGCCTATCGCCTCGCGCTCATCGTGGTGACGCTGGCGGTCGCCGCATTTCTCTACGCCATGGTGATGCGCACCCGCATCGGCATGCTGATCCGCGCCGGAGCGTCGAACCGCGAAATGGTCGCGGCGCTCGGCATCAACATCAAGCTGCTCTACACGCTGGTGTTCGGCCTCGGCGGCGCGCTTGCTGGCCTCGCGGGGTTGATGCAGGCGCCGATCCTCACGGTGCAGATCGGCATGGGCGAGAACATCCTCATTCTCGCGTTCGTCATCACCGTCATCGGCGGCATCGGCTCGGTCCGCGGCTCGTTCGTCGCCGCGCTGCTGGTCGGCTTCATCGATACGCTCGGGCGCGCATTTTTCCCGCAGGTCCTGCGCGAAGTCCTCGGCGCGTCGGCCGCCTCGACCGCGGCGCCGGCGCTGTCCTCGATGCTCATCTACATCATGATGGCAGTCATCCTGGTGGCCAAGCCGCAAGGCCTGTTCCCGGCGAACACCAAATGAGCGGCGTCTTCACACCGCGCAATATCGTAACCGTGGCGCTGCTGGCCGGGCTGACGCTGCTGCCGCTTTACGTCTCGCTCACGGACGACCGCTTCCTGCTGACACTGTTCACGCGCATCGTCATCCTCGCGATCGCGGCCGTCAGCCTCAACCTCATCCTCGGCTATGGCGGCATGATGAGCTTCGGCCATGCGGCTTATCTCGGCATCGGCGGGTATACGGTCGCGATTCTCGCCTTCGAAGGCGTGCAAAGCGGTTTCGTGCAGTGGCCCGCCGCGCTTGCCGCCTCGGCGGTGTTCGCCCTGGTGATCGGGGCGCTCTCGCTGCGCACGCGTGGCGTCTATTTCATCATGATCACGCTCGCCTTCGCGCAGATGGCGTATTATCTCGCGTCGGGAATGGCCCGCTACGGCAGCGACGACGGCCTAGGCCTCGACAACCGCAGCCAATTCGGCGGCCTGATCGATCTGTCGAACAAGACGGCATTCTACTACGTCTGCCTGTTTCTTCTTTTCGGCAGCATTTTCCTGGTCTGGCGGCTGACGATTTCCCGCTTCGGCATGGTCTTGCGTGGAACGCGCTCGAACGAGACGCGCATGCTCGCGATCGGTTTTCCGGTCTATCGCTACAAGCTGGCTGCGTTCGTCATCGCCGGAACGCTGTGCGGGCTGTCCGGCGCGCTGATCGCCAATCACACGGAATTCGTCAGCCCCGCGATGATGTTCTGGACGCGCTCCGGCGACCTCATGGTCATGGTCGTGCTCGGCGGCATGGGCTCGCTATTCGGCCCATTGTTCGGCGCCGTTGCGCTGCTGTTCCTGGAGCAATTCCTGCCGGCAGCCATTCATGCCGTCGTTCAGCCGTTCAATCCCGCCGGCGCGGTGAAGGCCGGCGAGTACTGGCAGATCGTGCTCGGGCCGCTGCTGCTGCTTGTCGTTCTGTTCGCGCGGGGCGGCATCGACGGATTGCTGCGCATGCTTTCGTCGCGGGAACGCCATGGCTGATGCGTTGCTGCAAATCGACAGCCTCTCGAAGCGCTTCGGCGGCATTCTCGCCAGCGATTCGATCAAGCTCGACGTCGCACCCGGCGAACTGCACGCCATCATCGGCCCGAACGGCGCCGGCAAGACGACCTTGATCGCGCAGCTCAACGGCTTGCTCCAGCCGAACAGCGGCAAGATTATCTTCGGCGGGCAGGACATAACGTCGTTGCCGGCATACCAGCGCAGTCTTCTCGGGCTGGCGCGCTCGTTTCAGATCACGTCTTTGTTCCTCGACCTCACGGTCTTCGACAATGTGCTGCTGGCCGTCCAGGCGCACGCCGGTCATTCGTTCCGCTTCTGGCGGAACGCGCGGCGCGAACCCGAACTGCGCGAGCCGGCGCGCAAGGCGCTCGAACGTGTCGGCCTTTTGTCGCGCGCCGACCGGCAGGCTTCCGCCCTCAGTCACGGCGAGCATCGGCTGCTCGAACTGGCGATGGCGCTTGCGGGAAATCCGCGCATGCTGCTTTTGGACGAGCCGATGGCGGGGCTTGGCCCGGAAGAATCCGCGCGTATGGTGACGATGCTGCGCGCGTTGAAAAGCGAACTGACGATTCTTCTGGTCGAACACGACATGGAGGCGGTGTTCGCGCTCGCCGACCGCATCACTGTTCTCGTTTATGGCCGTGTGATCGCGTCGGGCACGCCGGCCGATATCCGCGCCAACGCACAGGTGCGCGAGGCCTATCTCGGCGAGACCGAGGTGGCGGGAGCGGGCCATGGCTGACGCGCCGCTGCTCGAGGTGGAAGCGATAGAGACCTGCTACGGGCTGAGCCAGGTGCTCTTCGGCATCTCGCTGTCGATCGGGCAGGGCGAGATGGTGACGCTGATGGGGCGCAACGGGATGGGCAAGACCACGACCGTCCGCTCGATCATGGGATTGACGCCGGCGCGTGCGGGCGCGATCCGCTTCGGCGGCTCGGAGATACGCGCACTTCCCGCCTATCGTATCGCGCAGCGCGGCATCGGACTCGTGCCGGAAGGGCGGCAGATTTTCCCGAATCTGAGCGTGCGCGAGAATCTCGTGGCGACCGCGGTTGCGCGCAACGATAACGCCTGGACGCTCGCGACGGTGTTCGATCTGTTCCCCAGCCTCGCCGAGCGCACAGAAAGCATGGGCAATCAGCTATCCGGCGGCGAGCAGCAGATGCTGGCAATCGGCCGCGCGCTGATGACCAATCCGCGGCTGCTCATTCTCGACGAGGCGACCGAAGGACTTGCGCCGCTGATCCGCGGAGAAATCTGGCGCTGCCTCGCGCGGCTCAAGGCGGCGGGACTTTCGATTCTGGTGATCGACAAGAACGTCGACACGCTCACCAAGGTGGCCGACCGGCATTTCCTCATCGAGCGCGGCCGCGTGGTGTGGAAGGGCTCGTCCGCCGAGCTTGCCGCCGCTCCGGACGTGCAGCACCGGTATCTGGGCGTTTGAAGCATGAATACCAAGTACGCCGCGCGCTCTTAAAATTACTCGGCCGGCTGTGGCGCGGGCGGGCGGCGAACGAAGCTGTGCGAGGCGCCGCCGAGCTTGCCGTGCAGCTTGTCGAGCAGCATGTAGATCACCGGCGTGGTGTAGAGCGTCAGCGCCTGCGACACGATCAGTCCGCCGATGATGGTGATGCCGAGCGGGCGGCGCAGTTCGGAACCGGGGCCGGATGCGATCACCAGCGGCAGCGCACCGAGCGCCGCGGCGAGCGTCGTCATCAGAATCGGACGGAATCGCTCAAGACAGGCCTCACGGATCGCCTGGCGCGGCGAAAGGCCAAGCCTTCGCTCGCCGTCGAGCGCGAAGTCCACCATCATGATGCCGTTCTTCTTCACGATGCCGATCAACAGGATGATCCCGATGAAGGCGATCACCGACAGCTCGGTGCCGGAGAGCAGAAGCGCGAGCAGCGCGCCAAGTCCGGCGGATGGCAGCGTCGAGATGATCGTCAGCGGGTGCGCGAGACTCTCGTAGAGGACGCCGAGCACGATGTAGACCGCGATCAGCGCCGCTGCGACGAGCAGCGGCTGCGAGCCGGCCGCCTGCTGGTACGCCTTGATGTCACCGGCGAAATCGGCGTGCAGAGAGTCCGGGATGTGCATTTCCGTAACCGCCTTCTCGATATTGGCGGTGGCGGTTTCGAGCGGCATGTCGGGCGTCAAATTGTAGGTGATGGTGGTGGAGGGGAACGAGCCTTGATGGTTCACCACCAGCGGCGCAATCGAGCGTTCGAAATGCGCCACGGCCGAGAGCGGCACTTGTGTGTTGCCTTTGCCCGATACGTAAATCTGCGTCATGTCGGTCGGGTCGCGCTGGTATTTCTTGTCGACTTCGAAAATGACGCGGTACTGGTTGCGCTGCGTGTAGATCGTCGAGACCTGCCGCTGCGAAAACGCGTCGTTGAGCGCGTTGTCGATGTCCTGGATGCGTACGCCGAGCCGCGCCGCCGCCTCGCGGTCGATCGAAACGCTCGCCTGCAGGCCGCCCTGTTCACGGTCCGTGGTGACGTCGATCACCCCCGGTACCGTCTTCACCTTGTCGAGCACCAGCGGCACCCAGTGCTGCAACTCCTCGATGTCCTGGCTCCACAACGTGAACTGATACTGCGAGTCGCTCTGCCGTCCGCCGACGCGCAAATCCTGCGACGGGACCATGAACACGCGGATGCCGGGAACGGTGTTCAGCTTGGCGCGCAGGCGCGCAACGACCGCCTGCGTGCTCACGCCGCCGCGCTCATCGAGCGGCTTCAGGCTGATGAACAGCCGTCCGCGGTTGACCGAGGCGTTGAAACCGGAAGCGCCGACCGACGATCCGACGCCCGCGACAGCCGGATCGGCGAGAACGATGTCGAGCGTTTTCTGCTGCAATTGCTCCATCGCCTGGAAAGAGATGTCGGTCGAGGCTTGCGTGCCGCCGAAAATCAGGCCGGTGTCATCCTGCGGGAAATAGCCCTTCGGCGTCTTGATATAGAGGCCGACGGTGAGCGCGATCGTTGCGACGAACGCGATCAGCGTCATCGTGCGGTGCTCGAGCACGACGTCGAGCGTGCGTGCATAGAACCGGATCATGCGGCGCAGTACGGCTTCGACCGCGCGGTCGAGCCAGGTCGCGTCCGGACTCGGACCCTCGCGCACGAAATAGGCGCAAACCATCGGCGTCACCGACAGCGACACGACAGTCGAGACGCCGATGGCGAAGGCGAGCGTCACGGAAAATTCGCGGAACAGCCGGCCGACGATGCCGCCCATGAACAGGAGCGGAATGAAAGCGGCGATCAGCGACACGCTGATCGACACCACGGTAAATCCGATCTGCTTTGCGCCTTTGAGCACGGCGCGCAGCGGCGACATGCCGGCTTCAAGATTGCGGAACACGTTCTCGATCATCACGATGGCGTCGTCGACGACGAAGCCCACGCTGACGGCCAGCGCCATCAGCGACAGGTTGTCGATGGAAAATCCCGCCGCCCACATGGCGGCGCAGGTTCCCGCGAGCGACAACGGCACCGTGATGCCAGCGGCAATCGTCGCCGCCGCGCGGCGCAAGAAGAGGAAGACGACCACCATAACCAGGACGACAGTGGCGGCGAGCGTGAGCTGCATGTCGAGAACGCTGGCGCGGATGGTTTGCGTGCGGTCGGCCAGCACCGAAATCTCGAGGCCCGCGGGAATCCAAGGCTTGAGCTCCGGTAACAGGGCATAGATGCGGTCGACGGTATCGATCACGTTCGCGTCGCCCTGCTTGGTGATGATGAGCAGCACGGAAGGATCGCGGTTGTAGCGGCCGGCGGAGCGCGTATTGCGCACGCTCGGCGTGATCGTGGCTACGGCCGACAGCCGGATCACGGTGCCGTCGACCGTCCTGACCACGACGGGGTCGTAGTCCTCCGGCTCGCGCAACTGACTGTTGATGCCGAGGGTGACGGCGCGCTTGGTGCCGTCGAAAACGCCGATCGGACCGACCGCGTTGGAGTTGGCGATCGCGTTGCGCACGTCCTCCATGTTGAGGCCCATGGCGGCAAGCCGCGTCGGGTCCACGCGCACGCGGATGGCGGGCTGCTCGGAGCCGGCGACGGTGACATCGGCGACGCCTTCCACCTGCGAGAGGCGCTGCACGATCACGCTGTCGGCCGCGTCATAGATCGCGCTCGCCGGGATCACTTTCGACGTAAGCGCCAGGATCAGGACGGGCGCCGCCGCAGGATTGGCCTTGCGGAAGGTCGGCAGTTGCGGAAGGTCGGACGGCAGATCGGTCAGCGCGGCGTTGAGCGCGGCCTGCACGTCGCGCGCCGCGCCTTCGATGCTGCGGCTCAGGTCGAACTGCACGGTAATACGCGCGGAGCCGAGCGAACTCACCGAGGTCAGCTCGGTGACGCCGGAAATCTCGCTGATGCGCCGCTCGATCGGCGCCGCGATGGTCGCCGCCATGATGTTGGGATCGGCGCCGGGCCGGCTGGCGGTGATGTTGATGGTCGGGAATTCGACCGTCGGCAGGCTGGCGACCGGCAGATTGACGTAGGCGACGGCGCCGACCAGGAAAAGGCCGATCGCGAGCAGCGTGGTCGCGATCGGACGCCGTATGAACGGATAGGAGAAATTCACGGCGACTTCTCCGGTACATACGGCTCATAGCCGGCGCGCTTGCGCAGCCGGGCGCTCACCCGCTCCATGTAGAGATAGATCACGGGCGTGGTGTAGAGCGTGAGCAACTGGCTGAGCAGAAGTCCGCCGATGATCGTGATTCCGAGCGGATTGCGCAGCTCCGAGCCGGAGCCGCCCTCGATCGCGAGCGGCAGCGCGCCGAACAGCGCGGCGAGCGTCGTCATCATGATCGGGCGAAAGCGCAAGAGCGCCGCCTGCATGATGGAATCGCGCGGCGACAGCCGCTCGCGGCGCTCGGCTTCGAGCGCGAAGTCGATCATCATGATCGCGTTCTTCTTCACGATGCCCATCAGGAGCACGATGCCGATCAGCGCGATGACCGAGAGGTCGTAGCCGAACAGCATGAGCGCCAGCAGCGCGCCGACGCCGGCGGACGGCAACGTGGACAGGATCGTGAGCGGGTGGATGAAGCTTTCGTACAGCACGCCCAGCACGATGTAGATCGTGATCGCGGCGGCCAGGATCAGCCACGGCTCGCTTTGCAGCGATTTGGAGAATTCGGCGGCGTCGCCGGAGTAGCTGCCGGTGACCGACGCCGGCATGCGGATGTCGCGCTCGGCCTCGGAGATCGCGCGCACGGCGTCGCTGAGCGCCGCGCCGGGCGCGAGATCGAAGCTCACCGTCACGGCGGGGAATTGCTCCTGGTGCGCGATGGCGAGCGGCGCCGAGGTGTAGTCGAAGTGCGCGAAGGCCGAGAGCGGCACCTGCGCATTGCCGGTGGTGACGTTGGGCGTCGCGGTGGTGTTGGTGTTGGTGCTGCCGGTCGAGGTGTTGCCGACGGTTGCGACCGTTCCGGTCGAGGTGGTCGAGCCGGTGACGTAGATCTTCGACAGCGAGGTCGGGTCCTGCTGGTAGCGCGGCTGCGCTTCCAGGATGACGCGATACTGGTTCGACTGCCCGTAGATGGTCGAGATCTGCCGCTGTCCGTAGGCGTCGTTGAGCGTGTCGCTCACGCTCTGCATCGATACGCCGAGCCGGCCGGCCTGCTCGCGGTCGACGTTGACCATCATGCGCGGCCCGCCTTCCTGCGCCTCGGAGGCGACCTCGCGCATGACCGGGTCGGCGCGCAGACGCGCGGCAAGCTTGTCCGCCCATTCGACCACCGCGTTCGCATCGCTCGAGGTCAGCGTGTACTGGTACTGCGCGCGGCTTGCGCGCGTCGAGATCTGGATGTCCTGCACCGCCTGGAAGTAGACGATCATCCCGGGAATGCCGGCGACCTTTGCCTTCAGGCGCTCGACGATGGCGTCGACGCGCTCTTTGCGCTCGTCGATGGGCTTGAGTGAGATGGCGAGGCGTCCGGCATTGGGCGTGGCGTTGACCGGGCTCACGCCGATCACCGAGACGAGGCCGGTGACATCGGGATCGCTGCGGATCGCTTGCTCGACCAGGCGCTGGCGCCGCGACATTTCGGTGAAGGAGACGTCGGTGCCGGCCTCGGTGACCGCCGTGATCAGGCCGGTGTCCTGCAGCGGCAGGAAACCCTTCGGCATGACGATGTAGAGCCCGATGGTGGCGGCGAGCGTTATGAACATCACCATCAGCGTTCCGAACCGGTGGCGAAGCACCCATTCGAGGCTGATGCGGTAAAGCTCGATGGTGTAATCGACGAGCGCGGTGAACTTGTGCGTCCAGCGCGGGCCGCTGTCCTCGGACTCCGGCCGCATGAGCCGGCCGCACATCATCGGCGTCAGCGTCAGCGAAACGACGGCCGAGGCGACGACCGCAATGGTGAGCGTCAGCGCGAACTCGCGGAACATGCGGCCGACGAGGCCGGTCATGAACAGCAGGGGGATGAACACCGCGATCAGCGAGACGGTCAACGATATGACCGTGAAGCCGATTTCCCTCGCGCCCCGTAGCGCCGCCTCGAGAGGCGCTTCGCCCTTTTCCATGTGGCGGACGATGTTCTCGATCATCACGATGGCGTCGTCGACGACGAAACCGGTGCCGATGGTCAGCGCCATAAGCGAGAGATTGTCGAGCGAGAAGCCGCAGAACCACATGACCCCGAAGGTCGCCACCAGCGACAGCGGCAGCGCGACACCGGCAATGATGGTGGCGCGGATGGTGCGCAGGAAGATGAGGACGACCAGCACCACCAGCACGACGCTCAGCACCAGGGTGAACTGCACGTCGTGGATCGACGCACGGATCGTGTTGGTCCGGTCGTCGACGATCGTGAGCGAGACGCCCGCCGGCATGGAGCGACGCAGCCGCGGCAGCTCACCGCGCACGCGCTCGACGGTCTCGATCACGTTGGCGCCGGGCTGGCGCTGCACGTCGACCACGACCGCCGGTTTGCCCTGATACCAGGCGCCGACCTTGGTGTTCTCCAGCCCTTCCACCACATCGGCGACGTCGCTGATGCGCACCGGTGCGTTGTTGCGGAACGCGACCACGACGTCGTTGTAGGCCTTGGCGCCGGTGATCTGGTCGTTGGCCGCGATCGTGTAGGACTGATGCGCGCCGTCGAAGGCGCCCTTGGCGCCGGCGACGTTGGCGCTGACGATTGCCGTGCGCAGATCCTCGAGCCCGAGGCCGTAGGCGGCAAGGCGCGTGAGATCGGCCTGGATGCGGATCGCCGGGCGCAGGCCACCTTGCACCGAAACGTGACCGACTCCGGTCAGCTCTGAGAGCCGCGGCGCCATCATGGTGTCGGCCATGTCGCTCAGGGTGCGGATGTCGATCGTGTCGGACGTGAGCGCGAGCGTGATGACCGGCACGTCCGCGGGGTTCACTTTCGAGTAAAGCGGCGGATAGGGCAGGTTGCGGGGCAAGGTCGAACCGGCCGCGCTGATCGCGGATTGCACGTCCTGCGCCGCCGCGTCGATGTCGCGGCTGAGATCGAATTGCAGCGTGATCTGGCTGATGCCGAAGCTCGAGGACGAGATCATCGTCTGCATCGACGGGATCTTGCCGAACTGACGCTCGAGCGGCGCGGTCACCAGCGAGGCGATGGTGTCGGGGGCCGCGCCGGGAAGTTGCGTCGTAACCTGAATGGTCGGGAAGTCAACCTGCGGCAGCGCCGAAACCGGCAACGACCAGTAGCCGAGCGCGCCGCCGAGCAGCACCGCGATGCCGAGCAGGGAGGTCGCGATCGGCCGGTGAATAAAAGGCGAAGAGACGCTCATCGCGCTGTGCTGTTACCCGAACTCTGCCGCTGACGGCGGTTGCCGCGTTGCTGCGCGGGCGGTGTTGTCGCGGCCGGTGAGGTTTCGCCGCCCGGCGTGCCGATCGAGACTTCGCTGCCTTCGGTAAGGCGCGCAAAGCCGATGGTGACGACGCGCGCCGGCGGCTCGAGGCCTTTCGACACCACCGCCTGCGTTTCGTCCTGCTTGGAAATCGTCACCGGCGTCATCTTCGCCTTGTTGTCGTCGCCGATGACGAAAACGAAAGTGCCGTTCGGGCCGCGCTGCACGGCGCCGGTCGGAATCACCACGACCTGCTTGAGCGTGTCGACAAGGACGCGCACGTTGACGAACTGCCCCGGCCAGAGCTGGAGATCGGCGTTGGGGAATTCGGCCTTGAGCTTGATGGTGCCGGTGGTCGGATCCACCTGGTTGTCCATCACCGTCAGCCGGCCGCGGTCGATCACCGCATTGTTGTCCGAGCGCAACGCGTCGACGGCGACAGTGCCTTTCTTGAAGGCGCTGTTGACCTGGTCGAGGTTCTGCTGCGGCAGGTTGAACAGAACCGAGATCGGCTTGAGCTGCGTGATGACGACGATCGGCTGCGCGGAAGCGGCGCGCACGATGTTGCCTTGGTCCACCTGCCGGATGCCGGTGCGTCCGTCGATCGGCGCGACGACCGTGGTGTAGCCGAGGATCGCCTGCGCGTTCTCGATCGCGCCCTGATCGGACTGCACTTGCGCGGTGAGCTGCGCCACCAGCGCCTTCTGCGTGTCGGCCTGCTGGCGGTTGATCGAGTTGGTGGCGGCAAGTTTCTCGTAGCGATCGAGATCGATCTTGGCGTTGGCGAGTTGCGCCTCATCCTGCGCCTTCTTGGCGATCGCCTGATCGAGCTGTGCTTGATACTGCGTCGGATCGATACGCGCGAGCACGTCGCCCTTCTTGACGTCCTGACCTTCATCGAAGTTGACGCTGAGCAATTTGCCGTCGACCTGCGCCACCACGGTAACGGTGTTAAGCGCCTTGGTGGTGCCGACGGCATCGAGATAGACCGGCACATCGGCTTTCGCCGCGGCTGCAACGAGCACAGGCACCGGGCCTTCAGCCGCGAAGCGGCCCACGCGCCGCTGCTTCACCGGTCCGCCCGCAAACGTGTAGTAGAGCGCCGCGGCGATCAGGACGAGAATGGTGCCGATAATAAGGTAACGCCGCGCCCGGCTTTTAGGGGCCGTTCCCTCCTTTACAACTGTCGGCAACTCACCGTGCATTTTTTGCTTCGACCGGCCTTGGTAACCAGCCGCCCCCCAGCGCCTGATAAAGGCTTACGATCGCCTGCAAACGCGCTAGGCGTGCCTGTGCCAAGGCGTCCTGCGCCTGGAACAAGGTCTGCTGGGTTTGTAGCACGGTTACGAGGTCGACAGTGCCTTCCCGCAGCCGCTGCTCGGAAATATCGAAGGCACGGCGGGAGCTGGTGACGACGTCGTTTTGCAGGCGGACGGTCAAATTGGTCTGCCGGACGGCCACCAAAGCCTTATCTACGTCGGTAAAGCCGGAAATGACCGCCTTGCGATAGTTCTGCAAAAGCTCGTCCTGCACGCCCTTTTGCAGATCGAGGTTACCCTGCAGGCGCAGTCCGTCGAAGATCGGCTGGGTCAGGCCGGCGGTGACATTGTAAATGGCGGATTCCGGCCGCAGTAGCGTCTTGAGTACCGCGCTTTGATAACCGCCTTCGCCGGTCAGCGTGATGCTCGGCAGCATTTGCGCGCGCGCGTTCTCGACGTTCGCATCGGCGGCAGCGAGCTGCGCCTCGGCCTCGCGAATGTCGGGACGTTGCGCGATCAGTTCGGAAGGCAGGCCAGGCGTCACACGCGGCACGGCAATGCTGGTCAGGCTGCCGCCGCGAACGTTCACGCTCTCATATGGCCGCGCGATCAGAAGCGCGAGCGTCGCCTTGTTCTGCTGCAAGCTTTGCTCGAGCGGCGGAATGCCGGCGCGTTCCGTATTGACCAGGCTCTCCTGCTGGGCGACTTCGAGCGCTGAAGCCGTGCCTGCGTTGAGCCGCTGCTTGATCAGGTCGAGGATGCGGGTCGAGCTTGCCACGTTGTCGCGTGCAACGCGCAGCCGATCCTGCGCGGCGAGCACCTGGAAATAGGCGTTGGCGACGCTGACCACGGTAGTAAGCCCCACCACCTCCCGGTCGTAGCGGCTGGCGACGGCGGCCTGCTCGGCGGCGCGCAGGGCGGAGCGGTTCTTGCCCCAGAAGTCGATCTCGTAGCTCGCAGTGAGCGAGGCGGAATAGAGATTGCGCTCGCTGCGTCCGCCCGTGCCGCCGCTACCGACCGTTTGCGACGATCGTGAGCGGGTCGCGCTGCCATTGAGCTCGACGTCCGGCAACAGCGGAGCGCCGGCGATGCGCGCCTGCGCATCGGCCTGCACGATGCGTGCAACCGCGGCGGCGATATCGAGATTTGCGGCGCGCGCCTGCTCGATCAACCCGGTGAGTTCGCGCGATCGGAATTTCCGCCACCAGTCGAGCGGCGGCAGGGCCACTTGCGTTGCCTTCGCGCTGCGCGGACCTTCGCGAAACAACGCCGGAATGTCGAGCGCCGGGTCCGACGTCGAAGACAAGAGGCATCCACCCAGGGGCAACATGAGAACGATCCCACACGTGACGTAAATGACTCGGCGCACACGCCGATTCATTTCCGGCCCCACGGCATTCGGAACATCACCCATACCGACCACTTTCACGCAACCGGCGGGTCAAATATCCCGCCCCCCAAGACGAACTTTACTTTTTGCGATTAGGCGGCCAGTCGGCCAGCGCATTGCGGCCTGCAAGCGACATCTGCGCCGCCGCCGATGCGACGACGCCCTGGATCGTCTGATCGAAATTCTGCCGAGCGGCCCGCGTCTGCGTCATCGCCGCGCGCATTGCGGCGACGTCGAGCGGGTCCTGGCGCAACGTCTGACGGATCGCGTCCTGGGCCGCGCGGTATTTGGTTTGCGCGTCCTCGATCGCCGCGTGATGCGCGTTGACTTCGGTGCGCAGCTTGTCGCCGTCGGCCGGCGGCAGCGTCGCCGCCAACCGATCGACGCGCACGAACACGTTGCGGTCGTAAGTCGGCGCCGGCGCGCGGACAACCATGGCGATGGCGCCGCCGATAAAGAACAGATTGAGCGCGAGTGAACAAAGCAGCAGCCAGCGCGGCGACGAGGCGGCGTATGACGGTGCTGCGTGCGTGGCGGTCATCCTTCGCCTCTCATGGCCGCGCCCCGGTCAGCGGCTCGGGCTCGAACACGGCGGTGGTGAGGTCAGCTACGCTCGGCCGCGTGACGGCATCGGAGCCGTCGATGCGGCGGTCGACGCCGGAGATCCCGATGGCGAAACCGAGCGCTGCGCAACAGGCGAGCGCCGCAACGCGCGGCCATGCGGGCGCAAATTGCAGGTCGAGCAACAAGCCGGGCAAGCGGCTCAAGAGCCGGCCCTTCTGAGCCGGCAGCGGCTGCGCCAACTTTACCAGCACACGGTCGGCAGCGGTCGTATCGCCGGCCGACGCAGCGAGATGGCGCACGATCAGGCCGTCGATGCGCCGTGCCGCGTTGAAAGCTTCGCGCGCCGAGTCGTCGCCTGCGATCAACCGTTCGGCCGCCGCGCGTGCTTCGCCGGGCCAGCGCGCAAGGTCGGCGCCGTGGACGTCGAGATAACGGTAAAATTGATCTTCGGTCATCTTTGTTTCTCACTCACTCGCGCACACCACGGAGCGCAGCGCGCAGGCTTTGGCGCGCCCGAACCAGCAAGGTTTCGACCGCCGAAACGGACGTGTCGAGAATTTCAGCGACGTGCGCATTGCTCATGCCCTCGTGATAAGTGAGCACGATCGCGGCGCGCTGGCGTGAAGGCAGTCTGTCGATCGCAGCGGCGAGCTGCCGTTCAACCTCGCCGCCTTCGATTCGTTTCTCCGCATCGGGCGACGGATCGACAATGTCGCCCGCGGCTTCGAGTTCGACCCACGCCGCGCGCCGTTTGCGGTCGAGACAGAGATTGACGACAATGCGCGTGAGCCAGGTGCGAAACGATGCGAGCGGACGCCAGCGCGCGGCATTGGTCCAGACGCGCAGCATCGCATCCTGCGCGACGTCTTCCGCATCGGCTGCATTGCCGGTGATGCGACGCGCAAGCGCAACCATTGCCGGGACGTGCCGCCGCGACAACTCGCGGAATGCCGCTTCGTCGCCCCGAGCGAGGCGCGCCATGAGCGCTTCGTCGCTGTCGTCCATGCGAGGAATAACGTCGCCATCGGTAAGCCTGTGCCGTGTAGTTATTGGCCTTAATCGATAAACGAGCGAAGGCTTTTAAACCTGCGGTTCCCGGATAGCGGGGAAACCGGGGATAAGCGTGTCCGCGCGGCTTAAATGCGTCGAAAGATCAAGGCTTAAGGTCGGGCGCCTGCATGCCCGTCATGCGCTGGCGGCGGCCGCGGCCGGCTGCCAAGATGCGATCGATTGGCGAATGCGCCGTCAAAATCCGGGAAAGGAAAAAGTCATGGACAAAGCACGTTACGACCGAGGCATGGCGATGCGCCGAAAGGTGCTGGGCGACGAATACGTCGACCGTGCCGTCGCCAATACCGACGACTTCAATCGCGAATTCCAGAGCCTGCTGACCGAATATTGCTGGGGCGGAGTGTGGGGTGACGACACGCTGAAGCCGCGCGAACGATCGATCCTCAATCTCGGCATGATCGCCTGCCTCGGCAAAATGCATGAGTTCGAGGCTCATTTCCGGGGCGCCATGCGTAACGGGCTCACGCAAAAGGAACTCGCCGCCATCCTTACGCAGATTGCCGTCTACTGTGGCTTTCCGGTCGCCGTCGATTGTTTCCGCGTGGCCAGGCAGGTTTTGAACGACAAGAAAAACTAATGCCGCGCCGGCAGGGTCGCGTTAACAAGATTGCCGCATTGTGGTCTTGAATGTGCCGCCATCCCGGGGCAATGCATCGTCCCGGGATTGAAGCTGATTCTGATTTCCAAGGATGGGGTTATGAGCCTCCGGACCGGTGCCGTCGTAGCGGCGTTGCTGATATCGGCTGCCGCGCTCGGCGGCGCGGCCGAAGCGCAGTACTACGCCTACCCGCCCGGCTACCGCGGGCCCCCGCCGGGACCCGCCTATGGCTACGGCCCGCCGCCCCCCGGCGGCGTCCAGCCCGGGCCGCCGAGCCGCATCCTGCCCTATCCGGAAGAACAGGCCGACGCAGCATTGCCGGCGCCGGCATTTGTTCCGCCCGGTAACGGCCAGCAGATCCCCTCGGGCTACGGCCATCAGCTCGACCAGAACCAGCCGCCCCGCGCCGACGGGCCGGACGTCATTCGCCCGCCCGGAGCGATCGGCGCAGCGCCGCAGCAGGCGACGCCGCAACCCGGCGCGCCCGCCGCCACGTCGGCGCTGCCGCCCGAGGATCAGCCGGAGCAGGGCACGCCGAAGGAATTGTCGCCGGAACTCAAACGGCAACTGGTGAACTATCAGACCAAGGAGCCGGCCGGCACGATCATCGTCGATACGCCGCACACGTTCCTCTATCTCGTGCTCGGCAACGGCAAGGCGCTGCGCTACGGCATCGGCGTCGGCCGCGAAGGCTTTACCTGGAACGGCACCGAGCGAGTCTCGCGCATGAAGGAATGGCCGGATTGGTATCCGCCGGCGGAAATGATCGAGCGCCAGCCCTACCTGCCGCGCATGATGGCGGGCGGCGAAGGCAATCCGCTCGGCGCGCGCGCGCTCTATCTCGGCAACACGCTCTATCGCATCCACGGCACCAACCAGCCCTCGACCATCGGTACATTCGTGTCGTCGGGCTGCATCCGCCTGCTCAACTCGGACATCGAGGATTTGTATAGCCGGGTGCAGGTCGGCACCCGCGTGGTGGTGCTGCCGGGCGGCAAGCCGCCGGAGGTCGCGAGCAGCGCGGCTGCGGCGTCCGCCTCAGCGCAAGCGCAACCCGGTGCGCCCGCACAGGGCGCCGGCTCGATCACCAGCAGCGCACTGCCGCCGGTCCGCCGCTAGCTTTCCAAGTCTCTCCGTCACCCTGAGGCGCTTGCGCGTAGCGCAAGCCTCGAAGAGGTGAACGGCCGTCATCCTTCGAGGCTCGCTTTGCTCGCACCTCAGGATGACGGATCAAGTCAGCGCGCCGTGTCCGCGCTCACTTTCGCCAAACGGCTGATCGCTTCGATCATCGCGCCGGCATCGGCTTTGCCTTTGCCGGCGATGTCGTGCGCGCTACCGTGCGCGACCGATGAGAACAGGATCGGCGAACCGATCGACAGCCCCGCGGTGCGGTTGAACGCTTGCAGCTTGGCGGCGATGTGGCCCTGGTCGTGCAGCATCACGATGTAGGCGTCGCAGCCTTGTTTGCGGAACATGGTGTCGGCGCCGAACGGGCCCGACGCTTCGATGCCGTCCTTTTGCGTTGCCTCGATCGCCGGAATGATGATGTCGATCTCTTCGGAGCCGAACATTCCTTCCTCGCCGGCGTGCGGATTGAGGCCGCCGACGAAAATCTTCGGGCGCGCGACGCCGAGTTTCTTCAGCGACGCGTCGGTGACGCGGATGACGCGCTCGACACGCTCGCGCGTGATCAGCGCGATCGCCTCGCGCACGCTGACGTGGAGCGTCGCGTGCACGATGCGCTTGTCGTCGAAGCAGATCATCAGATAGACGTCGTTGACCGGCGTGCCGGTCTCGCGCGCGACAAAGGACGGATAGCCGTCGAAGGAAATCCCTGCGGCGGCGATCGAGCGCTCGGTCTGTGGCGCGGCCACCACCGCATCGACCTGCCGGTCGAGTGCGGCGCGGATGGCGCGCCGGGCGGACGCGAGCGACGCGCGGCCGTAAGCGGCGTCGACCGTACCGAATTTCACGGGCGCGTTTGTTCCCTCGCTTGCATCGAGCAGGTTGACCGCGCCGTTCGACCAGTCGGCGTCGGCGACGTTCGCGATCACATGCAGGTTTGCAGCGAGGCCGGCGGCTCGCGCGTGCATATCGATGGCCGCGGGATCGCCGACCAGCAGTGGCCGGCACAGTGTGGTGACACGGCGGTCGAGCGCGGCCTTGAGCGCGATCTCCGGGCCGATGCCGGCGGGGTCGCCGGTCGAAATGGCGATGGATGGCAAAGCCATGTCGCCTATAATGGCGCAAAAATCCGTCGAGGAAACCCCAGCCATGATGTCGCGTGAACAGAACGATCAGCTAAGCCGCATTGGACCCGGCGCGCTGATGGGCAAGTTGCTGCGCCGCTACTGGGCGCCGTTTTTGCTGGCGGAGGAAATCGCCGAACGCGATTGTCCGCCGGTCAAGGTCACGCTGATGGGCGAGAAGCTGATCGCGTTCCGCGACAGCGAGGGGCGCATCGGATTGATCGACGAGTTCTGCGCGCATCGCGGCGTCTCGCTCTGGTTCGGCGAGAACAAGGAGTGCGGGCTGCGCTGCCACTATCACGGCTGGAAATACGACGTGACGGGGCAGTGCACCGATCTGCCGTCGGAGCCGGAAGAGTCCGGCTTCCGCAAGAACATCAAATTGAAATCCTATCCCTGCATCGAGAAGGCCGGGATCATCTGGGCCTATATGGGTCCGCCGGAATTGCAGCCGCCCCCGCCGGCGCTGGAATGGACCGACGTGAAGCCGGACCAGCGTTTCGTCTCGAAGCGTTTGCAGGAATGCAACTGGCTGCAGGCGATGGAAGGCGGCATCGATTCGAGCCACGTGTCATGGCTGCATGGCTCGGAGCTCAACAAGGATCCGCTGTTCAAAGGCTCCAAGGGCAACAAGTACAACGAACAGGACCGCATGCCGCTGTTCGAGGTCGAGGAATTTTCCGGCGGCTTGCTGATCGGCGCGCGGCGCAACGCCGACAACGATAAGTATTATTGGCGCATCACGCCGTTCATCATGCCCTGGTACACGATCATCCCGCCGCGCGCGGGCCATCCGCTCGGCGCGCACGCGTGGGTGCCGATCGACGACGAAACCTGCTGGGCGTGGAGCATCAATTATCATCCGAGCCGCGCGCTGAAGGAGACGGAAGTCGCGGCGATGCGCGAGGGCGAGGGCATCCATGTCAAATACGTGCCGGGCACATTCATTCCGCTCGCCAACAAGGCGAACAACTACCTGATGGACCGGGAGGCGCAGCGGCACGGCCATAGCGCCACCGGCGTCGACGGCATCGCCATGCAGGACGCGTCGATCCAGGAAAGTATGGGCCCGATCCAGGACCGCACCAAAGAGCATCTGTGCGCGACCGACAAAGGCATCGTGATGACGCGACGCATGATGCTGCGCGCCGCCGAAGCGGCGGCGCAAGGCAAGCCGGTGCCGGCGACGGAACCGGATGCGCAGCGCGTGCGCTCGGTGTCGATCGAGTTGGCGAAGAACGAACCGTTCGCGGATGGCGCAAAGCACGGGCTTTTCCGTGCGCTCGGCACCGAGCCGGTGTCGGTTTAGGCCGCGCCGTTGCCCGCGCGGCAGGGCCATCAGGCTGGCGGGGGCTTTGCGGCGTTGACTGCCAATTGCGCAGCGAAAGCCCGCTTGTAGGCGGGCCGTGCTTCGCCGCGGGCTACGTAGGCGCCCAAGTTCGAAAATTCGTCCAGAATGCCCGATGCTCTCAGCCTGAGCAGCACCGACACCATCATCAGGTCGCCGGCAGTGAACGTGCTTTCGAGCCATTCTGCCTTACCAAGGCGAACGGACAGCGGCTTCAGCCGGTCGCGAACGCGATCCTCGACCAGAGGCAGGCGCTCCTTCGACCAGGGCTTGTCCCGCTCCAGCAATCCGGCGTTCGCGAGCTCAAGGATCGGCGGCTCCACGCTGTTGAGCGCGGCGAACATCCACGCGATTGCGCGCGCCCGCGCTTTCGTATCGTCGGGCAGCAAGCCCGCATAGCGGTTGGCGATTTGGAAGACGATCGCGCCGGTCTCGAACAAGACGAGATCGCCATCCTCGTAGGTCGGGATCTGGCCGAATGGATGAAGCGCCAGATGCGCGGGCTCCTTCATCGCGCGGAACGAAACAAGGCGAACTTCATAAGGTTCGCCCACTTCTTCCAGCGCCCAGCGAACGCGCGTGTCGCGCGCCAGCCCCTTGCCGCCATCAGGCGATCGTTCGAAAGCGGTAATGGTGATGGTCACCGTCGCGCTCCTCGGCGAAAGTCGCCGGCAAATCGCTCCGCCTGCGCGGCGGGCGGCATGTCGGTTATTCCGCCGCCATGGGCTTGCCGATTGCGGCGTTGACGCGCGGCATGACTTGTTCCGCCATCAGCGTCATCGAGCGGCGGGCGAGCTCGGGGTCAACCCAATCCATGCCGGCATAGACCAGCTCGCCGAAATCGCCGGTCTCCTCGCGCATCGCCAGAATCTGGTCGACCACGCTGTTGACGCTGCCGTGGATCACGCAATGATCCATGACCCAGTCGTGCGTCATCTCCTCGTCCGGCTGTTCCTTGTAGCTCTTGAACACGTAGAGCCGGTTGCCGCGCTTCATCTTGGCCCGCATCTGCTCAAAGTAAAACCGGTACGGGCTTTTCTGGTCTTCGCGGCCGTAGCGCAGCGCGGTCTTGTCATCGTCGGCCACAAAGACCGCCCGCGCCACGCGCCAGTCCTCGACTTTCGCCTCGGAGCCGACTTCCGCCTTGCCCTTGCAGTAATTGGTCCAGTGCGACTTGAGATGCTTCGCCAGAAGGAAGTTTGCCGACAGCGGATGGAAATCGCGCTTGCCCATCAGCACGACGCCGGGCGAGAACGGCGCGACCACCGTGCCGACGATTTCCGGACGCGGCTTCTGGAACGGCTTTGCCATGATGCCGACGCCGAGCTCGTAGGCCGGCACGCGGCTGATCGCGACCTTGAAGCGATTGCCGGGAAAATCGATGTTGTAGGGCGGCTCGCGTTCCCATATCGCCAGGATGACGTCGATCGCCTCGGCGAAGATCTTGTTGCGGTCTTCGTCGAGGAGGCCGATCGCCTCGGCGTCCGAGGTGAGCGCGCCCGGGCTGATGCCGAACACGAAGCGGCCTTGCGCGAGGTGATCGAACATCGCCGCCTGCACCGCGATCAGCACCGGATGCATGTGCGAGAGATTGGTGGTGCCGGATGCGAGCTTGATGGTCTTGGTGTCGCTGAT
The DNA here is from genome assembly GCA_035546875.1 of Pseudolabrys sp. Classification (GTDB taxonomy): domain Bacteria; phylum Pseudomonadota; class Alphaproteobacteria; order Rhizobiales; family Xanthobacteraceae; genus Pseudolabrys. The sequence continues at coordinate 55,051 of DASZVZ010000019.1, forward strand.
CAGCGTCGCCTGGAACATCATGCTGTTGGTGATGTTCTCGCAGGCGTCGGTCAGGTGCTCTCCGACGAAGGCGTCATAGAAACCGAGCTTGTCGGCGAGGATGATCGCCTCGCGGTCCTCGCGCAGGGTCTGCGACCAATCCCGGCCCATCGGGTGTACCGGCATCGTGAAGTAGCCCAAGCGCATTTCCGTCTCCGCGTTGCAAACGGTGGGCAACCTATCCGAGCCAGCCGCTCATTGCAGCAAAACTTCGTGGGCAGCGGCGAACGGGCGCGCCCGCTAAACGATTGACTTTCATAGGGTTAAATTCGCCGCGCGTGGACGGCGGACGCGGCCTTGTCAATGCCGGCCGGTCTGTCCGGGGCGGCAAATTCGAGTTTTACCCACTGTTCCCAGTTGGCGGCGCGGCGGCCTTTGGCTAGACCCCGCCAACCGATTAGTTTCCGGGCGGGCGGAGTCGAAGGGAAAATCTCATGCTGCGGTGGTTTCACGCCCTTATGCCGAAGGAGGAGCGCTTCTTCGACCTGTTTGCGCGCCACTCGGATACGGTGCTGGCCGGTGCCGAAGCCCTGCGCGCCATGCTCGACGGCGGCGCTGCGGTGAAGGCGAACTGTCAAACAGTGATGGATCGGGAGCATGACGCCGACAACGTCACGCGCGAAGTTCTGATAGCGGTGCGCCGCACGTTCATCACGCCTTTCGACCGCGGCAACATCCGCGATCTCATCACCTCGATGGATAATTCGATCGATCAGATGCAGAAGACCGCGAAGTCGATCATCCTGTTTGACGTCGAGCAATTCACGCCGCACATGCGCGACATGGCCGACGCCATCGTCAAATGCGCAAAGCTGGTCAAGGAGGCCATTCCGCTGCTGCAATCGATCAGCGCGGAAGCGGGCCACATCAGCGATTTGACCGCGCAGATTTCGGCGCTCGAGGGCCGCACCGACGAAATGCACGATAAGGGGCTGCACGAGCTCTATCTCAAGAGCGTCGGCGGCAACGCGCTCGATTTCTTCGTCGGCAATGAGATTTACGATCACCTGGAAAAAGTCGTGGACCGCTTCGACGACGTCGCCAACGTGATGCACGGCATCGTCATCGAGCATGTGTAGATTTCTTTGTCATTCCAAGACGATGCGAAGCATCGGACCCGGAATCCATATTCCGTGTCGCTGCGGTTATGGATTCCGGGTGCGCTCGCATTCGCTCGCGCCCCGGAATGACGACTGAGACGGGCAACGACGATGGACGCGGGCACGCTGGTTTTTCCCTTATTGGTCGGGTTGATCTTCGTCGCCCTTGCCTTCGACTTTCTCAACGGTATGAACGATGCGTCGAACGCCATCGCCACCATCGTTTCGACGCGCGTTCTGCGCCCGCAATACGCGGTGGTCTGGGCGGCTTTCTTCAACTTCATCGCCTTCCTGGTGTTCGGGCTTCATGTGGCCGAAACGGTCGGCCGCGGCATCGTGCAGGCCGACATCATCAACGAGCACGTGATTTTCGGCGCACTCGCGGGCGCGATCACGTGGCAGATCATCACCAACCGGCTCGGCATCCCGTCGTCGAGTTCGCATGCCCTGATCGGCGGGCTGGTCGGGGCCGGCCTTGCCAAGGCCGGCGTGTCGGCGGTGGTGTGGGAGGGCGTATTCAAGACCGTCGCGGGCATCTTCCTCGCGCCCGGTCTCGGCTGCATCGTGGCGCTGTTTCTGATGCTGCTGGTGTCGTGGCTGTTCGTGCGTTTCACGCCGTACGCCGTCGACAATTTTTTCCGCCGCGCGCAATTCGTGTCGGCGTCCTGCTACGCGCTCGGCCACGGCGGCAATGACGCACAAAAGACGATGGGCATCATCGCCGTGCTTCTCTATTCGCAAGGCTATCTCGGCACAAAATTCTATGTGCCGTACTGGGTGGTGCTCGCGTGTCAGGCGGCAATGGCCATTGGTACGCTCGCCGGCGGCTGGCGTATCGTGCGCACGATGGGCTCGAAAATCACGCGGCTCACGCCGGTGCAGGGATGCTGCGCGGAAGCCGGCGGCTCGATCATGCTGTTTGCGGCAACGGAGCTCGGCATTCCGGTATCGACCACTCACACCATCACCGGCTCGATTATCGGCGTCGGCGCGGCCAAAAAAGTGTCCGCAGTGCGCTGGGGCGTGGCGAAGGGCATCGTCACCGCCTGGATTATCACGATCCCGGCGGCCGGGACCGTCGCCGCGTTGTTCTATTGGCTGGCGTCGGCCTTTGCTTAAACGGCGACCTTGACGAGGAAATTTTCGACCTCGCGCCGCAAATCGGAAGCCGCCAATTCAACCGCTTCGGACGCGGCCATCACCATTTGCGCGGATTCGCGCGTCTCGATCGCGGCGCCTGCGACTTCGCTGAGCACGGTCACCACCACCTTGGCGCCGCCCGCCGCGCCGCTGACGTTCTGCGAGATCTCGCCGGTCGCCGCGCTTTGCTGTTCGACCGCGGCGGAAACGGCCGAGGCGCACTCGTCGATTTCCTGCATGCGGCTGGCAATGCGGCCGATCGCATCGACCGCCACGGTGGTCGATTGCTGCACGGAGGTGATCTGACGCGCGATGTCTTCGGTCGCCTTGGCAGTCTGTACAGCCAACGATTTGACTTCCGACGCGACCACCGCAAAGCCCTTGCCGGCTTCACCGGCGCGCGCGGCCTCGATGGTGGCATTTAGCGCCAGCAGGTTGGTCTGCCCGGCGATGGCGCGGATGAGCTTGATGACGTCGCCGATCTTCTGCGCCGCGTGCGCCAGCGCATTGATCTGCTCGTTGGTGCCGCGCGCTTCGGTAACGGCCGTGCGCACGATGTCCGTGGTCATGTTGAGCTGGCGGCCGATCTCGACGATCGAGCCGGACAGCTCGTCGGCCGCGGTTGCCGCAGTATCGACATTGGCGGCGGCCTCGTTCGAGGTCTGCACGGCGCTCTCGGCGCGCGTGCTGGTGCGGTCGGAATTCTCGAGCAGCGTGGTCGCGGTCGAGCGCATGGACAGCGCGCCGTCGGCTACCGTGTGCAGGTGACTTTCGACGCCGCGGCGGAACGCGGCGATCGCGTCCTCGATGCGGGCGCGGCGTTCCTGCTGCTCCTGCATGAGGGCGCGGTCCTGTTCGGCCTGCCGCCGCGCGCTGATATCTTCGTGTGTCGCAACCCAGCCGCCGTCGGCCATCGGCCTGTTGATTACGAGGACCGCGTTTCCGTGTGCGGATTTTACTTCGGTGGTGGTGGTCTCGCCCTTCGCCATCGTGCTGAGCAACTGCTGGCGATATTGCTGCGGATCGCGCGTGAACGTCCCTTTGGCGATGCGGTATTCGAGCAGCTTCAACAGCGTGCAGCCGGGCTTCACGATGTCGGCTGACAATTTGTACATCTGCAAGTAGGGCGTATTGCAGATGACCAGCCGCTCGGTGTGGTCGAACATGCACAGACCCTGCGACATGTTGTCGAGAGCCGAGCGCATACGGGTGTTGTCCACGTGCAGCTTGCGCGCGAGTAACGCTTCCGCGACTGTCATTGCAAAGACAGAGGCGAACAACGCGAGCAGCGCCGATGCGACCGGCTCGGACGCGGCGTCGAGCCACGGCCGCAGGGGAATCAGAAAGTGAAACAAAGCAAAGGAAGCCGGAAAGGCGGCAAGCCCAACCAGCGCGACCAGCCGCCAGGCGCGCCGAGGCGCGCGTATGTCAGTTCCGTGCTCCATAGGGTCGTCCGGACTCGGCGGAACCCTATTCCCCGACCCGTTGTTTTGCAGTTAATTTCGGGTGAGCGAAACCTTAATGAGATGTTAAAGGCGGATCGGCGCGGCCAATCAGGCTCGCCAGACTGCCGTCCTCGACATCGATCTCTAGCCGACAAACCTGGAGCCGGACATGGAACGCTACGGTAGCGCGCAGAAGGGTGGCTGGGGCGGCCGCATCGAGGATGACGCGCTGGTGCGCGGCGCCGGCAAATTCGGCGACGACATCCGGCCCGAGGGTGCGCTCGCCGTCTGCTTCGTGCGTTCGCCGCACGCGCTCGCGCGCATCGCCAATGTCGACGTCGGCAAGGCCAAAGCGGCGCCGGGCGTCGAAGGTGTGTTCACCGGCGCCGATCTTGCCGCCGAGCATTATCACTCGGTCTCACATCCGCATCCAATTCCCGACCGCGACGGCAAGCCGATCGAAGGGCCGCTTCGCCCGGCGCTCGCGCACGAGCGCGTGAACTACGTCGGCGAGCCCGTGGTGCTGATCGTAGCGAGGACACTCGCCGCCGCGCAGGACGCCGCCGACCTGGTGAACGTCGATTATGAGCCGATGAAGCCGGTGCTGGACGGGAAGAGCGCGCTTGCGGACGGCGCTACCGTGCTATGGCCGAAGGAAGCGCCGGGCAACGTCGCATTCGACTGGGTGGCGCCGCCGGATCCGGAGGCGAAGAACAAGGCGAAGGTGGACGAGGTGTTCGCCAAGGCCGCGCATGTCGTGCGCATCGATATCAATAACCAGCGGCTGGCGGTTGCTTCGCTGGAGCCGCGCACCGCGACCGCGAGTTACGATGCCGGCAAGGAGATGTTCACGCTCCGCTGCGGCACGCAGGGCGTCAATCCGGTGAAGATGCAGATCATCGGCGCGATGAACATCAAGCCTGAACAGTTGCGTGTACTAACCGACGATGTCGGCGGCGGTTTCGGCATGAAGCAGTCCGGCTATCCGGAATACGTCGCGCTGCTGCACGCGGCGCGCGCGCTCGGCAAGCCAGTGCACTGGGCGGCAACACGCGCCGAAGCGTTCCTCGGCGACAACTACGCGCGCGATTCGTTCTGGGCGGTCGAGCTCGCGCTGAGCCCGCGCGGAAAATTTCTTGGCCTGCGCGTCGACGGCATTGGCAATCTCGGCGCTTATGCGACCGGCGTCGGCCATTTCTGCTCGACGCTGCACGTCTCCGGCTGCCTGCCGACGATCTATGACATCCCGCACGCGTATCTGCGCGTGCGTTGCGTGGTGACCAATACGATACCGATCGGCCCGTATCGTGGCGCGGGTCGGCCCGAAGCGAGCTTCCTGCTCGAGCGCGTGATCGACACCGCCGCCGACAAGCTCGGCATCGATCCGGCCGAATTGCGCCGCCGCAATCTGATCAAGCCGGATCAGATGCCGTACAAGACTCCGTTCGGCAACACCTACGACAGCGGCGATTTTCCCGCGCTGTTCGAGAAGGCGCTGACGCTCGCCGGCTATGACGGATTCCGCGAGCGCCGCAAGCAGGCGAAGAAATCCGGCAAGCTGCGCGGCATCGGTGTCGGCTGCTACCTGGAAATTGCGGGTGCCTATCCGGAGGAGGGCGCCGGCATTTCGTTTCCGGGCGGCGAAAAGGTGAACGTGAGCGTCGGCGCGGGCTCGAGCGGGCAGGGGCACCAGACCGTGTTCGGCCGTGTCGCCGCGCAGGCGCTCGGCCTTCCGGCGAGCGCGGTCACCGTGACCTCGGGTGACTCGGCGCGCGACGTGCCGGGCTTCGGCGCGGTCGCCTCACGCTCTGCGACGATGGTCGGCAATGCCATCGCCAATGCTGCGAAGCTCGTGATCGAGAAGGGCAAGCCGGTGGCCGCCATGCTGATGCAGGCGGGCGAGGCCGAAGTCGACTACGCGCAGGGCCGTTACACGGTGCGCAATTCCGAACGCAGCGTGTCGCTATACGAGGTGGCGGAGCGCGCCAAGGAACTGGTGCGCCAGAACGTCATCAAGGAAACGCTCGATACCCGCGCGGTCAACAAGGCGCCCTCGACGTTCCCGAACGGCTGCCACATCGCGGAAGTCGAGATCGATCCGGCGACCGGCGCGGTGAGCGTGCCGAATTACGTCGCGGTCGGCGATTGCGGCAATGTGCTCGACGATGTGATCGTGGAAGCGCAGGTGCACGGCGGCGTCGCGCAGGGATTGGGGCAGGCGTTGACGGAAGCCGCGGTTTACGACGGCGAGGGGCAATTGCTCAGCGCCTCGTTCATGGATTACGCCATGCCGCGCTCGGACCTCGTGCCATCGATGAAAGTCGAGCATTTCCCGGTGCCGTGCCGCACCAACGCGCTCGGTGTGAAGGGCACGGGCGAAGCCGGAACGACGGCGGCGACGCCGGCGCTGATCAATGCGGTGATCGATGCGTTGCCGCAGGGCGCGAGCATCGAGATGCCCGCGACGCCGGAGCGCATCTGGAAGGCGCTGCAAAAAGCGCCTTCGGCCTGAGCGGATCAGGCCGCCTTGATGCCGTGCAGGCTGTGCGAGGCGTCCTTGCAGGTGAAGAACACGACATCGCCGTCCGCCGTTGCCTTGCCGCCGTGAACCTTGTTGGCCGGGATGTAGACGACCGAACCCGCCTTCACGTCGAATTCCTTGCCGTCGATGCTGGCGCGAAAGGTGCCCTGCAGCACGTAGATCCACTGCTCGTTCGGATGCGAATGCGGCTCTGCGCCGGTGCCGGCAGGCATGCGCATCAGCCCGACGATCATGCGGTCGCCTTCGACGCAGGCGCCATTGGCGGTCGAATAATCCGGACCGCCGAGGATGTGATTCACTTTCGCGAGGTCGAAGACGTATTCGCCCGGCGCGGCGCGCGTAGCGCCCGGCGTGCGTGCGGCAGGTTGAGCGGACATGGGCTATCTCCCGATACGCGGCTGAGTGTGACAATGGTAGAGGACCGCATTCGGCGCGCGCAATCACCATTCGGCCATGCTAGGCGGGCAGGGTCCACCGCCTGATGATTCGGGGAACAATTTCGATGAATTTGCTTCGCCCGCCGGCGCTTGCCTTCTTCCTATGTGCGCTTGCGGCGTGCACGGCGGATTATCTCCCTAAGGGCGAGTCGAGCCTCTATCGCGACCTCGCACGCCCGGGCGCCGAACTCGACGCGCCGGCGGCCGCCTCGGTCGTTTCCGGCTATCGGACCAACCATGGCCTCGACGCCGTCACGCTCGATCCGGTTTTGATGAAGCTCGCGGAAGCGCAGGCGAGTGCGATGGCCAAGCGCAACAAACTCGATCATAGCGTGATCAAGCCGTTCAACGCGCGCATCAGGGAATCCGGCTTCGACGCCAAGGCTGCGGCGGAGAATATCGGCGCGGGCTACGGCACAATCGCGGAGGCGTTCTCGGGCTGGCGCGAATCGAGCGCGCACAACGCCAACATGCTGCTGCGCGGCGCAACGCGCATGGGAATTGCGGCGGTCTATGCGCCGAACACGCGCTACAAGGTATTCTGGTCGCTAATCCTTGCCGCGCCGGACGACAGGAAAGGCTGAGAGTTTCAGCCATCACCTTCGCCGGACTCGGGCGAGAAATACTTCTCGAATTTGTCCGGAACGCCGTCGAATTCCTTGGCATCAGCCGGCGGATCGCGCTTCACCGAAATATTCGGCCACTTCGACGCGTATTCGGCGTTGAGCTTCAGCCATTTCTCCAGCCCGCCTTGCGTGTCGGGCTTGATGGCTTCGGCAGGGCACTCCGGTTCGCACACGCCGCAATCGATGCACTCGTCCGGATGGATGACGAGCATGTTGTCGCCTTCATAGAAGCAGTCCACCGGACACACTTCCACGCAGTCCATGTACTTGCACTTGATGCAATTGTCTGTGACGACGTAGGTCATGCCGCGCTCGACGGCCAGGGCCGGTCCGGACGATAGAACACGGCAAGCTTCAGGCTTTCGGCGATGCGCTGTGCGCGGCTGTTGAATGCCTCGGCGAGCTCGTCGTCGAACAGTTCGCGGCAGGTCTCGGCGAACAGGGCGAGCCAGCGCTCGAACAGCTTCAATTCGATGCCTGCGACCTGGCGGTGCACAGCGACCGGATTGCCCTTGTAGCGGCCGCTCGTGAGCATCACCGACGACCAGAAATCGCGCATGGTCGCCAGGTGCTCGTCCCAGTCGCCGCCAATGGCATTGTCGAACACCGGACCGAGCGCGGGATCGGTGCGCACTTTCGTGTAGAAATCGTCGACCAGGCGGCGGATCGCCTGCTCGGAGATTTCGCGCGTCTGCGCGAATGAGTCCATGGTGATCGAAGTCATGGCGCTTGCTACGTCACCAGCGCGACGACGATCACCCCGAGGATGGTCCAGACCAGCGAATTGACCAGCATGCGCACGAGGTCGCGCTTGTCGGAGGGATCGAAGCCGAATGCCGAACAGGCCATGTCTCCCGGCAGCAGAAACAGCCAGGCCAGTCGGCCACCGATGGAAATGCCAGTGCCCATGAGATCTCGTCCCGGGTTGGTGTAGCCGCACTTTACAACGCGCTTGCCTAAAAGCAATATGTATAATACTTCTTTATCGGCATGGCACGGCGGGAGATTTTGCATGCGTCTCACCTTCTACACCGACTACGCGCTGCGGCTCCTGATGTATCTCGCGCTCAAGGATGACGGCCTCGCGACCATCGCCGAGGTGGCGAAAAGCTATGACATCTCGCGCAATCACCTGATGAAAGTCGCGTATCAGCTCGGTCAGGCCGGCTTCGTCGAGACCGTGCGTGGACGCGGCGGCGGTCTGCGGCTGGCGAAACCGGCGGCCGCGATCGGGTTAGGCGACGTCGTGCGTCGCACCGAGCAGGACATGGCGCTGGTTCCCTGTTTCAAGCCGGTCGACGCATTCTGCGCCATTCGGCCGTCCTGCGCCCTGCGGCATGCGCTCGCGCGCGCGACGGAAGCCTTCGTCGCGGTGCTCGACGAATATTCACTGAGCGATCTGGTGAAGCCGCGCGCGCCGCTGCGCAATCTTTTGTCGATGGCGCCCGCAACGAAGATTGCGTCCGCCGGGGCGCGGCACTAGGCATACGCGATGATCGCACAGGCATTCGATTTCCAAGACATCGCCGCGGCGTTGCTGCATGGCGGCGGCGACGCCATCGTCGTCTGTGACCGCGAGGGCATCATCCGTTTCTGGAATCCGGGCGCGACGCGGATTTTCGGCTTTGCGGAAAGCGAGGCGATCGGTCAGTCGCTCGACATCATCATCCCGGAGCGCCTGCGCGCACGACACTGGGACGGCTTCCACACCATGATGCGCACGGGACAAAGCCGCTACAGCGGCGGTGACCTCCTGTCGGTGCCGGGCGAGCACAAGGACGGCAAGCGCATTTCGGTCGAGTTCACCATCGAGCCGGTGAAGGATGGGCAAGGCCGGATCGCGGGGCTCGCCGCAATCATGCGCGACGTCACCGCACGCTTCGACGAGATGAAAGCGCTCCGCCAGCAGGCGCACGGCAAAACCTGACGCCGCACTGGACCTGAGGCGCGGGCCTGACTAGCGTTGGCGTCCATGCCGGTGCTGCCCTCCGCCCGCGACTACGAGACGGTCTATCGCCAATTCCGCTGGCAGGTGCCGGCGCGCTATAACATCGGCGTCGACGTCTGTGACCGTTGGGCGGACAGCGATCCCGCCCGGCTTGCGATCCTCAATGTGCGGGCGGACGGACGCGAGGACGCCATCACCTACGGCTGGCTGCGCGAGACCTCGAATCGGCTCGCCAATGTCCTACGGGCCAACGGTGTCGTGCGCGGAGACCGCGTCGCCATCATGCTGCCGCAAGCGCCGGAAGTCGCAGCGGTGCACATCGCGATCTACAAACTTGGCGCGGTCGCGCTGCCGATTGCGATCCTGTTCGGTCCGGATGCGCTCGCTTACCGTTTGCAGAATTCAGGCGCCGCTGCCTTGATCACCAACGCGCAGGGGCTCACGCGGCTTGCGGAAATTCGCGGCGGCGCGCC
>DASZVZ010000020.1:0-69023 GCA_035546875.1 Pseudolabrys sp.
GAGATGGAAGACCCGTATCTCCTGATCTACGAAAAGAAGCTGTCTGGTCTCCAGGAGCTTCTGCCGCTGCTCGAAGCCGTGGTGCAAACCGGCAAGCCGCTGTTGATCGTGGCTGAAGACGTCGAGGGCGAGGCGCTTGCCACGCTCGTCGTCAACAAGTTGCGCGGCGGCCTCAAGGTTGCTGCCGTGAAGGCTCCGGGCTTCGGCGATCGCCGCAAGGCCATGCTGCAGGATATCGCGATCCTGACCGGCGGCCAGGCGATCTCGGAAGATCTCGGCATCAAGCTTGAGAACGTGACGATCAAGATGCTCGGTCGCGCCAAGAAGGTGACGATCGACAAGGAGAACACCACGATCGTGCACGGCAACGGTGACAAGAAAGACATCCAGGATCGTATCGCGCAGATCAAGGCGCAGATCGAGGAGACGACGTCCGACTACGACAAGGAGAAGCTGCAGGAGCGGCTGGCGAAACTCGCCGGCGGCGTTGCGGTGATCCGCGTCGGCGGCGCCACCGAGGTCGAGGTGAAGGAGCGCAAGGATCGCGTCGACGACGCGATGCACGCGACCCGCGCCGCAGTCGAGGAAGGCATTCTGCCCGGCGGCGGCGTTGCTCTGCTTCGTTCGGTCGAGGCGCTCAAACGCGTCCGTACCGACAACGAGGACCAGAAGCACGGCGTCGATATCGTGCGCAAGGCGATCCAGGCTCCGGCTCGCCAGATCGCGACCAATGCCGGCGCTGACGGCTCGGTCGTGGTCGGCAAGATCATGGAGAAAGATCAGTATTCGTTCGGCTACGACGCGCAGACCGGCGAATACGGCAACCTCGTCTCCAAAGGCGTGATCGACCCGGCCAAGGTCGTGCGTTCGGCGATCCAGGGCGCGGCTTCGGTCGCGGGCCTCTTGATCACCACCGAAGCGATGGTCGCGGAAGTGCCGAAGAAGCAGTCCGCAGCGCCGGCGATGCCGGGCGGCGGCGGCATGGGCGGCATGGACTTCTAAAGTCCACCCAACACGAAATACAAAAGGCCCGGAGCGATCCGGGCCTTTTTCATTTCAGGCCCGTCCCCCACCGCCGATGCAGGAAACGCTCCCACGGCGTGAACAGGATCTTGTCCGCGATCAGTCCGATCAGGACGATCACGACCATGATGCCGATGACCTGATCCATTGCGGACAGCTCGCGGCCGTATTGCAGCAGGTGGCCGAGCCCGAAGCCCGTGAGGATGGTGACGAAAATCTCCGCCGCCATCAGCGAGCGCCAGGCGAAGGCCCAGCCCTGCTTCATGCCGCTGATTACGAACGGCAGCGAGGCCGGCAGGATCACGTGCGTCCACTTGTCGAAACCTTCCGAACCCATGGTGCGCGCCGCCCGCGCGTAGATCGGCGGAATGGTGCGCGCTCCGGTGTTGGTCGCGAGCACGACCGACCAGACCGTGCCCATCACCACGACGAACAGCATCGCGGCTTCGGTCTGGCCAAACCACAAGAGCGCCAGCGGCACCCAGCAGACGCTCGGCAGCGTCTGCAATCCGAGTGCCAGCGCGCCGACGGTGTCCTCGAGATAATCGGACGTGCTCGTCAGCAGCCCGAGCGGCACACCGATGGCGATGCCGATGAAGTAACCGATCAGGAGACGCTTCATGGTCACGGCGGCCGCTTCAAGCAATGAGCCGTCGCGCAGCGCATCCCGCAGGTATTCTGCGACGTATTGCGGCGGCGGCAGCAGCACCGGCGACCAGCGCCCGGTCATGGTCGCAACCTGCCAGGTCAGTAACAGCGCTCCGAAGAAAATGACGACGACGAGAGCGCGTTTCATGCCGCGGCTTCCCGCGCTTCGTAAAGATAGCCTTTCAGCGCTGCGGTAATGCGCTGCGCGATGCTCGCAAGCTCGGGGCTGTTGATGTCGCGCGGCCGCGGAAGGTGGATTCTGAATTCCTCGCGCACGCGGCCTGGGCTTGGCGACATCAGGATCACGCGGTCGCCGAGGCACACCGCTTCGCGCACGTTGTGCGTGACGAGGATGATCGTCTTCGGCCGCCGGCGCCAGATATCCTGAATGTCGGCGTAGAGCTGCTCGCGGGTGATGGCATCGAGCGCCGAGAGCGGCTCGTCCATCAGCAGGACGCGCGGATCGGGCGCGAGCGAGCGCGCCAGCGCGACTCGCTGCTTCATGCCGCCGGACAACTCGTGCACGTAGGAATGCTTGAACTTTTGCAGACCCACGAGCTCCAAATGATAGTCGGCGATCTCGCGCCGCTGCTTGTTGGTGAGCTCCGGTTTGCGTTTGAGGCCGAACATCACGTTGCCGAACACGTTGTGCCACGGAAACAACGCGGATTCCTGAAACATCACCAAACGATGCCGGCCGGGCCCTTCGACCAGCTGTTCGTCGGCCCGTACGCTGGCTTCATCCGGCTTGGTCAAGCCGGCGATGATATCGAGCAGCGTCGATTTCCCGCAGCCGCTCGGCCCCACCATGCAGACGAATTCGCCGCCGCGCACGGTGAGATTCACGTTCGCGAGCGCATGGACGCTCGCGCGCTCGGTGCGAAACCACTTGTTGACATGCTCGACGACGAGCGTCGCCGGCGGGGCGGCCTGTGGCTCGGCTGAAATCGCGCTCATGGATGCGCGACCAGTTGCGCCATATCCGGTGCGCCGCGCAGAAAGCCTGCCGACTGCGCGCTCGTCACGAATTTCTGCAGCGCCTCGGCCGAAATGTCGGCGGTCGCAACGATGCGCGGCCACGCACCTGCGACGAGCTCGGCCGGAAACTTGGCGCGCATCTCGGCATCGAGTTCCTCGCGCACCATGTGTTGCGCCTGCTCCGGATTCTGCACGATCCAGTCCGTGAGCGCGCGGTGCGCCGCGACGAACTTGCGCACAAGGTCCTTCTGCGTCGCGAGCAGGTCGACGCGCGTCACCAGGACGGTGGTAATCGCCTCGCGGTCGTCAACCAGGATCTTGCCGCCCGCCTCGCGCTCGAGCCGCGACACCCAGGGCTCGACCGTCCAGACCGCGTCGAGCTGCTTCTGCTTGAACAGCCCCAGTTGATCCGGGTTGGCGGTCGGCACAACCTGCGCGTCGCCGCCCGACTGCGTGATCTTCAATCCGCCGGCCTTGAGCCAGGCGCGCGCGGCAACGTCCTGCGTGTTGCCGAATTGCGGCGTCGCGATTTTCTTGCCGCGGAAGTCCGCGGCGGTTTTCATCGTCGAGTCGCCCTGCACAACCAGCGCCGAGCCGCCATTGACCGCGCCGGCGACGATGCGCACCTCCTGCCCACGCGATTTGGCATAAGCGTTGATCGCGGGATTCGGGCCGACATAGGTGAGGTCGATCGATTTCGCGAAGATTGCTTCCATCGCGCTCGGACCGGCGTTGTACACGTACCATTCGATCCTTACGCCGGGCCCGAGCCGTTGCTCGAACCAGCCCTTGCCTTGCCGCGACATGTTGTGCGCGACCAGAGCCTGGACGTGCGTGATGTTCGGAAAATGCCCGATGCGCAGCGTCGTCTGCGCGGCGGCAGGCGTTGCGGCCAAGGCCGCTGCAAGCAGAACTCCAATCAAGGCGGTGTGGCGGTTCAACGTCGTCATCGTCACTGACCTCCCGGGAAAATCCGAGCTCGGACCATTCGAAATGTGGTGCGGGCGGACAGCTTCGCGGTAACAAAAACCGGACGCAAGAGTTCCGGAGCAAAAAGACACAAACGGTCGCCGACGGATTGTATTTGGAAATTTTTCGTGCAAATCCGCCGTTCCGCATGCGGCATTTTCGCGGGAAACGCCCAAAAACGATGCAGCCGTCGGATTTCAGGTGGAAATGGAAACGACCACGAACGTAAAAGCGCGCGTACATCCGGCGTCGCTTTATCGTCGTGGCCGTCAGACGATGGATACTCTACGCTTCCATCGCCACTTGTGGACCTTATAGCGCTAGATTGTGACGGACCGATGACCGGCAAAAAGGGCAGGATTTACGCGGGGATAGGCGGGTGGACATTTGAGCCGTGGCGCGGCGTGTTCTATCCGGACAAACTGCCGCACGCGCAGGAATTGCACTATGCGAGCCGGCGCCTCACCACCATCGAGATCAACGGCACGTTTTACCGAACGCAGACGCCGAAAACGTTCGCGAAATGGGCAAGCGAGGTGCCGGACGGCTTCGTTTTCGCGGTGAAAGGCGTGCGCTACGTCACCAATCGGCGCGTGCTGGCCGAAGCGGAAAAGTCCATTCAACTGTTTCTCGATTCCGGCGTCACCGAAATGGGCGACCGGCTCGGCCCCCTGCTCTGGCAATTCCAGCCGACCAAGAAGTTCGATCCGGATGATTTTGCAAAATTCCTGGCGCTGCTTCCGGCAAAGCATCGCGGCATGAGCCTGCGCCATGTCGTGGAAGTGCGGCATGACTCATTTTGTACGGCGGAATTCATCGCGCTCGCCCGCAAGCATGCGGTTGCGATTTGCTACGCCGAGCACGCAACTTATCCGGAGATCGCCGACGTCACGGCGGATTTCGTATACGGCCGCCTGCAAAAGGGCAAGGACAGCGTGATCACCGCCTATCCGCCGAAGCAGATCGACGAATGGGCCAAGCGCGCCGAGACATGGGCGAAGGGCGCCGCGCCGAAGGATCTGCCGCTCGTCGACAAGAAGCACAAGCTCGCGTCAATGCCGCGCGACGTCTATCTCTATTTCATCCACGAAGGCAAAGTGCGCGCGCCCGCCGCGGCGATGGCGCTGATCGAGCGGACCAAATGAAAAAGGCCAGGACGCAGGGCAAGGCGAAGCCGAAGAGCAAGACGAAAGCGCCGCTCTTCACCATCGGCTATGAGCAAGCCAAGCCCGCCGCCGTGCTCGACGAGATCGCCGGCGCCAAAATCGATGTCCTGGTCGACACCCGCGCGGTCGCGGCCTCACGCCGGCCCGGCTTCTCCAAGCGCCAGCTCGCGGCCGCGCTTGACGAAAAAGGCGTGGCCTACATCCATCTGCAAAAGCTAGGCACGCCGGCGGAAGGCCGCGAGGCCGCGCGCGCGGGCGACTATGACACGCTCTGGCAGATCTTCGACAAGCATATCAAGGGCGCACCCGCGCAGGCGGAGCTTGGCGAACTCGTCGCGCTGGTGAAATCCGGCAAGCGGATTTGTCTCTTGTGTTATTGCCGCGACCCGGCCCACTGCCACCGCAGCCGTATTTCCGCGCTGGTGAAGAAGCGCACCGGCGTCAAAATCGACGACCTGATCCCGCCGCTGTTCTGATCATTCCGCGGGCTGCACCGCGCGCTGCCGCCCCTCGACACTTACGATCATCGCGACAAGTCCGATCGTCGCGATGAACAACAGCAGCGCGATCGCCGCGTTGGCGCCGAGGACGAGCGTGAAGCCGCCGGTCTGGTGCAGGACCGAGATCATGCCGATGGCGGCGCCGGCGCTTACGAACAGCAGGAAATAACGCACGGCGTACACACGGCCGCGCCAGGCATCGGCTGTGTAGCGCGCCATGATCATGTCGTTGACGGTCACCTGCCCGTAGATCGCCGCCACCGAGACCGCAAGCGCGACCATCAGGTTCATGCCGCCGGCATAGGCGGCCCACAGATTGCCGATGAAGCCCAAGCCCGTCACCGCGGCAAAGATGATGTGCGGCGGCACCCATTCGACCAGACGCCCGACCGTGAGCTGCGCCAGCGCGCCGCACACCAGCACCGCGGTCGCGATGCTGCCGACGATCACCAGCGGCATGTCGGCGGAGAGCCGCTCGTCGACGATCTTCGGCAGCGCGATGGTCAGCACGTTGAACACGAGGCCTGCGCTCAACGCGATGATGATGAACAGGCCGAACAGCATCACCGCGAGCTTCGGCGTCAGCGGCACGGCCGGCTTGGTCACGCGCTTGTCGGCGTGGTGGCGGTCATCCGGGGTGAGCATGAAATACGCGACGCCGACCGCGATCGAGAGTGCCGCCGGCACAAAAAAGGCCGCGCGCCAGCTCAGCCAGTACGCAAGCGCGCCGCTGATGCCGGCGGCAAGCGAGACGCCGAGGTTGCCGCACACGCCGTTAAAGGCGAGCGTGCGCCCCCTCGCCTTCGAGGCTTCGATCAGCATAGCCATCCCGACCGGATGATAGATCGCGGCAAACACGCCCAGCATGAACATCGCGGCCGACAGCGTGAACAAATTCGGCGCGAGGCCGATCGCAATCAGCGACAAGCCGCAGCCGATGTAGAATAGCGTCATCATGTTCCGGCGGCTCCAGCGGTCGGCAAGCCAGCCCGCAGGCAGCGAGAAGATACCGAAAGCGACGAATGCCGTGCTCGACAACGCGATCAGTTCGCTATACGGGCGATTGTAGACCACCTCGAGTCCGATCACGACGGTCGGATAGATCAGCAGCACGAAGTGGTCGATCGCATGCGCCACGTTGAGGAATGCGATCGAGCGACGCGTTTCAATATCGGCGGCGGAAGCGGAAACGTCGGTCATAAAGGCCTCAGGTGCCCGCGCGGACGCGAAACCATTTGCACGCATATAGCTGGTTCGCTTTCGCTATCCTATTCGCTTTTTTGCAGACCGGCCTCGACACTAATGCGGAGACACGCTTTAGTTGTACCCCTAACCGGCGCGTGACAGGCCGGAATCAAACGGGGCTTGGGGGCCTCGATGTGTGGGAGGCGCGTCTACGCGGCGGCGTCCGTCGCCGCGGCCTTCGTGATCGTGGCGAGTAGCGTGTCGGCGGAGCCGGTCGGGGCCGACAGCGCACGGTTCATTTTTTTCTCAGGCGTCGACCTCTGGCGCGAAGGTAGCTTCGCGCATGGCGGCCTCTTGTGGTCGCCCGGCGGACTTGCGCAGGAAGGCTTCACACTCAAGGCGCTGATTTCGGGCGGCAGCTACCGCTATTTTTCCGGCGGCCTCGGCACGACGGTCAACGGCACCGAGACCACCGCACAGTTCCTGCCCGGCTGGCGCTTCAAACACGGCACGATGGATCTGCAAGTCTTCGCCGGCCTGGACGTCGAGGAGCATCGCCTCTCGCCCGACGATCCTTCGAGCGGTTTGCGTGGACATGATGTCGGCGTACGCGGCGCCTTCGATTTCTGGTACGAGCCCGCGCCCGGTATGATGGTTGCGGCCGACGGCTCGCTCTCGTCCATTATCGGTACCTATTCGGCACGCGGTGCGCTCGGCTGGCGCGCATTCGGTCTCGCCTATGTCGGCCCGGAAGCGCAGACCTACGCCTGCGACGGCTATCGCGAGATTCGTCTCGGCATGCACATAACTGGCCTGAAGACCGGCCAATTCGAATGGTCGATCGCCGCCGGATGGGCGCGCGATTCCGACGCGCGCACCGGCGCCTATGGCCGCGTCAGCGTGATGATGCGGCGCTAGCCCATGATCCCGAAAAGGGACACCGGCTTTCGGAAAGGATATTGCGCAAACGCATCAATCCAATGTGCGGCGGAAGCGCGTGACGGCTATCGTCATCGCGACCAGCATCAGGCCGGCGAGCGCGACCGCGTCGAAGCGCATATCGGCGATGGTCGAGCCCTTGAGCATGATCGAACGAACGATGCGGAGGTAATGCGTGAGCGGCAGCGCCTCGCCGATCCATTGCGCCCAGCGTGGCATGCCGGCGAACGGAAACATGAAGCCGGACAGGAGAATGTTCGGCAGGAAAAACATGATCGACATCTGCATCGCCTGTAGCTGGTTCTGCGCCACCGTCGAGAACGTGTAGCCGATCGACAGGTTCGCGGCGATGAACAGTGTCGACAGCAGCGCGAGCATGCCGAGACTGCCGATGATCGGTACGCCGAACACCAGGATTCCGATGCCGATGATCAGCGTCGCCTGGAGAAAACCGACGAGAATGTAGGGAATGATCTTGCCGAGCATGATCTCAACCGGCGTGATCGGCATCGACAGGAGGCTTTCCATGGTGCCACGCTCGATCTCGCGCGTGACCGACAGCGCGGTGAAGATCAGCATCGTCATAGTGAGGATGGTGCCGACGAGGCCGGGCACAATGTTCAACTGGCTCGAGCCTGCCGGGTTGTAGCGCGGATGCGCGCGAATCTCGAACGCCGGCCGGCCGGCGTCCGGCACCGCGCGGTCGTGATCGAGCGCGCTTTGCACGATCTCGCCGAGCGCGCCGAGCGCCGAGCCGGACGCCACCGGATCGGTGGCGTCCGCGGCGACCAGCATCGCCGGCTTGTCGCCGCGCCGCACGGCTCGCTCGAAATTCGCGGGGATCTCGATCGCAAACAGCACCTTGCCGGAAGCCAGCAATTGGTCGAGCTCGGCTTCGGTATGCGGAAGCTGTGTGACCTTGAAATATTTCGTGTTTTCCAGTGCCGCCAGGATCGAGCGTGCAATGTCGCTGCGTTCCTGCAAGAGCACCGCCGTCGGTAGGTCGCGCGGCGTCGTGTTGATCGCGTAGCCGAACAGCAGAAGCTGGATCAGCGGGATCATGATGATCATGGCGAACGAGACGCGGTCGCGCTTGAGCTGGATGAATTCCTTGATCAGCACCGCCCAGGTCTTGCGCCAGAAGCCGTCGCCCTTTAGCCGCCGCGCCGGTGCGCTCGGGATGACGTGCGTCATTGGAAATTGTCCTTGGCCTTGCTCATCAGGTCGATGAACACGTCCTCCAGCGACGGCTCTCCACGCCGCCAGGTGAAACCTTCGTGCTGGCGGTAAGGCGCAATCGCCTTATCGAGGGCGGCCGCGTCGCGGCCAGACACGTGCAGGCTGGTGCCGAACGGCGCCACCATGTTGACGCCGGGCTTGCCCGCGAGCTCGTCGGAAAGCTTGTTCAGCCCTTCGCCGTTCGCGGCGCCGACGATGTAGGTCGTCAGGTGCGAGGAGGCGATGACCTCCTCGACCGTGCCGCGCGCGAGCAGATTGCCGTAAGCGATATAGGCAATCTCGTGGCATCGCTCGGCTTCGTCCATGTAGTGCGTCGAGACGAGCACGGTGAGACCGTCGGCTGCGAGCGCATGGATCTCGTTCCAGAACTCGCGCCGCGCCTTCGGATCGACCCCGGCGGTCGGCTCATCGAGCAGCAGCAATTGCGGGCTCGGCAGCGTGCAGGCGCCGAGCGCGAGGCGCTGCTTCCAGCCGCCCGACAACTCTCCCGCAAGCTGCTGCTCGCGGCCGGACAATCCCAGCCGCTCGATCGCCGCGCGCGCGGCGGCGGCCGGATTGGCAATGCCGTAGACGCGCGCGATGAATTCCAGGTTCTCGCGCACCGACAGGTCCTGATAGAGGCTGAAGCGTTGCGTCATGTAGCCGACCTGACGCTTGATCTTGTCGGTCTCGGTGCGAATGTCGTAGCCGAGACAGGTGCCCTCGCCTTCGTCCGGCGTAAGCAGGCCGCACAGCATGCGGATCGTCGTCGTCTTGCCGGAGCCGTTCGGTCCGAGGAAGCCGTAGATCGTGCCGCGCGCCACCTGCATCGACAGGTCGCGCACCACCGTGCGGCCGTCGAAACTCTTGGTCAGGCCGTGCACGTCGATGACGATGTCGGCGGCGTTCATTTCGCCACCTTCCGCGCCGTGTCGTCCGGCAGGGCGACGCTGACCGGCTGGCCGACACGGAATTTTTCCGGATGCTCCGGCCGTGCCTCGACCATGAAGACAAGCTTGGCGCGCTCTTCGAGGCTGTAGATCACGGGCGGCGTGAACTCGGCGCTGCGCGCGATGAAGCTGACCTTCGCGCTCAATCCTTGCTCGCAGCCGTCGCAGCTCACCCCGACGCTTGCGCCGAGCTTGATGTCGGCGAGCGCCGTTTCCGGCACGAAGAAACGGATCTTCAAATTAGGCGGCGGCAGGATCGCAACAACGGGCTTGCCGGCCGGCACCATCTCGCCGGCGCGGTAATAAACCTGCTCGATCGTGCCGGCGACCGGACTGAACACGCGCCGTCGCGTCAGTCTGGTCTGCGCCGAAGCGAGGTTGGCATTGGCCTGACGCAGTGCCGCTTCGGCATCGTCATACGTTTTCTGCGTGCCGGCTGCGGTTTTCAGCAGCTCTTTCGCACGGTCGAAGGTTTGCTGTGCATTGGTGACGGCGGCCTTTCTCACGGTGAGGTCCGCCTGTTGCAGATCGTCGTCGACGGTGAAAAGCGGCGCGCCTTTGCCGACCGCATCGCCCTCGCGCACACTCAGCGTTTCGACGCGGCCAGTCTCGTCGGGACTGACGAAGATCAGATCGGCCTCGACCCAGCCTTGCGCCATTTTCGTCTTGTTGTCGTCGCAGCCAGCAAGCGCGAGCGACGCGCCGATCAACAGGAACCCCAAAATGCGCGAAGAAAAAGTCATGGCGCCCTCCCCGGGCCGAACAACAAATCGACATGCGCCCGCATCAACGCCTCGACATCGAGCGGCGCGAAGCGGTCGAACAAACCGTTCCAGATGATGGCGACGACGCCCGGCGCGGCGATCAACTGCGGGAAACGCGCGAGCGCTTCGGGCACCTCGCCGCGCGCGGCGGCCCGCGTCATCAACGCGCGCACAGCCGTCATGATGTGCGAGAGCACCTCGCGATAGTAGAATTCGGCGAGCTTCGGGAAGCGGCGGCCCTCGCTGATCATGAGGCGCACGACATCCTTGCGTTTCGTTCCGAAGATTTCGTGCACGAACAGCT
This sequence comes from Pseudolabrys sp., assembly GCA_035546875.1. GTDB lineage: Bacteria > Pseudomonadota > Alphaproteobacteria > Rhizobiales > Xanthobacteraceae > Pseudolabrys. The sequence goes on from DASZVZ010000020.1 coordinate 10,645, forward strand.
GCACGATGCGCTCGGCCAGCATGGCGACCGGAATGTCGGCCTTGCCAAGCGCCTCGATGGTCCCGACCAGCGGCGTCAGCGTCGAACGGATGAGCTCCTGAAACAGGCTCTCTTTGTCGCGGAAATAGAGATAGATCGTGCCCTTGGCGATGCCCGCCCGTTTGGCCACGTCGTCGAGCCGCGTCGCCGCAAAGCCGCGCTCGGAAAATTCCTCCAGCGCCGCCGTCAGGATCGCTTCGCGCCGCGCGGCGCTGCGCGCTTCGCGTGCGTTACCCCGCCCGCGCGCGGTGGCAGCGTGCGCCGAAGCGGGCGTTTTCGGTGAGGAACGTGCTTTGCTGCGCGGCCTGGGCATGGGAAAATACTGACTGACCGGTCAGTCATTTATAATGCCGGGCGAAGGTCCGCGCAAGGGCAAAAAAATATCCTTGCAAATCAACCCATTAGGTCTTGGAAAAGACGATGGTCCGGCAGCGGCGACGGCGGCTCAGCCCTTGGCGTCGCAGAAGAACGTGCGGATCATGCAGTCCTTGCCGCCATCCTTGTAGCAGGAGCGCAATGCATCGTTCTGCGCGGTGCCGAGGCGCGAGGCCTTGCCCCAGCCGTGCGCGCCGCACGGATCGGTCCCGTCGACCGCGAAGGCGGCGCAACCGTGCCTGGTCGTGGTCACGATGCGGCAGGGTTTGCCTTCGCATTTGCCGAGCGCGCTTTCGCTGGCTTCCTTGGCATTGGGGAAATCGTAGGCCTGCCCGTAAGCGCCGCATTTGCCGATCGCCAGCGCGCCCGCGGCCCGCGCCGCATTCACCGTGACGAACATCAACGTTACGGTGGCAAGCAGAAGCGTCGCGGCGACAACCGCGCGAATGGCTGGCGTCCAGATATCTGTCATTCCCACCCTCACCCAATTCCGGTCGCAAGCTAGGGGGTGAGTCGGCCCGACCGATCAATGATTCGAGTCTCAGGCACGTTCGATTTCGGCCTTGACCGCCGAAAGCGACTCAGGGGTGTCGACATCGGTGAGCGCCGCCGCGCCGGCGACCGGCACTTCCGCGACGGCCTCCACATAACTGCCGATCAGGTGCCGGGCGCCGATGTCGCCGCCGATCGCCATCAGGTCATGGAAGAAACGCCGCGCCCAGACGACCGGATTGCCGCGCCGCCCGTCGATTGTCGGCACCACGACCAGTGCGCCGCGCTCGGGATCGAACGCCGCCAGCAGCCGGTCGATCAGCGCGGCATCGACCTGCGGCATGTCGCCGAGGCAGACGATGGCGCCGTCGGCATTTTCCGGCACCGCCGCGATGCCGGCCTTCAGCGAGGTGCCGAGTCCTTCCGCGTAATCCGGATTGTGCACGAAGCGCACGTCGAGGCCCTTGAGCGCGCCTTCCACCTTCTCCTTCTCGTGTCCCGTCACGACGATCACCGGGCTCGCGTGCGAGGCGAGCGCCTGCTCGGCGGCGATGCGCACCAGCGGCTTGCCGCCGATCTCGGCGATCAGCTTGTTGATTGCGCCCATGCGCGTGGAGCGTCCGGCCGCGAGCACGACCGCGGCGATGCGGCGGCCTTTCTCCGGCGCGGGCTCCTCGCGCGGCTGCGGACGCGTCACGATCTCCATCAGGAGGCCGCCGACGCCCATGCCGGTAATGTCTTCCCGCCCGACCGGAATGCCGGCAAGCATGCGCATCAGCACCCAGTCGAAACCGTTTTCCTTCGGCGAGCGCGCGCAGCCGGGCGCGCCGATCACCGGCAGGCCGCGCGCCTGCCCGATCAGCATCAGGTTGCCCGGATCGACCGGCATGCCGAAATGCTCGATGGTGCCGCCGACCGCTTCAACCGCCGCCGGGATGACGTCCCGCCGATCCGCAATCGCCGACGCGCCGAACACCACGGCCATCTCGGCGCCGGCCTTCATCACCTCGTCGATCGCCTTTGCAAGCGCCGCCTGTTCATGCGGCACGCGCCGCTCGGCCATGATGGTCGCGCCCGCCGGCGCGATGCGCTCGCTCATCACGCGCAAGGTCTTCTCGACAACCTTCGTCGCAAGGCCGGGCAGCAACGTCGACACCACGCCGATCTTGCGCACCTTGTAGGGCGCGACGCGGATCACCGGCTTCGTCTTCGCAGCCTCGGCAAGCGCCTTGTCGCGCGCGGCCTTCTCGACCGCGAACGGAATGATCTTCACCGTCGCGATCATCTCGCCTTCCACCACCGGCTTGAACGCGGGCAGCGTCGCGAACGTCACCGCTTCGTCGACACGGTTGAGCCGGTCGACGGCGTCCTTGTCGATGACGAGTATGCCTGCCGTCTTGGCGAACAGATTGCAGCGCCCGGTGAACGCCCGATCGGTGCGCACGCCTTCGCCCGCAACCGCCGAAGCGATCTCGGCGGCGGCTTCGTCCTCCGAGACGTCGCCGGGCTCGAGACGGGCGACCACGATCTCCTTCACGCCGGCCGCCTTGAGCGCCGCGACTTCCGCCGCGCGGATAACGGTGCCCTTTTTGAGCACCAGCTCACCCTGGCGGATGGAATGCACCGCCGTGCCGCCGAGCGCCTGGTCGGGCGATACCGGACCGAATTTCATGCGGCCTCCGCCGGCGCGTGCAGCCGCTCGGTGATCTCGCCCATGATGGCGACCGCGATCTCGGCCGGGGAAATCGCGCCGATGTCGAGGCCGATCGGCGCATGGATGCGCGCGATATCGGCGTCGGCAAGGCCCTTCTCCTTGAGCCGCGCGACGCGCTTGGCGTGCGTTTTCTTCGAACCGAGCGCGCCGATGTAGAAGCAGTCGCGCGACAGCGCATGCAGCAGCGCGGGATCGTCGATCTTCGGATCGTGCGTAAGCGCGACGAAGGCGGTGTAATGGTCGATGTTGAGCGGCGGCAACGCGACATCCGGCCATTCCGCGATCACCTTGACGTCGGGGAAACGCTCGATCGAGGCAAATGCCGTGCGCGGGTCGACGATGGTCACGTCATAGCCGAGCAGTTGCCCGATCGGCGCCAACGCCTGGCTGATGTGCACCGCGCCGGTGATGACGAGCTTGGCCGAGGGCACATGCACGGTGAGGAACACGCGCCCCTGCGCCGTCTCTTCCATGCCGCTTTTCGCCATGCGCAGGCGTTTTTCCAGCGCGTCCTTGATCGGATCCTTCGCAATGTCCGCCGCCTTGACGAGCCGCTGCGCGCCGCTTGCGACGTCGGTCACGACAACGACCGCGCGGCGCGCCGCGCGCTCCTCGTTCAGCGTATGTAGCAGTGTGAGATCCACTATTTCACCTTCTCCACATAAACCCGGATCGTGCCGCCGCACGAGAGCCCGACGTTCCACGCCGTCTCGTCCGCAACGCCGAATTCCAGCATCTTCGGCTTGCCGCTGTCGATCACGTCAAGCGCCTCGGTCACCACCGCGCCCTCGACACAGCCGCCGGACACGCTGCCGAGAAAATTGCCCTCATCGTCGATCACCAGATTGGAGCCGACCGGCCTCGGCGCCGAGCCCCAGGTCTCGACTACCGTCGCGAGCGCCACGCCGCGCCCGCTTTTCCGCCAGTCTTCGGCCGCTTTGAGAATGTCTTCATCGCGCGAAAGCATTGTCTGTCTCCATTCTCTCCTTGGTCATGGCCGGCTTATCCCGGCCCTCCACGCCTTAGCTAGGAAGACGTGGATGCCCGGCACAAGGCCGGGCATGACAGATGCTACGCCACCTTGTTCAGCCACGCCTTCGGATCGTGGTCGCGCGCGCTCATGTGCGACAAGGCGCGCACCAATTCTCGCATGGACTCCAGATTGTGGATCGGCCGCAATTCGTCAACGTGCGGCAAAATGGTCTTCACGCCCTTGGCGCGCGCCTCGAAGCCCTCAAAGCGCAACAGCGGATTGAGCCAGATCAGCCGCCGGCACGAGCGATGCAGCCGGTCGATCTCGAAGGCGAGCGTATCGTCGGCGTCGCGCTCGAGCCCGTCGGTAATCAGCAGCACGACCGCGCCCTGCGTCAGCACGCGGCGCGCCCATTGCTTGTTGAACGTATGCAGCGAGGTCGCGATGCGCGTGCCGCCCGACCAGTCGGCGACATTGGCCGAGCAGGCCGCGAGCGCTTCGTCCGGATCGCGATGCTTGAGCGCGCGGGTCACGTTGGTGAGCCGCGTGCCGAACAGAAACGTCGTCACGCGCTTGCGCGCATCGGTGACCGCGTGCAGGAAGTGCAGGAACAGCCGCGTGTATTGACTCATCGAGCCTGAAATATCGAGCAGCGCGACGATCGGCGGCTCCTTCGTCTTCGGCCCGAGATACTTGAGATCGATCACCGCCCCACCCGCCTTCATGCTGGCGCGCAGCGTGCGGCGCACGTCGATGATGTGACCGCGCCGGTTGGGCGCGAGCCGCCGCGTGCGCACCTCGTCGAGCGGCAACACCAGCCCGGCGATCGCGTCTTTCGCCGACGCGATTTCGGCCGCACTCATTTGCGCGAAGTCCTTCCTCTGCAACACCTCGCGATCCGATACCGTCAGCCGCGCATCGATCTCGACCTCGGATTTGTCGCGCTCGCGCTCGCCTAGGCCCGCAAACAAGGCTTCCTGCACCCGCTGGGTGCCGGGCGGCGGCGCTTTCGCCGCATCGGCCGGCGCCTGCGGCAGCATCATCGCGATCAGTTTGTCGATGAAGGCGCGCTTGCGGAAGAAAAGCCTGAACGCCTGATCGAACAGCACCGAATGTTCGTGCCGCTTCACGAAGACGGCGTGCAGCGTCCAGTAGAAATCGTCGCGCGAGCCGACCTGCGCGACCTTGACCGCTTCCAATGCATCGAGCACCGCGCCCGGCCCAACCGGCAGCCCGGCCGCGCGCAGCGCGCGCGCGAAATAGACGATGTTTTCGGCAAGGCGGCCGTCTTTCTTCTCCCTCTCTCCTTGAGTGAGAGAGTTGGGGTGAGCGGGAAGCGATCTATCGGTCATCAATCAAATCAGCTCCCAAGCTCCTCAGGCGGATCGCTTCGCGCGCGGGCCTACTCCGCCGCCCGCAGCTCCGACTTCACTTCCTCAAGCAACGTTTTCACCTTGCTGCCGTCGAGGCGCGCGATGTCGTCCTGATATTTGAGCAGCGCCCCGAGCGTGTCGGATACCGTCGCCGGATCGAGCGCCACCACGTCGAGTTCGGTGAGCGCACCGGCCCAGTCGAGCGTCTCGGCGACGCCGGGCGACTTGAACAGATCTTCCTTGCGCAGCGCCTGCACGAAGGCGACCACCTGTTCGGACAATTTCTTGCCGATGCCCGGCACTTTCGCGCGCAGGATCTTCAATTCACGCTCGGCGGTCGGATAGCCGACCCAGTGGTAGAGGCAGCGGCGCTTGAGCGCGTCGTGCACCTCGCGCGTGCGGTTCGACGTCACGACGACGATCGGCGGACGCTCGGCCTTGACCGTGCCGAGTTCTGGCACCGTCACCTGGAAATCGGCGAGCACTTCGAGAAGAAAAGCCTCGAACGCTTCGTCGGTGCGGTCGATCTCGTCGATCAGCAGCACGGGCGGGCCGTCGGGATCCGGCTCGAGCGCCTGTAACAGCGGCCGCTTGATCAAAAAGCGTTCGGAGAAAACGTCGTGCTCGATGCGCTCCTTGTCGCCCTCGCCTTCCGCTTCGGCGAGACGAATGGCGATCATCTGCGCGCCGTAATTCCATTCGTAAACGGCGGCGGCGACGTCGAGGCCCTCGTAGCATTGCAGGCGGATCAGCCGGCGCCCGAGCGCCTGCGCCAGCACCTTGGCGATCTCGGTCTTGCCGACGCCCGCCTCGCCTTCGAGAAACAGCGGACGGCCCATGCGCAGGGCGAGAAAGAGGACGGTCGCGAGCGAGCGGTCGGCGATGTAATCGGCCCCGCTCAAGAGTTCGAGGGTGGCGTCGATCGAGGCCGGAATTGACTTACCTGGCATTGGCTTCCCTGGTGTTTCCGGGACTTTATCCTAGCGCAGCGGGGTCTTACATGTGGGTATTCATGCGCCCAGAAGCCACCTAGGATGCGTCCATGTCAAAGCCCGAAACGCTGGAAAAAGAAGCCCTGCGCCTGCCCACCATCGATCCGCGCGTGCGTATCGGCCATGTGCATCTGAAGGTCGCCGACCTTCAGCGCGCGCTCGATTTTTACTGCGGCGTGCTCGGCTTCGAATTGACCACGAGCCGGCCCGGCGCGGCCTTCATCTCCGCCGGCGGCTATCACCATCACCTCGGCCTCAATACGTGGGAAAGCCTCGGCGGCTCGCCGCCACCTCCCGGTACCACCGGCCTCTATCACACGGCGATCCTCTACCCGACGCGGCGGCTCCTGGCCGACGCGCTCAAGCGTCTGATCGTCGCCAAGATCCCGCTCGAAGGCGCAAGCGACCACGGCGTCAGCGAAGCGCTTTACCTGCGCGATCCGGACGACAACGGCGTCGAGCTTTATTGGGACCGGCCGCAAGAGATGTGGCCGAAGCGGCCAGACGGCGGCCTGCGGATGTACACCAATCCGCTCGACCTGCATGACCTGCTGGCGGAGCTGGACCGAAAATAACTGTCATGTCGAAGCGCGGCTAAATGACCGCGAACCGGAATCCATCTACGCGAAAATGGGAGACGCGCCCAACGCCCTGCTCGCGCAATTCAGCGACAAGGAGCTCGCGGTGATTCTGAGCTTCCTCAAAAAAGCAAACGACACGCAGCCGTAAAGCCGCGTGCCGTGAATTCCTTCGGACGAGCCGCTTAGGCCGTCGCCTTGGCCACCGCGCGGCGCGCAAGCACGCCGACGAGATGCGCGCGATATTCCGCGCCCGCATGGATGTCGGAGTTCATTCCGGTCGCCGGAATGGTCATGCCCTCGAGCGATTTCGCCGCGAAGCGCTTCTTCAGCGCCTCCTCGAACGATTTCACGCGGAAGACGCCGTTCGCGCCGGCGCCGGTTACGGCGACACGGATGTCCGAGCCGCGCTTCGACACGAACACGCCGACCAGCGCGAAGCCCGACGCCGGATGCTTGAACTTCACGTAGGCCGCTTTCTTGGCGATCGGGAAGCTCACCTTGGTGATGATCTCGCCGTCCTCGAGCGCGGTCGAAAACATGCCGGTGAAGAAATCGTCGGCCGCGATCTTGCGCTTGTTGGTGATGATGGTGGCGCCGAGGCCGAGGCACGCCGCCGGATAATCCGCGTTCGGATCGTTGTTGGCGATCGAGCCGCCGATCGTGCCCCAGTTGCGCACCTGCGGATCGCCGATCGAGCCGGGAACTTCGGCAAGCCCCGGCAACGCCTGCTGCATCACCGGCGAATTGGCGACGTCGGCATGGCGCGTCATCGCGCCGACCACGACCGAGCGCCCTTTGAGCTCGACGCCGGCAAGACCCTCGACCTTCGACAGGTCGATGATCGCCGACGGCTGCGCCAGCCGCTGCTTCATCACGGGGATGAGCGAGTGACCGCCTGCGAGCAGTTTGCCGTCGGGATTTTTCGCCAGCAGGCCCGCCGCCTGGCGGACCGTGGTGGGCCGATGGAAAGTGAAATTGTACATGTGTCTCTCCGTTATTCCGCCGCCTTGCGTGCAGCGGGTGTCCGCTGCAGCGCCGACCAGACGGCACTCGCCGTCGCCGGCATGGAAATTTGTTCGGATCCGATGGCGTCGGTGATCGCGTTGATCACCGCCGCCGGCGCCGCGATCGCGCCCGCCTCGCCGCAACCCTTGATGCCGAGCGGATTGGACGGCGATTTCGTTTCGGTGAGCCCGACGTTGAACGACGGGAGATTGTGCGCGCGCGGCATGGTGTAATCCATGAGCGAGCCGGTCACGAGCTGCCCGTCCTTGTCGTAAACCGCGCCTTCGAGCAGCGCCTGGCCGACTCCCTGCGCGATGCCGCCGTGCACCTGCCCCTCGACGATCATCGGATTGATCACCGTGCCGAAGTCGTCGACCGCGGTCCAGCCGACGATCTCGGTGTTGCCGGTCTCGATGTCCACTTCGACCTCGCAGATATGGCAACCGGCCGGGAACGTGAAGTTGGTCGGATCGTAGAACGACGTCTCCTTCAGGCCGGGCTCGAGCTCCTGGCCCGCGAACTTGTGCGCGATGTAGGCATTGAGCGCGACGTCGCCCCAGGCCGCCGTCTTGTCGGTGCCGGCGACGCTGAACTTGCCGTCCTTGAACTCGATGTCGCCTTCCGCCGCCTCCAGCATGTGCGCGGCGACCTTCTTCGCCTTGGCCTCGATCTTGTCGAGCGCCTTCACGATCGCCGACATGCCGACCGCGCCGGAGCGCGAGCCGTACGTGCCCATGCCGAACTGCACCTTGTCGGTGTCGCCGTGCACGATCGAGACGTTCTCGAACGGGATGCCGAGCCGCTCGGACACGAGCTGCGCGAACGTCGTCTCGTGGCCCTGTCCGTGCGCGTGCGTGCCGGTGAGCACTTCGACGCTGCCGGTCGGGTTGACGCGAACTTCCGCCGACTCCCACAGGCCGACGCCGCAACCGAGCGAGCCGACCGCCTGCGACGGCGCGATGCCGCACGCCTCGATGTAGGTCGAGTAGCCGATGCCGCGCAGCTTGCCGTTGCGAGCGCTCTCGCGCTTGCGCTTGCCGATCCCCTTCACGTCGGCAAGCTCCATCGCCTTCTTGAGCGACGCGTTATAGTCGCCCGCGTCGTAGGCCATGATCACCGGCGTCTGGTGCGGGAACGACTTGATGAAGTTGCGCTTGCGCAATTCGGCGGGCTCGATGCCTATCTCGCGCGCGGCGACCTCGACCAGCCGCTCGACCACGAAGGTCGCTTCCGGCCGGCCCGCCCCGCGATAGGCGTCGACCGGCACGGTGTTGGTGTAGACCGCATCGACCTCGCAATAGATTTGCGGGATGTCGTACTGGCCCGACAGCAGCGTGCCGTAGAGATAGGTCGGCACCGACGACGAGAACGTCGACATGTAGGCGCCGAGATTGGCGATCGTTTTCGCGCGCAGCGCGAGGATCTTGCCGTTGCCGTCGAGCGCAAGCTCGGCGTGCGTGACGTGATCGCGGCCGTGCGCGTCGGTCAGGAACGACTCCGAGCGCTCCGCCGTCCACTTCACCGGGCGCCCGACCTTGCGCGAGGCCCACAGGCAGACGACCTCCTCCGGATAGATGAAAATTTTCGAACCGAAGCCGCCGCCGACATCCGGCGCGATGACGCGCAGCTTGTGCTCTGGCGCCATGCCGACGAAGGCGGCGATCACAAGCCGCGCGACGTGCGGGTTCTGCGACGTGTTCCAGAGCGTGAGCTGATCGGTGCCGGAGTCGTACTCGGCGAGCGCGGCGCGCGGTTCGATCGCATTCGGCACCAGGCGATTGTTGATGAGGTCGAGCCGCGTCACGTGCTTGGCCTGCGCAAAGGCGGCTTCGACCGCCTTCTGGTCGCCAAGATGCCACTGGTAGATCGTGTTGTTCGGCGCCACCTCGTGGATCTGCGGGGCGCCCTTGCCCTGCGCCTTGCCCGGATCGACGACGGCGGGCAACGGCTCGTAATCGACCTTCACCTTTTCAGCCGCGTCGCGCCCTTGCGCCTTCGTTTCCGCGATCACGACCGCGACCGCGTCGCCGACGTGATTGACGGACGTCGCGGCGAGCGCCGGGTGCGGCGCCATCTTCATCGGCGAGCCGTCCTTGGAGTGGATCATCCAGCCGCAGATGAGATTGCCGATCTTGTCGTTGGCAAGCTCCGCGCCGGTGAGCACCGCGACGACGCCCGGCATCTTCTTCGCTTCGTTGACGTCGATGCTTTTGATTTTCGCGCGCGCATGCGGCGAGCGCACGAACACGGCGCGCGTCTCGCCGGGGCGGATCACGTCGTCGGTGTACTGGCCCTTGCCGGTGATGAAACGGAGGTCTTCCTTGCGGCGCACCGCTGCGCCGATTCCGGTCGCGCTCATAGCGGTCTCCTCCCGAATTTTTCCAGCGACGTTATTCGGCGGCTTGACGCGTCGGGCCGCCCTTCATGGCCTTCGCTCCCGCCGCGACCGATTTGACGATGTTGTGGTAGCCGGTGCAGCGGCAGATGTTGCCTTCGAGCTCTTCGCGAATGGTGTGCTCGTCGAGATCGTTGCCCTTGCGGCGCACGATATCGATCGCCGACATGATCATGCCGGGCGTGCAGTAGCCGCATTGCAGGCCGTGGTTTTGCCGGAAGGCCTCCTGCATCGGGTGCAGCGGACCGTTCGGTTCTGCGAGCCCCTCGATGGTGGTGATGTCCGCGCCTTCCAGCGTCAGCGCCAGCAGCGTGCAGGACTTAGCCGCCTTGCCGTTGACGTGCACGACGCAGGCGCCGCACTGCGACGTGTCGCACCCGACATGTGTCCCGGTAAGCCGCAGGTTTTCACGCAGGAACTGGACCAGGAGCGTGCGCGCTTCAACGTCGCCGGTGACGGCTTTGCCGTTCACCGTCATGGACACCGCTGGCATAACTTCCTCCCAAATTCGGGGCCGAAGGCCCACTTTTAGCCTTGCCCGCGAGGGGCGGCGGCATTTCGGGGCCGAAATCTAGCCGAATTCGCCCCGAACGCGCTTTTGAACCGAAATAAGTCTGAACCCTGCCTGCGGGCGCGGTCAAGGCGCTTGCCGCCGCATGTTTGCTCAAACCGCAGTGATCGGGGCGCTCGGCAGCAGGCGGCGGCGCGCCGAAACGGCGGCGGGCGCAAGGCATTGGCGGGAACGGCGCACGTTCAGCGCGAAGATGAAACGGCCGCCTACGGGCCGCCCAGGACCGCCGCAGGCGCTCAGCCGCCGCCGACGTTCTTTGCGAAATTGGCGAAGAACTCGTCGGCCACCTTCTTGGCCGCGCCGTTGACCAGCCGCTGCCCCAACTGGGCGAGCTTGCCGCCGATCTGCGCTTCGACGTTGTAGGTGAGCAGCGTGCCGCCATCCTTGTCAGCGAGTTTCACCGTCGCGCCGCCTTTGGCAAAGCCGGCCACGCCGCCGTCACCCTGCCCGGAGATCTTGCAGCCGTTCGGCGGATCAAGATCGGTCAGTTGCACATTGCCTTTGAAGCGCGCCTTCACCGGTCCGATCTTGGTGACGGCGACCGCCTGGAATTCGGTGTCGGAGGTTTTGTTGAGCTCCTCGCAGCCGGGGATGCAGGCCTTGAGCGTCTCGGGGTCGTTGAGCTTTTCCCATACCGTTGCGCGCGGCGCAGGAAGCTGCACCTCGCCCGTCATCGTCATAGCCATGGCTCTTGTCTCCTCGGCGCCCGCGGGCTCGCGCTAGGACTTAAGCGCTCTTGTCGGCCCTGAAAAGAGCTTTGCAGCAAGCACCGCGGGCTTTAATTGTTCTGCGGTTGCCCGCCTGTGATCAATGACAAGGGCCAAGGGAGGAATTTCATGCCGATGATCGACGCCGACGGTTGCCCGCTCAACGTTCAGGTCGACGGGCCCGAAGGCGCGCCCGTGCTGATGCTGTCGAATTCGCTCGGCACCAATCTGCACATGTGGGACGACCAGGTGCCGGAATGGAGCAAACATTTCCACGTCGTGCGCTACGACCGGCGCGGCCACGGCAAGTCCGGCGTCAGCAAGGGCCCCTACAGCTTCGACCGCTTCGGGCGCGACATCCTCGCGATCATCGACGCGCTCAAGATCAGGAAGATGAGCTGGTGCGGCCTGTCGATGGGCGGCATGGACGGCCAGTGGCTCGGCGCCAACGCGCCCGACCGCGTCGAAAAGCTGATCCTCTCCAACACCAATTTCTATTACGCCGACAAGAAGCCGTGGGCCGACCGCATCACCTTCGTGAAGGAAAAAGGTCTGCGCGAGCTTGTGGGACCGAACATGGAGCGCTGGTTCACCGCCGATTTCCGCGCGCGGGCGCCGCAGGCGATCGCGCGCATGACCGAGATGTTTGTCGCGACCCCGGTGGAAGGCTACATCGCCTGCTGCGAGGCGATCCGCGACATGGATTTCCGCGCCTCCAATCCGCGGATCACCACGCCGACGCTCGTTATCGTCGGCAAGCATGATCCGGCGACACCGCCGGCCGCCGGCGAGGAAATCCAGCGTCAGATCAAGGGCGCCAAGCTCGCGGTCGTCGATGGCGCGCATATCGCCAATCTCGAGCAGCCGAAGGCGTACACCGACGTCGTGCTCGACTTCCTCAAGAGCTAGCGCGTCATGGAAGACAAGGAACGCCACGAACGCGGCATGGGACGGCGCCGGAAAGTTCTCGGCGCCGCATGGGTGGACCGCGCCAATGCACGCAAGAATTCCTTCAACGGGGAATTCCAGGATCTGATCACACGCTACGCGTGGGGCGAGATCTGGACCCGCCCGCACTACGACGAACGCACCCGCCGCGTGCTGGTGATCGGCACCATGATCGCACTCGCCCAGTGGGATGAATTCCGCCTGCACGTGCGCGCCGCGCTTGCCGAAGGCGGCTTCTCGGAAGCCGACATCAAGGAAATCATCCTTCAGCAGGCGATCTATTGCGGCGTGCCCGCGGCCAACCACGCCTTCAAGGAAGCGGGCGAGATCGTCGCCGAGTTGGCGAAATCGAAATGAAAACGGGCGCCCTTGCGGGCGCCCGTATCGCTTGAAAGCCGCCGGCGGTTCAGCGCCAGGGCGAGAACCAGCGCGCGGACTCTTTCGCGTTAGCCGGCGCGGCAACGGCCGGCGCCGCGCCGAAGCGCTCGATGATGCACAGCGCTGCGGCAAGCGCCGCCAGCAGCAGCGGAATGATCTGCTCGCGCGCCGCGTCGAAATTGTGCGCCCACACGACCGGCATCGCGGCGGCGAGGCTCGCGATGACCGCGAGCATCAGCCCGGCTTCAAGAATCTCGGTGTCGCTCTTGCGGCCGAACAGCGAGCGCACGCGCTCCATGAGGTGCCACGCGCACACGCCCGCGACGATAAGCTTGAGCGCGCCGAATACGGCGGCAATCTTGACCAGACCATCGGGGCTGGCGCCGAGCATGCGGCCGAGCGCAAACACGAACTGCGAATGCCAGACTTCGTCGAGCCCATAGGTCGGCGAGGTGAACGTACGGAACGCGTCGAATCCCCACACGAGCGTGAAGTAGACGGCGATCGCCATGATCATCATCGTGATGGCGCCGGGTGCCTTGCGCATTTCGCGTTCCTCCGAAAAAGAGAAACCCGGCGTAGTCGCATCAAATGCTAATTTCAAAACAAACCAAAATTTTACCTTACTTGTTAGCCTCTTAACCACGGCGTCGCACGACTTGCGCGCGCAATCGGGTGCAGAAATCGGGTGGGTTCCCGGAACGCGCGCCTTTATCTCCGCCTTATCGTCGCATCCACGAAAAACTTGAATCGTCACAAGGTTCCGCAATGACCGTTGCCGTCGCCAAAAGCGAATCCGAAACAACGAGACGCCACCCTCGCCTCGTCCTGCTCACGACATCGCTCGCCGTGCTGCTGGCGCAGATCGACACGTCTGCCGTCAACCTTGCGCTCAAGAGCATCGGCGGCGACTTGCACGCCGGCGTGAGCGAAATGCAGTGGGTGATCGACGCCTATAATCTCATCTACGCGAGCCTGCTCTTGACCGCCGGGACGCTTGGCGACCTTTACGGCCGCCGCCGCGTGTTCGCGCTCGGCGTTCTCCTGTTTTCCGCCGGAACGCTCGCCTGTGCGCTCGCGCCCAACGCCGCAACCCTGATCGCCGGCCGCGTGGTGAGCGGATTGGGCGCGGCTTTTGCCGTCCCGATGTCGCTGGTGCTGCTGACCATCGCTTATCCGGGCCGCGAGGAACGCGCGCACGCGATGGGCATCTGGGCAAGCTGCAACGGGCTTGCCTTCATCATCGGCCCGACGCTCGGCGGCTGGCTGCTCGCCAGCATCGGCTGGCGCAGCATTTTCTATCTCGCGCTTCCGGTCTGTGCCGTTACGCTCGCGCTGGCTTACTACGCCGTGGAGGAATCGTCCGCGCCAAAGGGACGCAAGCTCGATCTTCCCGGCCAGGGTCTTGCCATCGCCGGCCTTGCCGCCTTCGCGTTCGCCGCGATCGAAGGATCGCACTGGGGCTTCCTGTCGCCACCCATCCTGTCGATCGCCGGTTTCGCGCTCGTTGCGCTCATCCTGTTCGTGTGGGTCGAAACGCGCACCAGCGGGCCGCTGCTGCCGATTTCATTCCTGCGCCGTCCGGTGTTCTCGGCCGCGCTCGCATCCGCCGGGCTGATGACTTTCGGCATGTACGCCCTGCTGTTCATCATGCCGCTCTATTTCCAGATCATGCGCGGCGCGACGCCGCTCGTCGCCGGCTTCGAGTTGCTGCCGATGTCGGTGAGCTTCGTCATCGTCTCGCAGACGGTCGGCTATCTCACCAACAGCTTCGGCCCGCGCGCCGTGATGACCGCGGGCATGGCATGCATGGGCTTCGGTGAACTGGCGCTGGCCTTCATCGGGGCCGATACGAGCATTTGGTTCACGTCGATCGCGCTCTTCGTCATCGGCATCGGGCTTGGGCTCAACACCGCGCCGGTCAACGGCGTCGCGGTGGCGGCGCTGCCGCCGGAGCGTTCCGGCACCGCGTCGGGCGTGCTCAATACCGCGCGCATGGTCGGCGCGACGTTCGGCGTCGCCATCCTCGGCGCGGTCTTCGCCGCCTACGCCGGCCAGGAACCGACGATGGGCCCCGGGTTCCTCCCGGGCCTCCGCGCCGCGCTTGTCGGCGGCGGCATCGGCGAACTCATTGGCGCCGTCGTGGCGTTCGCGCTCATTCGCGGCGACTCTTTGAAGACGAAAAAATAGTCAGCCGCCGCGCCCTTCGCGGAAAGCCTGCGGCGTCATGCCGGTCTGCTTGCGGAAGAAGCGCGTGAAGTGCGACGGATCCGAGAAGGTGAGATCGTAGGCGATCTCGTGGATCGGCTGATTGGTGAAGACGAGCTGGCGCTTGGCTTCGGTCAACACACGCTGGCGGATGAGGTGGCCGGCGGTGACGCCGGTCGATCGCTTCACGTGGTCGTTGAGGCGGTCCGGCGTCATCGCGAGCTTCCTGGCGTAGAAACTGATCAAGCGTTCCTTGCGGAAGTGTTCCTCGACCAGCCTGCGCAATTCCTCGACGCGCGGATCGGCGGACGCGAGCGTCACCGCGCCGCTGCGCGCGCGGCTGACCGCCAGCCGCACGACCTCGATCGCGATCAGCGCGAGCAGGCCCCGCATCGCCAGGCGGTAGCCTTCGCGCGCGAGAAAGCTTTCCTCGTGCAGTTCGGCGCACAGTGTCGACAGCCGCTTGCTCTCCGCCGCGGCCGATAGCGGCACCAGCGGATGCGCGGCAATCGCCCGGAGCCGCGCCAGCGCTTCGTCCGAACGCTCGCCGAGCGCGGACGTGACGTCTTCGGTGAAGCTGATCACCCAGCCGTCGGTGACGTTGGCGTTGAAGCGGAAGCCATGCGCGGTCGTCGCCGGCACCAGGATTGCGGCCGGCGCGGTGAACGGCATGATCGACGCCTCGAAGGTCATCTCGCCGCCGCCCTTCTCGATCAGCAGGATCTGAAACAGGTTGCGGTGGCGGTGCGCGCGGATCGTCCAGTCGTGAATGGACGAGCGCGAGGAAATCGTCTCGATGTGAATGAAATCGAATGCGGAGTCGTCCGGCGGATCGCCGTACAGATGAAAGAGCGGTAACGCCGACGTCGCCATGGCGCGAGCATAAGCGAGACGCGCGCCAAGGCCAACGCAAGAGCCGCCGCGCCGCACAATAGAAAGCCCCGCCGTCGGGCGGGGCTTCCGGCGTGTTGCTTCGACCTTAGTGCTTGCGCTCGCTGCCCGGCTGCTGCTGGCCGCCCTGGCCCGGGCGCTGCTGCTGTTGCTCGCCCTGCTGCTGCTGACCCGGCTTCAAGTTCTGTTGCCGGCCTTGCTGACCTTGCTGGCCTTGCTGGCTCTGTTGGCCCTGCTGGCCCTGCTGACCTTGCTGGCTTTGCTTCTGATTCTGATTCTGGCTTTGGTTCGGATTCTGGCTCATCGGCTGCTCTTTCTGTTGTTGGGGTTGTTGTGAGTGAGCACTCCTCCCGAACAATACGAACAACGCCCCGGCGCGAACCTTCGTTCCGCGGCGGCGTTTAAGCGACCAAGAAAGATACCCGAGCACCGCTGCGGGAACTTTTATCGGCCGTTGCGAGTTGGGCCCCAAAATCAACGAAGGGACTGAGCCATGGGACGTTATCTGCTGCTTTGGTTGCTTGGAATTCCGCTTCCGATCCTTGTGCTGATCTGGCTGCTCGGCGGCCTGCACTAGGAACGGCGCGAACAATAAAGCCGGGCGCGGACGATCATCCCGCCCGGCTTTCTTCGTTCCGGTCGCTGCGAAACGGCTGCGTGAGCAGGTGATCGAGCCGCAGCTCGCGTACATCGCGGAAAATCGGCAATCCGATTTCGACCCGTTCGCCCGCCTCAGCCTGCGCACGATACGTGCCGAACAGGCGATCCCACCACGGCAAATTGAAACCAAAATTGCTGTCGTGCTCTCGCTGCACCACCGAATGATGCACCTGGTGCATCTGCGGCGTCACCAACAGCCAGCGAACAACTGGCTCGAGCCGCGGCGGCAGCGCCACGTTGCTGTGGTTGAACATCGACGTGGCGTTGAGAACCACCTCGAAAATCAGCACTGACACGGCCGGAATACCGAGCGCAGCCACCGCCGCGATCTTGATCGCCGCCGACAGTAAAATTTCGAGCGGGTGGAAGCGCACGCCGGTGGTCACGTCGATATCGAGATCGGCATGGTGCGTGCGATGCAACCGCCACAGGATCGGCACGGCGTGAAAGACGCGGTGCTGGAGGTAGATGACGAGATCGAGCAGCACGAAGCCGATGACGCCGGCGGCCCACATAGGCAAGCCCAGCAGCGGAAGCAGCCCCCACCCGCGTTCGGCGGCGAGCAATGCCACGCCGACCGCCGCCACCGGCACGATCAGCCGCACCGCAACAATATCGACGGCGAGGATCCCGAGATTGTTCACCCAGCGCGGCCCGCGTCCGACCTTGAGCGCCCGCCGAGGCGCCAACCATTCCCATGCCGCCATCGCGGCGAACACGGCGGCGTAACAGCTGACACGTACCGCAATCTCAATGCCCGGACTCACGTGCGACCTCGTCCACCGCGCGAATTAACGAGATGCGGCGCTTGCGTCGTTGCCGCCCCCACAACGCCCTGTTAAGACTACATGATCCGCCATCGGCCGGGCGGCAAGGGGAGGCGCGCCGGACGCATGGAAGTTTTTCTCCAGCAGCTCATCAACGGCATTACGCTCGGCTCGATCTACGGGCTCATTGCCATCGGCTACACGATGGTTTTCGGCATCATCGGGATGGTGAACTTCGCCCACGGCGACGTGTTCATGGTATCCGCCTTCATCGCCCTCATCGCTTTTCTCATTCTGACCAGCTGGCTCGGCATCGGCTCTATCGCGCTGGCGCTCTTCATCGTGCTGATCGTCGCCATGATCTTCACGTCGGTGGTCAATTGGGCGATCGAGCGCGTCGCCTACCGGCCGCTGCGCGGGTCCTTCCGTCTCGCCCCGCTGATCTCGGCGATCGGTATGTCGATCTTCCTGTCCAATTTCGTGCAGGTGACGCAAGGCCCGCGCAACAAGTCGATCCCGCCCATGGTGCAGGGCGAATTCGTGCTGATGACGCGCAACAATTATCCGGTCACGATCTCGGTCAAGCAGCTCATCATCTGGGGCGTGACGGTCCTGCTCCTCATCGCGTTCTGGTATCTCGTCGCCAAGACCAAGCTCGGCCGCGCGCAACGCGCCTGCGAGCAGGACCAGAAGATGGCGGCGCTTGTCGGCGTCAATGTCGACCAGACCATTTCCATGACCTTCGTGATCGCCGCCGCGCTCGCCGCCGTCGCCGGCACCCTGTACCTCATGCATTACGGCGTGGTGAGCTTCTCCGACGGCTTCGTGCCGGGCGTGAAGGCCTTTACCGCCGCCGTGCTCGGCGGCATCGGTTCGCTGCCCGGCGCGGTCGTCGGCGGTATCCTCATCGGCCTCATCGAGACATTCTGGTCGGCTTATTTTTCCATCGACTACAAGGACGTCGCCGCATTCTCGGTTCTCGCCATCACGCTGATCTTCCTGCCACAGGGCCTGTTCGGGCGGCCTGACGTCGAAAAGGTGTGAGATGAGCGGCGCGCAAAGCGAGCGCGTCGATCTGCCTCGCGCCGTGCGCGACGCGGCCATTACCGCCCTTCTCGCCTTCGCGCTCTTCCTGCCGCTCATCGGCTTGCAGACGATTTCCAATATCCGCAACGAACTTGCGCTCGAGACGCGCTGGCCGCTGCTCTTCAGTGTCGTCGCGATCGTCGGCATCGGCCGGCTCGTGTTTTCCGTGGTGATCGAGCCATGGATCGCGCGCCGCAAGGCGCGTCCCGTGCGCGCCGCGCCTTCGGCGATCGCCACCGCCTTCTCCAAATGGTTCGTGCCATTCGCGATCGGCTTCGTAATCGTCTATCCCGCGATCGCGATCGCCGGCGCCGGCTTCCGCGGCTCGCTGAAGTGGATCGACAACTTCGGCATCCAGATCCTGATCTACGTGATGCTCGGCTTCGGGCTCAACATCGTGGTCGGCCTCGCCGGCCTGCTCGATCTCGGTTACGTCGCGTTCTACGCGGTCGGCGCCTATTCCTATGCGCTGCTCGCGAAGGAATTCGGTTTCACGTTCTGGCTGCTGCTGCCGCTCGCAGGCATCCTCGCGTCCTTCTGGGGAATCCTGCTCGGCTTTCCGGTGCTGCGGCTGCGCGGCGACTATCTCGCCATCGTCACGCTCGCCTTCGGCGAAATCATCCGCATCGTGATCGTCAACTGGGTCGATCTGACCAACGGCTACGCCGGCATCGGCGGCATCCCGCGCCCGAGTTTCTTCGGCATTCCATTCACCGCCGACGACAACGGCTTTGCCGCCGTTTTTCACCTGGAATTCTCGCCGATCTACCGCACGATTTTTCTCTACTATTTGATCCTGGCACTGGCGCTGCTGACCGCCTGGGTGACGATAAGGCTGCGCCGCCTTCCGGTCGGCCGCGCATGGGAAGCGTTGCGCGAGGACGAGATCGCCTGCCGCTCGCTCGGCATCAACACCACCAACACCAAGCTCACCGCCTTCGCGATGGGCGCGATGTTTGCGGGCTTTGCGGGTTCGTTCTTCGCCGCCCGGCAGGGCTTCATCTCGCCTGAATCGTTTACGTTCATCGAATCCGCGACCATCGTCGCAATCGTGGTGCTCGGCGGCATGGGGAGCCAGGTCGGCGTCGCCATCGCGGCGATCGTGATGATCGGCGGCACCGAGATCATGCGCGACCTTGATTTCCTCAAGCAGATTTTCGGCGCCGATTTTGACCCGACCAAGTACCGCATGCTGCTGTTCGGCTTCTTCATGGTGCTGATCATGGTGTGGCGGCCGCGCGGGCTGATCGCGACGCGCAGGCCCTCCGTCTTCCTGAAGGAGCGCAAGGCGATTTCCGCCGATCTCGTCAAGGAAGGGCACGGCTGATGGCGGGCGGCCGCGACATCGTGCTGCGCGTCGAGCATCTGTTCATGCGTTTCGGCGGCCTCGTCGCCGTGGACGATCTTTCCTTCGAGGCCGCGCGCGGCGAGATCACCGCCTTGATCGGCCCGAACGGCGCCGGCAAGACCACCGTGTTCAACTGCATCACCGGCTTCTACAAGCCGAGCGAAGGCCGCCTCACCCTGCACCACGGTGACCCGGCGCTGTGGAGCGCGCTTGAAGGCCTCACCGCCAGCGGCGAGCGCAGTCTGCATCAATCCGGCAGCGCGCTTTTCCTGCTCGAGCGCATGCCGGACTATCTGGTCACGCAAAAGGCCCGCGTCGCGCGCACATTCCAGAACATCCGTCTCTTTCCCGGCATGACCGTGCTGGAGAACCTGATGGTCGCCCAGCACAATCCGCTGATGATCGCGTCGGGTTTCACGTTTCTCGGCATTCTCGGCTTTCCGTCCTATGCGACCGCCGAACGCGCGGCGATCGACAAGGCACGCGGCTGGCTCGACCGTATCGGATTGATCGACCGCGCCGACGACCCCGCCGGCGACCTGCCCTACGGCGCGCAGCGCCGCCTCGAAGTCGCGCGCGCGATGTGCACCGATCCGGTTTTGCTCTGCCTCGACGAGCCGGCCGCCGGACTCAATCCGCACGAAAGCACCGAGCTCAACGAGCTGCTGCTCGATATCCGCAAGGAATACGGCACCTCGATCCTGCTGATCGAGCATGACATGTCGGTGGTCATGGAAATTTCCGACCACATCGTGGTGCTCGACTACGGCGTCAAGATTTCCGACGGCACGCCCGCGGAAGTGCGCAACGATCCCAAGGTGATCGCGGCCTACCTCGGCGTGCAGGAAGAGAAGGTCGAGGAAGTCGAGGCGGAGGTCGGGCTGTGACCGAGCCTCTGCTCAGCGTGCGCGGCGTCAAGACGTTCTACGGACGCGTAATGGCGCTCAAGGGCGTCGATCTCGACGTCAACGACGGCGAGATTGTCACGCTGATCGGCGCCAATGGCGCCGGCAAGTCCACGCTCATGATGACGGTATGCGGCAATCCCCGCGCGCGCGAAGGAACCATCCGTTTTGACGGACGCGATATCACGCGCCTGCCGACGCACGAGATCGCGCATCTCAAGCTGGCGCAGGCACCGGAAGGCCGCCGTATCTTCTCGCGCATGACGGTCCTGGAAAATCTGCAGATGGGCGCGATCGTCGCCGACCCTGCGCATTTCGATCAGGATCTTGAACGGCTGCTGGTGATGTTTCCGCGCCTGAAGCAACGCCTCGATCAGCGCGGCGGCACGCTGTCGGGCGGCGAGCAGCAGATGCTCGCGATTGCGCGCGCCTTGATGAGCCGCCCGCGGCTCCTGCTGCTCGACGAGCCCTCCCTCGGGCTTGCGCCTTTGATCGTCAAGCAAATCTTCGACGCGATCCGCGCGCTCAACAAACAGGACAAGCTCACCGTCTTCCTCGTCGAGCAGAACGCGTTCCACGCGCTCAAGCTTGCGCATCGCGGCTACGTGATGGTCAACGGACTCATCACGCTTTCGGGCACCGGCCGCGAATTGCTGGATCGGCCGGAAATCAAATCCGCCTACCTCGAAGGCGGGCGCCAGCAGGTGGAGATCTAGATGGACTTCTCCATCCCCGAGTTCCTGTACGAGGAAGGTTCCTTCAGCGTGTTCATTCTCGTCACAATTGTGCTCGGCGGCGGGGCTGCCGCGCTTGCGGGCCGTGCCGTCGCGGCGACCTGGCGGCCGTGGCGGCAGGTCATCGGCTACATGCTGGTCCTGGGCGCCGTGGTGCGTTTCTTTCACTATTCACTGTTCGGCGGCACGCTATTGTCGCTGCACTACTATTTGGTCGACAGCGCGGTTTGCGTCATTGCAGGCCTGATCGGTTACCGGGTGACCCGGGCGGCCCAGATGGTCACGCAGTATAGCTGGCTCAACGAGCGCGCCGGGGCGATGCGCTGGCGCCGGAAAGCGCCTTGAGCTAGCATTAAGTTTGGTCTTGCCTCATCGTCAGACTGAATCATCGAGGGAGAGAACGAATGAAAAGAATCACCATGCTCGGCCTCGCGCTGGGCTTTTCCGTCGCGCTCGCCGGTTCCGCCTCCGCGCAAGTGAAGTTTGGCGTCGGCGGCCCGATCACCGGCGCCAACGCCGCATTCGGCGCGCAGCTCAAGAACGGTGCCGACCAGGCTGTCGCCGACATCAACGCGGCCGGCGGCATTCTCGGCCAGAAGCTTTCCGTCGAATATGGCGATGACGTTTCCGATCCGAAGCAGGGCGTTTCGGTCGCGAACAAGTTCGCCGGCGACGGCGTCAAGTTCGTCATCGGCCACTTCAATTCCGGCGTGACCATGCCCTCCTCCGAGGTCTATCAGGAGAACGGCATCCTCGAGATCACGCCCGCCTCCACCAACCCCAAGATCACCGAGCGCGGCATGTGGAACATCTTCCGCACCTGCGGCCGTGACGATCAGCAGGGCGCGGTTGCCGGCGCGTACATCCTCAAGCACTTCAAAGGCAAGAAGATCGCCATCGTCCACGACAAGACGACGTACGGCAAAGGCCTCGCCGACGAAACGAAGAAGGCGATCAACAAAGGCGGCATCAAGGAAGTGCTCTACGAAGGTATCAACATCGGCGAGAAGGACTTCTCCGCGCTGGTGTCGAAGATCAAGCAGTCGAACGCCGATCTCGTCTATTGGGGCGGCCTGCACACCGAAGGCGGCCTGATCGTGCGGCAGATGCGCGACCAGGGCGTCAAGGCTCCGCTGATGGGCGGCGACGGCATCACCACCGACGAGTTCGCTCAGGTCGGCGGCCCCGGAGTCGAAGGCACGCTGATGACCTACGGCCCCGACGCGCGAAACAATCCGGCCGCCAAGGCGGTGGTCGCGAAGTTCCGCGCCAACAAGTTCGAGCCGGAAGCCTACACCCTCTACAGCTACGCCGCGGTGCAGATCATCAAGCAGGCCGCGGAAGCCGCGAAGTCGATCGACCCCAAGAAGGTCGCCGAGAAAATGCATTCCGGCATGAAGTTCAAGACCGTGATCGGCGACTTCGGTTACGACAAGAAGGGCGACATCACCCGCCTCGACTACGTGATGTATCTCTGGACCAAGGACAAGGACGGCAAGATCACGTATCACGAGTGCCCGGGCAACGACTGCACCAAGATGAAGATGTACTGATCGCCCGTTTGCAAAAGACGGCCCCGGCTGGAGCGAGCCTCCGCCGGGGCCGATTTGTTTTGCGTATCAGCCGATCTTCGACAACGCCGGAAACGTGTCGAGCAGCCAAACGCTCATTTGCGTGATGGTGCCGGTCAGAAAGGCGATGCCGGTAAGCACGAGAAGCGCGCCCATCGCCTGCTCGACGCGATGAAGGTATTTGCGGAAATGCGTGAGAAACGCCGCGAACGGCTCGATCGCGAACGCCGCGACAACGAAGGGGATGCCAAGGCCGAGCGAATAGACCGCAAGCAGTCCGGCGCCGCGCGCGACCGTTTGCTGGGACGCGGCGACCGCCAGGATCGCCGCAAGGATCGGCCCGATGCACGGCGTCCAGCCGAACGCAAAGGCAAGACCCATCACGTACGCGCCCCACAGGCCGACCGGCTTTGGCACTTCCACGCGCTTCTCGCGCATCAACAGCGCGATGCGTGTCAGGCCGAGAAAATGCAATCCCATGACGATGATGACGACGCCTGCGACGATCGAGAGCGTTGCGGAATAGGCGCGGATCAGCGAGCCGACCGCGCTGGCGCTTGCGCCGAGCGACACGAACACGGTCGCAAAACCCAGCACGAACAGCACGGCTGCGGCCACCGTCTCGCGCTTGACCCTCGGCTCGGTTTCGGCGCTGGCGAGCCGCTCCAGCGAGGTGCCCGCCAGATAGACGAGATAAGGCGGCACCAGGGGCAGCACACAAGGGGAAAGGAAACTCACCAACCCGGCGATCAGGGCGGCAAAGAGGGTCACGTCGCTATGCATGGCGCCTTGATGCGATGCATTGCCGCGCGAAGCAAGCGCCTCGCGTCCTATTCGCCGGAACGTGATCGGCCGTGATAGATTTCATCCGAAGAGGTTTTCATGGCGCGCAATCTCATTACCGATGTCCCCGGCATCAAGGTCGGCCACGCCGGCGACGCGAAGCTCGGCTCCGGTGCGACCGTCGTGCTGTTCGATGCCGCGGTGGTGGCGAGCGTCGACGTGCGCGGCGGCGGGCCGGGCACGCGCGAGACCGCGCTGCTCGATCCGGCGCAGACGGTTGAAGGCATCGACGCCATCGTGCTCTCCGGCGGCTCCGCGTTCGGACTCGACGCGGCCTCCGGCACGCAAGCCTGGCTGCGCGAGCAGGGCCGCGGATTCCAGGTGCGCGACGCGCGCGTGCCGATCGTGCCGGCGGCGATTCTGTTCGACCTCTTGTCCGGCGGCGACAAGGACTGGGGGCGCTACCCGCCCTACCGCGAGTTCGGCTACGACGCCGCGAAAAGCGCCGGCGCCGATTTCGCACTCGGCAGCGTCGGCGCGGGGCTCGGCGCAACCAGCGTCAATCTCAAAGGCGGCATCGGCTCGGCCTCCGCGCAGACGCGCGACGGCATCACCGTCGGCGCCATCGCCGCCGCGAACGCCGCCGGCAGCATGACCATCGGTGACGGGCCGCATTTCTGGGCGGCGCCATTCGAAGCGGACAAGGAATTCGGCGGACGCGGCTGGCCGGGCTCGTTTCCGCCGGACGCGCTGAAATTTCGCAGCAAGGGCTCGCCTGGGGAGAATACGACGCTCGCCGTGGTCGCGACCGATGCGAAGCTCACCAAGGCGCAGGCGAAGCGTCTCGCGGTCATGGCGCAGAGCGGTCTGTCGCGCGCGATTTATCCCGTGCACACGCCGCTCGACGGCGACGTGGTATTCGCTGCCGCCATGGGCAAAAAGCCGCTGCCCGATCCGGTGTTTTCGCTCAGCGCGCTCGGCATGACCGCGGCGAATGTGCTTGCGCGCGCGATCGCACGCGGCGTCTATGAGGCGGCTTCACTCCCCTTCCCCAACGCGCTGCCGAGCTGGAAGGACAAGTTCGCCAAGACCTGACCAGAACCGGGAGCGGCCTCGGCACGTTGTACCGCCATGCCATCGACCGCGATATCGGACATCGACTACGACGAAAGCCGCGAGACGTTGACGGTCACTTTTATCACCGGCCGGATGTACGAATATTTCGATCTCCCCCTCGACGTCGCGCATGCCTTCCAGCGCGCGAGTTCCAAGGGGGCGTTCTTCAATCGGAAAATTCGCGACCGCTACAAATTCCGCGAGATCGCGCGGATCAATTGAAACGCTCGGCGCGGAACGGCGCGGGATCGCAGAACGGCGTTGTGCCGGCGATCATCTCGCCGATGAGACGTCCAGTCACCGGGCCGAGCGTCAGGCCCCAGTGCGCGTGGCCGAATGCGAGCCACAGACCGGTCTGCCCCGGCGCACGGCCGATCACCGGCCGCGAATCCGGGAAGCACGGACGCGAGCCCATCCAGGTCGGACCGATCTGCTCGCCGAGCGAAAAGAGCTCCTGCGCGTTCGGCATGAGCCGGTTGAACTGCACCGGCGTCGGGCTCGCGTCGCGCGCGGCGAACTCCGCGCCGGTGGTGATGCGGATGCCCTGCTCCATCGGCGTGATCAGGTAGCCGCCGTCGGCATCGAGCACCGGCCGCGACAGGTTGGCGTTGCCCCGCGCCTTGAAGTGCCGGTGATAGCCGCGCTTGACCTGCATCGGCAGCTTGAGGCCAAGCGGCTTGAGCACGTCCGGCGACCACGGCCCGAGCGCAACGATCGCCTCGTTTGCGTCGATCGCGCCCTCATCCGTCTCCACCCTCCAACGCGTGCCGATGCGATGCAACGACGCCGCATCGCCGTTGAGGACGACGCCGCCGAGCGCGGAAAAGCGCGCGACATAGGCGCGCGTCACCGCCAGCGGGTTGCTGAGGCTCACTGCGCTTTTCCAGAACACGGCGTTGCCGAACACCGGCGCGAGCGACGGTTCGAGCGCGCGCGCCGCATCTGTGCCGATCGTCTCGATCGGGATGCCGAATTCGGCGGCAACGTCGAGTTCGGCTTCGAGATCCCTGAAATGGCGTTCGTCGCGGTAAAGCTTGAGCCAGCCGGTCTTGCGCAAATAGCGTGTCGCGCCGGCCTCGTGCATCAGCGCTTCGTGCTCGGGTATCGCGCGCGCAAACAGCGGGCGCACCAGCCGCGCGTGCTCGATCAGCTTCGCCGGCCGCGTCGCCGCGCGAAAGGCCATCAGCCACGGAAGAACTTTCGGCAGAAACGAAAGATGATAGTTCGCCTCCGGCGCACGGTTGAACGCGACGCGCATCAGTCTGCCGAAATCCGGAAATGCCGGCGGGAAGACCGTATTGCCTTCGATGATGCCGGAATTGCCGTAGGAGGTTTCCTCGCCCGGACCGCGTCGGTCGACGAGCGCGACCGACAGTCCGCGTTTGGCGAGCTGCAACGCGATCGATGCGCCGACAATGCCTGCGCCAAGCACAATCGCGTCAGTGCGCGCCATGAAAATCTCCTTTCCCTTGCCTGCAAGCTAATAGCTGGATCGAAGCGGACAAGAGCGGTATCAAGTTCCTGCCTGCCGGAGCCGTTGCCCCATGAAAATCATCCGTCCGATCGTGGCCGCGCTCGAATTTCTCGGCCGCCACGGGACCCTCATGGTCGCGCTATCGATTTTCGTCGGTCTGTTGGTGCCGCAGCTCGCCTCCGGTTTCAAGCCGCTGCTCGGCGAAGCGATCTTCATGATGCTGACTCTCGCCTTTCTGCGCGTCGACACCGGCGAGTTGCGCGCGCTGTTTGTGCGGCCCGGGCTGGTGCTCGCTGCCTCCGCCTGGGTGATGTTGGCGACGCCGATCGTCCTCGGGACGCTTTTTCGCGTAGCCACCGTCGACAAGGTGGCGCCCGGGCTGTTCTTCATCTTGATCCTGCAGATGTCGGCACCCGGCCTGATGTCTTCGCCGGCGCTCGCGGCCTTGATGGGTCTCGACGTCGCCCTGACGCTCGCGAGCCTCGTCGTCTGCGCCGCGGCAACCCCCGTGACCGCGACCTTTTTCACGCATCATTTTCTGGGCGCCGCCGTCATATCGCCGATACCGTTCGGCTTCATGCTGTTCGCCTACATCGCCGGATCGGCATTGATCGCGGCGGTCATCCGGCGGATCGCCGGCAAAGCGCGCGTCGAAGCGCAACACGCGCGTATCGACGGCCTCAGCGTCATCGCGATGTTCGTATTCGCCGTCGCGGCGATGGATAACGTTTCGGCGCATTTCCTCGCCGATCCTGCCAGGGTCGCCAAGCTCGCACTTCTCGCCTTCGGACTTTCGATGGCGCTGATCGTGCTGACGACCTTGATCTTCCTGCCGGCGGGACGCGCACGCGCCTTCGCGATCGGCCTGATCGCCGGCAATCGCAATCTCGGCCTGATGCTGGCGGGCACCGGCTTCATCGCGCCGGACGTAGCCTGGCTTTATTTCGGCCTGGCACAGATCCCGATTTATCTATTGCCGCATCTGCTGAAGCCGCTGGCGGCGCGGCTGGTGCAGGCAGCCTAGATCAGCGCGAGCAGCGAACCGGCCGCCGGCAGCAGGGCTTGCGCTCCCTTGGTGAGCAGTTGCGCGAACTGATCGGCGGGCGTGCCGTTGGCTGCCGACGGATCGTTCGACTGCTGGCTCTGCATCGAAATCATCGAGCCGAGCGTGTCGGGGCTGAATTTCGACTGGCCCGTGCTCGCGACCGGCGCGGTCGGACCATCCGTTTCGTCCGTGTCATCGGCGGAGTCGGACGTGGCCTGCAACAGTGCCGAAAGCGGATCGGTGACCTTCGATTTGCCTTCCGCGCTCTTGGGGTCCTGCGCCGCATGGGCGTGCGAATGGTGATGCAGGGCGTGCGTTGCGCCGACTGAAATGGACATGGTCTTCCTCCACAACCGCTCTCCGCCGCCAACTCGCGCGGCGCGGCCCCTGCCGCCTCTCTCGCAAGACCCGCGCCAGTTCATGCCGCCGCGAGAAACCCTGAATTTACGGACTTTCGCGGCGCCGCAGCCGGTCGCAGCCACTGCAAACCGGCAAATTTTGCCGCGTGCGCCGCCCCCCTTTGCCGGGTCCGGCGACCTTGGCGCGTTTGGCGCTGCTGCACTCATCGCCAACGTCGCGGCAGGAACCCACCCCGCATCATCCGGCGTTCCGCAAAAAAATTAACCGCCGGCTACATCATCTGGGGGTGAGCGATTTGACGCACGTTGCCCAGTACGGCCACGCGTGTTAGTCGAAGCCGTATCCGGAGACAGTTCATGCGTCCTTTGATCATCGCGCCGTCGATCCTCGCGGCCGATTTCGCAAAGCTTGGCGATGAAATCCGCGCGGTCGAGGCGGCCGGCGCCGACTGGATCCATGTCGACGTAATGGATGGACACTTCGTCCCCAACATTTCCATCGGCCCGGATGTGGTGAAAGCGATCCGTCCGGTCACCGGCAAGACACTCGACGTGCACCTGATGATCGCGCCGTGCGATCCCTATCTCGAGGCCTTCGCGAAGGCGGGTTCCGACATCATCACCGTGCATGTGGAAGCAGGTCCCCACGTGCACCGTTCGCTGCAGGCGATCCGCGCGCTCGGCAAGAAAGCCGGCGTGACGATGAATCCCGGAACGCCCGCTTCCAGCATCGAGCATGTGATCGACATGGTCGACCTTATCTTGGTGATGTCGGTCAATCCGGGCTTCGGCGGGCAGAAGTTCATCCCCTCCGCGCTCGACAAGGTGCGCGAGATTCGCACGATGGTCGGCGCGCGTCCGATCGACATCGAGGTCGACGGGGGCGTGACCGCCGAAAATGCCGCCGAGGTGGTCCGCGCCGGCGCCAACGCGCTGGTCGCCGGCTCCGCTGTGTTCAAGGGCGGCAACTACAAAGGCAACATCGCCGCGATCCGGCAGGCGGCGGCGATGGCGCGAGGTGAAGCGGCGTGAACTGCGTAGAGGCAAGGAATGACGGATGATGTAATTCCCGAAGATGTTCGGGATTTCATCTTGCGACATATCGACTCGATAACGCAGCTCGAAGCGTTGCTCTTGTTGCGCGCGAACAGCGAAAAGCGGTGGGATGTTCCTCACGTCGCTGCCCGCCTCTACAGCAGCGAAGACGAAACCAGAGAAGTGCTCACTCGACTGAACGCCGACGGGCTGCTGTCGCATGAAGAAGGCCGGTACCGCTATTCGACCTCGGGCGAGATGCAGACGCTGGTCGATCGCACCGCGGAAGTTTACCGGCGCCATCTCATCCCCGTGACCAACGTCATCCATGCCAAATCGCCGCGCATCCGCGAATTCGCGAATGCGTTCAAATTCCGCAAGGACAAATAGCAATGGCCGTAGCGATCTATAGCCTGTGCGCTCTGACCGCCGCTGTCTGCGCCTGGCTCTTGCTGCAGCACTACCGCCGCTCCGGCTACCGCCTGTTGCTCTGGGCGGGGCTGTGTTTTGCCGGGCTGACGCTCAACAACATCGCTCTGATCTTTGATAAACTCATCCTGCCGACGTGGGATCTTTCGATCTTGCGGACATCGACCGCCTTGGCGGGCATGGCAATTCTTCTGTATGGACTGATCTGGGACACCGAATGAGTCCGATCGTAAATGCCGTATTGACCGGCGCGGTGGCGATGGCTGCCTTCGTCGCGACGCTGTTTTTCCTGCGCTTTTGGCGGCAGACGCGCGACACCCTGTTCCTGCTGTTCGCCCTCGCCTTTGCGATCGAGGGCGTAATGCGGTTCATCCTCGGCCTCGCGCACCTGTCCAACGAGACGGAGCCGCTCTATTACATTCCCCGTCTTGTCGCATTCGGCCTGATCATTCTCGCGATTGTGCTCAAGAACCGCCCGGGACGACAAAATTGACGAAACTTTTTTCACGCCTGCTCCGTCCGGATTTCATGCCGATGGCCGCTCGATGATCCTGCGCTATTCCCGCCCCGAGATGACCGCGATCTGGGATCCGCAGACGCGCTTTCGCATCTGGTTCGAGATCGAGGCACACGCCGCCGACGCCATGGCCGATCTCGGCATCGTGCCGAAGGATGCCGCCAGAAAGATCTGGGAAAAGGGCAAGAACGCCAAATTCGACGTTGCGCGCATCGACGCGATCGAAGCGGAGGTCAAGCACGACGTCATCGCCTTCCTGACGCATCTTGCCGAGATCGTCGGCCCCGACGCGCGCTTCGTGCATTCCGGCATGACCTCGTCCGACGTGCTCGACACCTGCCTGAACGTGCAACTCGTGCGCGCCGCCGACATCCTCATCGCCGGCGTCGACAGGCTGCTCGCCGCACTCAAACGGCAGGCGCTCGAACACAAGATGACGCCGACGGTCGGGCGCTCGCACGGCATCCATGCAGAGCCGACCACCTTCGGGCTGAAAATGGCCTATGCCTATGCCGAATTTTCCCGCGGCAAAGCCCGCCTCGAGGCCGCTCGCAAGGAAGTCGCGACCTGCGCCATCTCCGGCGCGGTCGGCACCTTCGCGCAGGTCGATCCGCGTGTCGAAGCGCACGTCGCCAAAGCGATGGGCCTTTCCGTCGAGCCGGTCTCGACGCAGATCATCCCGCGCGACCGTCATGCCATGTATTTTGCAACGCTCGGCGTCGTCGCCTCTTCCATGGAGCGGCTGGCGGTCGAGATCCGTCACCTGCAGCGCACCGAAGTGCTGGAGGCGGAAGAATTCTTCTCCGAGAAGCAGAAGGGCTCTTCCGCGATGCCGCACAAGCGCAACCCCGTGCTGTCGGAGAACATCACCGGGCTTGCGCGCATGGTGCGCGCCTACTCCCTTCCCGCGATGGAAAACGTCGCGCTCTGGCACGAGCGCGACATCTCCCACTCCTCGGTCGAGCGCATGATCGGCCCGGACGCTACCGTCACGCTCGACTTTGCGCTCAATCGCCTCGCCGGGATTATCGAAAAGCTGATCGTCTATCCCGCCAACATGCAGAAAAATCTCGACCGGCTCGGCGGGCTTGTGCACTCGCAGCGCGTGTTGATCGCGCTCACGCAGAAAGGTGTGGCGCGCGAGGACGCCTACCGAATCGTGCAGCGCAACGCCATGAAGGTCTGGGCCGGCGAAGGTGATTTTCTTACGCTGTTGAAGGCCGACAAGGATGTGAGCGCAAAGCTCACGCCGCAGGAGATCGAAGCCAATTTCGACCTCGGCTATCACCTCAAGCACGTCGACACGGTGTTCAAGCGCGTGTTCGGGAGTGCCTAGGCCCGCTACGCCATCCACGGCCGTCGGCGGCGCAGGACCCGAAGAATCCAATAAGGCGAGAACACGACAAGCGCCACCACACCGGTGACGATCCCGAGCAACGGAACGAACAGCCCTCGCCAGATCGTCCGGTAAAGCCACGCCGTGATCGGACGCAAGGCGCGCGCCACGATGTTGCGCCAATCCGTCGCCGGCTGCGCGGAGGGCTCGAGATGCTTGTGCGCCGCCCAGGCCCATTCGGCGAGAACCTCGATCCGCCGCTCGAGTTTCGGCGACCAGCCGAAGAACGACCAGGCAAGCAGCGCCAGCGAGACGATTCCGCTCAAGGGATATTTCCGGAAGGACGGCACCGTCGGGCTCGCCCAGCCGGGCAGCAGCGCGCCGACATGATCGAGCAGCCAGTTCCATGCAGCGGCAATCATGCCGGTCAGTGTCGCACCGAGCGCCGCCGTGACGAACGACCAAAGCCAGCCGAGGATCGCCTCGGTGGTTCCCAGGATGCATTCCGGCCAATCAAACACGAGACGGAGCACAAACAGGCAGACGAATGCGCTCAACGCGAGTGTCGTGAAGTACGCAAGGCGGCGCCACCACACCAGGTCCCACGCATTCTCCATCGCCACGGTGTCGGCGGGAGGCTGCCTTGCGCCGCCCACACTGAACGGGCAGTCGAGGCTGACCGGCTCGTAATCACGCCGCCGCGCCGCAATTCGCTCGAAGGCCGCGGGATGGACACGTACGACCGGCACCGTGACGCCGTGATCGACATCGTCGCACAGCGCGCCAACCTGGCGCGGCCCGTAGCGGTAATAGCCCGCGACGCCCGATCGTGAATCGTATTCCTCGCCGTCCGGATTGACGCGCGCGGCGATTTCATCGCGCGCCCATTTGTCGTAGCGAAGTCCGGCCTTCTCCGCTTCGTCCATCATCCATTTGAGCGAGGTGAACGCCAGACCGTCATCCGGATAGCCGCCGCCGATATTGGCATGCACGCCGGCGAACCAGACCTGCTGAATCCGATCGGCGCCGATGATCTTCTGCTTTGCCGCGTCGTCGGGATGGCGGCGATCCTTGATCACTTCATTCCACAACACCGGCCGGAACGTCGGGCGCTCGTCGTCGAGCGACAAGGCGTGGCGCATCACCAGCAGACGGTCGGACGGGTCGCGATCCGCAAAGCTCATCGGCCAGACCCATTCGTCGATCGCGAGCTTGAGCTCGTCGACCGGCATGGCGTAGGCATCGACGGTGTCCCAGACGCCGAGGAAACGGATGTCGGGGAATATCTGCTCGCAGCCGACGTCCGACAAATCGACCACGGGCGAAGGATTGCCCGCTTCGTCGGGAATGTATTTCGGCGAGCGCAGGATGCGGTGATAGATCATGTGGCGGCGCTTTGACGCGCGCAGCAGGTAGTCGCGGCGATAGGCCTCGTACGCCATCTGCACACAGTCGACGAGCTGCGCCTCGCTGCGCGCCTTGACGATGCCGCACTTCCCGATCAGTCCCATCACCAGGCGGATGGTGAAAGCGCCGCGGCTGAAACCGAAGCCGTAGATCAAATCGCCGAGCTCGAAGTTGCGGCAGACGAAGGTGTAAATGTCGCGCACGTTCTTCCAGACGCCGATGCCGAGCGCACCGCCGAGCGCGGCGATCGGCTTGAAGTTTTCCGTGCCGACGCCGTTGTCGTAGAAAACGAGTTGCGGCGCATCCTTGCCGTTGACCGGCGGCTTGATGTCGACCGCCTGATACAGCCGCCACACGTTCGTCTTGAACGGACTTGCCGCGCTGTTGCCGGTGCCGTCGGACAACAGGACGATGTTTTTGGCCACGGCGCTGCCCCCGCCCCGATAATCCGCTATGCGAGATTGTCGTCCCTATTTCTACAACTTGCAAGGGAAGCCCTGGCGCTGCGGCCGGTCTAAACGGCGCATGAAAAAGCAGCCGCGATTTGCCGCGGCTGCTTTGCCATTCCTTAGTGGTGGTGGTGCCAATGATGATGGCGGTGCCATCTGCCATGCCATCCGCCGCCCCAACCAAAACCGAAGCCGATGACCGGCGGCGCGACGACGACCGGCGGTGCAGCGGCATACACGGGGCCGCTCACGTAGGCGCCGCCTCCGATATAACTCGCGCTCGCATAACCTACCGCTCCGCCCCAGGCGACGCGGCACCACGAGCCGGAACAGCCGAGTACATCAACCTGCGCGCCCGCCGGCATCACGGCAACGACACCGTAACCGGTGCCGGGTCCGCTGCGCAGATTGAGATCGGATTGAACGACCGCCGCATTCGCGATCCCGGCGCCGGCCAGAAACACCGCACCCGCCAACATTACCGATTTGAAAGACATGGTTCCTTTCCTTTGAATCGAAGCGCGCCCCGCTCTCTCCTTCGTCAACGGACAAGCGCCGCATTTCCGGGCGCGACCCATTGTCACCCGGCAAGCGCCGTGCCTTAAGCTCGCGCAACGCAAGGTCGATTCGACATGTCCGGCGCTCCAAACATTCTCGTGTTCGATTCCGGCCTCGGCGGTCTCACCGTCTTTCGGGAGATCACCCATGTTCGGCCCGACGCGCATTTCATTTACGCAGCGGACGACGCCGCTTTTCCCTACGGCGCGCTTGACGAAGACGCGCTGATTGCGCGCGTGCGCAAGGTCGTCGGTGAATTGATCGAGCAGTATCGGCCGAACATCGTGGTGATCGCGTGCAACACAGCTTCCACACTCGCGCTCGGTGAGCTGCGCGCAAAATTCAGCGTGCCCTTCGTCGGCACGGTGCCGGCCATCAAGCCCGCCTGCGCGCAATCGAAATCGAAACTCGTGACAGTGCTCGGCACGCAAGCGACCGTCGGCCGCGAATACACCCGCGCGCTGATCCGCGAATTCGCCGGCGCGTGCGACGTGAGCCTCGTCGGCTCGGCGCATCTTGCGGCCTATGCGGAAGCCGAGCTCAACGGCAATCCGGTGGACGACAAGGAGATCGCGGCTGAGATCAAGCCTTGCTTCGTGCTCGACGACAAGCGGCGCACCGATACGATCGTGCTCGCCTGCACGCATTACCCGTTGCTGTTCGAGCGCCTGCGCAAGAACGCGCCGTGGCCGGTTTCCTGGGTCGACCCGGCGCCGGCGATCGCGCGGCGCGTGGTCGACCTCATCGGGCCTTCGCACGGGCATCATGGAGCGACGCAATGGCGCCTCGTCTTCACGTCCGGCAAGACGCCCTCTGCCGCGCTGTCGCGGGCTCTGCCCCACTACGGCCTCCACTAGAAAAGCCGCTGTGGGGCGATTTGACACCCCGGCCCGATCCCCCTAAAAAGCCCGCGCTGCGCGGGGGTTTAGCCCCCGCGCCGTGTTTCGCACCCGCGGTTTTGTTGGTTTTCGCAAGTCTTTGCGCTTTGGCCTCAAAACCTGTCGGTTCCGGGAAATCCGGGACAGAGGAGGGCGCGGTTCCTCAACCGTAACGTCAGTCAAGAGGACGCGATGACCAAGCGCCATGAAGCCAAGTACAAGCTCGACCGCCGTATGGGCGAAAACGTCTGGGGCCGCCCGAAGAGCCCCGTTAACCGCCGCGAGTACGGTCCCGGCCAGCACGGCCAGCGCCGCAAGAGCAAGCTCTCCGATTACGGCGTGCAGCTCAAAGCCAAGCAGAAGCTGCGCGGCTACTACGGCAATATTTCCGAGAAACAGTTTCGCGGCATCTATCAGGAAGCCCGCCGCCAGAAGGGCGACACCGGCGCGCACATGATCGGCCTGCTCGAGCGCCGTCTCGACGCGATCATCTTCCGCGCCAAATTCGTGCCGACGGTTTTCGCCGCGCGCCAGTTCATCAGCCACGGCCACATCAAGGTGAACGGACGGCGCGTGACCATTCCGAGCTTCCGCGTCAAGGTCGGTGACGTGATCGAGGTCAAGGAAAAATCCAAGCAACTCGCGCTCGTGCTCGAGGCGGTCGCGCTCGCCGAACGTGAGGTACCTGATTACATCGATGTCGACGCGAGCAAGCTCACCGCCAAGCTCACGCGCATCCCTGCGCTCACCGACGTGCCCTACGCGGTAATGATGGAGCCGCACCTGGTGGTCGAATACTACTCACGCTGACGCAAGCGGGCGGCTGCCCGCGCCTGCCACAAAATGCAAAACCCCGTCTCAGTGAGGCGGGGTTTTTGCTGCGCGCTGTCCACCCAATCCTCACTATCAACAGGCTTCCGGAAAATTCTCTAATGAAAACAATACCTAATATAGGGGCTCCCTTGTCACAGAAGCCTATATTTAGTAGGGTAGAGTCGCTGAGGAGTGAATCAGGGAGAATCGCTCATGGATGCTCTGAATCGCGTGAAGTCTTGGATCGGCTCGCTGACGGAAATCGGCCTGATGCTGCTGGCTTTCGCCATCGTGGCCTCCCTTCTCGTGGGAGCCCAACTGCCGTTCTTCGGCGGGGTGGTCGCCAATATCGTCGCGCTGATCAAGGAGTTGGGGTCAAACGGTCTCGTAGGGCTCATCGCCCTCGGTATCATCCTCTGGTTGTTCTCTAAACGCTCGATGGCCTGACCGGGCGGCGAGCGATCTGGTAGCGCCGGCGTTCGACATCGCACGCCGGCCATATTGGGTGGGGACAACCCTCCCCACCCAATTATCCCCTGCGGCGCGAGTCCGAACTTAGTACCGGTTTTCGGAAACGATTTTGCTTGCGCGAGGTACGGGTGACCGCGCCATCATAGGTGCCATGATGGACATTCTCGATAAGACCAAGCGTTATCTGTGGACGTTCATCGAGCTCGGCTTTGCCGCCGTGCTCGCGATCATGCTGATCTACCTGATCCTCGGGCAGAGCTCGGGCGTGTTCGTGTTGTCGGTCGCCGACAATGTGACAAAATTCGCCAATGCGGTGCCGACGCCAAGCCTGGTCGGGCTCGGGTTGATCCTGGCGCTTATCTACCTGATCGTGAACCGGCTCAAGTAAGCCTTCGCGCGCGAGACGGCCTCAGGTGTCGGCGCCTGCCCGCACCGCGACGCCTTTTTCCTTGAGCGTCTGCTGCAATTCACCGGCCTGGAACATCTCGCGCACAATGTCACAGCCACCGACGAATTCGCCCTTCACATACAGCTGCGGGATGGTCGGCCAGTTGGAATAGGCCTTGATGCCGTTACGCAACTCGTCGGATTCCAGCACGTTGAGGCCTTTATAGGCGACGCCGAGGTGGTCGAGGATCTGCACCACCTGCCCCGAAAAGCCGCACATCGGGAATTGCGGCGTGCCCTTCATGAACAGCACGACGTCGTTGTTCTTCACTTCGTTGTCGATGAATTGCTCGATTGCCATGGTCTTCTAGGTCCTGTCGGGCGCCCGTTGGGCGATTCACCCCTGCTTGCGGCATATATGTAGCGCAAGTACCGCCGTCACCCCAAGAAATCTTGCGTTAATACCGGCTCATCGCCCGCCAGGCGCGTAAAACGTGCCTTCCACCTCGAAAATATCGTCCTGATTGAGCCTTTTGACCTCGATAATCGTGCGCGGCGGATACCCCCCGTCCGGCCAGAATTCCTCCTGGACCCTGTTAACGAGCGGCCGGAGTTTTCCCATGTCGGTAACATAGACGACGATGCGCACGCAGTCGGAAAGCGCCGCGCCTTCCGATGCCGCAACGGTTTTCATGTTCGTGAAAGCCTGCCGTATGCGCGCTTCCTCGCCCGCGACCAAGGTGTTGCTCTGCGGATCGATGCCGCGCATTCCGGCAACGAAGACGAAGTCGCCGGCCCGCGCGCCAACGCTCCACGTCCCGGTCGGCGCGATCGCACCCGCCGGCGACAGCAGCCTGACCGCTTTCATGGATCAGTTTTCCGGCGTGCCGGTCTGCAGCGCGAGCGCGTGCAGGACGCCGCCCATCTGCCCCTTGAGCGCCTCATAGACGAGTTGGTGCTGTTGCACGCGCGACTTGCCGCGGAACGAGGCGGATATCACCGTCGCCGCGTAATGATCGCCGTCGCCGGCGAGATCGCGGATGGTCACTTCAGCGTCCGGAATCCCGGCCTTGATCAGTCGTTCGATATCGCCTGCGTTCATCGGCATCGAAGTGCTCCGGGCGCGCCATGGCGCGCGGCGTGGCGACAGAGAATCCGGTAGAAACTATGATCGGTTTTTTTACGGGTGACAAATGGCCGGCGGTGATAGGCTTTATGCTTGCCAAACCGCCCCATTTTATCTTTTACGGCCGCAGGCCACGCGAAGGAAATGAAATGCGTGTGACGCCGACCGATCCGTGCGCGCTTCTTTGCCGCTGCATTCTTGCGCTCTCGCTGTGCGCGAGCACAATGCCGGCTTCCGCGCAGCAGACGGAGCCATCCACGCCGCCGGCGCCGCCAGCCTTCAACAATATTCCGCCGATCACCGCCGCTCCACCGCCGCCTGCGACCTCCAGCCGCCCGCCGCCGCCCGCCAGCGTGGCGCCACCCGCTCCCGCGGCGACCCAGCCAGCACCGCCACCGGCCGCTCCGAAAGAGACGGCAACGCAGCCTTCCGCCACGCCGCCGGCGAGTGCGCCTAAAAGCGCGCCCACAAACGCGCCTGCGACGACACCGAAGAGCGCGGTCACCAACGCACCCAAGGACGCAGCCAAGAACGCACCGAAACCCGCGTCCAAGCCGGCGCCGAAAACTCCGCCGCGGAAGCCCGCGATGTCCGCGCGCGAAGAATACACGCTGCTGATGAACCCGTGCCGCAACGAGCTTTTGCGTTACTGCCGCACGGTCCGCTTCGGCAACGGCCGGACCGTCGCATGCCTTAAGCGCCACGAAGCCGCGCTCGGCCGCGCGTGCAACGCCGCGGTCGCGCGGGCTGCGGCGCGTCTTTGAGAGGGCATACCACGTTCATGGGATGGGTCGGCGTGCGGAACCTTGATTAGGTGCCGGGCGTGTTTGCGACGCAAACAGCTTTCCGGCAGCGCCCTGCGCTGATTTACCGCGAAATACCGGATGACAAGGGCAGCAAGGCCGATACGATTACAGGCAACGTGAGCTTCGCGCGGCATAAGGCATCGCGCCGGGCTCGACAAAAAAAGGGGATTCTCAAATGAACGTCCGCGGAATTATCGTCACGCTGCTTGCTCTTGTCGGACTTTTCTCACTCACGCAGACGCTGCTGGCGCAACCGACAGCGGCGCAGCAGAGCGCGATGCGCGCCAATTGCCGCTCCGATTTCATGTCGAAGTGCTCCGGCGTCACGCCTGGCACCAAGGATGCGCTCGAGTGCTTGCAAAAGAACGTCGCAGGCCTCTCGCCCAATTGCCAGAAGGCGGTGAGCGCCACGATGTCGGCGAAAAAGTAGCGGGTTCGGCGATGACATCGAAACTCAACCGCGCAAGCTTCGCGTCGGTGGTCGCCGCGATTGCCGTGACCGCGCTGACGCAGAGCGCCGCCGCGCAGCTGTCCTCCGCGCAGCAAAGCGCGATGCGCTCGAACTGCCGCTCCGACTTCATGGCAAAATGCTCCGGGGTGACGCCCGGCGGCAAGGAGGCGCTCGAGTGCCTTCAGCACAACGTCGCGACGCTCTCGCCGGCTTGCAAAAGCGTCGTGAGCACGACGATGGCGGCCCCGGCTGCACCGGCGGCGGCGCCCGTTCCTGTGGCCGCCGCGGCCGCCCACCCGCCAACCGCCGCACAACAGAATGCGATGAAAAAGTCCTGCCGCTCCGATTTCATGGCGCATTGCTCCGGCGTTGCGCCCGGCGGCAAGGACGCGCTCGCGTGCCTGCAACGCAACGTCGGCGTCCTGTCGGCGAGCTGCAAGAAAGTTGTCGCCTCGACCATGCCGGGCGCGGCCGCGCATACGGCGGCGCGTCCTCCCGCCGCCGTGCCTGCACGCGCGGCCGCCGCTCCGGCACCGGCCGCACCGACCGCCGCCCAGCAGAACGCGATGAAGCAGGCCTGCCGCTCCGACTTCATGTCGAAGTGCTCGGGCGTCGCGCCCGGCGGCAAGGATGCGCTCGCCTGCCTGCAACGTAACGTCGCCGGCCTCTCGCCGAGCTGCAAACAGGTCGTCGCCTCGACAATGCCGGGCGGTGCTCCGCCCGCGGCTCAGCCCGCAGCGGCGGTCGAGACCGAAGCGGCGCCGAGCGGCGGCGGCTTCGTGCCCGGCGCCGGCATTATCCTGAAAGCCTGCGCACGCGATCTGCTCATGCATTGCCGCGGGATCGCCGGAAACGGCAAGGCGGTTGCGTGTCTCAGGGAACGCGAGGCGAGCGGGCACCGCCTGGGTATCCGCTGTGGCATCGCCTTGAAGATGCAGTCGAAGCTGCAGCACTGAGCGAGCGTTATCGCCCCGAGAACCGGCCGGTCCCGTTACGCGGGGCCGGCCATGTAATTTGGCAGCCAGCCTTCGAATTTTTCGTTGAGCGCCGCCACCGCGAGCGCCCGCTCGCCGGAAATCGCCACCGCATCGCCGCCGGTCGTGCCGATACGCCGCGCGGGAATCGATGCCTCGCCCGCGCGCTTGAGCAGCGCATCGGCGCGCGCGGCGGGAACGGTGACGAGATAACGGCCCTGGTCCTCGCCGAACCAGTGCGCATGAGCCGGCGTATCGTCGGGCGCAGCATCGAGCGACGCGCCCAGGCCCGACGCCATCGCCATTTCCGAAAGAGCCACCAACAAGCCACCGTCTGAGAGATCGTGGGCCGCCGTCACGGTGCCGTCGAGAATGAGCGCGCGCACGAAGTCCCCGTTCTCGCGCTCCTCGATCAGATCGACCGGCGGAGGCGCGCCCTCTTCCCGTCCGCAGATTTCGCGCAGGTACATCGACTGGCCGAGCCAGCCCACGGTCTCGCCGATCAGCACGATTGCCTCGCCTTCGCGCTTGAAGGCAAGCGTCGCGGATTTTTTGAAATCGGCGAGCACGCCGACGCCGCCGATCGAGGGTGTCGGCAGGATCGCGCGGCCGTTCGTCTCGTTGTAGAGCGACACGTTGCCGGACACGACGGGGAAATCGAGCGCTTTGCACGCTTCCGCGATGCCGCGGATGCAGCCGACGAACTGCCCCATGATCTCCGGCCGTTCCGGATTGCCGAAATTGAGATTGTCGGTGATCGCGAGCGGCTTTGCGCCGACTGCGGTCAGATTGCGCCAGGCTTCCGCCACCGCCTGCTTGCCGCCCTCGAACGGATCGGCCTCGCAGTAGCGCGGCGTCACATCGGTCGTCAGCGCAAGGCCCTTCGGTCCCTCCTCCACCCGCACCACCGCGGCGTCGCCGCCCGGACGCTGCACCGTGTTGCCGAGAATGATGTGGTCGTATTGCTCCCACACCCATCGCTTGGAGCAGAGATCGGGCGTGCCGATCAATTTCTCCAGCGCGTCGGCAATACTCATCGGCGGGGTCAAGCTTTTCGCGTCGATCGGCTTTGGCTTTGCCGGATTGACGAACGGCCGCTTGTATTCCGGCGCCTGATCGCCGAGCTCCTTGATCGGCAGATCCGCCATCACATCGCCGCCGTGACGCACGATGAAACGCTTCGTCGGCGTGGTCTCGCCGACGATCGCGAAATCGAGTCCCCATTTGCGGAAGATCGCTTCCGCTTCTTTTTCTTTCTCCGGCTTGAGCACCATGAGCATGCGCTCCTGGCTTTCGGAGAGCATCATCTCGTAGGCGCTCATGCCCTCCTCGCGGCACGGCACCCTGTCGAGATCGAGCGTCACGCCGAGATCGCCTTTGGCGCCCATCTCCACCGCCGAGCAGGTGAGCCCGGCCGCGCCCATGTCCTGGATGGCGATCACGCAACCCTTGTGCATGATCTCGAGGCACGCCTCGAGCAGCAGCTTCTCGGAGAACGGATCGCCGACCTGCACGGTCGGACGTTTCTCTTCGGAGTCTTCGCCGAATTCGGCCGACGCCATGGTCGCGCCATGGATGCCGTCGCGGCCGGTCTTGGAGCCGAGATAGACGATCGGCATGCCGACGCCCGAGGCCGCCGCATAAAAAATCTTGTCCTTCTCCGCGAGTCCGACCGCCATGGCGTTGACGAGGCAGTTGCCGTCATAGCGCGAATGAAAGCGCACCGATCCGCCGACGGTCGGCACGCCGAAAGAGTTGCCGTAGCCGCCGATGCCGGCGACCACGCCCGAGACGAGATGCCGCGTCTTCGGATGTTTCGGATCGCCGAAAGAAAGCGCGTTGAGGCAGGCGATCGGCCGCGCGCCCATGGTGAACACATCGCGCAGGATGCCGCCGACGCCGGTCGCCGCTCCCTGATAAGGCTCGATGTAGCTCGGATGGTTGTGGCTCTCCATCTTGAACACGACGGCGAGCCCGTCGCCGATGTCGATGACGCCGGCATTTTCGCCCGGCCCTTGGATCACCCAGGGCGCCTTGGTCGGCAGCGTGCGCAGATGAACCTTGGAGGACTTGTACGAGCAGTGCTCGTTCCACATCGCCGAGAAGATGCCGAGCTCGGTCAGCGACGGCTCGCGCCCGATGAGGTCGAGCACGCGCTGGTATTCGTCCGCCTTCAACCCATGCTCGGCGACAAGTTCGGGCGTGATTTTCGGTTCGTTGGGGATCACGTTATGCGAACTCGGCTTTTCTTACCCTCTCCCCTTGTGGGAGAGGGTGGTTCGAGCATCGCGCAGAGCGGTGCGAGAACCGGGTGAAGGGGACAGACTCGTCGCAATGCCGGCCCCCTCACCCGGCTCGCTTCGCCTCTCCCACAAGGGGAGAGGGTATTCACGCCGCTCGCGCCAGCGCCTCAGCCAGGCCGGCGAACAGGCCGCGGCCGTCGGTCGATCCGATCACGCTTTCGACGTGATTTTCCGGATGCGGCATCATGCCGAGCACGTTGCCGCGCTCGTTGACGATGCCGGCAATCGCGTTGGTCGAGCCGTTGACGTTGAAATTGTCGGTACGCGTGCCATCCGGCGCGACGTAGCGGAAAACCACCCGCCCCTCGCCTTCCAGCCGCGCGATGGTGTCGGCGTCCGCGACGTAATTGCCTTCGCCGTGCGCGGTCGGCACGCGGATCACTTGCCCCGCGTTATAGCCGCGCGTGAACGGCGTGTCGGACCGTTCCACTTTCAGGAACACGTCGCGGCAGATGAACCTGAGACGCGCGTTGCGCATCAATACGCCCGGCAGCAATCCCGCCTCGCAGGCGATCTGGAACCCATTGCAGACGGCGAGCACGAGCCCGCCCTTCTCCGCAAAGCCGCGCACGGCGTCCATGACCGGCGCGCGCGCAGCGATCGCACCGCAGCGCAGATAATCGCCGTAGGAAAACCCACCGGGGATGACCACGAGATCGGTTCCGGCCGGCAGCGCGGTCTCCGCGTGCCACACCATCGCCGGCGCTTGTCCGGACACGAGCTTGAGCGTGCGCGCCATGTCGCGCTCGCGATTGATGCCTGGGAAGACGAGAACGGCGGCTTTCATGCACTTTCCCCGATCGTCATCCCAGCACTTCCACCCGGTAATTCTCGATCACGGTATTGGCGAGAAGCTTGTCGGCCGCCTGCTTGAGCAGCGCCTCGGCTTTCGCCCGATCGCCGCCTTCCAACTCGATATCGAAGACCTTGCCCTGCCGCACGCTGGCGACCCCGGCGACGCCGAGCGAGCGCAGCGCGCCCTCAATCGCTTTCCCCTGGGGGTCGAGGATGCCGGATTTCAGCGTGACGGTGACGCGGGCTTTCATTGGGGTGATGTACCGCATGAATCGGCGGAACGGCCGACAATTAGCCAGCTATCCACGCCTAAACTATGAGCAAAAAGGGCCGGAACAAGGTCGGGAAAACCGCGGGAGCGAACGGGCCAATCCCGCCCGCTCATTCCCGCGCAGCGCGAATCCAGCGCAACAAATCTGCAATCTCGGAACACCGCACGGGGTCCCCGCTTGCGCGGGGACGAGCGGAGGAAAAGCCGTGCCGGTCAGCCCTTCACCAGCACGGGGCCGGCGCCGCGTGGCGGCTCGCCCTCGTTGAGGATGCCGAGCCGCTTGGCAACCTCGGTATAGGCCTCGACCAGCCCGCCGAGGTCCCGGCGGAACCGGTCCTTGTCGAGCTTGTCGTTGGTCTTGATGTCCCACAGCCGGCAACTGTCGGGCGAAATCTCATCCGCGACGACGATGCGCATCACGTCGTTTTCCCAGAGACGGCCGGTTTCCATCTTGAAATCGACGAGGCGGATGCCGACGCCGAGGAAAAGGCCCGAGAGGAAGTCGTTGACGCGGATCGCCAGCGCCATGATGTCGTCGATTTCCTGCGGTGAAGCCCAGCCGAAGGCCGTGATGTGCTCTTCCGATACCATCGGATCGTTGAGCTTGTCGTTCTTGTAATAGAACTCGATGATCGAGCGCGGCAGTTGCGTGCCTTCCTCGATGCCGAGCCGCGTCGCCAGCGAGCCGGCGGCGACGTTCCGCACCACCACCTCGAGCGGGATGATCTCGACCTCGCGGATCAGTTGCTCGCGCATGTTGAGGCGCTTGATGAAGTGCGTCGGAACTCCGATGTCGTTCAGATGCTGGAAGATGTATTCGGAAATACGGTTGTTGAGGACGCCTTTGCCCTCGATAACCTCGTGTTTCTTGGCATTGAAGGCCGTCGCGTCGTCTTTGAAGTGCTGAATCAGCGTTCCAGGCTCGGGGCCTTCATAGAGGACCTTCGCCTTGCCTTCGTAGATGCGGCGACGGCGGCTCATGGGCGTGTACCGTGGTTTTTGAAAGTCCATGGATGTGCCGTGGCTCCATAAAAGAGGAATTGCAAGATCCGCGGCGGAGGGCCGGATAACGCCTCTGCGCTAACAAATATCCGGGCACGTCGGCAACCTAGCTGATCGGGGTGAGCAGCACAATCTACGTTGTCCCGCGTTTTCCACTTCGCATTTTAGCCAATGTGACTCCTCATCACGTTGCCTTGACCGGGGCTAGACGATATGCAAGGCGCGACGTTCAATGTGTGTTCGCGATCGTGAGATCGCAATTTCATGAGGGCGGCATGACCACCACTTTCGACAAGCGCGAGGAAGGCTTCGAAAAGCAGTTCGCGCACGACGAGGAACTGCGCTTCAAGGCGACCGCGCGGCGCAACAAGCTGCTCGGCCAGTGGGCGGCGGCGAAGTTCGGCCTTTCCGGCGCGGAGGCCGACGCCTACGCCAAGGAAGTCGTTATGGCGGACTTCGAGGAGACCGGCGATCACGACGTTTTCCGCAAGGTTCGCAAGGACTTCGACGCCCGCAACGTGACCGTCAGCGACCAGGATATCCGCACCGCCATGACCGAGCTGATGGCGCAGGCGATCGCCCAGATCAAGGCGAGCGGCTGAGCGGATGCCGGCGCCCGGTTTCACGCTCGCGCAGCGCTTTGCCGCCGGCGAAACGGTTTTCTGCGGCTGGAGCGCGCTCGCCGCGCCGATCATCGCGGAAGTTCTCGCGCGCGAGGGATTTGCCGCGGTCAACATCGACCAGCAGCACGGCATGTGGGACACGGCCGCGACCGTGACCGGCATCGCCGCGATCCGCCAGGCCGGCGCCGCGCCGATCGTGCGTATTCCGCTCGGGCAATTTTCCGCAGCAAGCCGCGCGCTCGATTTCGGCGCGGAAGCGATCATCGCGCCGATGATCAACACCGCCGCCGACGCGCGCGCCTTCGTCGCGGCCGCGAAATATCCCCCGCTCGGCGAGCGCAGCTGGGGGCCTAACCGCGCCACCATGCTCGCCGGCATCCCCGACCAGAAGACCTATCTGCGCGAGGCCAACGCGGCGACCGTCACCATGGCAATGGTCGAGACCACGACCGCGATCGCCAATCTCGACGCCATCGCGGGCACGCCCGGCATCGACTTGCTGTTCGTCGGGCCGTCCGATCTGTCGATCGGGCTCACCAACGGCGGCGTGCTCGACCCGCATTCGCGCGAGGTCGAGGCCGCGCTCGACAAAATCCTCGCCGCGGCGAAAAAGGCCGGCAAGCTCGCCGGGCTTTATTGCGCCAATGCCGAACGCGCGCTTGCCGCGGCCAGGCGCGGCTTCTGCTTCCTCGCCGTCGGCAGCGACCTCGGCTTCCTGCGCGCCGGCATCGGCGAGCAGATGAAGGCGCTCAAGGGCTGACTACCATCGCCCCGTCATCCTGA
Organism: Pseudolabrys sp.; assembly: GCA_035546875.1. Taxonomy (GTDB): domain Bacteria; phylum Pseudomonadota; class Alphaproteobacteria; order Rhizobiales; family Xanthobacteraceae; genus Pseudolabrys. The sequence continues at coordinate 55,549 of DASZVZ010000020.1, forward strand.
GGTGCGCCCCGAAGGCGCGCCTCGGAGGATGGCGGGCAATCACCCTTCGAGGCCGACGCTACGTGACGGCACCTCAGGGTGACGGGCTGTTGTCGATGGCGCCTGCGAGACCGTCCAGCACCTTCGCGACGTCCGCCTCGACCGCCGCAGCCGTCACCAGGATGACCTTGTAGCCGTGCTCCTCCAGCCAGATGCGCTTGGTGTCGCGCGCATGCGCGGCCGCTTCCTCCTCGCCCGCCGGCACAAGATCGATCACGCACTTGAGCGGAAAAGAGACGAAGTCTGTGATGTGCCGCCCGACCGGTACCTGCCGCTTGAAGCCGCGACCGGCGAAGCGGCGGTCGTTGGTGAGCGCCTGCCACAGGATGCGCTCGGCCTCGGTCGGATTGCGCCGCAGCAGGCGGGCAAGCCCGCGTGCAGGCGCGCGCTCGCCCTGCCCGCCCTGCTCGGCGAGCAAATTGCGCAGCATCTCGGCCTGCGCCCCGTCGAGCACGCCGCCGCGCGCCGGCCCTTTGCGCCCCTGCGCGAGTCCCATGAAGATCCCATGCAACGTGCGTACGTCCTGCTCGGACGGCGTCATGCGGTTGAATATGTTGCGCAGGTTGACGCTCATGGTTCCCCGCTTCTCGTGCGGGCGATAGAACTCGATGGCATCGAGCTCGCGCTCGAGATCGGCAAAGAACGCGTCGAGTTGCTGCTTGGGCGCCGACGGCGATTTATCCGGCATCGAAAACGGCAATTCACCGCCGCCCGCCCGCTTGAACCACTCGTAGGCGACGATGATCACCGCCTGCGCGAGATTAAGCGAGGCAAACGCCGGATTGACCGGCAGCGTCAGGATGCGGTCCGCGAGACCGACTTCGTGATTTTCCAGTCCGTTGCGCTCGCGCCCGAACACCAGCGCCACCGTCTCGCCGGCCGCCACCTTGGGCGCGATCAGCCCGGCGGCGGCTTCCGCGCTCACCACCTCTTTCGCCTGGTCGTGATTGCGCGCCGTCGTCGCGATCACGAAGGTGCAATCGCCGATTGCTTCGTTCAGCGTCTCGTAGAGCGCGGCGTTGTCGAGGATGCGGTCGGCCCCCGCCGCCATCACGCGCGCCTTGTCGTTCGGCCAGCCCTGCACCGGCTTGACCAGGCGGAGCTTCGACAAGCCGAAATTCGCCATCGCGCGCGCCGTAGCGCCGATGTTCTCGCCGAGCTGCGGCTCGACCAGCACCACCACCGGCGCGGGTGTTTCGATCCAGCGCTTCGTCTTGTCGGTTCCTGAACCCGGCATAAGCTTCTCCGGCAGCCGGTATAGCGGCGAGCCGTCCCCACCAAAAGCGCCGGGCACGTTGATTTTGACCCGTGGCTCTGGAAATCTTTGCGCCGAACGCGCCGGATTGAACGGCCGCGTTCGAGGGGGCATTCATGACATTTCGCCGCAGCGCGCCTGCCGCGCTCATCGCCGTGGCAGCGCTCGTTATTGCCGTCATTACATGGGCGACACACTGGATGTTCACCGGGCTGACGGCCGCGACCGAAGCGAGCCAGTTTGAGCTCATGCAAGCTGCCGTCGCGCGCGCCATCGGCAACGGCGCCGTGCAGGCCCTGGCCCGCGCGGAGATCGTCGCGGCGTCGAGCACCACCAAGCAGGCGGTCGCCGCGCGCGACCGCACGCGCCTGCTCGAAGAATATGCCGAAATGTTTCAGGTGCAGAAGGAGCGCCGCGGCGTCGATCAGGCGGCATTTCACATTCCGCCCGCGACCTCTCTCCTGCGGTTGCAAGCGCCCGACAACCACGGCGACGATCTCACCAAATTCCGCCCGATGGTCGTCGCCGTCAATCGCGAGCATAACGGCCGCGGCGGCCCGGCTCTCGGCCGCACCGGTCCGGCCGTTTTCGGCGTCGCTCCGGTGACCGACAAACAGGGCCAGCACATCGGAAGCTTCGAATTCGGCCTCGATCTCGCGCCCATGCTCGACAGTCTCAAGGCCGCTTACGGTTTCGATTTCGCGCTCTTCATCGAGGAAAAGCCGTTGCGCGAATACGCCCGCGGCGTCGACCCCGCCAAGCTCAGCGACCAGAACCGCGTCGGGCGCTTCATGCGCTTCCACACCACCAACAAGGCCGTGATGACCGACCTCGTCGGCGAGAGCGACATCGCGACGGTGACCGAACCGACCCACTACACGCGCGAGTCGCAGAATCTCACCTACGGCGTGTTGCAGGTGCCATTGCGCGACAGCGCCGGAAGCCCGATCGGCGTCATCAGCGTCGCGCGCGATTTCAGCGCGACCCGCGCCGCCGTCGGCCGCGCATTCGCCTGGCAACTGTGGCTCGCGATCTGCGGACTCGTCATCCTCGCCGGAGCCATCGTCGTCGTGATCCGCGGCTTCCTGCTGCGCCCGCTCGACGTCATCAACGAACGCTTTGCGGCGATGGAAAGCGGCAAGCCGCCCGCCCCGCTGCCGCCGGGCGAAAAATTCTGCGCCGAAATCACCGAGCTTGCGCGTCACCAGGAGCGGCTGCTGGCCGCGCGTGCGTGACGTCATGCGGCGCGCCTTGCTCACCCTGGTGATCGCGCTGTTTGCCGCGAGCGCGGCGCAGGCGCAGACCGGCGTCCCGACCGGAAAGGGCCTCCCGGTGCGCGTGAACGTCGCGGTCGAATTTGTCGAGCTCATCGGGTTCAAGGAAAACACCGGCGTTCTCACTGCAACGGTCGACGTGCGGCTGCGCTGGCAGGATTTGCGGCTGCGCCGCTCCGCGCAGGACGCGAGCCAGTCTCCGCAAATCTTCCGCGGGGCGGAAGCCGGCGCCCAGATCGCGAAGATGTGGGTGCCGCCCGTCGAATTCGCCAACCAGCGCGGCAAGGCTGCCTACACCAGCGCCGGCTTGTGGATCTATCCCGATGGCAGCGTCGAGATGATCAAGCGCACCAGCGGCGACTTCGCCTCCAGCGTGAGCGTCGACAGTTTTCCGTTCGACCGGCAGAAATTGCGTCTCGACATAGCTGTCCGCGACGTCGACGCGCAAACCGTCGTGCTGGTCTTCGACGAAAACGACCTTAACGACAGCCGGCGCTCGAAGCAGGCATCGCTCGACGGCTGGGAGCTCGGCAACGTGACCTTGCGCGGCGAAGCGATGAACGGCTGGCACGGCGCGACCCATTCGCAGGTCGTCGCCTCGCTCGAGATCATCCGCGAGCCCGCGATGATCATCGCGTCGATCTTCATCCCGCTGTTCGCCTCGCTGCTCATCCCGATGCTGTCGATCTGGCTCAACCGCAGCAAGGACGGAAATTTCCGCATCGAGACCTTCGAGCTGGTGAACATCATCATCGGCGGCCTGTTCGCGGTCATTGCGCTCAACTTCACCATCAATTCGACCTACGAGATGCTCGGCTCCGGCGCCAATCCGGTGCACGAATTGCTGGCGCTCAACTACCTCACGCTCGGAATAGGCCTCGTCGTCAACGTGCTGCTGTTCCGATACGGCGTCGTCGCGCGCCTGTTCGGACGCTACGTGCAGGAGCAGGTGTATTTCTTCGTGTGCTGGGCGCTGCCCGTGCTCACGCTGGCGACGGCGGCGATGGTCATCGGCATTGCGCTCGCCTAGCCGACGCAAAAAACGATTCGCGAAATGGGAGCCGCCGCGCCGAAAGCCGTTGCTCAGAACAGACCGGCGAGCAGGAAATCGACGACGAAGGAGACAATGCTGCCGGCCACCGCGAGCAGAAATGCCGTGCCCATGCCCGGCAGCGCGAAGGCCACCTTCATGATCCGCATCGGAAAGAAGATGGCGACCGCGACCGCCGCGACGCCATGCATGACGAGCGCCCACCACGGCTCATGCGCGCTGATGCCAAAGCGGACGATCATGATGCCCGGCGCGACCAGCGCGGCAATCGTCCACAGGTAACCGACCAGGCCGGGCAGCACGCGCTCAGGCGCGGCCACCAGCCGGGCAAGGCCCCAGGTGACGGCGCCCGCGACGATGAACCTCATCGCCGTCCCGAAAGTGACGATGGCGAGAACGATCGCCGTGGCGCGGGCGTTGATGCTTACGAGGTGGCGCGCCTCCGCGCTGGTGCCGATCGCGTAGCCGACTTGAATGACGACGAACAGCACCAGCGGGAGAATGAAATCGGTCCAGCGCACCTCGGCATTGCGGAAAACATCGTGGTCGCCGGGACGGCCGAAGGCGATCTTGTAGATCGAGACGATATAGTCGCCGACCGTCCGCCGCAGTCGAACGGCGTCGTCCGGCACGACCTGCCCGGCAGGCTGCGTGGTCATGGCAGTCACCCCTGACGGCAATCCTAGTGCAGGCGCCCGCGCGTGTCGCCGGCGTTTCGTTTCAGCGCTTGGCCTTATCGGTACCGGCCCGCCGCCACCGGCCCTCCACGGGGCGGCATGGCGCGGGCCGAATCCGGCCAATGGTCACGAAAGGCAGGCTTTGAAGCCCCGCGGGCGGGTGCTATAGGGCGCGCAAACTCCCGCCAGTTGGATTCCAGCCATGCCAAATAACGAAATCATGTGGACGAAGGTCGACGAAGCCCCGGCACTCGCGACTTTTTCGCTGCTGCCGATCGTCAAAGCCTTCGTGGGCGCGGCGGGCATATCCGTGACGCTGAAGGACATCTCGCTGGCCGGCCGCATCCTCGCCAACTTCCCCGAGAAGCTCACCCCCGCACAGCGGATCAACGATGAACTCACCGAACTCGGCGAGCTCACGCTGAAACCCGAAGCCAATATCATAAAGCTGCCGAACATCTCGGCCTCGATCCCGCAGCTCAAGGCCGCGATCAAGGAATTGCAGGGCAAGGGCTATAACGTTCCCGATTATCCGGATAATCCGACGACGGACGCCGAGAAGGAGATCAGGGCGCGCTACGGCAAGGTGTTCGGCAGCGTGGTCAACCCGATCCTCCGCGAAGGCAATTCGGACCGCCGCGCGGCCGCCGCGGTCAAGAACTACGCCCGCAAGAACCCGCACAAGATGGGCGCATGGAGCAAGGACTCCAAATCGCACGTGGCGCACATGTCGAGCGGCGACTATTTCGGCTCGGAAATCGCCACCACGGTCGACAAGGCGACCAATGTTCGCATCGAACTGGTCGAAGCGGGCGGCAAGACCACCGTGCTGAAGGCAAAGACGGCGATTGCCGACGGCGAGATCATCGACGCAGCGGTCATGAGCGCCAAGGCACTGCGCAAATTCTTCGCCGAGCAGATCGACGACGCCAGGAAGCAAGGCGTGCTGTTCTCGCTGCACGTCAAGGCGACGATGATGAAGATCGCCGATCCGATCATCTTCGGCCACGCCGTGTCCATCTTCTTCTCCGACGTCATCGAAAAACACGCCGCCACGCTGAAAAAGCTCGGCGTCAACCTCAACAACGGCTTCGGCGATCTGCTCGCCAAGATCGAGACGCTGCCGGAGGCAGAGAAGAAGGCGATCAAGGACGATATCGCGGCCGAGTACGCCAAGCGCCCCGCTTTGGCGATGGTGAACTCCGACAAGGGCATCACCGGCTTGCATGTCCCTTCGGACTTCATCATCGACGCGACCATGCCGGCCATGATCCGCGAGTCCGGCCGCATGTGGGGACCCGACGGCAATCTGCACGACGCCAAGGCGGTGATCCCGGATCGCGCCTATGCGCGGCTCTATCAGGCGGTCATCGACGACTGTAAGGCGCACGGCGCCTTCGATCCGAAGACCATGGGCACGGTGCCGAATGTCGGACTGATGGCGCAGAAGGCCGAGGAGTACGGCTCGCACGACAAGACCTTCGAGGTGCCCGCGGCCGGCACTGTCCGCGTTGTAACGGACAACGGCAAGGTGCTCCTGGAGCGCCCGGTCGAGGCCGGCGACATCTTCCGCATGTGCGAGCTCAAGGACGCAGCCGTGCGCGATTGGGTCAAGCTCGGCGTCCGCCGCGCCCGCCTGACCAACACGCCCGCGGTGTTCTGGCTCGACAAAAATCGCGCGCACGATGCGCAAGTCATCGCCAAGGTTGAGAAATACCTGAAGGATCACGACACCAAGGGGCTCGACATCCGCATCCTCGCGCCGGTCGAGGCGATGAAGTTCTCGCTCGAGCGCATCCGCAAAGGTCAGGACACGATTTCGGTCACCGGCAACATTCTGCGGGATTATCTGACCGACCTTTTCCCGATCATGGAGCTCGGCACGTCGGCCAAGATGCTCTCGATCGTCCCCCTGCTCGCGGGCGGCGGCATGTTCGAAACGGGCGCCGGCGGCTCGGCACCGAAGCACGTCGAGCAGTTCCAGAAAGAGGGCTACCTGCGCTGGGATTCGCTCGGTGAGTTCCTCGCGCTCGGCGCGTCGCTCGAGCATCTTGGCCATACGTACAAGAACGCCAAGGCGCTGGTTCTCGCCGAGGCGCTCGATGCCGCCATCGGGCGGTTCCTCGAGACCAACAAAAGCCCGGCCCGCAAGGTCGGCGAACTCGACAACCGCGGCAGCCATTTCTATCTCGCGTTGTACTGGGCGCAGGCGCTCGCCGCGCAGACCAAGGACAAGGAGCTGCAAGCGAAATTCAAGCCGCTGGCCGAAACGCTCGAAAAGAACGAAGCCAGGATCAATGGCGAGCTGATCGCCGCGCAAGGCAAGCCGGTCGACATCGGCGGCTACTACCTGCCCGATCCGGCCAAGACGTCGGCCGCGATGCGGCCAAGCGCCACGCTGAAAGCCGCGCTCGCCGCGCTCTGATCCGGGTGTTTTAGGATGGCGAAGATCAAGGTCACAAATCCCGTCGTCGAAATGGACGGCGACGAGATGACCCGCATTATCTGGCAGCTCATCAAGGACAAGCTGATCCATCCCTATCTCGACGTTCAGCTGCTCTATTACGATTTGAGCATCCAGAAGCGCGACGAGACCAACGACCGGATCACCATCGACGCGGCCAACAAGACGCGCGAGGTGGGCGTCGCCGTCAAATGCGCCACCATCACGCCGGACGAAGGCCGCGTGAAGGAGTTCGGCCTCAAGGAGATGTGGCGCTCGCCGAACGGCACCATCCGCAACATTCTCGGCGGCACGATTTTCCGCGAGCCGATCATCTGCAGGAACGTGCCGCGCCTCGTGCCCGGCTGGACCAAGCCGATCATCATCGGCCGCCACGCCTACGGCGACCAGTACCGCGCGACCGATTTCAAGTTTCCGACACCCGGCACGATCTCGATCAAGTTCATCGGCGACGACGGCACGGTGATCGAGCGCGAAGTCTTCAAGGCGCCCGAGAGCGGCGTCACGATGGCGATGTACAATCTCGACGGCTCGATCCGCGATTTTGCCCGCGCCTCGATGAACTACGGATTGAATCGCGGCTACTCGGTCTACCTCTCGACCAAGAACACGATCCTCAAGCAGTACGACGGCCGCTTCATGGAGCTGTTCCAGGAAGTGTTCGACAACGAGTTCAAGGACAAGTTCGCCGCGAAAAAGATCACCTATGAGCATCGCCTGATCGACGACATGGTCGCGTCATCGCTCAAGTGGTCGGGCGGCTACGTCTGGGCGTGCAAGAACTACGACGGCGACGTGCAGTCCGACACGGTCGCGCAAGGTTTCGGATCGCTCGGTTTGATGACGTCCGTGCTGATGACGCCGGACGGCAAGGTGGTCGAGGCAGAAGCCGCGCACGGCACCGTGACGCGCCACTACCGCGAGCACCAGAAGGGCAAGGAAACCTCGACCAACTCGATCGCGTCGATCTTCGCCTGGACACGCGGGCTCGCGCATCGCGCCAAGCTCGACAACAACTCGCAGCTCGCGAATTTCGCGACCACGCTGGAAAAGGTCTGCGTCGACACTGTCGAGGCTGGTTTCATGACCAAGGATCTCGCGTTGCTCGTCGGCCCCGACCAGAAGTGGCTCTCGACCACCGGCTTCCTCGACAAGGTCGACGAGAACCTCAAGAAGGCGATGGCGGCCTAGCGGCAAGGCGGCGTGCGCGATCGCGCGGCGCGCGACGCGAGGCCGCAGCGCGGTGTCCGCCGCCGACCGCTGCATCGACTGAGGCATGACGGAAAAGTTCCGCAGCCCAGCCGCTGGTGCAATCGGAGGTAGCATCGCGCCGCGCCGGTTGCTAAGATTTGCGCCGGCGGCGACGTAGCGGGTTGAGGACATCACAATGAAGACGCGCCGCCCCACTGCGAGCCTGCTCGCAGCGGTCACTCTGGCTGTTTTGACGTCGAGCGCGCACGCCGCCTGCACGCAGATTACGACTGGGGCGCAGTTGCAGGCGATGCAAAGCAATCTCGCCGGCGACTATTGTCTGGCCAACGATATCGATCTCTCGTCGATCGCCAATTTCGCGCCGGTCGGCACGAACGCAACGCCGTTCACCGGCACCTTCGACGGCCGAAACCATGTCATCTCCAACCTGAAGATCAACGCGGCATCCGGAAGCAGCATCGGCCTGTTTGGCCACGCGACCGGCGTCACCCTGGGCAACGTCACTATTCGCGACGCCAAAGTAACCGCACGCACGGTCACGTTGTTTTCCATCGGCATCCTCGCGGGCGAAGTGGAAGGGCCGAGCACCGTCGCGCACGTTAAAGTCAGCGGCAAAGTCAGTTGTGCGTCGGACTGCTACGCCGGCGGCCTTATCGGCTGGATCGCAGGGGTGACGACGGTCAGTCATTCCTCGAGTGCGGCCGATGTTGTCGCCTCCAACAATACCCAGCTGGCCGGCGGGCTGGTGGGCTTTGTCGAGGACGGGACGTCGATGGTCACCCGCAGTTACGCCACGGGCAATGTCACCTGCCAGGGCGATGCCTGCTACGCCGGAGGTCTCGTCGCCGAGGACATCGGCACCGTCAGATTTTCGTTCGCGACCGGCTCGGTTCTCAGCAGCGGCACGGACAACAACTTTGCCGGCGGCCTGATCGGATATGATTTCAACACCGGCTCCGGACCGACCCACCAGTCCTTCGCGCTCGGCCGGGTGTCGGCCGTAACCGGCGCCAACGGCGGCGCCGGCGGGCTCGCCGGTGAATCGTTCACGTCGCACACGGACCAGACTTACGCCGCGGGCTCCGTCGGCAGCAGCGGCGGCGCCCCCGCCGGCGGCCTTGTCGGTTCCTCGCTTTTTTCGAGCGCGGTCGTGACCAATTCGTACTGGGACAATCAGACGTCAGGGCAAACGACGAGCGCCGGCGGAGTGGGTGCCTCTACCCGGTACCTGACCCGCAAGCTTCCGGCAGGCTTCGGCAGCGACTGGAGCATTACCCCGGGACGGAGCTTCCCGTTCCTCACCGATCCCCAAATCGACTTCAAAGCGCCGCTCGCCACGCTCGTGCATGGCGACACGCTGTTCACGTTCCTGCCGATCGGCCAGCTCGATTTGGCGAACTACATCGGCAAGCCCGCGCATGCCGGCCTGGCTTCGCTTGCCGCCGTCTATACGATGATCGCGCGCGCGGTGAGCATCAGCGACGATGTTGCGTCGCTGTCGGACGTGAAGATCAACAAATATTTCTGGCACGACCGCACCGAAAAGACGACCTACGCCGGTCCGGTGACGGCGTACGCGACACTTGGAACGCTTGCGACGATACCGAGCACCGCGCCGATAAACCGCTTCAACGTGCTCGGCCAGATGAACGCGGGGCGCCCGGTGATCCTGCGCGGCACCTACAAGACCGGCAAGACGACGACCGCGACGCACTACATGCTCGGCACGCTCTACACGACCGACGCGCAAAACCACCCGCATCAGCTTATCGCCAACGATCCCTACACCGGCGAGCAGGTGCGCATCGATCTCGTGAAGAAGACTGTCGTCGCGCCCGCGCGCTTCCCCCTCGCCCACTTCACGGTCGACGGCTATCAGCCGGTGACGCTCAACTGAGCGCGGCGCAAGGCGGTCAGCTTCCGGCCGCCTTCGCCAATTTGCCCAGCTCGGCCGTCCGCATCGCGTCGAGACGTTGCGCGATCGTTTCCTCCGGCAGATCGAGGCTTTCCAGCACGCGCGAGGCAAGCTGCAGGCTTGCCTCTACCGTCACCGGGATGACGCCGACCGCACCGAGCGCGAGCAGCCGCTCGGCGTGCGCCGTATCGTTGGCGCGCGCGAACACCAGCGCGTCCGGCTTGATCTGGCGCGCGGCGGTAACCATGCGCTCGGCGGCGCGCTTGTCGTTGACCGTGACGACAAAGGCGCGCGCCCGCTCCGCGCCGATCTTGTGCAGCAACTCGTGCCGTCCCGCATCCCCGAAAAAGGCCGGGCGCCCTTGCGCGCGCAGGCGCGCGACTGTTTCGCCGTCGGTGTCGAGCGCGATATAGGGCACGTTCTCGGCCTGCAGCGCTTCCGCGACCAGCCGTCCGACCCGGCCGAGCCCGCCGATGACGATATGCCCTTCGAGGTCGGCCGCGACCTCGCCCGGCGCGTTGTGCCCGTTAGCGCCGGCGTCCAGCCGGCGCGCGAGCGCGCGGCCCGCATAGGACAATAGCGGCGTCGCCATCATGCTGAGACCCACGACCGCCACCGCCCCGCTCGTCAGCCGCGGCGAGAGCAGCGCGCCGGTTTGCGCGACGCTGATGACCACGAAGGCGAACTCGCCGGCCTGCGCCAGCAGCAGTGCGACTTCGGCCGCCACCGGCTTCGGAACGCCGAACGCGCGCGCGGCGCCGTAGAGCACCGCGCTCTTGACGGCGAGCAGCGCGACCAGCGCGAGCGCGATCCATGCCGCATCGGCGGCGACCGCGGCGATGTCGACGTGCGTGCCGACCGTGATGAAGAATATGCCGAGCAGCAGCCCTTTGAACGGCTCGAGGTCGACCTCGACATGGTGGCGCGCTTCGCTGTCGCTGATCAGAAGGCCGGCGAGGAACGCGCCGAGCGCGATCGAGAGCCCGGCGGCGCCGGTCGCGACCGCAAACGCCATCAGGATCAGCAGCGCGACGGCCATGATGAGGTCGCGGCTCCCGGTGCGCACGGCCGAGCGCAACAGCGGACCGATGAGAAAGCGCCCCGCCAGCATGATCACCAGCACCGCGGCGAGCGCGCCGGCAAACGGCGCGATCAGTGTCAGAATATTCCGCTGTTCGTGGCCGCCGTCGGCAAGAAAGCCGACGATGAACAGTATCGGGACGACCATCAGGTCCTGAAACAGCAAGACCGAGAGCGCGATATGGCCGGTCGGATGCGCGACCCGGTGCTGCTCGTTGAGCAGTTGCATCACGATCGCGGTCGAGGACATCGCGAGGCAGAGGCCGAGCACGATGCCGGCCGGACGCACACCGCCGGCAAAGCGCACCGCCAGTCCGATCGCGAGCGTCGAAACCACGACCTGGACGAGGCCGACGCCGAGCACGTAGCGGCGCAACTGCCACAGTCGCTGCAGCGACAACTCCAGTCCCAGCAGAAACAGCAGCATCACGATGCCGAACTCGGCCAGCGCCTCGCCGCGCTGCGGGTCGTCGAAGGTGACGTAATGCAGCCACGGATACTGCGGCTCGAGCCGCGCGAGGCCGAACGGCCCCAGCGCCACGCCCGCGATCAGGAATCCGAGCACCGTGCCGATGCGGGCGCGGTGGAAGAGCGGCACGATGATGCCGGCGACCACCAGGAAAATGATGATGCCCTTGAGCCCCTGCGCGTGCAGCACGGTCTATGCCTTCATCTCAACGGTAGCGCGGCAGGATGGAATCGGCTGGCGATATTTGCGACTTATCCCAGAAATCCGGCCTGCTTTTCAACCGCGCGGCGCATACGAGCCTAGAGCGCGCGTTCCATGGCGTCATACGGCGGCCGCCCGGCGTCCTGCCCCTCGCCGGTTACGACGAAGCCGAAGCGCGCGAAGTAGGCGCGGTTGCCCGGCAGATTCTTGCGCACGCGCAAGGTCAGGCGTTTCGCACCGGCGCGGCGCGCTTCCTCCTCGGCGCCCTGTATCAGCGCGCGGCCGACGCCGCGCTTGCGCCAGGCGGGCGCGACCGCCATGCGCGTGAGATAGAGCGCGTCGCCCTTGCGCGCGCAGAACACGCTGCCGATGATCGTCTCGCCCGCGAGCGCGACCACGAACGTCTCCTCGGCAAAGCGCGCGGTCAGATGCGCGAGGCCCTCCCTGAGCACACCCGACGGCGGCTCGAAGCCGGCGAACGACGCGTGCACGACCGCGAGGATCTCGTCGAGACGCTCGGGCGTACTCCAGCGGCGGATGGAAAAATCCGAAGGCAAAAGCCCCTCCTCTGTCATCGCCGGGCTTGTTTCGGTGACCCCGATAAGGAGCGCAGTGCTTCCCCAAGCGGGATGGCCGGGTCAAGCCCGGCCATGACGTGTCAGTAATGGCGGCTCATGCGCCGCCGAGCGCGGCTTCGACCGCCTTGAGCGCTGCGTCCGCCTTGGAGCCGTCGGGTCCGCCGGCCTGCGCCATGTCGGGCCGCCCGCCACCGCCTTTGCCGCCAAGCGCCTCGGCGCCCTTGCGCACGAGATCGACCGCGGAAAAGCGCGTCTTGAGGTCGTCGGTGACGCCGACCGCGATGCCGGCGCGCCCCTCCTCGCTCACCGCCACGATGGCGACGACGCCCGAGCCGAGCTTTTTCTTGCCCTCGTCGATCAGGCTCGGCAGATCCTTCGGGCTGATGCCGGAGACCGCGCGCGCGATCAGCTTGACGCCGTTGACCTGGCGCGTGTCGTCGGCCGCCGCGGATGCAGCGCCGCCGCCCATGGCCAGTTTCTTGCGCGCGTCCGAGAGATCGCGCTCGAGCTTCTTCCTTTCCTCGAGCAGCGCGGCGACGCGCGCCGGCATTTCCTCAAGCGGCACTTTGAGCTCTGCGGACGCCGCTTTGGCGAGCTGAATCTGAGTGTGAGCATTCCGGCGCGCGCCGTGACCGGTGAGCGCCTCGATACGGCGCACGCCGGCGGCAACACCGCTGTCGCTCACGACCGAAATGAGGCCGATGTCGCCGGTGCGCTTGACGTGCGTGCCGCCGCACAATTCCACCGACCAGCCCATGGTATTGCCGCCCCTGCCCCCGGCGGCGGCCGGAGGCTCGCCCATCGCCACCACGCGCACCTCGTCGCCGTATTTCTCGCCGAACAGCGCGCGCGCGCCGGATGCGATGGCGTCGTCGACCGCCATCAGCCGGGTAGTGACGGGAGAATTTTGCAGCACGATGTCGTTGGCGATGTCCTCGACCTTCTCGAGCTCGGCTGGCGTGATCGGCTTCGGGTGCGAGATGTCGAAGCGCAGCCGGTCGGGCGCGACCAGCGAGCCCTTCTGCGCGACGTGATCGCCGAGAACGATGCGCAGCGCCTCGTGCAGGAGGTGGGTTGCGGAATGGTTCTTGCGGATGTCGCCGCGGCGCACGTGGTCGACTTCGAGCAGGAGCGGATCGCCGACCTTGAGCGTGCCTTCTTCCACCGTGCCGTGATGCACGAACAGGTCGCCGGCATTCTTCTGCGTGTCGGTCACCGTGAAGCGCACGCCCTCGCGCCGCATTTCGCCGGTGTCGCCGA
>DASZVZ010000021.1:0-1676 GCA_035546875.1 Pseudolabrys sp.
GGGCGGTCAGCGGCAATAGTCCATGAGCGGCGTCAACGAGATCCGCCAGAACTTCATCGATTTCTTCGCGCGCAACGGCCATCAGCCGGTGGCGTCGTCCCCGCTCGTGCCGCGCAACGACCCGACGCTGATGTTCACCAATGCCGGCATGGTGCAGTTCAAGAACGTGTTCACCGGCCTCGAGAAGCGCCCCTACCAGCGCGCGGTCACCGCGCAGAAATGCGTGCGCGCGGGCGGCAAGCATAACGACCTCGACAATGTCGGCTACACCGCGCGCCACCACACGTTCTTCGAAATGCTCGGCAACTTCTCGTTCGGCGACTACTTCAAGGAACGCGCGATCGAGCTTGCCTGGAATCTCTGCACCAAGGATTTCGCGCTGCCCAAGGAGCGCCTGCTCGTCACCGTCTATATCGACGACGACGACGCGTTCAATCTCTGGAAGAAGATCGCGGGATTGCCCGACAGCAAGATCCTGCGCATCGCCGGCTCCGACAATTTCTGGGCGATGGGCGATACGGGCCCCTGCGGGCCGTGCTCCGAAATCTTCTACGACCACGGGCCGCATATTCCGGGCGGCCCGCCCGGCTCGCCCGACCAGGAAGGCGATCGCTTCATCGAGATCTGGAATCTCGTCTTCATGCAGTTCGAGCAGCAGGCCGGCGGCAAGCGCGTGCCGCTGCCGCGCCCGTCGATCGACACCGGCATGGGGCTCGAGCGCATCGCCGCGGTGCTGCAAGGCACGCACGACAATTACGCCATCGACCTGTTCGCGACGCTGATCCGCGCCATCGCCGATTTGACCGGCGTCGATTCCGACGGGCCGCAGAAAGCGTCGCACCGGGTGATCGCCGATCACCTGCGCGCGTCCTCGTTCCTGATCGCCGACGGCGTGCTGCCGTCGAACGAAGGCCGCGGCTACGTGCTCCGCCGCATCATGCGTCGCGCCATGCGTCACGCCGAGCTGCTCGGCGCGAAAGAGCCGCTGATGTGGAGGCTCGTGCCCGCGCTCACGCGCGAGATGGGCCAGGCCTATCCCGAATTGATCCGCGCCGAGGCGCTGATCACTGAAACGCTCAAGCTCGAGGAGACGCGTTTCCGCCGTACGCTCGAGCGCGGCCTCGCGATCCTCGACGCCGAGAGCAAGGGGCTGAAGCAGGGCGGTCAGCTCAAGGGCGAGACTGCGTTTACGCTCTACGACACCTACGGCTTTCCGCTCGATCTCACGCAGGACGCATTGCGCGCGCGCGGCGTCTCGGTCGACGTCGAGGGCTTCAACGCGGCGATGGAGCGCCAGCGCGAGAAGGCGCGCGCCTCCTGGGCAGGCTCGGGGGAGGCTGCGAGCGATGCGATCTGGTTCGGCCTGCGCGAGAAGGTGGGCGCCACCGAATTCCTCGGCTACGAGACCGAGAGCGCGGAGGGCGTCGTCGCCGCGCTGGTCAAGGACGGCAAACAGGTCACCGCGCTGAAGAAGGGCGAGACCGGCGCGGTCATCGTCAACCAGACGCCGTTCTACGGCGAGAGCGGCGGCCAGATCGGCGACACCGGCGAAATGCGGCGCGAGGGCGTGCGCTTCACGGTGACCGACACGCAGAAGAATGCCGGCGACCTGTTCGTGCATCACGGCACGGTGGAAGAAGGCACGCTCAAGGTCGGCGATCCGCTCCTGCTCGAAG
>DASZVZ010000022.1:0-72225 GCA_035546875.1 Pseudolabrys sp.
ATCGTTTGATCCCGGCACCGCAACCTTTGTTCAAGACTAGCAGCAATCGTGCGCCAGGCGCCATCGCGCGGGGCGTGCAATTTGCGCGCCGGAAACGCTGTGGACCGCGCAGGAACCAAATCTGCGAACCCAGCGTTGGAACCCGGACCCATGCTGGAGGAGGCAAGGATGCGGCTACTTCTATTCATCATCGTGATTATTCTTCTGCTCGGCGCGTTGCCGACCTGGCCGTACAGCGCCGGATGGGGCTATTACCCCTCGGGCGGCCTCGGCGTTGTGCTCATCATTTTGCTGATCTTGCTGCTGCTCGGCCGAATCTAGCCGACACACAATTCGCGTAACGGGCTTCGGCGTGTTTGCGCCGGAGCTCGTTTGTGTTGCACCGGTGTGCGCCATCAGGAACGTGACACTGCACTGCACAACAGGAACCATCGGTCGCCGCCTCGCATTGTCGAAACAGAGCGCCGAACACGGCGCGCATTTTATTTTCAATGGAGAGGCACCATGAAAAATCTTTTGGCGGTTGCGATTGTCGCAACGGGCGTGGCGATTGCTCCGGGCATCGCCGGCGCGCAGGAACGGATCGGCGACGGCGCGATGGGCGCAGCGGCGGGCGCAATCGTCGGCGGCCCGATCGGCGCTGTCGCGGGCGGCGTTGTCGGCTACACGGCGGGCCCGACGATTTCGCGCGGGCTGGGATTCCATCGCCACCATCATCATTATCGCCACTATTCGCGGCACACGCATCATCAGCATGAGGCATCGCGCTGACCCCGCGAGCCAAGCGCAAGCAAAAAGGCCGAGACGACAGCCCCGGCCTTTTTCGTTTGAGACGATGCTGCGGCGCGGCGGCGCCGGTTTTCTAGAGCGCGAAAGCCGCGTGATAACGCGGCTGCAGCTGGTCGTGCATTGCGATCTCGAAGCGATGGAAACGCGTGACGACGGTCAGCCCGATCACGGCGACGAGAATGGCAAAGCAGGCCATGTGCGAGATCAACGCCGTCTTCAAGGAAATACCGTGCATTTTTATTAGCCCTCCCGCGATTTTGGGCGTATTTTTAGCGCCAACCCTTTCGTTTCCATTAGTCGCCGGCTGGCCCGCGCAATTGCGGTAAACGGGGGGTGAAATTTATTGGAAATTTTATGCCAGAGGCCCCGCAGGCTTTGAACCGCGCGAGGGCCACCGACGACCAAGACCTGTGAATCGGGCCGTGCATCCCGCCGGCTCGTTTGAATAGGAGAAGGCGTCATGAAGCGTTTCTTGCTCGTAATGGCCGCCTTGGCCATCTCAACCTCGGCGTTCGCGCAAGCGAACGGGCCGGTCCGTCAGGGCAACAAGTGCTGGGCGATCACCGACCAGCGCGGCTTTGGGTTCTGGGACGTGTGCGCCAGCACGCAGGAAATTATCGACCGCAACAAGCGCAGCGGCACCCGGGACGTCTACGACCAGGCCCGCACGCAGTACGACACCTCGATGCCCGGTGGCGGCGGTGGCGGCGGCGGTGGCGGCGGCGGACGCTAAGCCGCGCCGCTTGCAAGGCTGAAAGCTTGCGGGGGCCGTCCTGGTGACGGCCTCCTTTTTTATGCCGCGTCAATTGCGGACGCGTGCCCGTCATGCGAAATACCGCACCCCTGCCGGCGTGAATCCGATGACTGCAATGCAGCGATGGCTATCGAGTCTGGCCGCGACCGCACTCGCGGTCGCCGTGGCATACGCATGGCTCGACCGGCCGATCGCGCTGTTCTTTCATCGCGAGTTTCCGCATCCGGACGCGTTCGAAAAACTCACGCACATTCCCGACCCGCTGGTGCCGCTCGCGGTCGTCGGCTTCATCGTCATCGGGTTGCTGGCGCTCGCGGGGCGCGAGCTGACGCGACTCGAAATCGCAATTCTTTTATCGAGCACGAGCCTGATCGTCGCCGAGGCGATCAAGACCCAGCTCAAATTCATCTTCGGCCGCACCTGGCCCGACACATGGATCCAGAACAATCCGTCCTTCATCCGCGACGGCGTTTACGGATTCAATTTCTTCCACGGCGGCGTCGGCTACGCGTCGTTTCCGTCCGGGCACACGACCGTGACCTGCGCGGTGATTTCGGTCTTGTGGATTTTTTATCCGCGCCTGCGGGCGCTGTGGCTGCTCGTGGTGCTGGCGGTCGCCGTCGGTCTCGTCGGCGCCGACTATCATTTTCTCAGCGATGTATTCGGCGGCGCGTTTGTCGGCGTCACGACCGGCTGGATGATCACGCTGATATGGCGGCAGCGCACGGCCGCCCCAATCGCGCCGCCGGGATAGCGATCAAGGCCGGTCGAGATGCTCGTCGGAGGAAACGCGGATGCGCGCGGCCTCCTCGCGCGCCATGTCGAAAATCACCGCGAGCGAGTCGAGCCCGTTGTTCATCGCGAGCTTGCATAACTCCTTGCTCATGTTCTCGACGTAGTCGCGGACGACTTCGCGCAAGCGCGCCGCATCGTATTGCTGCGGCGCCGGCTCCGGCGGCGGGGATTTCCGGAGCGCCGTCATGCCGTCGCCAGCCGCTTGATGCTTTTTTCTTCGAGCACCGGCGCGGTCAGGCCGGCAGCCGCCCGCATGATGCCCAGCATCCGCTCGGAGATTTCGAACAGCGCGGCATAGCCCATGATGTCGCCGAGACGCGTCGGCTTGCCGATCAGTTCGGGATCACAACCGGCGCGTTTGAGGATGCGGGCAAACATCGCGTCGTAAACCGAGACCACCTCGGTCAAGCCGGCAATCAGGCCGACCTCGACGATCCCGACCAGCAGTTCGCCGGTGGTGCGATTGAGGAGATTCTCCGAGCGCTCGGCCGCCGCGGCCTGGTCCACCGAAAACCGCGAAGATTCCCAAATCGTCGCGCTCTCGATGATCATGCCGTCCGGCAATAGTTCAGGAAAGACATCGGCGAGCATGTTCGGACCCGTTGTGGGGAGGAGACGCAACGAGCCACGCACATTGCCGTCATCGCCGATGGAAACGAGATAGAGCGGGTTGAGAGCATCGAACTCGTCGATCTCCCAACTGCGGAGCGTTTTCACCTGCCAATTGAGTCGATCGCGAAAAACGCGCTTTCGTATTTCATGCATCTGTGCAATCTCTTGCGGAAATTGTGCACGATGCGAACCGGGAATTAACCTGATCATGGGACAAACTCGTTACTGACTGTCCCGCTACTTTTTTTAGCGCATCGAAAAAACTCAATATGTCAAAATTGACATACCGCCGGTATGCCGGCGGCTAACTACCCATAGCGGCTACTAAAGTTCAGGGACTTTCGATAATGCCGAGCGCAACGGCCTTGCCGACCGCCTGCGTCTTGTTCAGGCATTCGAGTTTGTGACGGGCGACGTCGAGATAGAGGCGCACGGCCCGCTCACTGACTTTCAGAATTTGCGAGGTTTCCCAGATCGTTTTGCCGGCAGCGGCCCACTGCAGGCATTCTTTTTCGCGACGCGACAACAAGGCTTCGTAATGCGGGATTTGCCCGCCCTCCACGCGGATAACCATCTGGTGGAAATAATGCGCCAGGAGCTGCAAATCGCGCATCGATTCTTTCTTCAGGTCCTGCCATTCCTTGTCCGTCAGGTCGCTGTTGACGGAGAACAACGCAACTTCCGGGCCGCGGCCGCGGATCGGAATCGTCAAACCCTGGCGCCCGAGACCGAAGTCCTTGGCTTCGCCGAAAATCTGGCGGACCTGCGGGTTGGAGTAGTCGAACGAACCCCAGTCGAGCGGCAGCAAGCCGGTCAGACCGAGCCGGACGACCGGGTCGACATCGACATAATCCGAATGCTCGTAATGCTTGCACCAGTCCGACGTGTAGGTCGCCGAATAAAACGGCGTCGTGCGGCCGATGCGCGGGATATTAATTCCCAGATATGCGACGTGTTTCAGACCGTAGGTGGAAGCCGCCGACAAAAGCAGGCTGCTGCCTTCCTCGAAATGCGTGACGCTATCAAGCTTCGGCGCGAGAGTTTGAAAAAGTCGATCGAGCATCGAATGTCATGGCTCCGGAGGGAGCTCTAGGGGTCAATGACGCAAGCGACTATATGCTGTTCTTCCTGCCATTTTCGGCAGCCGGTGTCCCGCCATTTCTGATTCGGCCAGGGAACTATACAGAGGCCGCCGAACCGTCAGATACAACTAATGCGATAATTCCCATTGCCATCGCGTAGATATCGCAGCCCGCCGCTAGCGATAGCTCAGTCCTTGCGCCGCGCGTTCATCGCCAGGGCAAGAAGGGTGCGGTGGCTGATGACGTCGGCCAAGTCAGCCTGCCGGCGCGTCTCGAAAAGCGCATCCGCAAGTTGCTGCATTGCGCGCAACAGGCGCGATGAGGTCCAGGCGCGCAGCGCCGCCTCGACCATGGCTTCACGGCTGAAATGGATCGGCGGCGCGCCGCGGCGCATCGCAGTCCGTGCGTCTTCACCGTCTTCGATCGCAAGCCGTATTTTGTGCAAGTTCGCAACGTGACGGATGGCGGCCGATACGATGGCGCCGGCGCTGCCGACACTGGCGCGCGCCTTGCCGAATTCCGCTTCGACGTCCGTGGGCTTGCCTGCAAAAGCCGCGTCGAGAACGCCGTCGAGCGCCTGCTCGGAAGCGTCGGTAACAACGGCGCGCACGTCGTCGAGCTCGACTCGCTCTTTGCCCATTGCGTAAAGCGCGAGCTTGCGCACTTCGCTGCGCGAGGCCAGACGGTCGCCGCCGAGCAGCGCAATCAAGGCCGCGCGCGCATCGGGCGCAAGCGTCAGGCCGGCCGCGCGCATTTCCTCGTCGATCAGGCGCCCAAGGTCGCGTTCGTTATCGGCATAGCAGGGCAGGACGGCCGCGGTTTTCGCGCTCTCGCACAGTTTTCGCAGCGGCGCGGTTTTCCGCAGATCGCCGGCCTCGATGACGACGCGGCAGTCGGGCGCGGGCTGTTCGATGAGGATTTCTACCGCGGGCGCGATGTTGTGGCGCGGCCCGACGCGCACCAGCACGGCGCGGCGGCCGCCGAACAGCGGAACGGTTTGCGCCTCTTCGACGAGACGCGCCGGATTGGCGGCGATCTCGTCGCCCTCAATGCGCGCCAGCGCGAACGGATCGTTGGGATCGTCGACCGACGCGCGCACCAGTGCATCGACGCGTTCGCGCACCAGGCCGGCATCGGGTCCATAAACCAGAATAACCGGCTGGCGCGGATCCGGCTTGGCGATGAAGCGGTCGATGTCGGCGGATTTAAGCGCGGTCACGAGCCGGCGACGAAATAGGAGGCAAGGCGCGAGCGGATATTGTCGGCGATCACCTTGGCGGCGCGATCTTCGGCGTTGCGCAATCCGCGCGCGCCGGCGAAGCGCTGCTGCTGGCCGGGAATGTCGAATGACACGCGCGCGAAGGTCTGGCTGTTGACGACCTTCTTGCCGGTGGCGAGATCGGTCAGCGTGTAGACCGCGTCGATGCCGTAATTCTGAACGTCAGGCCGCGCGGTCTCGATGTCGACGATCACCTGGTTTTGCGTCGCCGAGAGCTTGATGTCCAGCCGATGCGTCGGCGCGGGCGCGTTGCCGCCGCCCGTCAAGCCGAAGATCAGATCGTTGCGCAGCTCGACGCCGACGCGCGCGAGCCGGGTGCCGTTGGGAATGTCGAGCGGCGCAACCTGCACGCTGGCAAGCTTCGGCGCGACGTCGCCGCCGCCGACCGAGGCATCGCCGTAAAGCGGCTGGAAGCATCCCCCGACGAGGCCGGCGATCGCGAAAGCGACCAGCAGACGGAAACCGCGGCGCAGGTTCTCAGGCGACCACATTCACGATCCTCTGCGGAACGACGATGACCTTTTTCGGGCTCTTGCCGTCGAGGGCCCTTTTTACCGCATCGAGGGCCAGAACGGCAGCCTCAATGTCGGTTTTCCCGGCGTCCCGGGGGACAGTCACGTCCGCCCGCTTCTTGCCGTTGACCTGCACCGGCAGCGTAATGGTGTTTTCGACCAGCAATTCCGGCTCGACCTGCGGCCAGGCCTCGCTGGCGACCAGCGTCTTGTGGCCGAGCGCCGCCCAGCACTCCTCGGCGAGATGCGGCATCATCGGGTGGAAGAGACGCACCAGGATGTCGCCGGCCTCGCGCAGCGCCCAGGCCATGTCGGGCGTGACAGCGGTATCGATCTCGCCGATGGCGTCGCCGAGCGCATTGGCGCATTCATAGATGTGCGCGACGCAGCGATTGAAGCGCAGCCGCGCGATATCTTCCGACACGTTATGCAGCGCGCGGTGCGCGGCCTTGCGAACGGCGAGCGCAGCGTCGCCGAATTGCGCGGGGCGCGCAGCGGGAGCCTTCACGTCGGCGATCTCGCCGACGAGGCGCCACAGCCGCTGCACGAAGCGGCTCGCGCCCTGCACGCCTTCCTCGCTCCAGATCACGTCGCGGTCGGGAGGCGAGTCCGACAGCATGAACCAGCGCGCGACATCGGCGCCGTAGCTTTCCATGATGTCGTCGGGGTCGACGGTGTTGCGCTTCGACTTCGACATCTTCTCGATCGCGCCGATTTCCACCGGCTCGCCGGTCGCGATCAGCGTCGCGCGACGATTGCCTTCGGCGCCCTCGATCTTCACGTCCGCCGGCATGACCCAGTCGCCGTTCTTCTTGCGATAGGTTTCGTGCACGACCATGCCTTGCGTGAACAAGCCGGCGAACGGCTCGTCGAGGCCGGCGTGGCCGGTCTTCTTCATCGCGCGCGTGAAGAAGCGCGAATAGAGCAGATGCAAAATCGCGTGCTCGATGCCGCCGATGTACTGATCGACCGGCAGCCACTTGTCGACCTGCTTGCGGTCGGTCGGCGCATTCGCGATCCACGGATCGGTGAAGCGCGCGAAGTACCACGACGAGTCGACGAACGTGTCCATCGTGTCGGTCTCGCGCCGCGCCGGTCCGCCGCATTGCGGGCATTTCACGTTCTTCCACGTCGGATGGCGATCGAGCGGATTGCCCGGCTTGTCGAACGTGACGTCTTCCGGAAGCGTCACCGGCAGGTCCTTGTCCGGAACCGGCACGACGCCGCATTTCTCGCAGTGGATGATCGGGATCGGGCAGCCCCAGTAGCGCTGGCGCGAAATGCCCCAGTCGCGCAGGCGGTAATTGACCTGGCGTTGCGCGACCGGACGGTTTCCCCGCGTTTCCTTTTCCAGCCGCCTCGCGACATCTTCCTTCGCCTGCGCGATGGTCATGCCGTCGAGGAAGCGCGAATTGATCATGCTGCCGTCGCCGTCGTAGGCGACATCGGTGATCACGAAGGTTTTCGGATCCTGTCCCGGCGGGCAAACAACCGGCGTGTTGCCGAGCCCGTACTTGTTGACGAAATCGAGGTCGCGCTGATCGTGCGCCGGGCAGCCGAAGATCGCGCCGGTGCCGTAATCCATCAGGATGAAGTTCGCGACGTAGACTGGCAGCTTCCAGTTCGGATCGAACGGGTGAACCGCCTTGATACCGGTGTCGAAGCCCATCTTCTCGGCCGTGTCGATCTCGGCCTGCGCGGTGCCCATCCGGTGGCATTCTTCGATGAACGCGGCGAGCTTCGGATTTTTCGCAGCCGCCGCCGTCGCCAGCGGATGATCGGGCGACAGCGCCATGAATTTCGCGCCGAACAAGGTGTCCGGCCGCGTGGTGAAGATTTCGAGCTCGCTCTCGTTATTTGGCGCGGTTGCGGAATCGAGCATGAAGCGGATGAGCAGGCCTTCCGAGCGGCCGATCCAGTTCTTCTGCATCAGCCGCACTTTTTCCGGCCAGCGGTCGAGCGTGTCGAGCGCGGTCAGCAGCTCTTCCGCGTAGTCGCTGATCTTGAACACCCACTGATGCAGGTCGCGCTGCTCCACGGGGGCGCCAGAGCGCCAGCCTTTGCCGTCGATCACCTGCTCGTTGGCGAGCACGGTTTGATCGACCGGATCCCAATTCACCTTTCGGTATTCGCGCGCAACAAGTCCGGCACGCAGAAAATCGAGAAACATCTTTTGCTGGTGCTTGTAGTAACTCGGATCGCAGGTCGCGATCTCGCGCGCCCAATCGAGCGACAGCCCCATCGACTTGAGCTGCGCCTTCATCGTCGCGATGTTTTCGTAGGTCCAGGTTTTCGGATGCACCTTGCGGTCGATTGCCGCGTTTTCCGCCGGCATGCCGAAGGCGTCCCAGCCCATCGGATGCAGCACCGAGAAACCCATCGCGCGTTTGTAGCGCGCCACCACGTCGCCCATCGTGTAGTTGCGCACGTGGCCCATGTGGATGCGCCCCGACGGGTAGGGGAACATCTCCAGCACATAGTATTTCTGCCGCGGGTCGTCGTTTTTGGTCGCGAAGATGCCGCGCTCGTCCCACGCCTTTTGCCAGCGGGGCTCGGCGTCGCGGGCGTTGTAGCGCTCGGATTTATGGGATTCTGCCGTCATTTGCCGGTCTTTTAGAGGGGCGCGGCGGCGCGGAAAAGGGCCTTCAGCGCCAATTTTGCAAGACCGGCCAAGGGCGTGGCGGCCGGGGGGCGGGCGGCCCGGGTCAAAAGTGATAGTTCAGGCCGAGCCGCATGATCGCGTCGCGCACGCGCATGTGCACCTCGCCGATGCCGGGCAGGTTGGCCGGGCTGCCGATGTTGCCGGTGTCGAGGTAGAGACCCTCGAGCTTGGCGCTCCAGCCTTTGGTCACCATCCACTCGACGCCGGCGCCGACCGCCAGAGCCGAGCGCGTGTAGTGGCCGCTGACCGTCGCGCCGAGCGCCGACGCGGAAGGCTCGTAGGCGCCGTAGGCGATGCCGATGGTGCCGTAGGCCATGACGCAGCCGCAGTCGAACGCGTAGCCGATGCGGCCGCGCAACGTTTCGAAGTAGGGGATCCTCTGGCTGATGGTGAAATTGCCGACGACCGGCAGTGTCCTCGTGTAGCTCGTGCTTTGGCCGGAGGCCTGGATATCGCCTTCGATGCCGAGCACGACCCGGTCGATCTGATAGTTGTAGCCGGCCTGCACGCCGCCGATCACGCCGGTCATGTTGCTGGTGATCGCGAGCGGGGCGTCGTCGGTGAGGCCGGCCGCGCCGTAGCCGAGATTGCCGCCGATGTAGAAGCCCGTCCATTCGCCGACCGGAGTGGGGTCCGTCGTCCGTCGCGGCTTGCGCTCGCCCGCTTCAGCCGCGCCGAGCATTGCCAGCATCGC
Source organism: Pseudolabrys sp. (assembly GCA_035546875.1). Lineage (GTDB taxonomy): Bacteria > Pseudomonadota > Alphaproteobacteria > Rhizobiales > Xanthobacteraceae > Pseudolabrys. Next base: position 9,180 of record DASZVZ010000022.1, read on the forward strand.
CAGCGCCGCGAGCCCCGCCTTCGCCAACGTTCCGGTCATGATTCTTGCGTCCGTTGAGTTGCAGATACCGCACATCCACGCAGACAGACCGCGCCGCCGCACTTCGACGCGCGATCGCTACAACCACTTTCTGATACTGGGGACGAATGCTTTGCGCGGCCGTTTGGCCGAATCGGCCGCCAAGCCCGCTTTGTGTCTAAAGCGCGCGCGTGGAACAGACAAGCGGCTGCGCCAATTCGCCTGAAAAATCAGGAACAATCGGTGCGCGCGGCGGGTTGGTCTTGCGCAGACAAGGAGATGCGGAAATGGACAAGATCAAATCCATCAAGGAACACATGGAAGTCGTCGGCTCCGACGGCGGCCATGTCGGCACCGTCGACTCGCTGGAAGGCGAGAGCCGGATCAAGCTCACCAAGAGCGATCCCGCTTCCGGCGGGCAGCATCATTTCATCTCCGCGGACTGGGTCGATAAAGTGGACAACAAGGTCCATCTCACCAAGTCGGCGAAGGAAGCCACCCAGCAGTGGCAGGCCGCTGCGTGATCGCAGGTCGGCTCATCGCCGCATCGCCGTTTGCAACGCGGCGATGAGCGCCTCGCTGTCGTATGGCTTGATGAGAACGGGGGCGTCCGGAAATTGCTTCGTGTGAATGCCGTCGCCGCTCATGCCGGTCAGAAACACGAACGGAGTGTTGTGCCGCGCCAGCGCTTCGGCGACGCCGAGGCTGCTGCGATGGTCGCGTCCGAGCAGCACGTCGAGAACCGCGACGTCGAACGGCGGGCCGCTCTCGATTGCGGCGGCCGCGTCGTTGGCGGTGCTGACGTAGACAACGGATGCGCCGGCGGATTCGAGCACATGCTGGATGTCGAGGCCGATGAGAAACTCATCGTCCAGCACCAGGATGCGTTTCCCATCGACCGGCGCGCGGGGATCGTCGGAGAGCGAGCTGGGCATTCGGTGAAGCGGGACAGCGGGGCGCGCAGGCGCGACGTATTCTCTTTTTGCGAACTTATCCGGCGCGGACCGCACATTTCCTCCATATGGAACTTTCCCTTTTGTCCGGAATTTTCCGGCCAGTCATTTAAATAAGACATAGCGCGCCCCCTTTAATAAGCCATACGGTACAAGGTGTTATGATTATCGGCGCACCGTCCCGGGCGAACGGGCAATTCACACCCTGCGACTTGTGTCCGCTGCGCCAGCGGCCGTCGCTGCGCAAGTTCACCGCCGAAGAGCTCAGCTTCGTGAAGGAATTCAAGATCGACGAGTTGCGCGTCGGCGCAGGCAGCAGCTTCCTGCAACAGGGTACGAGCAGCGAACACCTCTACACCGTGCTGAGCGGTTGGGCATTCCGCTACAAGATGCTCGACGACGGCCGGCGGCAGATTCTCAATTATGCCCTGCCGGCCGATCTGGTCGGCCTGCAAGGCGCGGTGATGCGCGAGATGGAGCATTCCGTCGAGGCGCTCACCAACGTGGTGTTGTGCGTTTTTCCGCGCGCCAAGCTGTGGGATCTCTACAGCCGCTTTCCCTCGCTCGCGTTCGATCTGACCTGGCTCGCCGCACGCGAGGAGCAGGTCATCGACGAGAATCTTGTCAACGTCGGCCGCCGCACCGCGCTGGAACGCACGGCGTATGTGCTGCTGCACCTTTACGCGCGCGCGGAAGAAGCCGAGCTGGTCGAATCCAACGCCGTCGAATTTCCTTTCACCCAGCAACACCTCGCCGACACCCTCGGCATGTCGCTGGTGCACACCAACAAGACGCTGAAAAAGCTTTCGGCGACCAACACCTTCCGCTGGAAGGAGCGCGTGTTCGAATTATTCGATCGCGCCGCACTTTCTGAAATCGCCGGCGAGAACATCGTCACGCGCGATCCGCGGCCGTTCATTTAGCGTTCTTTTGCTGTCGTCATGGCCGGGCTTGTCCCGGCCATCCCGCTTAGGTAGCCCTATGCGTCCCTGGCGGGGATCGCCGGGTCAGCCCGGCGATGACAAAAGCAGATGCCAAACGACACAAAGTCAACGAGCAACCTTGAAGCGGTTCGCGCCGACATCGCGCGCGCTTGCCGCGACGCGGCACGCGACCCGGCGTCGGTTACGCTGGTTGCGGTGTCGAAGACGTTTGGCGCCGAGGACATCGAGCCGGTGATCGGCGCGGGCCAGCGCGTATTCGGCGAAAATCGCGTGCAGGAAGCGAGGGCGAAATGGCCGCCGCTGATGCAGAAACATGCCGGCATCGAGCTGCACCTGATCGGGCCGTTGCAGTCCAACAAGGCAAAGGAAGCGGTGGCGCTGTTCGACGCAATTCATTCGGTCGACCGAGCGAGCCTCTGCGAGGCGCTGTCGAAGGAGATCGCAAAGCAGAATCGCAAGCCGCTGCTGTTCGTGGAGGTGAATACCGGCGCGGAGCCGCAGAAAGCAGGCGTGCTCCCGCAGGATGCCGACGATTTTCTCAAGCGCTGTCGCGAGATGTACGGCCTGACGATCTCGGGGCTAATGTGCATCCCGCCGCTTGACGAAGCACCCGCGCCGCATTTTGCGCTTACCGCAAAGATAGCGAAGCGCAACGAGCTGGCGTTGCTGTCGATGGGAATGAGCGCCGACTATGCGACCGCGATCGAGCTTGGCGCGACGCATGTGCGCATCGGCAGCGCGATCTTCGGCGCGCGCGGCTGACTAGCGCAATCGGGTGGTATATCCGCCGGGCTGGTTCGGCTGGGGGTTGCCCATCGAATTTCCGAGCGAAGGATCGATTGGCTTGCGCAGGATGCTCGGGCGTTGCGGCGGCGGTTCGGCAGCCGGCCGCGGAGCGAGCGGGGGCGGGGCAAGCGGCGCCTGCGGCATCGCCGGCTGGAGCGGGATGTTGTCGAGCGCGGCGGTGAAGTCGACCGACTCCTCGTCGCGGTGGCTCATGGTCGCCGAACGCCAGCGGTCGATGACCGACGAGATCAGGTCGCGGCCGACATTGGCGCCGCCGTCCGAGCGCGCATAACCCGCGGCGTCGCTGCTCGGCCGCATGTGCGCCGGCAGTTCGGTAAACCGCATGCGTGTCGGCATCGCAACGCCGGCGCCGAAGGTGAACACTTCACGCGTGCCGAGCGACGGGATGAACGACAACAGGTTCGCAGCCGCGTCCGACACCGCGGAGCGGATCAGGCTCTGGTCGCGATCGTTCGACAAACGCATCACGAACAGTGTCGAGCATTGCGAGATGATGGTTTGGTCGATTTCCGCCGGGCGCTGCGTGATGAGGCCGAGATAGACGCCGTATTTGCGGCCTTCCTTGGCGATGCGCGACAGCGCACGGCGGGTCGGGCCGAAGCCGATCTTCTTGTCGGCCGGGGCATAGCGGTGCGCCTCTTCGCAGACGAACAGCAGCGGCGCGACGCCGTCGCTCCACAGGCCGAAGTCGAACGCCATGCGGCACAGCACCGACACCACCGAGTCGACGACTTCGGCAGGGAAACCGGCGAGCTGCATGATGCACATCGGCTTGCCGTCGGGCGGCAGGCGGAACAGATTGCTCAGCGTGTCCGCCATCGTGTCGCCGCCGATGTTGGCGTTTTCGAACATGAACGAATAGCGCGGATGGTTGCGGAACGTCTGAATCCGCGCCATCAGCTTGTGATAGACGGTCGCGCGCGAGCGGTTCTCCAGCTTGCCCATGCGCTCGTCGATCAGGTTGATCAGATCCTCGATGCGGTAGGGCACCGGGGTGTCGGCGGTGAAGCCGACGTTTTTCGGGTCGCGTTTCTTGGCAAGCGTGCGGTCGTTGGTGGCGCCGCGGTATTGCAGATACGCGGCCTTGGCGAGCGGAATGACTTCCGAGAGGATCTCGACTTCCTCATCGACGCCGGGACGGCCGCCGAAGAAGGCGTCGACGGTCTCCTCGAAATTGAACAGCCAGAACGGCAGGCGGAGGTTGCGCGGATTGAGCACCAGCGCCTTGTCGCCGAAGCAGCGGCCGTATTCGTTGTGCGGATCGACCAGGAAGATGCGCAGGTTCGGCCGGCGCTCGAGAATCTTTTGCAGGATGATCGCGACGCCGCTCGACTTGCCGACGCCGGTGTTGCCGAGCATCGCGAAGTGACGGCTGACCAGCGCGTCGATGTCGATATTGACGGGGATATTCGTGTTCTGTTGCAGGTCGCCGACGTGCGCGCGATCGCCGTTCGGCGCGCCGTAGATGAGACGCAGCTCGGCTTCGCTCATCAGCACGGCGCCGTCGCCGATCGTAGGATAGTCCGCGACGCCGCGCTGGAAGCGGGCCGCGCCTTTGTCGCCGGCGCGGATTTCGCCGACCAGATCGAGCCGCGCGACCTGGCGATAGGTCTGGCCGCCCGACTGAACTTCCTCCTCGATCGCGGTCACCATTCCCACGATCACCGAGATGCCGGACAGAAGGCCGATGAATTTTCCGACAGTGACGTGATCGGCGTCGCCGTTCGCGGTGCGCGCGGAAGTGAGACCGACGGTTGCTTCCGATCCGTTGATCGCGACGATGCGCCCGATCGGCGCGCGCGCCGGACGCGGCTGCGTGGTCGGAATGCGTGCCTGACTTTGGTCCATGCGCCCCACCGTCCAAAATTTTCTTCTGATACGCGCCCGCAAGTGACGCGCATGCTTCGAATGCGTAACATGCAGGGCTTCAGGTTTAATTAATGCGCCGATTACGGCCGGCGAGCGGCGGCGCGATGCTTAATCTTCCGTCACCGGATGACGGTAAGATTTATTCAACCACGATCTTCGTGCGCGGCCCGACATGCGCGAGCAGGCGTCGTAGTGAATCAATTCTCAACGCCACGCAGCCCGCGGTGGGCCTAAATCCGTCGCGCGCGATATGTATAAAGACGGCGCTGCCGCGGCCGGCGACGCGCGGCCGCGTGTTGTGGTCGATCTCGATGATGAAATCGTAGAGCGCGTCCCCGCGCGCGAGCCGATCGGCCTTGCTGTTCTTCGGCACTTTCACCGGCTGATTGTAGTGGCGGTCGGCGGGGTCCTCGCACCAGCCGTCGTCGGCGCCGATGCGCCGCACCGGCAGGAGCGTGCGCGGACGCGCATGGCGGTCGCCGCGCCACCACAGGCGCTTCAGGCGGAACGTTCCGCGCGGCGTGGCGCCGTCGCCCTCGCGTTTGTTGGCCTTGATGCCGCCGCGTCCGAGCGCGACAGGGAGGACCTGATGCCCCGCCTGTAGCCAGCCGCGGGCGGGATCGGCGGCCTTGCGCCGAACCTTGAGCCTGCTCAAAGCTTTATCGCGCATTTTCCGTAACCCATTCCCAAATAACGGAAATTTCAATGGAAAAAACAGTTCCCGCCTGCTCTTTTAGCGTCTAATGCTCTACTCCGCGACTGCGGCGGCTGCGACTCGAAAAGGCATCTCCTTCCAATGGCGAACAAGCGCACGATCCTGATCGTCGACGACGACAACGAATTGCGCGAGGCACTGGTCGAGCAGCTCGCCCTGCACGATGAATTCGACGCCATCGCAGTCGACAGCGGCACCAAGGGCGTGCAGGCCGCGAAAAACGGCACCGTCGACCTCGTCATCATGGACGTCGGCCTGCCGGACGTCGACGGGCGCGAGGCCGTCCGTATCCTGCGCAAGAACGGCTTCAAGGCGCCGATCATCATGCTCACCGGCCACGATACCGACAGCGACACCATCCTCGGCCTGGAATCCGGCGCCAATGATTACGTCGCCAAGCCGTTCCGCTTTGCGGTGCTGCTCGCTCGCATCCGCGCGCAACTGCGCCAGCACGAGGCGAGCGAGGATGCCGTATTCACCATCGGTCCTTACTCTTTCCGTCCCAGCTCCAAACTGCTGTTGAGCCCGAAGGGCAGCAAGGTGCGCCTGACCGAAAAGGAAACGGCAATCCTGCGCTACCTTTATCGCGCCGGGCAGAAGCCGGTGTCGCGCGAGACGCTGTTGCAGGAAGTGTGGGGCTACAATTCCGGCGTCACCACGCATACGCTGGAGACGCACATCTACCGCCTGCGGCAGAAGGTGGAGAAGGACGCGGCCGCGCCGGCGATCCTGGTGACGGAGGCCGGCGGCTACAAGCTGGTGCCGTAAGGCCTGCACCGCTCATTCCCGCACAAGCGGGAATCCAGCTATGATCGCGCGGGTTGCAGCTTTCTTGCACTGGGTCCCCGCTTTCGCGGGGACGAGCGGATTGATATGGCGCTCGAAGATGACATCGCTCTGTTCGAACGCGTGCCGACATTCGCTTTGCTCGGCAAGCAGGCGCTGCGCATTCTGGCGATCGGCGCGGAAAGCCATCAGCTCCCGATCGGCGCGGTGCTGTTTTACGCAGGCGATCTCGCCGAATCCGGTTTCCTGGTCGTCGATGGCGCGCTGCAGCTCGAGCCGGGCACGCCGGGAGACGGCGTCGAGATGGTGGCCGGCCCCGGCACGCTGATCGGCGAGCAGGCGCTGTTCACGGACGCAGTGCGCCTTGCAACGGCGACCGCGATCGAGCCGACGACGGTCATCCGCATTTCGCGCAGCCTGTTCACGCGCATGCTGGAAGGTTATCCGGCCGCCGCGCGCAAATTGCGCGACGCGATGGCGGCGCGTGTCGATCAGATGGCGCGCGAGCTCGGCGGAGTCAAAGCCGCGCTCGACACCGGCGAAGATCCGTTCGGTTAGGCTTCGAGAGTCGCGGTTACCGGCACGTGGTCGGACGGGCGCTGCGCGCCGCGATAATTCTTGGCGATCGAAATAGACGAAACCCGGTCGGCGATCGCGTCCGATGTCCAGACGTGATCGAGCCGGCGGCCTCGGTCGGCCTCGCGCCAGTTGTCCATCGCGCGATAGCTCCACCAGGTGTAGAGCTTTTCAGGCTCCGGCGTGTGCACGCGCATCGAGTCGATCCAGCCGCCGGTATCGCGCGCGGCGTTGAGCTTCTCGCACTCGATCGGCGTGTGCGAAACCACCTTGATCATCTGCTTGTGGCTCCAGACGTCGTGTTCGAGCGGCGCGACGTTGAGATCGCCGACAAGGATCGCGCGCTCGCCGCGTGGAGGACGCAAGCCCTCGCAATCGCGCATTTCGTCGAGGAAAGACAGTTTGTGCCCGAATTTCGGGTTGATCTCGGGATCGGGCTCATCGCCGCCGGCAGGCACGTAAAAATTATGCAGGCGGATCGGATCGCGCAGGCCGAATTGCTCGCCGAGCACGACGGAGATGTGGCGGCAGTCGGTCTTGCCGCAGAAATTGCGCACGTCGGTTGTCTCGAACGGCTTGCGCGCGATCACCGCGACGCCGTGGTATCCCTTCTGTCCGTTGAGCGCGATGTGCTCGTAACCGAGGCGCTTGAAACGCTTGAACGGAAACTTGTCGTCCGGGCACTTCGTCTCTTGCAGACAAAGAACATCGGGCCGCACGCTCTTGATGAATCTGGCGACCAGATCGATGCGCAAGCGTACGGAGTTGATGTTCCAGGTGGTGACCTTGAGAGGCATTATTTCAGCATACTCATCGAGTCATGCCCCGCGAAGGCGGGGCATCCGGTATCCACTGATTGTCCAGTGATTACTGGATCGCCCGCCTGCGCGGGCGATGACGAATATAGTCAGTTCCGGTACCGCGTGTAGTCGATGCGGAAGAGGTTGGGGTCGGGCTTCTTGGTGGTGTCGAGGTTATAGACCGCGACCGTGGTGTCGTAGCCCTGCGGGTCCGTCACCGTCCACTGCTTGAGCTGCATGTCCTTGGTGCTGAACATGATCATCAGCCGGCTGGTACCGACGATGCCGTTCTTCTCTTCGACCACGACAGTGATGAACACGTCGTCGGTGTAGAGCGCGACCAGGTTGGTGTCCTTCAAGAGATTGACGCGATCGGAGAGCAGGAAGCGCAGCGGCGTCTGCGACAGCGGGTAAAGGTCCTGCGTCGCGAGCCTGCGGTCGCGCACCACGACGGACTGGCCGTCGGCGACGATGTCGATCGGGCTCGGCGGATCGTATTCGAAGCGCACGCGGCCCGGCTTCTGAATGAAGAATTCGCCCTGGCTGCGGCTGCCATCGGGGCCGACCTGCACGAAATTGCCGGACAGGATGTCCGTGCTGGAAAGGTAATTGTTCACCCGGTCGATGACCGCGCGCTGTTGCGGATCGAGCGCGGTGGTGGCGCCTGGCTTGCCGAGCAGCGCCGCAAACGGATTGGTCGGGATCACCGCCGGCGGTTGCTGCTGTTGCTGCTGCTGTGGCGTGGCTTGTGCGCGGGCACGAAGCGCGGCATCGGGGATCGCAGGCTTTGTCGAGCCGGTGACGGCGGGCTTGGGTTTCGCGGCCGGCAATGGAACGGTCTGCGCGAACGCACATGATGCGCTCAGGCAAACGAACAGTGCTGCAAATGCCGCCTTGCGAGCTGCTATGGCCATTTCGGTATCCGCTCGCGCCCCACGATAGGGATCGCTGTAAAGGCCGGCTGTGGCTATTTCGCGGCCTCTCCGGCAGCGCCCCGCGAAGCCGACTTAATCGCGAAACGGCCGATTCTCAATAGCGTTCGTCGGCCGGGTTCTCGGGCAGGAGGATTTCGCGCTTGCCGGCATGATTGGCCTGGCCGACGACGCCCTCCTGCTCCATGCGCTCCATGATGGTGGCGGCGCGGTTGTAGCCGATTTGCAGGCGGCGCTGGATGTAGCTGGTGGAGGCCTTGCGATCGCGTTTCACGATGGCGACGGCCTGCTGGTAGAGGTCGCCGCCTTCGGCAAGACCCATGCCTGTCGCGTCGAACACCGCGCCGTCCTCGCCTTCCTCCTCGCTGCCCGCCGTCACCTCTTCGAGGTATTGCGGCACGCCCTGGGACTTCAGATGGCGCACGACCTTCTCGACCTCGTCGTCCGAAACGAAGGGTCCGTGCACGCGGCTGATGCGGCCGCCGCCCGCCATGTAGAGCATGTCACCTTGGCCGAGGAGTTGTTCGGCGCCCTGCTCGCCGAGAATGGTCCGGCTGTCGATCTTCGACGTCACCTGGAAGGAGATGCGGGTCGGGAAGTTCGCCTTGATCGTGCCGGTGATGACATCGACCGACGGGCGCTGCGTGGCAAGGATGACGTGGATGCCGGCGGCGCGCGCCATCTGCGCGAGACGCTGGATCGCGCCTTCGATGTCCTTGCCGGCGACCATCATCAGGTCCGCCATTTCGTCGACGATCACGACAAGATAAGGCAGCGGCTCGAGCTCGAGCTCTTCCTTCTCGTAGATCGCCTCGCCCGACTCCTTGTCATAGCCGGTGTGCACGGTGCGCGTAAGGCGCTCGCCCTTTGACTTCGCTTCGGCAAGCCGTGCGTTGTAGCCATCGACGTTGCGCACGCCGAGCTTCGACATCTTCTTGTAGCGCTCTTCCATCTCACGCACCGCCCATTTGAGCGCGACCACCGCTTTCTTCGGATCGGTCACGACCGGCGTGAGCAGATGCGGAATGCCGTCATAGACCGAGAGTTCGAGCATCTTGGGATCGACCATGATCAGCCGGCATTGATCCGGCCGCAGCCGGTAAACGAGCGACAGGATCATGGTGTTGATAGCGACCGACTTGCCGGAGCCGGTGGTGCCGGCGATCAGCAAATGCGGCATGCGCGACAGATCGACGATGACGCCGTCGCCGCCGATGGTCTTGCCAAGGCAGAGCGGCAGCTTGGCGGTGGTGTTGTTGTAGTCCTCATCGTCGAGCAACTCGCGCAGATAAACTTTCTCGCGCGTGGGGTTCGGCAGCTCGATGCCGATGGCGTTGCGCCCGGACACGACCGCGACGCGCGCCGACACCGCGCTCATCGAACGTGCGATGTCGTCGGCAAGTCCGATCACGCGCGACGACTTGATGCCGGGTGCGGGCTCGAGCTCGTACAGCGTCACGACCGGGCCCGGCCGCGCGTTGATGATTTCGCCGCGCACGCCGAAATCGCCGAGCACGCTCTCAAGCGCGGTGGCGTTCTCCTGAATGATCTCGCTCGACAGCGTCGTGCGCTCGCTGGCGCGCGGCGGTGCAAGCAGGGCGAGTGACGGCAAAGTATATCCGCCGGCGGAGCGGCGCACGGCGGCGGGCCGCGATGCGCGCCGGCGCGGCGTAGCCTCCGCCTCGTCGTCCTCTTCCTCGTCTTCGTCTTCAAGCTCCGGCTCGGCGATCGGCCGTGTACGCGCCGCTGCGCCGAAACGCGGCTCGAGCCGCGTCTCTGCGGTCATCGCCGGCATCGTGCGCTGCAGCGGCCGCGGGCGCCCGACAAAGAGGCGCCCGATGCGCGCCTTGAGGCTGAGCAAGGCGTGCGCAAACATGCCGAGCGAAATCCAGCCCTGCGCGTCCGCCTCGTCATCGTCGTCCTCTTCGATTTCGTCTTCCTCGGCGGCGGCAACTCGCGCTCTTCTGCGCTCAAGCGCACCTTCGGGGAACGGAATGCGCGCGGCCATGATGATCGCGATAAACAGGGCGAAGCCCAGAATCAGGCCCGTCGTCAGCGCCGTCATCCCCACCAAATGAAGGTGAAAAAGCGCAATCGGCGCGCGCAAAAGCGCATCACCGACGACACCGCCGAGACCGGTCGGCAAGGGCCAGGCCGAACTCTTCGGCAGGCACGAGGCAAAAGCGGCGCCGAGAAAAGCCGCCACCACCCAGGCGATGCCGCGCCATTTCTCGCCGACCGGACGATGCGACAGCAGCCGCCAGCCGATCAGCGCTTCCGGCGCCAGCAGGAAAATCGCCGCGAGTCCCAACAACTGCATCACCAGATCGGCGAAGATCGCGCCCGGGAATCCGAGCAGGTTGCGCACCGGCGACTGCGTGGCGTGGCTGAGCGAAGGGTCCTGCACCGACCATGTGGCGAGCGCGATAGCGCCGAGCAGGGCTATCGTGATCAGCGCGAGGCCGAGCAACTCGCTGATCCGCCGCCGGACAATGTCGCGGAAATGCTCGATGACGAAAGCGATGGCGTCAACGCTGCGATCGGATGCCGGCATTGTTCAAACCTTCTTGTATTTGCGCATGATCATTTCCGTCCGCTTTCCGGGACCATGCGCTACCCCAACACGGCGACGATGCGATGCAACGCTTCCGCCGTAGCTTCCTTGTCCTGCACCATGGCAACACGAATGTAATCGGCGCCGGGATTTGAACCGTCGGCCTGATCGCGCGCCAGATATTTTCCGGGCACGACGCGAACGCCGGCTTCCTGCCAAAGCTTGCGCGTCACGTCCTCGCTCGAGCCGTACGCGGAAATGTCGAGCCAAAGAAAAAATCCGCCGGCCGGACGCTTGTAACCGTAGCGGTTGGCGATGATCTGGTCGGCGAGATCGAATTTCGCGTTGTAGAGCGCGCGATTTTCCTCGACATGCTTCTCGTCGTTATATGCGGCGATCGCGACGTGTTGCAGCGGCACCGGAACCTGCGGCGCGGCCACGTTGCGCAATTCGAGAAACGCCGCGAGGAAGCGGCGATCGCCGGCGGCGAAGCCCACGCGCATGCCGGGTAAATTCGAGCGCTTCGACAGCGAATGGAAGACGACCACGTTGGCGAAGTCGGATCCGCTCGCCTCGAGCATGCCGTGCGGCACATGCTTGCTGTAGATCTCGCAATAACATTCGTCGGCGAACACCAAAAAGCCGAAGCGCCGGGCGAGAGCGGCGAGCCGTTTGAGATAATCAAGATCGGCAACCGCGCCTTGCGGGTTCGAAGGCGAAGCGATGTAGCAACAGACGGTGCGCGCGAGCAGCGCGTCGTCGAGCGTGTCGAGATCGGGCAGGAAGCCGCTTTCCTTGCGCGCGGGCAGATAGACCGGCTCGCATTCGGCCGCGGCGGCGCCGGCGCCGTAGGCAGCGTAGAACGGATTGGGGATAAGCACGGCAGGCGTGCCGGCGCGACGCGGGACCCAGCGCTTTGCGGCGATGGCGGCGAGAAACAATCCCTCGCGCGTGCCGCTGAGCACAAGCACTTCATGCTCGGGGTCGACCGGACGCGGAAGCTGGTAGCGGCGGCCGAGCCATTGCGCGACCGAGTGACGAAAAGGCTCGGCGCCTTTGTTGGCGGGGTAGCGGCCGAAATCGGCGAGATGCGCCGCTATCTCGGGCCCGACGAATTTCGGAATCGCGTGCTGCGGTTCGCCGACCGACAGATTGATGACCGGCTTGCCCGGTTTGATGTCGGCAATGAGCTCGGTCAGCCGCACAAAAGGCGAGCGCCCTTCGGCCGGAGCGGCTGGACCTGAAGGCTCGCGCTGGGCGGTCGTCATGGACATGCGGCGACAAGGCGGGAAAACCCGCGGACTAACTGTTCCGACACCATAGATGCGGCCAGGTTAAGACCCGATTAACCATCGGATTTCACGGTGATTTTTCCCGAAAACACCCGGAAAACGAGAGAGGCCCCGGTCCTTGCGGGCCGGGGCCTCGACGGTAGGGGTGGTGCCGGGTTCCGCCCCCCGCCGCTAGCGCGCGCGCATGGCCCCGAAATGTGGGTACCGGTTTTCGGAAAAGGTCATGCGCCAAGTCACTGGACCACCTCGCCATGCAGGGCGAGATCGAGGCCTTCGCGCTCGACCTCGGCGTTGACCCGCAGGCCAATCACCGCGTCGATGATCTTGAGCAGGATGAGCGAGATCACCGCGTCATAGACGATCACGATGACAACGCCTTCGATCTGGTTGAGGAGCTGCGCCGCGTTGCCCTCGATCAGGCCTGAGGTGCCGCCGTATTCGCTGATTGCGAACACGCCGGTGAGCAGGGCGCCGACGATGCCGCCGACGCCGTGCACACCGAAGGCATCGAGCGCGTCGTCGACGCCGAGCATGTGCTTGAGGCCGGTGACGCCCCAGTAGCAGAACACGCCGGCGGCGACGCCGATGCACATCGAACCGACGGGGCCGACAAAGCCCGACGCAGGCGTAATCGCAACAAGGCCGGCGACAGCGCCCGAGCAGATGCCGACGACGGTCGGCTTGCCGCGATGCGCCCACTCGACCAGCATCCACGTGAAGCCTGCGACCGCAGTGGCGATCTGCGTCACCGTCATCGCCATGCCCGCCTGCATTCCCGCGGTCACAGCCGAGCCGGCGTTGAAGCCGAACCAGCCGACCCACAGCAGCGAGGCGCCGATGAACGTAAGCACCATGTTGTGCGGCGGGCCGAAGTCCTTGCGCTTGCCGAGACAGATCGCGCACATCAGGCCGGCAACACCTGCATTGATGTGAACAACGGTGCCGCCGGCGAAGTCGAGCACTTTGACCACGGCGTCGGAGTTGCCGTTCGACAGGAAGCCGTCCGGTCCCCACACCCAATGCGCGATCGGCGCGTAGACCAGAATCGCCCACAGGCCGATGAACCACAGCATCGCCGAGAATTTCATGCGCTCCGCGAACGCGCCGGCAATCAGCGCGGGGGTGATGATCGCGAACGTCATCTGGAAGCACATGTAAACCGTTTCGGGAATCGTCGGCGCCAGCGGGTTCGGCGTGCCGATGCCCTTCGATATGTCGCTGAGGATTCCTTGCAGGAACGCGCGGCTAAGCCCGCCGATGAAGGCCGAGCCGCTGGTGAACGCCATGCTGTACGTGCAGACGGCGAACAGGATGGTGAGAAGACACGTGACGGCGAAGCTCGTCATCACCGTGTCGCCGACGTTCTTCTTGCGCACCATGCCGCCGTAGAACAGCCCGAGGCCGGGAATGGTCATCATCAGCACCAGCGCGACCGACGTGAGCATCCAGGCGGTGTCGCCTGAATTCGGCGTGCACTTTTCGAGCACGGCCTTTTTCGGATCGGGATCGTTGGCGCAGGCCGGCGGCGGAGCTGCCGGCGCAGCAGGCGCAGCCGCTGCCGTGGGCGCCGCGGCCGGAGCTGCGGGTGTCTGTGCGTAGGATGTGTCGAACGATCCGACACTGAGGATCAATCCGAGCAGCAAACCGAAGGCAACGGCCAACAGTCCCGCACGGGAGGATTTCTTGAACGTCATGGTCTAACTCCTGTCCGTATTATTTTGCTGTGCGGTGACTAGAGCGCGGCGGCGTCGGTCTCGCCGGTGCGGATGCGCACCGCATGATCGAGCGCGAAGACGAAAATTTTTCCGTCGCCGATCTGACCGGTCTTTGCCGCGGCGGTGATGGCGCTGATTACCTTGTCGACCTGATCGGAAGGGACCGCGACCTCGACCTTGATCTTGGGCAGAAAGCTCACCGCGTATTCGGCGCCGCGATAGATTTCCGTGTGGCCTTTCTGGCGCCCGTAGCCTTTGACCTCGGTGACGGTCAGTCCCTGGATGCCCATCGAAGTCAGCGCGTCCCGGACCTCGTCGAGCTTGAAAGGTTTGATGATGGCCATGACGATCTTCATGGATTCGATCCCCGCTTGAGCCCGATTGGTTTGTTACGCAGTGCGGGCGGGAACACTGAGCGCGGCCCGCAAGCGTGCTTTGTGGGCGATGCCGCGGAGAGAGAATCAAACCGCGTGCCATATCCGGCGCGTGCGGCTATCGCTCTGATTAATAAGGGAAAAGTCGGTGCGCGCAGGCAAAGCGCGCCGGGGATGTTCCGGCGCCGCTTAAAGAGGCGTCAAGCCTGCATAAGAATTAGTCAGCGCATAAAGCGCCCGCAGGAGGCGGGCGCTGGCCCTTTGCCGAGGCTCTATTGCAGCGACTCGCCGTGCAGCGAGACGTCGAGGCCCATGACCTCATCTTCGTTGCTGACGCGCAGCGGCATGAAGATCTGGATTACGCGCAGTATGATGAAGGTGAGAACACCCGACCAAACCAGCGTCACGACTATTCCGTAGAGCTGGGTCAGCACCTGATGCGGATTGCCCTCGAGCAGGCCCGCGACACCGTTCGGCGTATCCGCGCTCACCGACAGCGCGGCTACCGCGAATACGCCCGTGAGCAACGTGCCGGTAAAGCCGCCGATGCCATGCACGCCGAACACGTCGAGGGAGTCGTCATAACCGAGCTTGAGCTTAAGCCAGGTGCAGGCCCAGAAGCAGACCGCGCCGGCGATGATGCCGATGATAACGCCCTGCATCGGCATCACGAAGCCGGATGCCGGCGTGATGGTGCCGAGACCGGCGACCGCGCCGGAAATCATGCCGAGCACGGACGGCTTGCCGCGCGTCCACCATTCGAGCGCCATCCACGTGCAGGCGCCGGCGCTCGCCGCGAGATGCGTGGATACGATCGCCATTGCCGCGCGTCCGTTGGCGCCGAGCGCGGAGCCGCCGTTGAAACCGAACCAGCCGACCCACAACAGGCCGGTGCCGATTACCGCGAGCGACAAATCGTACGGCGCGAGATTGTCGGTGCCGTAGCCGCGGCGCTTGCCGATAACCATCGCGCCGACCAGGCCGGCAACGCCGGCGTTGAGATGCACGACCGTGCCGCCCGCGAAGTCGAGCACGCCGGCGGCGCCGAGGAAGCCGCCGCCCCATACCCAGTGTGCGATCGGCACGTAGACGAGCAGCAGCCACAGCACCGAGAACCAGAGATAGGCTGAAAATCGCAAACGATCGGCGACCGATCCGGCGACGAGCGCGACCGTGATGATCGCGAAGGTCATCTGGTAGATCATGAACAGGCTTTCGGGGATCGTCTTGGCGAGCGGCGACACCGTGTTCATCGTCATGCCGTGCAGGAACAGCCGGTCGAGCGTACCGATTGCGGGGCCATCGCCCGTGAAGGTGAGCGAGTAGCCGACGATCGCCCACAGCACCGATACGAGGAACGTCGCGGCGAGACTCTGCGCCATGGTGGCAAGTACGTTTTTCTTGCGCACCATGCCGCAGTAGAAAAGTGCGAGACCGGGGATGGTCATCATCAGAACGAGGCCGGTCGCGCCAATCATCCACGCAGTGTCGGCGCCGTCGATTTTCGGTGTCTGCGCAAATGCAGGCGAAGCGGAGAGCATCGCGCCCGCGATGACGGAAGCAAACGCAAGGCGGCAGGACGCCCGTGTCATGATCAAATCCCCCAGCTTGAAATTCCCGCGGTTGACTAGAGTGCGTTGACGTCGGTCTCGCCGGTGCGGATGCGCACGGCGTCCTCGAGCGGCGTGACGAAGATTTTTCCGTCGCCGATCTGACCGGTTTTCGCCGCGGTGACGATCGTGTCCACGACCTGGTCGATTTGCTCGCTGGCGACCGCGACTTCGATTCGCAGCTTCGGCAGGAAATTCACCGCGTACTCGGCGCCCCGGTAAATCTCGGTGTGGCCTTTCTGCCGCCCGTAGCCCTTGACCTCGGTGACGGTCATGCCGTGAACGCCGATGCTGGTGAGGGCCTCGCGTACTTCGTCGAGCTTGAATGGTTTGATGATGGCAATGACGAGCTTCATGCGTTTTCTTCCGGGGCGTACCGCAGCGAGCAGGGCCGGCGACCGACAATGAAAACCCGCCCCGGCTGATGCCGGCACGGGCTGTCCTGCTCAGCCTATCGACACGAGGAACAAAAATTAAGCGGTATTATTGCCGGGATCGCAGGCAGCTGCCGCAACTGTGGGCAAATCCGGTCAATGACATTGTCCTATTTTTCGCCGGTACTTATGAGCCCGCGCTCCTTGATGATCATCGGCAGAATCCTGCGGACCTGTGCGGGGGTCATGCCCGGCCGCATGCGGGGGTCGTAGAGGATCGTGAGCAATGCACGGTCGTAGACTGTGAGATAGCCGACTATCCGATTCTGGTTGAGCGTGGTCCAGGCATTGTGCTGGTCATGGCTCGAAAGACCGAAGGCGTGCAGCAGCTCGTGATAAGCACAGTCGAGAAAGACGTCGTCACCTTTGTCCACAATGACGAAAGTGACCGAATGCACGATTTCGCCCGCCGCGTTTGATTTCACGCTGGTCATGCATTGCGGATCGGTGCGCTTGACGAAAGTACGCGCGACGCGCGCACCGAATGCGGCTTCCAGCGCCGATCGGAAATCCTTCTCATCGATCATACGCACTTCGATGTCGGCGGTCGCATCGCTTGCGGCGCGCAGCTTCAGGTCGGGGACCTTGGCGGCATACTCCTCGATGATGCGCGTCATCGCCGCGACGCGGTCGACGCTGCCGCCCGGAATGACGCGCGCGACAATCGGATGATCGAAGCGGCGGATGCCTTTCGGCCGTTTGCCGATCAGAAGATCGGAGCCGAAGGCGAGCGCGAGAAAACCGCGCGACAATTCGGACACCGAAAATTTCGTGAATTCCGGCGGCGCACCGGGAAACGAGCCGGGCGGCGCGGGCTGCTTGCCGGACGCCGCGAAGCCCGGCTGCGTAAGCAAGGCCAGAGATACGAGCGCGGCGATGAGCCGTTGCATAACGGTTGCGTCACTCCGGGCGCCGCATGCGCACGAGACCTTCCTGCGCGACGGAAGCGACCAGTGTCCCGTCGCGCTTGAAGATCAGGCCGCGCGAGAAACCTCGCCCGCCGTGGAGATTGGGTGAATCCTGCGCATACAGAAGCCACTCGTCGGCGCGGAACGGCCGGTGCAGCCAGAGCGCGTGATCGAGACTTGCCGCCATGAATTCCTTTTCGAACAGCGTGCGGCCGTGCGGCGCGAGCGCAGTGTCGAGCAGCGTCATGTCGGAAGCGTAAGCGAGCACGCACTGGTGGATTGCCGGATCGTCCGGCAGTTTGCCGGTCGTTTTGATCCACATGTTGAACCTGCCGTCCGGATATTTCTTGCCGAGGTAGCGTTCGTACTCGACCGGCCGCAGTTCAATCGGCCGCTCGCGCTCGTAGTAGCGGCGCACGGGATCCGGCATTTGCGGCATGATCCTGTCACGCACGTCGGATTCGCCCGGCAGGTTTTCGGGCGGCGGCACGTCCGGCATTTTGGCCTGATGGTCGAGGCCGGACTCGTCGGCGTGGAACGAGACCAGCATGGAAAAGATTGGATGTCCGTGCTGCCGCGCCGTGACACGGCGGGTTGTGAAGCTCTTGCCGTCGCGGATGCGGTCGACGTCGTAGATGATCGGAACTTTTGGATCGCCCGGCAGCAGGAAATAAGCGTGCATCGAATGGGGTGGCCGGGCCTCGACCGTGCGCACGGCGGCGACCAGCGCCTGACCGATCACCTGTCCGCCAAATACACGCTGCCAGCCGACCTGCGGCGAGCGGCCGCGGAACAGGTTCACCTCGAGCGGCTCGAGGTCGAGAATATTGAGCAGGTCGGCGACGGCGGAGGACATGAGGCGGGCCCGGAGACGGTCAAAATGACGGCTCCAAACCTGCTATGCTGGCGGCGAATTTACAAGGAACGCGAATGCCTCAAGGCGTGCAAAAGCGGGCGGAGGTGGTGATCGGCGGGGCGGGATTTGCCGGCCTCGCGCTTGGGATCGCGCTGCGTCAGGGGTTGGGCGATAGCTTCTCGGTGGTGGTGGCCGATCCGGCGCTGGCGTCGGAGCGGTCCCGCGACATGCGCGCGACGGCGATCGCCGCGGCGGCGCGGCGGTTGTTCGAGACGATCGGCGCCTGGGACGCGGTGGCGGACAATGCTCAGCCAATCCTCGACATGGTGGTGACCGATTCCAAGCTCGACGACGCCGTGCGGCCGACTTTCTTGACCTTTGGCGGCGACGTCGAACCGGGAGAGCCGTTCGCCCACATGATCGAGAACCGGCATCTGGTCGATGCGCTGGTAGCCAAAGCAAAAGAGCACGGCGTCGAATTGCGCGCGGCTAAGGTTGCCGGATTCGAAAATTCGG
This sequence comes from Pseudolabrys sp., assembly GCA_035546875.1. Taxonomy (GTDB): domain Bacteria; phylum Pseudomonadota; class Alphaproteobacteria; order Rhizobiales; family Xanthobacteraceae; genus Pseudolabrys. The sequence goes on from DASZVZ010000022.1 coordinate 27,839, forward strand.
CGCGTTCGGCCGACGTGCGGCTGTCCGATGGTGACGAAATCTCCGCCCGACTTCTGGTCGGAGCAGACGGCGCGCGCTCCGCGATCCGCGAGCAGGCCGGGATCGCGACGCACGGCTGGAATTACGATCAGTCCGCGATCGTCACGACAGTCGCGCACGAGCGCGATCATAATGGCCGGGCGGAGGAACATTTTCTGCCCGCCGGCCCGTTTGCGATCCTGCCGCTGAAAGGAAGACGCTCGTCGATCGTGTGGACGGAAACGGCGCGCGAAGCCGAACGCCTTATCGCGCTGCCCGACGGCGAATTTCATGCCGAGCTGGAAAAGCGCTTCGGGCTGCATCTCGGCGATATTGAAATCGCCGGCCCGCGGCGCGCGTTCCCGCTTGGTCTGTTCACCGCCCGCGCTTTCGTCGCTACGCGGCTGGCTCTGGTCGGCGACGCCGCACATATCATTCATCCGATTGCGGGGCAGGGATTGAACATGGGGCTACGCGACGTCGCGGCGCTTGCGGAGGTCATCGCCGACGCGGCGCGGCTCGGACTCGATCCCGGCGCACCCGACGTGCTGGAGCGCTACCAGCGCTGGCGGCGTTTCGACACCATGACCATGGGTGTCGCAACCGACGGCCTGAACCGGCTGTTCTCCAATCACTCCGACGTGTTGCGGCTGGTACGCGACATCGGCCTCGGCATGGTCGAACGCGTGCCGGCGCTCAAGCGCGTGTTCATCCGCGAGGCGGCGGGGTTCACCGGCGAAGTTCCAAAGCTCCTGCGCGGCGAAGCGCTCTGATAGGAACTTCTGAAACCAGTCCACTCAATCACGCGGATCGTCATAATTTTGCTTTTTGAATTTCCGCAGGGACGGCGCCGATAGTATAGTGCGCGCACCGGCACTTGGGGGTGCCGAGGCAAACAGCCTTACTCCGGGGGAATCCATGATACGACAGCATTTTTTCGCGCGCGTACTGCGCGCGGCCGCCCTCATTATTGCGACGGCGATCTTCGCCTTCAATGTCGCGAGCGCGCAGACAACGACTCGGTTCGTCGGCGTTCTGACCGCGGTCTGGGGAGATCCGAAACCGGGCGGGAGCGGCGGGACTGTCCGCTTCCGGTTGACGTTGCCCGACGGCACCACTCATCCGTTACAGCTAGGCTCGGCTCAGCAAAGCGAGGCGACGCAGTATGTCGGCAAATCCGTGACGGTCGAAGGGAGCGAGGCAAGCAGCGGCGCGCTCGGCCCATCTACGATTATCGTCAACCAGATTGCACCGTCGGCCCAGCCAAACAATGCTCCAATGCAGCCGCAGGCGGTGACCGGCACACGCAAAGCGCTGTTTCTTCTGCTCAAATACAAAGGCGATACGCAGGAGCCGCACGTCATCAGTTTCTATACGGGCCTGACCAACCCGCTTACTCCGGCGGCGAGCACCCACACGCCGACGACAATCAATGGCTTCTTTAACGCCGTTTCTTACGGGAAATTGAAATTTGCGGCGGTTGTCGGCGGCAACAAATGGTTCACGCTGCCGCGCACCAAGACGCAATATGCGCCCTGCAACAATTTCAACTCGTCGTGCGCCAATATCGACCTGATCGCGCAAGACGCGCTGAATCTCGCGGTTGCGGCAGGTATCAACATCACCGCCTACAGCAGCATCAATTTCGTTTTGAACAACGATCTCGATTGCTGCGCCTGGGGCGGGTCAACGACTTACAACGGCAAAACCTACAGCGCGACCTGGGAGCCGCCGTGGGCGCAGCACGCCGAAACCTACGTGCATGAACTCGGCCACAGCATTGGCCTGCCGCACTCCGGTTGGCGCTATTACGCCTACGACTCGCCGTGGGACATCATGAGCATGCACAACCAGCTCAATGTTATGAACTGCGGCTCGTACACGTCGATCAACGACGGGAACAAGGTTGACACTATCGGATGCCCTGAACCTGGTTCGGGTTACATCATGGCGCACAAGAATTACCTCGGCTGGCTGCCTGCGGCCAATCAGGTCACGATCAATGCCAAGGGATCCAAGACCGTAAACTTGATAAGCGGCGCGTTGGGCTTGGGCAGAACAATTCAGCTCATTACAATCTGTCTGCCGAATATTGCCTGCACCGGGGCTAGCGCGCACTACCTGACCGTTGAAGTGAAGATGAGCAGCGCAAAATTCGACCGCGGCGCGCCGCATAACGGCGTGATCATTCAGGATGTGCTCATGAACCGCGGCGCGATCGGCGGCGGTTGTTTCTTCAACAATCAGAGCGGATGGGCGATTCCGATCGATGCGACGCCGCGCGATTTCAACAGCAATACGTGCAGCCCCGAATCTTTCCAGGGGTCGACGTCGGGGAACGCAGGCTTGGGCAATGCCGAGTTCCTGCCGGGCAAGACGTATACGGACAGGACGCACGGCATTTCCGTGAAGGTCGTGAAGGCCATCACCAACGGCTACGAAGTCACGGTGACGCGGTCGAAATAACCGAAGCGCTCGCGCGACAGTCCCGCGAGCGCGCACTCTTCACGCTTCACGCGACCAACTTCTTGGTGATGGCCGCGATGTGCGCTGCGGCGCAGTCGATGGTCGGAAAGCCCGCGTTACTTTCGTTGAGCGCCATCGAGAGGTCGGTGCCGGCAATGAGCACGGCTTGCGCGCCATCGCGCGCAATCAACGTTCGCGCGAGCGCGCGTAGGCCGTCGATTTGCGCCGGTGTGCTGCGGTCGTAGAGCACGTCCATATAGGTGTTGTGGATTTGCTCGATTTCGTCGGGTTTTGGCATGACGACGTCGGCGCCGAGCCGGCCGAACATGCGGCTTTCGACCGTAAAGCGCGTTCCGAACAGCGCGATGCGATTATAGCCACGGGCGCGGACTGCCTGGTCGGCCACGTCCACCATGTCGATCAGCGGCAAGGCGGAAATTGCCTTTAACTCTGCAGCGCAGATATGCGGCGTGACCGCGACGATAGCTGTCATCTCGGCGCCGCCGGCTTTCAACTGCTCGATGAAGGACGCGAGATAGCGAGCCAGCCCCGCGCGGTCGTTCTTCTCCACGAAAGCGCGGGCGCGATCGACGTCCACATGCGCGATGAGCATGCGCGCAACTTGCCCGGCGTCTGCGTGCGCCGCGAGAAGCCCGCGATAGTAATAGATCGTGGCACCCGGCCCGAGACCGCCGAGCAGGCCGAGACAGCGCGCCTCCTTGCCGCTCACGGGACGCCCCCGCGGTTGCCGGTCAGACCAGCTTGACGGATCCGACGTGATCCTTGAACGCCTTGCGGCCGGAGATGGCAGCGTACCAGCGATCGAGATTCGCCATTGGCGGTCGGTCCGGTACGAGTTGCACGAAGCGATAGCACATGATGCCGACAGGAATATCGCCGTAGGAAAAAGCGTCGCCCGCGACGAATTTCGTTTTTGCCAACTGCGCGTCGAGAATCTTCATGGCGTCGGTGGTTTTTTCCTGCGACGTCTTGATCGCGGCCATGTCGCGCTTTTCCGGCGGCGTGCGGATCAAGCCCCAGAACGCACCGAAGATGGCGGGGCCCGCGACCGACAATTGCCAGTCCATCCACATGTTCGCGCGCGCGCGCTGCTTCGGGTCCTTCGGCTCGAGCACACCGTTCTTGTCGTACTTGCCGGCGAGGTAGCGCACTATCGAATTTGATTCCCACAACAGGAATCCATCTTCTTCTTCCAGCGTCGGCACGAGGCCGTTCGGATTCATGGCGAGGTAAGGAGCTTCCTTGTTCTTGCCGAACGGCCCGCCGATGTCGATGCGCTCATGCGGGAGGCCGAGCTCGCCTACCGCCCACATCGCCTTCTGAACGTTGGATGACGTGTTACGCCCCCAGATTTTGATCATTGCTTTCACTCCCTGGCTTTCATTCCTTTTAGCTTGTCATGGCCGGGCTTGTCCCGGCCATCCCGATAAGGGGCGCAGGACGGTCCCTATCTCAAGCGAGATCGCCGGGACAAGCCCGGCGATGACAAATCGTCAAATCGAAATCCGCGCGATGTCACTCCAGCCTCCGCGCCTCCTCCGGCAACATGATCGGAATGCCGTCGCGGATCGGGTAGGCAAGCTTGGCCTTGCGCGAGATCAGCTCCTGCCGCGCGGCGTCGTATTCGAGCGGACCCTTGGTGAGCGGGCAGACGAGAATTTCGAGCAGCTTCGGATCGACGCTGTCCGAGGGGCGTTCGGTGGGCGGCGTGGCGGCCATTATCCGTTTCTCCGTCGTGTCCTGCCTCGTGGCGGCAGCCACGTCTTCTTCATAGAGTAGAGGCGCGGATGCCCGGGACAAGCCCGGTGATGGACTTTTCTCTTTACTGCAATTGCGGCTCGCCGGCCGTGTTTTTCTTGGCGAGCTCGATCTCGGTGATGGCGATCAATACTTCCGCGCGGGTCTTCAGGTCCGGCGCCTCGAGCAGCGCCTGCTTCTCAGCGGGCCCATAGGGCGACATCATTGCCAGCGCGTTGACCAGCGCCTCGTTCGGCGCTTTCTCGATGCCGTCCCAATCGGCCTTGAGGTCGTTGGCTTTGAGGAAATCGCGCAGCGCCGCCAATAACGCTTCGCGGTTGACCGCGTTCTCGCCCTTGCGCGCGACGAAGTCGTCGAGAAATGGCACGAACGTCACACGGCACTGACGGTACGCGGTAGCGACGGCCAATTCCTGCTCGACGCGAAAACGCGCGACGCCGGTGAGCTCGATCAGGTAGCGCCCGTCGCCGCTTTCGGCCAGTTGCGTGATGCGTCCGACGCAGCCGACGTTATAGAGCGGCGGCTTATCTGGCGGCCCTGGATGCCGTTCATCAGGCTGGATCATGCCGATGAGCCGGCTGCCGTCGCGCAGCGCATCGTCGATCATTGCAAGATAGCGCGGCTCGAAAATATTGAGCGGCATCTGTCCGCGCGGCAGCAGCAGCGCGCCCGGCAGCGGAAACACCGGGATCACATCCGGCAAGTCTATAGGCCCGCGGTATTGCGCGTTCATCGGCATTGCGCGTGCTCCGTCAACCGGTGCCGTGCGCGGCGCTAATGGTCACGAAAACAAGATCGACGAAAGTCGTTTGCGTCCGTCGATCGTAGCCTCCTCGGTCGGTCCCCAGGCCTCGAAAAACTGCACGAGCTGCTTGCGCGCACGGTCGTCGTTCCATTTGCGGTCGCGCTTGACGATCTCGATCAGGTGGTTCACCGCTTCCGCCCGCTTGCCTTTGGCGTTGAGCGCGGCGGCGAGATCGAAGCGCGCCTGATGGTCGAGCGGGTTAGCGGCAACTTTTTGTTCGAGCTCGTCGACCGGTCCGACAGACTTCGCCTGCTCGGCAAGTTCGATCGCCGCGCGCGCCGCAGCCACCGCCGTGTCGCCGGCCTTCGCTTCGGGCACCATCGCGAGCGTCTTCTTCGCCTGCTCGATATTGCCGGTTGCGACGTAGCAGCGTGCCAGCCCGGCAAGCGCGGAAATGCTGCCGCTGTCTTGCGCCAGAACTTTAGCGTAGAGGTCGGCGGCTTCCGCCGCGTTGCCGGCGGCGAGCGCGTCGTCCGCCGCTTTGAGCAGATCCTTTTCTTCGCCGCCGATCTTGTCCTTGGTGAGCCGCTCGAGGAATGCAACGACCTGGCTTTCCGGCAGCGCGCCCATGAACCCATCGGCGGGCTGGCCGTTGACGAAGGCGATCACCGCAGGGATCGACTGGATGCCCATCTGCCCGGGAATTTCCGGATATTTGTCGATGTCCATCTTGGCAAGCTTGACCTTGCCCTTGGCGGCCTTCACCGCCTTTTCGAGGACGGGCGTGAGTTGCTTGCACGGACCGCACCAGGTCGCCCAGAAGTCCACCAGCACGGGCTGGCGCCTGGACTCCTCGATCACGTCTTTCATGAAAGATTGGGTGGTGACCTCTTTGATGACCGCGTCACCCGCAACCGCCGCTGTTGCCCCGCCGTTTTGCAGCATCGATCCTCGCGCTTTTTCGCTCGCTATCGGGTCAAACCCCGGTTCCATGCCCGATTAGATGGGCATCCGGCCCCTGATTGCAATCGGCTTGCTAGCCTTCCGGCGCGCGCCCGGACACCCGTTCGATGCGCGGCACGTGGCCGGTGGCCTCAAGAAACTTGATCAGATCGTCACGGCCGATCGACGTGGTCATGGTGTTGACCAGCGGATGATAGTTGAGCATTTCGTGCTCCATCATCGGGGCGTCCAGCACGACGGTGACGCGCCCCTCGGCATCGTTGATGGCGCCGAATGGCGTCACCGCGCCCGGCTCGACGCCCCAGACTTCGCGCAGCAGGTTGGGGGCGCCGAACGAGAAACGCCCATTGGCGCCGAGCTGCCGATGCAGACCTTTGAGGTCGATCTCCGCCTGTTCCAAGGCAACCACAAGGAAGATTGCGTTCTTCTTGTCGCGTAGGAACAGGTTCTTCGTATGGCCGCCCGGGATCTGCCCGCGCAAGGCGCGCGATTGTTCGACGGTGAACAGGGGCGGGTGCTTCACCGTCGTGTGCTTGATACCGAGGCTGTCGAGATAGGCAAAAAGCTGATCGGGCGTCTGCGGCATGGGCCTTAATAATCGCGGATTTGCCGAGGTTGCAAAGGGGCAGGCCTATTGGCTATAGGAACGGCCTTGGCGGCCGGTCCTGCTGGATCGGTCCTATTTTCTACGGATGCGGGTGTAGCTCAGGGGTAGAGCACGACCTTGCCAAGGTCGGGGTCGAGGGTTCGAATCCCTTCGCCCGCTCCAATTACCAGTAAAAGTGGCATGCGTTGCGTCGTGCGTCGCCGCTGCGGCCTGCTTGCCGCGCGCGCCGTTACCCGCGTGCGATGATCCGCTGTTCCGAAAGGCGCCGGCCGAGCCGTGAAAATCCTCATCACAGGCGGACTAGGCTACGTGGGATCGCCGTTGATCCGCCGCCTGCGCACGCGCTATCCGGACGCCGAACTCATCGGTTTCGACAGCGGCTTTTTTGCGCAAAATATTACCGCGGCGTCGCAGCTGCCGGAGACATCGCTCGACCGGCTGCACTTCGGCGACATCCGTAATTTTCCAGCGCACCTGCTCGCCGGCGTCGATGCCGTCGTTCATCTTGCGGCAATCTCGAACGATCCGATGGGTAATCGTTTCGAAACGGTGACCGAGGACATCAATGAAAAAGCGAGCGTGCGCCTCGCCGACCTGGCGGCACAGGCCGGCGTCGGCCGCTTTGTCTTTGCCTCGAGCTGCAGCATCTACGGTTACGCGGAGGGCGGACCGCGGCGCGAAGACGATCCGTTGAATCCTCTCACCGCCTATGCCCGTTCCAAAGTGGCGACGGAAAATACGCTTCGCTCGCGCAACTATCCGCACATGCTCGTCACGTGCCTTCGTTTCGCGACGGCGTGTGGCATGTCCGACCGGCTGCGTCTCGATCTCGTTCTCAATGATTTTGTCGCCAGCGCGCTCGCGACTGGCGAGATTGCAGTGCTCAGTGACGGGACACCGTGGCGGCCGCTCATCGACGTTGCCGATATGGCGGCGGCGATCGATTGGGCGGCCACAAGGACCGCCGAACATGGCGGCCGATTTCTCGCCGTCAACATCGGCCGCGATGACAATAATCATCAGGTCAGCCACCTGGCCGCGGCGGTCGCCGAGGTTTTACCGGGCACAAAAATCAGCATCAACCGCAACGCGCCGCCCGATAAACGATCCTACAAGGTCGATTTTTCCCTCTTCGCGAAGCTGGCCCCAGATTATTTGCCGGCCGTTTCGCTCGGCAAGTCGATCCAAAACCTGGCAGCCGGTTTGCGCGACATGGGATTCGCCGACGCGAAGTTTCGAGAATCGGCGTTCATCAGGTTGAAGACGCTCGATCGCCACATCGCGGCAGGGCGTCTGTCGGGCGATTTGCGCTGGCAGGTGAACCGCATGGAGCAGCCCGCCGTTGCGGGGACTTGAATGAAGGTGCTGCTGACAGGCGGCAGCTCGTTCTCGGGCCTGTGGTTTGCCCGTTCTCTGGCGGCGGCGGGACATTCGGTGGTCGCGCCGCTTACGCGCGGCGTGAGCGAGTATTCCGGGCTGCGGCGCGAGCGCATCGCCGAGTTGGCCCGTGTCGCGACGCTTGTCGAAAATTGCCGCTTCGGCGCATCGCGATTTATCGGTCTGATCGCCGCGGAGAGCTTCGACCTTCTGTGTCAGCACGCCGCGCGCGTGACCGGCTACCGAAACCCGAATTTCGACGTCGCTGCGGCCGTCGCTGAGAACACCAATAATCTTTCCCCCGTGCTCAAGACGCTCGCCGATAGAGGCTGTGTGGGCGTCGTCGTTACCGGCAGCGTTTTCGAACAGAACGAAGGGACGGGCGATGAGCCGTTGCGTGCATTCTCGCCCTATGGCGAGTCGAAGGGGCTTACCTGGCAACGTTTTCGCGAACAGTGTGAAAGCATCGGCCTGACAGTCGGAAAATTCGTGGTCGCAAATCCGTTCGGACCCTACGAAGAGCCACGCTTCTGCAATTACCTTGTGCGCTCGTGGCAGAAGGGAGAGCGCGCCGCAGTGCGCACGCCGCTCTATGTCCGCGACAATATTCATGTCGATCTGCTTGCCGCCGCTTATGCGAGGTTTGCCGCGGGGATACCCGCGCGCAAAGGTGTGTGCAGAATCAATCCGAGCGGATACGTGGAAAGCCAGGGTGAGTTCGCGCTACGCTTTGCAGCGGCGATGAAACCGCGCCTCGGCGTCGCGTGCGCGGTCGATCTGCTCGAACAAACGGATTTTGCGGAGCCGATGGTGCGCCGGAACACCGACCCGGTCGATGGCGCGGCTCTCGGTTGGCGTGAGAGTAACGCGTGGGACGCCATCGCCGACTTCTACAGGACATGGCCGGCGGATAATTGAGTCTCGGCTTGAGCGCGATCAACCTTCCTTCACGTCCGCAATCCGTCCCTTTGTCATGCGCGCAAGCTCGTTGGCGCCGGTGCGAAATACGTGACGAGGCGAGCCGCCGGCGGCCCACAGGGGGTCGAGCTTCATTAAATCGGCGTCGATGAAAACGACCGGCGTGGCGAGGTGCCCGATCGGCGCAACGCCACCGATCGCAAAGCCGGTCGTATCGCGCACCCAGCGCCCGTCGGCATTCGTTACCGGTTCGCCGACCGCGGTGGAAATCTTGTTCGTATCGACGCGGTTGGCCCCTGAAGTCAGTACCAGCACCACGCGCTCGCCGGCGCGCAGCACGATCGATTTTACGATCTGTGCCACCGTGCAGCCGACTGCATTGGCGGCATCTTGCGCGGTGCGGGTACCGTCGGGAAACATCGAAATCGTATCGGGGTGGCCGGCCGCCAGCAAAGCCGCGCGCACGCGTTCGACGGAATCGCTCATGCTCAATATCCGACCGCCAGCGCGCCGCGCGTGCGCGTGTCGGCGGCGCCGACGTAGCCCTGTGGCGTCACCGCGATGGAGTTCGCAGACGTTCCGGGCGAGACAAGCGCGATTTTATCGCCGCGCGCTTTCAGCGCTTCTAGCGTTGCCTGCGGGAAGCCGGGCTCGACCAGCACTTCATCCGGCTGCCATTGATGGTGCAGGCGCGGCGCGGTGACTGCGTCGGCGATGCTCATGTGAAAATCGATCACGTTCATGATGACTTGCAGTACAGCGGTGATGATGCGGCTGCCGCCGGGCGAGCCGGTGACCAGAAACGGCTTGCCGTCCTTGAGTACGATGGTCGGCGTCATCGACGACAGCGGACGCTTGCCGGGGGCGGGCAGATTGGCTTCGAAGCCGACAAGGCCGTAAGCGTTCGACGCGCCGGCCTTGGCGGTGAAATCGTCGAGTTCGTTGTTGAGCAGCACGCCGGTGTCATCGGCGACCATGCCCAGGCCATAAGAGAAGTTGAGTGTGTAAGTGTTCGACACCGCGTTGCCGTCGCGGTCGATGACGGAGAAGTGCGTCGTATTCGGCCCTTCGAACGCCTGCGGCTTGCCGGCGCGGACGTCGGAAGCAGGCGTCGCCTTTTCGCCGATGCCCTCACGCAGGACTGCCGCGTATTTTTTGGACAGTAAGCCTTTGATGGGCATGCGCACCGATTCCGGATCGCCCATGAAAACAGCGCGGTCGGCGTAAGCGCGCTTCATGGCTTCGATCGTGTCGTGCAGCGCTTCCTCGTTGCGGCCGAGTTTCGGGAGGTCGTAGCCTTCGAGAATGTTGAGCATCTCGATCAAATGCACGCCGCCCGATGACGGCGGCGGCATGGAAACAATGTCGTAGCCGCGATAGGTACCGCGTACCGGCACACGCAAGACGGCGTGGTAATGCTTGAGGTCGTCGGCGGTAATAATGCCGCCGGCCGCGCGGATCGCGTCGACGATCTTCGAAGCCACGGGACCTTCATAGAATCCGCGCGGGCCCCGGCTCGCGATCGCCTGCAAGGTGTCGGCGAGATCGGATTGCACCAGCGTATCGCCTGCCGCGAGCGGCGCGCCGTTCTTGAAGAAGATCTTCGTCGATGCGGGCCAGCGCGCCAGGCGCTCGCGCGCCGCGGGCAGCGAATCCGCGGTGTCATCCTCGACCGGCACGCCGTTGCGCGCGAGCTCGATGGCGGGCGCAATCAAATCGGCAAGCGAGAAAGTTCCGGAGCCATATTGCCGATGCGCCAGCGCGAGGCCCGCAACGGTACCGGGAATGCCGATTCCGAGCGCGCCGTCGCGCGATTTTGCCGGGCTGGGTTCTCCCTTGTCGTCAAGGAACATCGTTTTCGTCGCGGCCGCCGGCGCGGTCTCGCGATAGTCGATGGCGACGTCCTGATTGCCTTTGGCGAGATGGATCACCATGAAGCCGCCGCCGCCGATGTTGCCCGCACGCGGATAGGTGACGGCCATTGCGAAGCCGACGGCGACCGCGGCGTCGACCGCATTGCCGCCGCGCTTGAGAATGTCGGCGCCGATACGCGCGGCGCGCGCTTCCTGCGCAACCACCATGCCGTCGTGCGCGACGACGGCTTGCGCTTGCGGCGGAAGCTCGAGCGGACGGGACGACGGAATAGTCTGCGCCAGCGCGGTCGCGCCAAACAGCAGTGCAAGGACTGAGAGAGGAAGGAGACGTCTCATTTGATTTCGCGGCCCGGCCTTATAGCGGGAATCGATGGCCGGCGGACCAGCTCAAGTAATACCGGAACGACAAGTCTACGTGACCTCGACGATGCGCTACCTCGCCTGGCCGTGATAGACCGTGTTCGGCCGCATGTCGGTTGCCGAAGCGACACGGTTCGACATGTTGAAGAAACCGGCGATTGCGGAAATGTCCCAGATGTCGCGCTCTGAAAATCCGGCGCGGCGCAGGCGCTCGCGGTCGCCTTCCTCCACGCTCCACGGCGAGGCGGTAAGCTTGACCGCGAAATCGAGCATCGCGCGCTGACGCCTGTTGAGTCGGGCCACGCGGTAATTCATCACCATGTGCTCGCCGAGAAGCGGGTTGCCGGAATACTGCCGCACGGCGGCGCCATGCGCGGTAAGACAGTAGTAGCAGCGGTTCTGCGACGACACGGCGACCGCGATCATCTCGCGTTCGAGCTTAGACAGGCCGCTCTCGCCCAGCATCAGGTCGTTGTACATGGCGACGAACGTTTCGAGCTTCGTCATGTCGAAGGCATAGGCCAGCAGCACGTTCGGAACGAAGCCGAGCTTGTCCTGACACTTCTTGAAATAGGCGGCCATCGCCGGCGAAAGCTTCGCGGGCGGCAGGTTGAGCGCAATGATCGGCGCGTCGTCGGCCGCCGGCGCCGCGGCCTTCAGTGCGACAGGCTTGAGCGCGGCGCGCTTGCCGGGCTTTGCCGCGGGACTTGCGACCTTATCGCCCTTGATGGCGCGCAGCGCGGGTTGGGGCTGGTTCCGAGGCGGATTTGCCGCCTTGCCGGTGGCATTTGGAATTTTGCTGGCCTTCGGCATGTGACGTCCCTCGTGAGTTCCCCAAAGCCAAGCCTACAACGTTCCGGGTCCCGGCGATACGATCGCCAATACGGGTTTATGGCTTTATTTCCAGCGCGTTAGAGACCGTGGGAGCGGCGTCGCCGAGGCGATGCGGGACCGTCACCACCGCCGCCGCCAAAGGTTGCTCTCGACGGCCCGGCCCAGATTGGTGAACATCGGCTGGCAATGATTCCCCAAGCGGCCAGAAGCCTGAACGTTAGCGAGGACATTGCGGGCAACGGCGAGGACGAAGCCGTCCGCACGATCCTCGCGCGCGCGGACGTCGCGCTGGCCGTGCGCAACGGCGACATTTCGGAAGGCTTCGCCGCGCAACTGTTCGGCCGCGCGGTGCCGGAAGACGTTGCGCGTTATGCGCCGGAAGATCTGGCGGCGCTCGCCGACCGCGCGTGGCAGTACCTTGCGCAACGCGCGATGCACGCCCCGAAAATACGTTGCGATCTCGTCAAGCTGTCCGGCTCGGGCGATCAGACCGCGATCACGGTCGTCGAAATAGTCAACGACGACATGCCGTTCCTGGTCGATTCGGTCATGGGCGAGCTCAGCGAGCGCGGGCTCGACGTGAAACTGGTCGCGCATCCGGTGTTCGGGGTCGAGCGCGATGCCGCCGGCCGGCTGATCGGGCTCGGCGCTTCCGACGCGTCGAGCGCGCACCGCGAAAGCTTCATCCACATCCATCTCGCGCCGGTAATGGATGAAGCGCGCCGTGCCGAAATCGTGCGCGGCCTCGAAGTCGTGCTGGGTGAAGTCAGGCTGGCGGTGCAGGACTGGCAAGTGATGCTCGCGCGCGTCAACGCGATGGTCACCGAGCTGAAAAACAACCCGCCGCCTCTGCCAGTCGACGAAATCGCGGAAACGATCCAGTTCTTGCAATGGCTGCTCGCCGACAATTTCACTTTTCTGGGTGTGCGCGACTACATGCTCAAGGGCAGCGCTCTCGACCCCGTGTTCGAGAGCGGGCTTGGGATCATGCGCTCACGCGATCTGCGCGTGCTCAGGCGCGGCGAAGATTTGCTCGAGTTCACGCCGGAAATCATGGCTTTCCTGAAGGAGCCGCGTCCGCTTATCGTTGCGAAGGCCAACATCCACTCGCGCGTGCACCGGCGGACTTATCTCGATTACGTCGGCATCAAGCGATTCAACGCCGCGGGCAATCTGGTTGGTGAATTCCGCATCATCGGACTGTTCACCTCGACAGCTTACACAAGGTCCGCGCACAGCATTCCCTATCTGCGCCGCAAGATCGCGAATGTCGAGAAGCGCGCAGGTTTTACCGGCGGCAGTCATTCCAGCAAGGCGCTGGCGAATGTGCTCGAGCATTATCCGCGCGACGAACTGTTCCAGGTCGACGAGGACACGCTCTATCACTTCGCGCTGTCGATATTGCAGCTCAATGAGCGTCCGCGTGTCCGCGTGCTGGCGCGGCGCGACCGTTTCGATCGCTTCGTCTCCGTGCTCGTTTTCGTGCCGCGTGAGCGCTACGACAGCCATATCCGCGTGAAGATCGGCGATTACCTCGCCGCCGCGTTCATCGGCCATGTCTCCGCTTATTACCCGTTCTTTCCGGAAGAAGGCACGCTGGTGCGCGTGCATTTCATAATCGGCCGCAGGGGCGGCAAGACGCCGGAAGTCGATCGCGGCACGCTCGAGCAGGCGGTCGCCGCGATTATACGCACCTGGACCGACGACTTTTCCGACGCGCTTGCGCTCGCCTATCTGCCCGAGGAAGCGCATACCCTGTTCGAACGATATAACGCCGCATTTTCGGCCGGCTATCACGAGGCTTACGCGCCGGCCACCGCCGTGGTCGATCTGCGTGCGGTCGAAGGCCTTTCCGAAGAGCGCCCACTCGGCGTCGATTTCCATCACCGGCTCGAAGAGGAGCAGGCGACCGTCGGCCTCAAGGTCTGGAGCCGCGAGCGCCCGCTGCCGCTCTCCGAGCGCGTCCCGGTGCTGGAAAACATGGGTTTCCGGGTGGTGGACGAGCGCACTTTCGAGGTCAGTCCCAAGGATCGCCCGGGCGTCTGGCTGCACGACATGCTGCTCGAGCGCAGCGACGGCGGCTTGATCGATCTCGACGGCGCCAAGACGCGGCTCGAGGCGGCGTTCCTCATGGTCATGCGCGGCGTTGCCGAGAACGACGGCTACAACGCGCTGGTCCTGGCCGGACGTCTCGCCTGGCGGGATGTCGCGCTCATTCGCGCCATTTCGCGCTTCTTGCGGCAGATACGCGTGCCTTACTCGCAAGATTACATGTGGGCGACGCTGGTGAAACACGCCGCGATCGCCAGCAAGATCGTGGCGCTCTTTCATGCGCGCTTCGATCCCGGCAAGGATCAGGATCGCGCCGCGCACGAAAAGGAAATCGCGGACGGCATCGAGGAAGCACTCGGCGCGGTCGACAGCCTCGACGAAGACCGCATCCTGCGTCATTTCGTCAACGCGGTGCAGTCGGCGATCCGCACCAACTTCTACCAGGTCGCCGCCGATGGACGGCCGAAAGCGCAGATCGCCATCAAGTTCGAGAGCAAGAAGCTCACCGACCTGCCGCTGCCGCGTCCGCTCTACGAGATCTTCGTCTATTCGCCGCGAGTCGAAGGCGTGCACATGCGCTTCGGCAAAGTGGCGCGCGGCGGCATCCGGTGGTCGGATCGTCCGCAGGATTTCCGCACCGAGATTCTCGGACTCGTGAAGGCGCAGCAGGTGAAGAATGCGGTGATCGTGCCGGTCGGCGCCAAGGGTGGGTTCGTGCCGAAGCTGATGCCGAAAGGGGCGCCGCGCGACGTGGTGCAGGCGGAGGGTATTGCCACCTACAAGCTGTTCATCTCGACGCTGCTCGACATCACCGACAACATTGCGCCGGATGGAAAAATCATTCCGCCGGAAAATGTCGTTCGGCATGAAGGCGACGATCCGTATCTCGTGGTCGCCGCCGACAAAGGCACCGCGACGTTTTCCGATACGGCGAACGCACTGTCGGACGAGCATCATTATTGGCTGAGCGACGCGTTCGCCTCCGGCGGCTCGGCCGGCTACGACCACAAGGCGATGGGAATCACCGCGCGCGGCGCGTGGGAATCTGTGAAGCGGCACTTCCGCGAAATGAACATCGACATCGGCCGGACGCCGTTCACGGTCGCCGGCGTCGGCGACATGTCGGGCGACGTGTTCGGCAACGGCATGCTGCGCGAAGAAACGATCCGCCTCATCGCCGCATTCGATCATCGCGATATCTTCATCGATCCCGATCCGGATCCGGCGGTGAGCTTCGCCGAGCGCTCGCGGCTGTTCGCGCTGCCGCGCTCGAGTTGGCAGGATTACGACAAGTCGCTGATCTCCAAAGGCGGCGGGGTTTACCCGCGCTCGTCGAAGGAAATCAAGCTCAGCCCCGAGGCGCAAAAAGCCGTCGGTGTCGGCGAGTCGGTGACGCCGCAAGAGCTGATGAAAGCGATTTTGAAGGCGCAGGTCGACCTGCTGTTCTTCGGTGGCATCGGCACCTACATCCGCGCGTCGAACGAAAGCGACGAGGCCGTCGGCGACCGCGCCAACGACGCTATCCGCATCACCGGCGCCGACGTCAGGTGCAAGGTGATCGGAGAGGGCGCCAATCTCGGCATGACCCAGCGCGGCCGCATCGAGTCTGCGCTGCGCGGCATTCGGCTGAACACCGACGCGATCGACAATTCCGCCGGCGTCAATACCTCGGACGTCGAGGTCAACATCAAGATCGCGCTCACCAACCCCGTGCGCTCCGGGCAATTGACAATGGATGCGCGCAACGCGCTGCTCACCGAGATGACCGGCGAGGTCGCGCGCCTCGTTCTGCGCAACAACTATCTGCAAACGCTGGCGCTATCGCTCGCGGAGCGGCGCGGGCTCGAGGATCTCGGCTTCCAGCAGCGCCTGATGCAAATTCTGGAGACGCACGGCCATCTCGACCGGGCAGTCGAATTTCTGCCCGACGATCTGGCGCTCGCCGACCGGCGCAAGCGCAAGGTGCCGCTGACGCGGCCGGAGCTGGCAGTATTGCTCGCTTACGCCAAGCTAACGCTTTACAGCGATCTTCTGGAAAGCGAAGTGCCGGACGATCCATATCTCGGGCGCGAACTCGGCCGCTATTTCCCCAAGGAAATGTCGTCGCGTTATCTCGAAGCGCTGCAAGCACATCGATTGCGCCGCGAGATCATAGCGACCCAGCTTGCGAATTCGATGATCAATCGCGGCGGGCCGACGCTCACCGTGCGCATTGCCGATCAGACCGGCGCCGCGCCGGACGCGATCGCCTTTGCGTTCGCGGCGGTGCGCGACAGCTACGGCATGCCGGCGCTCAACGAAGAGATCAACGCGCTCGACAACAAGATTCCCGGCGAGGTGCAGCTTTCTCTCTACGCCGCGGTCGAGGATCTGCTGCTCGATCGGCTGATCTGGTTTCTGCGCAATGTCGATCTCAAGCTGGGGCTGGCGAAAATCGTCGAGCACTACCGTAGCGGCATCGAGCAGGTTTCCGGCGCGCTCGAAAGCACGTTGTCGAAGGACGCACTGGCCGCGCGCGCAGCACGCGAGGCCGAGTTCACGAAGGCCGGCCTGCCGGACGATCTGGCACGGCGGTTCGCCAATCTGCCGGTACTCAAGGCCGCGCCCGATATCGTGCTGGTCGCCGATCGCGCGCAGCAGCCGGTCGCGGATGTGACCGCAACCTATTTCGCGACGGAAGCCTATTTCAGGCTCGATCGCATCACCGGCGCGGTGGCGGGCATTTCGGTGTCGGATTATTTCGACCGGCTTGCGCTCGACCGTGCCCTTGATTCGATCGGCGATGCCGAGCGGCGGCTGACTGCGGCGATGGTGGGTAACGGCGCAGCCGGCGGCCCCGCGGTGGAAGCCTGGGTCGGGCCGCGTGAGGCGGAGGTTGAGCGCATCCGCGCGGCTATCCACGAGATTGCGGGCTCGGGGATGACGCTGTCGAAATTGTCGGTGGCGGCGAGTCTCTTGGGCGATCTCGCGCGGCAATAACTTTTTTCTGTTTCCGAGGCGCGACCGAAGGGCGGTCCGCCGCTTTGCGATGTCCCGGAATGACAGCTCCGGGTTTAGTGCCGGAAGTGCCGCGTCCCGGTGAACACCATCGCGATGTTGTGGGCGTCGGCGGCCTCGATCACCTCTTTATCGCGCATCGACCCGCCGGGCTGGATCACCGCCGTCGCGCCGGCCTCGATCGCCACCAGCAATCCGTCGGCGAACGGGAAAAACGCATCGGAAGCGACCACCGAGCCCCTGGTCAGCGGCGCGGCGAGCTTTACCTGCGTCGCGGCGTCTTCGGCTTTTCGGGCGGCGATGCGCGCGGCATCGACCCGGCTCATCTGTCCGGCGCCGATGCCGACCGTGGCGAGATCTTTCGCATAGACGATGGTGTTAGACTTCACGTGCTTGGCGACGCGGAAAGCGAAGCGCAGGTCGCGCAGCTCCGCTTCAGTCGGCGCACGTTTGGTGACGGTCTTGAGCTGCATCTCGTCGACCACCGCGTTGTCGCGCGACTGAACCAGCAGTCCGCCGGCGACTGATTTCACCAGCAATCCGGCAGCGCGCGGATCGGGCACGCCGCCTGCAAGCAGCAGGCGAAGATTCTTTTTCGCCGCGACGATCCGTATCGCTTCTTCGTCGGCCTCGGGCGCAATGATCACCTCTGTGAAGATTTCAGTAATGGCGCGTGCCGCCTCGGCATCGAGCGTGCGGTTGACCGCGACAATGCCGCCGAAGGCCGATGTGGAATCACAGGCAAGCGCCTTGCGATAGGCGTCGGAAAGATTTTCACCTTCGGCCACGCCGCAAGGGTTGGCGTGCTTGACGATCACGCAAGCGGCGGTGCGTTGGGGGTCGAATTCGGCGATGCATTCGTAAGCCGCGTCAGTATCGTTGATGTTGTTGTAGGAGAGCTGCTTGCCCTGCACCTGGCGCGCGGTCGTGACGCCGAAGCGTTCGCTGTTCGATCTATAGAACGCCGCGCTCTGATGCGGGTTCTCGCCATAACGCAGCGCCTCGATCAGCTTGCCTCCGAAAGCGCGGTACTCGGGCGCGTTATCGCGCACCGCCGCGGCAAACCAGTTGGAAATCGCGGCATCGTATGCGGCCGTGCGCGCATAAGCCTTGGCCGCAAGCCGCTGCCGCAGCTCGAGCGTGGTCATGCCCGCGTGCTGCGCCATCTCTTCCATCACCGCGGCGTAATCCTCCGGTTCGACGACGACCGTGACGCCGGCATGGTTCTTCGCGGCAGCGCGGATCATCGCTGGGCCGCCGATGTCGATGTTTTCGATGCATTCGGCAAACGGCGCGTTCTTCGCAACCGTTGCCTCGAATGGATAGAGGTTGACGACCAACAGGTCGATCGGCCGGATGCCGTGCTCGTGCATGGCCGCGGTGTGTTCCTGATTGTCGCGAACCGCAAGCAATGCGCCGTGCACCTTTGGATGCAACGTCTTGACGCGGCCGTCCATCATCTCTGGGAAGCCGGTGACGTCGGCGACGTCGACCACCTTGAGCCCCGCTTCTTTCAGTGCCTTGGCGGTGCCGCCCGTGGAGACCAGTTCGACACCGTAGGCGGCCAACGCACGGGCGAATTCGGTGAGCCCGGTCTTGTCCGACACCGACAGAAGGGCGCGGGTGATGCGGCGCGGGTGGCTGCTCATGTCAGGCCATATCCACCGACATTGCGGGCGATTTCAAGGTGCCGTCCGGGCACAAGCCCCACGTTTTTTACAGCGGCAATTCAGGCTCGTCGCCTGTCGGCTTCACGGGCGCCGCCTGCGCCGGCGGGGTATGGCGGAAGCTCCATTGCACGGCCGGCTGCCGGCGGGCGTGGCCATAGATCACGATCTGCACCGTGCGGCGTGGACCGTCCGGGCCTGAGAGAAAAACGCTTTCCTCGATTTCGACGGCATCCTCGAAGGCGTTGAAGGTCCATACCTCGCGGTCCGGCAGCAATAGGATCACGCCGTGCCCGTCCTGAAGGCGGCTGGCTTTCACGGCGGGATGCAGGTGAAAGCGGATGGCGAATTCGTCCGGGCCCTTCGGCGGCAACGTTTCGCCCCGAACCGGTTTGAAGGAATCCTCACCCTCGAGCATCAGCCCGTCGGCGGCGAGCCTGAGCGCGCGATTGTGAACCACGCCGAATTCGCGCGCATAGCCATCGTGCGAGGCACGCAGCACCTTGCCGTCGGCACGATCCTCGCGCGTGATCTGCACCTCGCGCGGGCCGCCGATGATCGGGACGCCGAACAAAAGGCCGCGCAACGAGGACGATTCGAGAAAGCGGCATGACGATTTGTCGTTGACGGTGACGGTCGAATGTGCGGCGGTCGCGCGCGCGACCTGCCGCCAGGTTTCACGATTGACTGCGGGCAGACCGCAATTCACCACCAGGCGATGCGTGCGCCACGACAATTCGAACGACAGACAGCCCGCGTGCGCTTCCTGGCTCAGTCCGATCGGCGGCGGCCGTCCGGTATCCATCAGCAACACCGCTTTGCCGGCTTCGAGCCGCTGATAGCCGGAATGCGGCGCGTTCGACACCGGCATGCCGCGCGCATCATCGTAGGCGAGCACGGTGGCAAGCGAGTCGACCGGGGTCGGTCCCATGCCGTTGAATTGCGCGAAGTTGCCGTCGCCGTGGCGGAAGAACCGCAGCATCGGCATCATTCGGTCGATGGCGTTGTTGAGGGCCGCTGGCGGCGGAATATTGCGATGCGCGAACAGCTGCCGCAGCGGCAGAAGATCGAGCAGAATTTCAATGAGCGCACCCGGATTGCGGCTGACGTGTCCGCCGTCGGGCAGAATCTGCCGCCTGAGCTCGTTGACGAGCCGCCGCGTGTTCGGCCGCAACCAGCTCGACTGATTTTGCATGCAAAGCGAGACGTAGGTCAGCGCGATTACCGCTTGCAGCCGCATCAGGCCATCGCGGGTTTCGCCGGCATTGCGGCGCAGGTAGCGTACCTGTCGCATCAAGCTGCGGATGAAGCGGCGATAAAAACGCGCGTCGGCGTCTTCCAGCACCAGCGGCGTCTGGCTCAGCCAACACAGGATGCGGCGTGACAGAATATCGATGCGCCAGCCGGTGGAGTTCCACGCGCCTTGCAACGCAATCCAGTCATCCACCAGCGAACGGGCGTTGGCCCGGGTGATCGGCGAATCGGCGGCGCGCAAGTGACGCAGCCATCCGAAGCTCAGGAGCATCACCGCCCATTCGTCCGACGGGGCGGCCATTTCGAACGGCGAGCGGCTGTCGCATATCACCACCTTGCCTGAAAAAGCGAAGCGGCCGGCGTAGATTTCGCTGGCGCGGGTGGCGTCCGCGGTGCGCAATTCCTGCGGCGCGATTACCAGCCGGTCGGTCTTGCCACCGCCGAAACGCCAGCGCACCAGCGGATGCGCGGCGATGCGAGCGGCGACATTGCGCCATGCGCGCCTCACGATCAGCAGGAAGAGTCTGGCTCGTTCCGCGAACGAAACCCGCATCATATGGGCGCCCGCCATCCCCCGGCGCGAGGGCGATTCCCCCGGCAACACCACAAGATAGCGAAGGGTCGGAAAGGGGCCAACATAAACGTCCCTGCAACGCGAAAGGTCTATTGCCGCGTCAGGCGGGCGGCATAAAAGCCGTCGAGGCCACCCCAGCGCGGGTCGGCATCGGGCAATTGGTGCGGCAGCGTGCGCAAATCTCCGGCCGCGGTAATGAATTCATTCAGGCCGCATATATCATCCGGCTCAATTGGCTTGCGGGCAACGGCGGACTCGCGCGCCAACAGGTCGTCGATTTGCTGCTCGCCTTCTTCCGGCTCGAGCGAGCATACGCAATAGACCAGCGTGCCGTGAGGCTTGAGCAGTGCGACGGCCCGATCGAGTAGCCGTTTCTGTATCGCGGTGAGCGCCACGATGTCGGCTTCGCTCTTGAGCCACGGCACATCGGGATGACGGCGGATAGTGCCGGTCGACGAACAGGGCGCATCGAGCAGCACGGCATCGAAAGGGCCGCCTTGCCATTCCAGCGCATCGGCGACGATGGTCTCCACGTCGAGCCTAAGGCGTTCGAAATTTTCACGTAAACGAGCGAGCCGCTGCGCCGAACGGTCAACTGCGGTCACGCGCGCGCCGGCGAAAGCAAGTTGCGCGCTCTTGCCGCCCGGCGCGGCGCAAAGATCCGCAACCGAAAGGTCGCGTACGTCGCCGAGCAGGCGCACCGGCAGCGAGGCCGCGGTATCCTGCACCCACCAGGCGCCTTCGGAAAAACCCGGCAGCAGAGAGATCGCGCCATGCGCGAGCGTACGCACGGATCCTGTCGGCAGCACGCGGCCGCGCAAGCGCTCGGCCCAGGACGGCGCGTCCCGCTTCACGGTGAGATCGAGTGCCGGTTCGTGACCATTCGCTTCGGCGATCGCGCGTGCGGTTGCGTCGCCGTAGTTCCTGCTCCATCGCGCCAGCAACCAGGCCGGCGTGTCGCGCATCGTGTCATCGGCGACGAAATTTTTTGCATTTTGCGCGACCCGGCGCAGCACGGCGTTGATGAGTCCCGCATAACGTCCTGCGCGCCGGTCGGCCTGCGCGAGGCGCACCGAAAGATCGACTGCCGCGTGATCGGGTACTTCCAGCCAGAGTATCTGCGCGGCGCCAAGCAGCAGGATCGTTTCGGTCCGTGGCGCGTCTGATGGAAAACCGCGCTCGAGAAATCCGCCGAGCCGATACCGAAGTGTGCCGAGCCGCCGCAGTACGGTCGCGACCAGGCGGCGCGTCAACGCGCGGTCGCGGTTTTCCAGCGTCGCGAGGCCGGGATGGGCGCTCTTGCCGGAAAGCTGCTCGTCGAGCGCGATCCGCCGGCGCAGCACGCCGTCGAGAATGTCGGCGGCCATTCGGCGGGCGGCGAGACCTGGGACTTCCGGCTGGGGGGAGATACGCGGGCGCGCCATAGGCAAATCATTGCCGTGAATTGTGTCGGCGTCGCGGACCCCGGCTCGGAAAAGCCGAATTGTCCCCGTCCTTTGCGCAGAGTCGTCGCGCCGCTATCCGGGAGAGCGGGTTGCGGAACACAACCAAAGATTGAGCTTGCGCGAATCATCGCATTTCCTCTATAGCGAGGACTATGTTCCTATCGCTCAAATCGCTGGTCATCCCGCAGCGGGGCGGCGCCGTGATGTTGGCGGCAGCCGGCTTCGCCGCCGGTCTCACGACAGCGGCTTTGCTCGCGCCGGTTTCCGCCGGCAGGACCGGTGCGCCGGTCGCGCCACCCGTGCGCGCTGCGACGGTTATCAGCAATGCCGGCCATCCCGCCGACGTTCTGCGCGTGATCGACGGCGATACATTCGAGGCGCGCGTTCACGTCTGGCCGGGCATGGAGATAACGACGCGCGTGCGCCTGCGAGGCATCGACGCTCCGGAAATCCATGCGCGCTGCGAGGACGAGCGGGAGAAAGCGGTGGCGGCACGCGAAGCGCTGGCCCAGATCCTGAGCGAGGGCGCGGTCGGCATCACGCAGGTCGGTCAGGATAAGTACGGCGGCCGCGTCGATGCGACCGTATCGACCGCGCGGACGCGTGACGTTTCGGCGGCGATGCTCGACGGTGGATTTGCGCGGCGCTATTCCGGCGGCCGGCGCGGGAGCTGGTGCGGATAACCTACGGCAGCACGACGACCGGCGTGCCGATCCGCGTATAGCGGTAGAGCTCCATCACATCCTGATTGTACATCCGGATGCAGCCGTGCGAGACGAAATGGCCGACGGAGGCCGGATTGTTGGTGCCATGGATCGCGTAATTGCCGCGATCGAGACCGAGCGCGGCGGCACCCATCGGATTGTGCGGAGAGCCGCCCGGAATGTAGTCGGGAATATTCGGATTCTCGCGCTTGATGTCCGGCGGGGGGCCCCATGATGGACGGATCAGCTTGCGCGCAATGTAAGCGTGCCCGTGCCATGCCATTCCGGCGCGGCCGACGCCGACCGGAAAACGCAAGGCCTGGCCCGGCGCGGTGACATAGTAGAGCGTGCGCGCATTGGTATAGACGACGATAGTGCCCGGCTTATAGCCGCCGTTGAATGCAACCGCCTCGCGGGCACTCGCCGGCGAGAAAACGAAGGCAGCGGCCGCGGCAATTGCGGCAGCCATTGCAAACCGGCGACTGATTTTCATCGTTCGACCACCACGGGCGTTCCGACATCGACCAGCCGGTAAAGCTCGCGGATATCGCGGTTGTACATGCGGATGCAGCCATAGGACACAAAGCCGCCGATCAAAGTCGGATGGTTCGTGCCATGAATGGCGTATTCACCGCCTCGCAGGGTCAGCGCGGCCGCACCCATCGGGTTGTGCGGCGAGCCGCCGGGGATGACGTCGGGCAAATCGGGGTGATCGCGCTTGATCTCCGGCGGCGGCGACCACGCCGGCTCGATGTATTTGCCCTCGACGCGCGCCCGGCCGGTCCAGGTCATGCCGGCGCGTCCGACGCCGACTGGAAAGCGCAGCGCGCGGCCCTCATCGATGACGAAATAAAGCTTTCGCTCGTGGGTTTTCACGACGATGGTGCCGGGCTGGAAGCCTGAAAACGCAACGACATCGCGCGCAGCAGAATTTGCAGCGGCGGCAGCGAGTAACGCGCCCACCACGACGATAACCACGAAAAGCGCTGCGCGCTTGAGCATCCCGCCCGGTCCCAGAAGTAAACGGGCGCGATGATAGTGCGCGAGGCGCGCGATGAAGATGAAAGCTCGAAGTAACGTAAATACTGGTCAATCACAGTTAACGCGCGGCCTAACCGGGCGCGGCAAAGCCGTTGTGAAAACGAGCGCCGCTACGAGGCGGCGCTCGCCTTGGCCTGCTTCTTGTTCTGCCGGTTCTTGACCAGATCGTCGACTACAGCCGGATCGGCCAGCGTCGAGGTATCGCCGAGGTTACCGGATTCGTCCTCGGCGATCTTGCGCAAGATTCGCCGCATGATCTTGCCCGAGCGCGTCTTCGGCAGGCCGGGTGCGAACTGGATAAGGTCGGGCGAGGCGATCGGGCCGATCTCCTTGCGCACCCACTGCACCAATTCCTTGCGTAACTCCTCCGACGGTTTCTCGCCCGCCATCAGCGTCACGTAGGCGTAGATGCCCTGACCTTTGATGTCGTGCGGATAGCCGACCACCGCGGCTTCCGAGACTTTCTCGTGCGCGACCAGCGCGCTCTCCACTTCCGCGGTGCCGAGCCGGTGGCCGGCGACGTTGATCACGTCGTCGACGCGGCCGGTGATCCAGTAGAAGCTGTCCTCGTCGCGGCGGCAGCCGTCGCCGGTAAAGTACTTGCCCTTGTAGGTCGAGAAGTACGTCTGCTCGAAGCGGTCGTGATCGCCGTAAACAGAACGCATCTGTCCCGGCCAGGAGTCCACGATGCACAGGTTGCCGCTGCCGGCGCCTTCGAGCGGCTTGCCTTCGCCGTCGACGATCTCGGGCTTCACGCCGAAGAACGGCCGCGTCGCCGATCCTGGCTTGAGTTTGGTCGCGCCGGGCAGCGGCGTGATCATGATGCCGCCGGTCTCGGTCTGCCACCACGTATCGACGATCGGGCAACGGCCGTCGCCGACTACGTGATAGTACCACTCCCACGCTTCGGGATTGATCGGCTCGCCGACCGAGCCGAGCAGCCGGAGCGACTTGCGCGACGTCTTCTTCACCGGTCCGTCGCCGCCCTGCATCAGCGCGCGGATCGCGGTCGGCGCGGTGTAGATGATGTTGACCTTGTGCTTGTCGCACACTTCCCAGAAGCGAGAAGTGGTCGGATAGTTCGGCACGCCTTCGAACATCATCGTGATGGCGCCGTTCGAAAGCGGCCCGTAGATGATGTAGCTATGGCCGGTGACCCAACCGACGTCCGCGGTACACCAGTAGATGTCACCGTCGTGATAGTCGAAAACATACTGATGCGTGATCGATGTGTAGAGCAGGTAGCCGCCGGTCGTGTGCAGCACGCCTTTCGGCTTTCCGGTGGAGCCTGACGTATAGAGAATGAACAGCGGATCCTCCGCGTTCATCTCCTCGCACGGGCAATCGGCCGGCACGCTTTTCGCGACATCGTCATAATAAACGTCGCGGCCCGCCTTCATGTTGACCGGCGCGTTGGTGCGCTTGACGACGATCACGCTTTTAACGCCGCTGACTTTATCGCAAGCGGCATCGACATTCTCCTTGAGCGGAATCTTGCGGCCACCGCGTATGCCTTCGTCGGCGGTGACGATGACGTCCGATTTGCAATCTTCCACACGGCCGGCGATCGAGTCGGGAGAGAAGCCGCCGAAAATGACGGAATGAATCGCTCCGATGCGCGCGCAGGCGAGGATCGCGTAGGTCGCTTCCACGATCATCGGCATGTAGATGGTGACGCGGTCGCCCTTTTTGACGCCTTGCTTCTTGAGCACGTTGGCGAACTTGCACACCTCGGCGTGCAGCTGCTTGTAGGTGATCTTCTTGTCGTCCTTGGGATCGTCGCCCTCCCAGATGATCGCGGTCTGACCGCCGCGCTTCTCGAGATGGCGGTCGACGCAGTTGAAGCAGGCGTTGAGCTTGCCGTCCTCGAACCATTTGATCGAAATGTTGCCCGGCGCGTAGGAGGTGTTCTTCACCTTGGTGAATGGCTTTGACCAGGTGAGCCGCTTGGCCTGCTCGCCCCAGAACTTGTCGGGGTCCTTGATCGAGGCCGCATACATTTCCTTGTACTTGGCGTCGTCGATCAGGGCGCGTTTCTGCCACTCGGCCGGAACGTCATAGGTCTTGTCGGACATCGAACACTCCTCCCCATCCGCACAAAACGCCGCGGATGCTTATCCTTCGTGCTTGCCGCCATTATGCTCCCGGCCTCGCGCGACCGACAAGGCGCGGATTGCCCCACTTTCGTTGGGGTTTAGCGGCGCGGCCAGGCGCCGACGATGGTACCGATAATGACGAGGACCCCGAGCCAGTGGCCGCTGTCGATGAATGTCAGCCGCCGCGAGCGAAAGGCATAGGCGTTGTTCACGGCGATGGTCGTATGCACGAATCCGAACCAGCACAGCAGTCCGGCAATCGCGCCCGCCGTCGCGCCTCTCATTCCGGTCTGGAAGAGGACGGTCCACAGGATCGCCGCCATGACGAGCTCGGCGAGGAAGGAGGCGATAAACGGCGCCGCCTTGGCGAAGCCGGGTTTGCCGGCGGTTTCGGCCTTCACCGTCTCCCTGGTCTTGCCCTGCGCGGCAAGCCACGCCTTGCCGAGAACACCGTAATAGATTGCGCCGAACAGCCAGGCCGCCACCGTCGCGGCCAGCAGCGCCGTCCAGTATTCCGGTTGCGTCATCGCCCTTCTCCTATTTCAGCCCACCCATTTTGCAGATCAGTTTCCATTCGGCGTCACTTACCGGCTGAACGGACAGCCGCGCGTACTTCACCAGCGGCATATCCTTCAGCTTGACCGTCGCCTTGATAGTGGCGAGCGTCACGGGATTGGGCAGCGGCTTGATCGCGCCTGTCTGCACCGCCACCCACGGCTCGTCCTTGCCCGCGCTTGGATCGTGAAATGCCTCGCGTATGATCTCGCCGATACCGACGATCTGCTTCTCCTCGCCGGTGTGATAGAAGAAGAACTTCTCGCCCTTCTTCATCTCCTTGAGATACCGGCGTGCGGTGAAATTTCGCACGCCGCTCCAAGGCTCGCCTTTGGCGCCGCGCTTGACCTGATCGTCCCAGGAGAATTCTTCCGGTTCGGTCTTCATCAGCCAGTACGCCATGGCGCTTTCACTCCGCCTTGATGGGACGCGAGAGCAAGGACTCGATCGCCTGGTCGACGCTCAGCTTTCCGGCCAAAACCGCGGCGACAGCGCTTGCGATCGGCATGTCGACCTTTTGCGCATGCGCCATCTCGACCAGAACCGGCGCGGTGAATGCGCCTTCCGCGAGCTTGCCGTGACTTGCATCAGCGGGCTTTTCGCCTTTTCCGATCGCGAGACCGAACGAGAAGTTGCGCGACTGCGGGCCGGAGCATGTGAGGATGAGATCGCCGAGCCCAGACAGCCCGGTAAGCGTTTCCGGCTTTGCGCCGAACGCCTTGCCGAAACGAAACAGCTCGGCAAAGCCGCGCGTCACCAATGCCGCGGTTGCGCTGGCGCCGAGGCCGCGCCCGGAGACGATGCCGGCCGCTATCGCCAGCACGTTCTTCGCCGCGCCGCCGATTTCGACGCCACGCACGTCGGTGGCGTGATAGGGGCGGAACGTCGCCGAGCCAATTGCTTGCGCCATCTCGCTCGCGACTTTTGCGTCTTTGACCGCAAGCGTTACGGCGGTCGGCAATCCGCGCGCGACGTCGATGGCGAAGCTCGGGCCCGACAAAATTCCCGCCAGCGCCTTGGGCGCATGTTCGGTCACGATCTCGGTCATGAATTTGTGCGTGCCGGCCTCGATGCCTTTGGCGCATACGATCACCGGCATGCGCGCGCCGATTACCGGCGCGAGCATTTTCACCACCGCGCGCACGGCCTGCGCCGGCACCACCAGCAGGATCGCATCGGACTTCGCCACGGCGGCAAGGTCGCGCGCAACAGCGACACGATCGTCGATGCGTATGCCGGGGAGGAAACGACTTTCGCGCTTCTGCTCGAGCGATGAAGCGTTTGCATCGTCGTGCTCCCAGAGCGTGACGTTGCGTCCGGCGCGCGCGCACGTTTGCGCCAGCGCCGTTCCCCAGGCGCCGCCGCCGAGCACCGCGATGCGTTCGATGCTCATGCGGTCAGCTCTTTCTCAAGGAGCGATACGGCGTCGGCGGCCGCGCGCCGACAACTTCCTCGAGCGGCCAGCGCGCGCGCGGAGCGACGTCGAGCGGATCGGTCAGACCCATCGCGAGCCGTTCGGCGCCGGCCCACGCGATCATCGCGCCGTTGTCGGTGCACAATTCGAGCGGCGGCGCGACCAGCACGGTGCCGACTTCGAATGCGAGACGGTGCAGCACCTTGCGGATCGCCTGATTTGCGGCGACGCCGCCGGCGGCAACCAGCGCTGTCGGCGCGCCGTAGCGCACCCGAAAAAGCTTCATGCCGGCGCGTAACCGGTCGAGCACGACGTCCACGACCGCCTGCTGGAATGACGCACACAGATCGGCGACGTCCTCGTCCGACAGCGGCGCGATCTTTTCCGCTTCGAGCCGCAGCGCAGTCTTGAGACCGGAGAACGAAAAATCGGCATCCTTGCGTCCTTGCATCGGCCGCGGCAGCGCGAAGCGTGTCGGGTTGCCGCGCGCGGCCTCTTTCTCGACTTGCGGGCCGCCGGGATATCCGAGGCCGAGCAGCTTGGCGGTCTTGTCGAAGGCCTCGCCGATTGCGTCGTCCATGGTGGTACCGAGCCGAACATATTCGCCGACGCCACGCACGGCCACGATCTGCGTGTGGCCGCCGGAGGCGAGGAACAGACAATAAGGGAAGGGCGTAGCGTCGGTCAGCCGTGCCGTGAGGGCATGCGCTTCCAGATGATTGACGGCGATAAGCGGCTTCTCGTTGACCAGCGCCAGCGCCTTGGCGGTCGTCAGGCCGACGATCACACCGCCGATGAGGCCGGGGCCGGCTGCGGCGGCGATGCCGTCGATGTCGCGAAACGTCTGGCGCGCCTGGCTCATCGCCTTGTTGATGATGAGGTCGAGCGCCTCGACATGCGCGCGGGCGGCGATTTCCGGCACCACGCCGCCAAAGGCGGCATGCTCGCTCACTTGCGAGAGCACGATGTTGGATAGTATCCGGCCGTGGCCCTCGGCATGGCGTTCGACCACGGCGGCTGCGGTCTCGTCGCAGGTCGTCTCGATTCCGAGTACAACCATTCACTTTCCCCGATCAGGCGCCGTCCATATATCATCCGGGGCCGGGCGAATCCGGCCTAGCATCGCGAGGTTATCGAGTGCAATCCTCCGCCGCAGCCCCTTTGCGCATCGGCACGCGCGGCAGCCCGCTGGCGCTGGCACAGGCCGGCGAAGTCCGTGCGCGGCTGGCGGTGGCATTAAAGCGCGATCCACTCGATATCGAACTCAAGATCATCCGTACCTCGGGCGACATGATTCAGGACCGGCCGCTGGCGGATGCGGGCGGCAAGGGGCTTTTCACCAAGGAGATCGAGGAAGCATTGCTGGCCGGTGCAATCGACATCGCCGTTCATTCGGCGAAGGACATGCCGACCGTGCTGCCGGAAGGATTGGTGCTGGCGGCGTGCCTGGAACGCGAGGACCCGCGCGACGTCCTGATCTGCCACCGCGCCAAAAGCCTCGCCGCGCTGCCGCGCAACGCCAGGCTCGGCACGTCGTCCCTGCGCCGGCAGGCCATCGCCAAGCGCGCGCGGCCCGATCTCGAGATCGTGCCGTTGCGCGGCAATGTCGAGACGCGGTTGCGTAAGCTCGACGATACGACGGTGAACGCGACCATCCTGGCGCTTGCCGGATTGAAACGTCTCGGCATTGCCGACCGCGCAACCGCGATCATGAGCGTGGAAGAATTTCTTCCCGCGGTCGGGCAGGGCGCGATCGGGCTTGAGACGCGGGCGAATGATGACCACACGCGCGCAATGCTTGCTCAGATCGACGATGCCGACACGTCGGTTGCAATCGCGGCTGAGCGCGCGTTCCTCGGCGCGCTTGATGGTTCGTGCAAGACGCCGATTGCCGGTCACGCGATCGTATATGGGCCGACGATTCAATTCCGCGGCCTGATCGCCAAGCCGGATGGCAGCGCCGCGCACGACATCAGCGGTACGGGCGCGCGGGGCGATGCGGAAAGAATCGGCATGGAGGCCGGTCGCGAATTGAAGGCGCGCGGCGGCTCCGGGTTTTTCGATTAGCGATGCGCGTCGTCGTCACCCGCCCGCAGCCGGATGGTGACCGAACCGCCGCCGCATTGCGCGCACGAGGTCACGAGGTTTTGCTTGCGCCTTTGATGCGTGCCGAGCCGGTGCCTGCGACACTCGCCGGTACGTTTGCCGGCATCGTCATCACCAGTGCCAACGCGCCGCGCGCCGTTGCCGACCATTCGCGCATCGGCACGCTTGTTTCGCTTCCGGTGTTCGCGGTCGGCGCGCGCACGGCCGAAGCCGCGCGCGAAGCCGGCTTCAAGAACGTCGTTTCAGCCGACGGCGACGCCAAGGATCTGGTGCGCCTCATCGCCGCACGATGCGGCAACCGGTCCGTGCCGCTTCTTTATCTGGCCGGGCGTGATCGCGCGGCCGACATCGGGGCCGAGCTTTCGGCGCACGGCGTCA
This sequence comes from Pseudolabrys sp., assembly GCA_035546875.1. Taxonomy (GTDB): domain Bacteria; phylum Pseudomonadota; class Alphaproteobacteria; order Rhizobiales; family Xanthobacteraceae; genus Pseudolabrys. The sequence continues at coordinate 58,063 of DASZVZ010000022.1, forward strand.
AGATTCACACGGAAGTCGTTTATCGCGCAGTCACGCTGCCTTTTCCGCCGGCATTGCTGGCGGCACTGAAGGCGCGCGAGGTCGATGCGGTGCTGCATTTCTCGGCCCGCAGCGCCGAGAATTACCTCGCGGGTGCCCGCGATGCCGGCCTGCTCGATGCCGCTCTGGCGCCGCGTCAGCTTTGCCTGTCGGCGCACGTTGCCGCGCCGATCAGCGCCGCCGGAACGGCCAATGTCGCCATTGCGACGCGGCCCGACGAGGCGGCATTGCTGGAATTGCTAGGCACCGCAAAAGGTTGACGTTGCCGCGTTATCGCCATTTGCGTTATGCCCTTTAGTAGCGGCCGAATCGTCGGAGAGACCGCATGGCAGACAAGCCCACAGCGCCGGGAGCCGCCGAAGGCGCGCGCCGCCGTAAGCGCCCAACTCCGACCATCGACCTCAAAGCGACCGAAGTGACGTCTACCGCGACCGGCGAAGCCTCATCGCCGCCGCCGCCCGAGCCGCCGCCTGCAACGGCAGGTGCGGCCGCCGCCGACGCGGGGCCTGAGTCCCCGGGCAACACGGCAAGCTCATCGTCGAGGAAAGCCGGACTCAACGGGGCCATGGTGGCTTCCGGCATCGCAGGCGGTGCGCTGGTTGCGCTCGTCTTGGCCGCGCTTTGGCTTGCGGGTGCATTGCCGTCGCGCGACAACGAAACAAACGCGTTGCGCGCCCGCGTCGCGCAACTTGAAGCGCAATCGCGCGATGCGCCGGCCGACAGCAAGGCGCTGGACGAATTGTCGTCGCGGCTCGGCAAGATCGAGACGGCGCTTGCGAAACCTCAAACCGTCGACCCGGCAATGGCGGAACGCCTGGCGACTGCGGAAAACGCGATGAAGTCGCTCGGCATTGCGCTCGCCGCGCTCAACCGCCGCGCCGACGATATCGCCGCCAACGCTTCCACGGCGCGCGATCATGCGGATGCCGCGGCAACCGCGGCGGCGAGAGTGCAGACCGCGGTTCAAAACGCGTCTCCCGCGAATGCGCAGGAGATCGATGCGTTGAACAAGCGTATCGCGATGCTGGAAGAAGCGATCAAGACGAAGACGACTTCCGACGCCGCGGCACGGCTGGCGCTCGGCGCGGCGCTGTTGCGCGACGCGGTAGCGCACGGCGAGCCGTTTGCGGCGCAACTTGCCGAAGTCAAGTCGCTTGGCGGCGATGCAGGTAAACTCGCGCCGCTCGAGCCTTTCGCCGCGTCAGGTTTGCCCAAGCAGGCCGATCTCGCGCGCGAGCTCACTGCACTTATTCCGGCGATGCTGAAAGCATCCGGCGCCGATGTCGCGAACAGCGGGTTTTTCGCCCGGCTCGAAGCCAACGCCGGCAATCTGGTGCGTATCCGTCCGGTCGGTGCGCCGCCGGGCGATGATCCCGCGGATGTGCTGGCCCGCATCGAGGTCAAGGCAACGCAAGGCGACATCGACGGTGCGCTCGCGGAAATGTCCAAGCTGCCGTCGAAGGCGCGTGCGCCGGCGGAAGCCTGGATGAAGAAGGTGCAGGCCCGACAAGCCGCGCTCGATGCCGCGCAAAAATTCGCGGCCGATTCCTCGCGTGCGTCGGTGAGGTGAGAACGCGATGATCCAGGTCGTCCTGTTTCTCATCTCGGTCGGCTTGCTGGCGCTCGGCGTTGCGTGGTTTGCCGACCGTCCTGGCGACGTTGCCATCACCTGGCTCGGTTATCGTATCGAAACATCGGTGATGGTCGCGCTCGCCGCGGTGGCGCTTGTTGCGATTTTTTCCGTGATGCTGTGGGCAATCGCGCGCGGCATCCTGCGCTCGCCCGATCAGGTGTCCCTGTTCATGCGCCACCGCCGCGCGGTGCGCGGTCACCTCGCCGTCACGCGCGGGTTGATCGCAATCGGCTCCGGCGATGAAGAGACTGCGCGCAAGTCGGCAGGCGAAGCCAAGCGTCTCGCGCCGGAAGAACCGTTGTCGCTGCTGCTCAACGCGCAGTCGGCGCAGATGTCGGGCGATCGCGTGGGTGCCGAGCGCGCGTTCCGCGAGATGGCGGGCCGCGCCGATACCAAGCTGCTCGGCCTGCGCGGCCTTTATATCGAGGCGCAGCGTCGTGACGACGCCAACGCGGCTCGTCTTTTTGCCGAGGAAGCAGCCAAGGCTGCGCCTGCACTCGCGTGGGCCGGGCAAGCGGTGCTCGACTATCGTTGCGCCGTCGCCGATTGGGCCGGCGCCCTGAATGCGCTCGACAGCATGCAAGGCTCGCTCACCAAAGCGGTCTATCGCCGCCAGCGCGCGGTGCTGCTCACGGCGCGCGGCATGGCGATTGCCGAAAACGATCGCGATAGCGCGCGCAAACTCGTACAGGAAGCCGTGAAGCTCGCGCCCGATCTCGTGCCGGCGGCGGCACTCGCCGGGCGCCTGCTCGCAGAACAAAATGAATTGCGCAAGGCCGGGCGGATGCTCGAAGCTGCGTGGAAAGCAAATCCGCACCCCGACATCGCGGAGGCTTACGCGAATTTGCGTTTCGGCGACTCCGCGCGCGACCGTCTCACGCGTGTGCAGAAACTCGTCGCCAAGTCCCCGGGTGGCCTTGAAGGGGCGCTCGCCATAGCCCATGCCGCAATCGATGCACGCGAATTTACCGTTGCGCGGGCCGCGCTGGCGCCGCATCTCGCCATGCCGACACGGCGCGTGGCGACGTTGATGGCCGACATCGAGCAGACCGAGCACGGCGATGAGGGTCGCGCGCGCGAATGGATGGCGCGGGCGGTGCGCGCCGCGCCCGACCCGGCCTGGACCGCAGACGGCGTCGTGTCGGAGCGCTGGATGCCGGTCTCGCCAAGCGGCCGCCTCGATGCGTTCCAGTGGAAGGTCCCGCTGGCCGAGATCGGCTTCAGCCGGCCGATCATCGAAGCCACAGAGCCGGCACCGGCGGTCGAGCCACTGACGCCGGTCGAAGCGGCTTTGCCGCCTGTGGCCGAACCCACGGCGCCTGAGCCAGCAAAGCCGGCGCGGCGCGCCAAGGCAAAGGCGCCGGCTCCGCAGGCGGTCGAGACCGTGATCCCGCTTGTCCACGCACCGGACGACCCGGGTCCGGAATCGACGCTCGAGCCCGATCCGGTGCCGGAGCGGACCTCGCAACCCACCGATACCTGGCAACGGCTGCGTCAGCTGTTCCGTTAGCGCCGAATTGACGGGTCGGGCGCTATTGCTTGCCAAGACCGACCCGCGCCGATAACAGTGGCGCGGACTTCTGCCGGCGTAGCTCAGCGGTAGAGCATCCGCTTCGTAAGCGGGTGGTCGGGGGTTCAAATCCCTCCGCCGGCACCAGTCCTCTCATATTCGAGGTTCGTCATTCGGTCGCGCCTGCGACCGTTTGTTCTCGGCAAAGCACCGCTACCGGCGGCCCTTCCCGAACCGCTTTTTTGGCAAACCGTCTGAAATCGCGAAAGAAATCCTGCAACCGGCACTCGCCGCGGTAGGGTGCAATCCACCGGCATGACGACACTGCCGTTTTACGTCGCCGATTACATGGATAAGATGCTGGTCCGCTGTCCGCCCGCGTAAAGTCTCCGTAGAGTCATCCCATGGCCAAACCAGCAGTCATTCTCATCGGCGCCGACAAGGGTGGCGTCGGCAAGACCACCGTGGCGCGTACCTTGCTCGATTATTTCGGCGCGCATCAGACATCGGTGCGCGCGTTCGACACTGAATCGCCGCGCGGTACGCTCAAGCGGTTCCATCCCGATATCACCGAGGTGGTGGACGTCACCACGGTGCCCGATCAGATGAAGATCTTCGACACGCTGGGCAGCGCCGAGGCCAAGGTCACTGTCATCGACGTGCGCGCGGGGCTGCTGTCGTCGACGTTGCAGGCGCTCACCGATATCGGTTTCATCGATTCAGCGAAAAAAGGCCAGATCACGTTCGCCGTGTTCCATATTCTCGGCCCTTCAATCGCCTCGCTGCAGGAAATCGCGGAGACGGCCGACGTGGTCGGCGACGCCAGCTATTTCCTCGTGAAGAACTTCATCAACAACACCACATTCTTCGAGTGGGATCCGGCGACCTACAATTCTTATTTCAAGAAAATCCGCGGCGCGATGGAGATCGCCATTCCCAAGCTCAACGAAATGGCGTGCGAGCAGGTCGAGGTGGCGAGCGTGCCGTTCGTCAATTTCATCGGCAACAAGAACGGCAAGGGCGAGCCTGCCAATTACTCGTTCGTGCTGCGCGGTTATGTGCGCCACTGGCTCGGCAACGTCTGGAACGAATACGATCGCGTCAAGCTGATCGATCTCGTTGCGCCGAAGCAGGAAGGCAACGTGCGCCAGGCCGCCGGCTGATAAGAGCCGCTCCGCCAACGGCGGCGGTAAAGAAATGTCGCTGCGCAGTTCCGCAATTATCGTTGCATCGCCGCGTCCGCGCGTCGGCAAGACACTGCTTGCCCGCCTGTTGATCGATTATCAGTTGCACAACGAGCGGCAGGTTGCCGGCTTCGACCTCAACGGCGTCAACACATCGCTGGCGCAGTTTTTGCCCGACTATGTGACTGCCGCCGATATCGGCAGCATCACCGGCCAGATGGCGCTGTTCGACCGGCTGGTGGCCGACGATGGGATCGCGAAGGTCGTCGATGTCGGCCACGAAACGCTCGAAGCATTCGTCACGGTGGCGGGTGAGATCGGTTTTGCCGAGGAAGCGCGGCGGCACGGCGTTGCGCCCGCCGTGCTGTACATGATGACGCCGGACATGACGTCGGTCGAAGCCTACAAGGCGATGCGCAAGCGTTTGCCGCAGGCAATGCTGGTGCCGGTACAGAACATGATGCTCGGCGCGACGCAGTACCACGATAAATACCCGGTGCCCGTTGCGAGTGCCGTGCCGGTGCGATTGCCGGTACTATCGCCGGCGTTGCGGAAATTTGCCGACCGGCCGCCGTTTTCGTTTGCGGCCTCGCCAAGTGAGGTTCCACTCGATCGTCACCTCGAGCTCTCACATTGGGTGCGCCGCATTTTTGTCGAGTTCCGCGAGATGGAACTGCAATTGCTTTTGGCTGACCTGCAATCATCGATCCAACTACAGTCGTGATTTGAAATAAGTTCGTAATTACAGGATCGGCCGCGGATTTATCTCGAAATTCGTTCGGGGTGCCGGAACGGATCACGCCGCTGCGCGTTTCCCCGACCAGACTCACGCGAATACTGTCCTAAACGTAACGAGGAGGGACGCGCTATGTGGATCTCCCTGTTTAGCATCGCCGCCGCACTCGCCGTGGCGCTGAGCGTGGCGGCCATCGTCGTCGACTCGCAAAGCGAGCCGCGAGGCAGGCGGGCGCGGCTGTAGCTGTTTGTCGAGTTGTAACGGTACCCCTGAGCATTGGTAGCGTAAAACGGGCGGTCCGGAAGGGCCGCCTGTTTCTGCTATAGTGGCTTCCCGCCGCTGCCCGCCTGGATGCCGATGTCCCCACTTTTACTGTCGTTGCGCTTCGCGCCGCTGTTCTGGTGCCAGTTTTTTTCGGCGTTCGCCGACCTGTTTCTGAAAACGGCGCTGGTCTTTCTGATTCTGTTCCGGCCGAACAACGCGGACGCCGGCGCGCTGATCACGCTCGCGAGCGCGATCTTCATTGCGCCGTTCTTTTTCCTCTCGGGGCTCGGCGGCGAAATGGCCGACCGCTACGACAAGGCGCTCATCGCGCAGCGGCTCAAGTTTGCCGAAATCGCCGTTGCTGCCGTTGCTGCTGCCGGCTTCGTGTTGAATTCGATCGTCGTGCTGTTCGTCGCGTTAGCGGGCTTCGGCGTGATTGGCGCGCTGTTCGGCCCGATCAAATACGGCATTCTGCCCGACCATCTGCGGACCGAGCAGCTTCCCACCGCCAATGCGCTGGTCGAGGGCGCGACCTTCATCGCCATTCTCACCGGAACGATCGCGGGAGGAATTGCGGCGAGCGATGGCGGCGATGTGTGGACTTGTGCGGGACTGATGATAGGCTTTGCGCTCGCCTGCTGGGGCTCGAGCCTGCTGATTCCGCCGACCGGCGAAGGCGCGCCGCAGCTCCAGATCCGCGCGAATATCGTCGCGTCGACCATCGCCATGCTTCGCCATTTGCGCGCCGACGCGCGCCTGTGGTGGGGCGGGCTGGTGACGAGCTGGTTCTGGCTGCTGGGTATCGTCGTCACCTCGCTGCTGCCGACTTTGATCAAGACGCCGATCGGCGGCAACGAGCTGACGGTCACGATCTTCCTCGCGGTATTTTCCATCGCGATCGGCGCCGGCTCCGGCATCGCGGCATGGATCGCGCACGGCCGCATTGTGCTCTGGCCCACGCTGCTGGCCGCTGTCCTGCTTGGCATTTTTTCGCTCGACATCGGTATCGCCACGATCGGGAGGCCGGACGTTTCGGCGCCACTGCCGCCGGCCACGGTGTTCACGACCGTGCTCGGGATTCGAACGCTCATCGACATTGCCGCGTTCGCGGCCGCCGGCGGGCTGTTCATCGTGCCGTCATTCGCCGCGGTGCAGTCCTGGGCCGGACCCGATTATCGCGCGCGGACCATTGCCGCCATCAACGTGATCAACGCGGCGTTCATGACTGCTGCGACCTTCGGCGTTGCGGCCTTGCAAAAGGCGGGCGTGACCGTGCCGATGCTGTTTCTGGCAACGGGTCTTGCGACGCTTGCCGTGGCCTTCGCGATCTGGCGCACGATGCCGAAGGTCGACTGACTATTTCTTCTTCCGCATTTTCAAGACGCGATCGACCATCTCGCCGGCGACGCCAAGATAGTTCGCCGGGTCGACGAGCTTCTCGAGCTTCTTGCGGTCGGCGTGCTTGCGGATCTCCTTGTCTTCTTCCAGCAAGTCGATGAGCGGCCGCCCGGTCTTCACTACCTCGCGGCATATGTCATAGACGACGTCGTGCGCGCGGTTGCGTCCCATCGCGCCGCCGAGACCCATCATCACCGCCTCCGACATGAGGAGGCCGTTGGTGATGTCCAGGTTTTCCTTCATCTTCTTTTCGTTCACCTGCAAGCCTTCGACCACGAAGCGAGTCTGCGCCAGCGCGCCGGCGGCGAGCATGAAGATGTTAGGCAGTACGATCCACTCGATTTCCCAAGGGCCGGTGGAACGCTCGTGGTCCTCGACCTGCGCTTCGAGAAGCGCGGCGACATATTGCTTCACCACCGCGGTCTGCGCCGTGATGTAGACGGACGAGATCGGATTGCGCTTCTGCGGCATGGTCGAGGACGAGCCGCGGCCCTGGTGAAATGGCTCGTACACCTCTTCGACTTCCGTTTGCATCAGCAGCTTCACGTCGAAGGCGATCTTGCCGCACGAGCCGGTAACCAGGCCGAGGAAACACCCGACCTCCGCAACGCGGTCGCGCACGGTGTGCCAGGAGATTTCCGGCTCGCCGAGTTTCAACTCCTTCATCAGCCCCTTGAGGACCTTCAGCCCGTCCTTGCCGAGCGAGGACAGCGTGCCGGCGGCGCCGCCGAATTCTCCGACCAACACGCGCGCGCGCAATTCCGCCAAGCGCTGCTTGTGGCGCTCGAACGCAGCGAGCATGGTCGCCATCTTGTAGCCGAAGGTGATGGGCACGGCCTGTTGCAGGTTGCTGCGCCCGGCCATCGGCGTGTTGCGGTATTTCCTGGCGAGCTTTGCCAACGCATCGCAAATGCCGTCGATTTCCTTTTCGACGAGAGCGAGCGCCTCGCGAATCTGGAGGATGGTCGCGGTGTCGGTGATGTCCTGCGTGGTCGCGCCCCAGTGGCACCATTCGCCCAGGTTGTCCTTGCACAGCTTCACGAGCTGCTGCACCACCGGGAGAACCGGATAGCCGATCCTCTCTGTCGCGCTTTTCAGGAGCGCCATGTCGATCTTTTTTGCGTCGCAGTGGCGCGCGATTTCCGCGGCGGCATTCTTCGGGATGATGCCGAGCCTGGCTTGCGCGCGCGCCAGCGCGGCCTCGAAATCGAGATATTTCTGCACGCGGTTCTCGTCCGAGAACACGTTCCGCATCGCCTCGGTGGTGAAAATGTCGCGGAATACAGCAGAATCGAGGATCGTGGCGGGCATTCAAGGTCTCCGGAATTGACGTCGCGGCACGTTAGCGGTTCTTTTGCGTGGATCAACTCGGCGGCTGACGATAGATTTTGTCGTCATCGGGACTGTCCCCCGTGACCTCGCTTGGGGAACGCAAAGCCTTGCGGCCCTGAACGGGATGGCCGGGACAAGCCCGGCCATGACAGTGGAGGCCCGCATGACCGTGATGACCAAGCCGCAGAGCAGTTTCAGGCTCGAGCCCGTGCACCCGAAGCCGGAAGAGGCGCACACCATGCCTTACGCGCCGGCGGTGCACATCGTCGGCGCCTGCGACCTGATGTTCCTGTCGGGCGCGACCTCCTCGCCGCTCTATCACAAGCATCCGCATGTGGATGAAGAGCACGTCCAGCCGCATTCGATCGAGGAGCAGACCACGCGCGCGATGGAGGCGATCAAGTCGATCCTCGACAAGAAAGGCGCGAGCTGGCGCGACGTCGTGAAGGTGACGAAATATCTCACCGACTTCCGCGACGCCGACAGGATGCACGCGACCATGGGCAAATATTTCGGCGACTGGCGGCCGGCCTCGACGACCGTCTGCATCAACCAATTGTCGTCGCCCGGCGCGCGCGTCGAGCTCGACATGATCGTGGCGTTGCCGAAGTCGGCGCAGTGACGCTTCCGGACAATCTCGCGCGCATCGTTGCCGCCGAATATCCGCGTTTCTCGGATGCTGAGATAGCGCGGCGGAGGGCGGCGATTGAATCGCTGCTTGCCGAAGCGCAGTGCGATCATCTGGTTTTCGTGGGCGCCAATCGCGTCGGCTCGGCGGTTCAGTGGCTGACGCAGTGGCCGGTGACCGCGGAAGCGGTCGGCGTGTTCACGCCCGGCCAGCGCGATGCGCTGTTCGTGCAATACGTCAACCACGCGACGCAGGCACGCATTCTCGCCGACAAGGCCGATGTTGCGTGGGGCGGCGAGTCCTCGATTGCGTCATCGATCAAAGCGTTGGAGCAGCGCGGCGCGGCCAAAGATCGCGTTGCCTATGTCGGCCCGCTCAGCGCCGATCAGCACGCCGCGCTGTCGTCACGTTTCGCCGCCCCGAAAAATCTCAACCGCGCCTACACGCGGCTGCGGCAGGTGAAATCGGCGGAGGAGATCGATTGGCTGCGCATCGGCGCGTATTTTTCCGATCTCGGCATGGCGGCGCTGCGCGATGGCGCGCGCGACGGCATGACGGAACGCGAGCTGGGCGATCTCGTCGAGCGCGCGTATGTTTCAAGGGGCGGCACGCATTTCATCCACTACATCGGCGCAACGCCGATGCGCGCGCCGAGCGTGCCGGTGCCGCGGCAGTTTCCATCCACACGCCGCCTGCGGAAAGGCGACGTCATCGTCGCGGAAATCACCGCCGCGTTCTGGGATCATCCGGGGCAGGTGCTGCGCTCGTTTGCGTTCGGGGAAGAGCCGCCGCAGCTCTATCGCGATTTGCATGCTGCCGCGGATCGCGCGTTCGACGCCATCGCCGCGGTGCTCAAGGCCGGCGCCACGCCTGCGCAGGTGGTCGAAGCGTCGGGCGTGATCGAGGATGCCGGCTTCACCATCATCGACGACCTGCTGCACGGCTATGGCGGCGGCTATCTGCCGCCGATCCTCGGCAGCAAAAGCCGCCCGGCAGGTCCCATCCCGCAGGAGCCGTTCCGCGCCGGGCAGACGGTTGTCATCCAGCCGAACGTCGTGACGCGCGATGGCACGGCGGGCGTGCAGACCGGCGAGATGGTCTTGATTACGGAAGCGAGCATCGAACGTTTCCACGCCGTCCCGCGTGGATTTTCCGTGCTGTGATGTCGTCCCGCGAAGGCGGGGACCTAGTAATCGCAAGCGTTTCGGATGTGGGAGAGGACGGACAATATTTTGTTTATTTGCTTGCCAGCAAGATTGGCGGCACGCGTTACATCGGGGTAACCACCGACTTGGTCCGCCGAGTCCATGAACACCGCGAGGAGTTAGCGGACGGATTCACCAAAAAATATAACGTCGCGAAGTTAGTGTATTTCGAGGCTCATTCCGACAACTGGGACGACCTCTACAGCCAGATCGCTAAAGTGTGAGTGTACTGGATGCCCGCCTTCGCGGGCATGACAGAAAGTCTGCATCAATCAACGCAGCTGATCCGCCATCCAGTCCGCGCTTTGCGAACGCCAGCGGTAGGCGCGGTTGGTGGCGATGTGGTTGCCGTCCTCGATCATCATCAGCTCGACCGGGCCCTTCACCGCGCGCGCGAGCCGCTCGGCATCGGCCGCCGGCACGATGCGGTCATGCCGCCCGTTCACGATGAAGATCGGGCACGTGATGTTCTGCGCCACGCCTTCGAGCGACAAGGTCGCCGCATTCTCGCGCGCCTCCTCCTGCGTCTTGCAATGGCTGCGCACGCGGAACGCTTCGCGCGTGAGCTCCGGCAGGCCGTCCCAGGCCGCTGCCCAGTTGAACGGGCCGCCGAGCGCGATGCAGGCCTTGATGCGCTTGTCGAAAGCGGCCGCGCGCGGCGCGTAGTAGCCGCCGAGGCTGACGCCCCACATTCCGACGCGCCTTGAATCGAGATCGCGCCGCGTCTCGACGAAGTCGATCACCGCCTTGACCGGAACCTCGTAGTCACCGCGGATCGGGAGATCGTATTGCGCCTCGCCCTGGCCGGGACCTTCGAACACCAGCGTCGCCACGCCGCGCGCCAGGAACGGCGCCTCGTAGGCGTCGGTTTCCTCTTTCGTGGAATCGAGGCCGACCGCCATGACGAGCACGGGCGGCTTTTCGATGCCCGCCGGCTTGCGCAAGATACCCGCGAGCGTCTTGCCCTGATACGGGATTTCGACGCGCTCGCCCGGTGGGCGCAAATGCGGCAATGCCGCCTGCCGGCATTCGATGCCTTTTTGGTGCGCGACTTTCATCTGCGGAACGTCGTGCACGAACAGGAACGCGGCGAAGTGGTAATAGACGCCGGCGCGCTGCAGGCATTCACCGGCGGTCAGGAATTTCTTTTTTGTGAGCGCCTCGCGGCCGATCTGCTCGTGGTGCGCGGCGCGCGCCGACCAGGCGCGGCACCAGTCGGCGTCGTAGCTCGAAATCGAGCCGGTGACCTCCTCGAAATCGGTGAGCACCACGCCGTTGGCGACGAAGCGCGGGCCCCAGTGCGAAATGGCGGCTTTGAGCCGAGGATCGGATGCCATGGATGTCCTTGCGGATTGCCGTTGAGGTCAGCTCGTTTGCTCGTCGCGGCGATACCAGGGCAGGAAGCGCCGTGTCGCCCAGCCGACCAGAACTTCAAAGCCGACGCCAAAAGCGGCGAGCAGCACCACACCGACGAATGCTTCGCTGTGATGATAAGAGCGGGAATTGTAGAGAATGTAATAGCCGAGCCCGCCGATCGAGATGAAGAATTCCGCCACCACCGCGCCGATCAGCGCGCGTCCGGCGGCGAGACGGAAACCGGCGAGCAGATAGGGCATCGACGCGGGCAGCACGATGTCGGACATCATGCGCAGGCGGCCGGAGCGGAACGAGCGCGCCACCTCGAGGAATTCGCGCGGCACCGAGCGCGCGCCGTCAGCGACGTTGACGATGATCGAGAAGATGGCGGCAAAAACAATCGTCGCGATGCGCGTGGCGGCCGAATAACCGAACCACAGCGAGAACAGCGGCAGGATGACGATCATCGGCATGGCGTAGAAGAAATTGACGTATTGCCGCACCGCCTTCTCGATCGCGGGGCTGCGTCCCATCACCAGGCCGATGAGCGTGCCGAGGACGAGCGCGACCGCGAGCCCCTCCGCGACGGCGAGAAGCGTATTACCGGTTGCCTCCTGGAATTTCGGGTCGGCGATCACCTGCGGCACGGCCATCAGCACGCCGCTTGGCTTGGCGACGTAGGGCGGCGCCAGCATGCGCACCGCGACTTCCCAGATCAGGAGCAGAACGAGCCCGGCGATCAGCCGCGGCACGAAAGTGCCGAGCAGGCGCTTCGAAAGCGGCGACGCTTTCGGCGCACTGACGAGCGAGGTGGAAGCAACGGTGGACATCTATTGTCTCCAGCGCGCGAAATGGCGCTCGATCATCAGGCCGATGCGCATCAGTCCGACGCCGATCAGGCCGATCACGAAGATCGAGGCGAACACGCCGCCCGTGTCGAAATTCTGCGAGGCGCCCATGATGAGCTGGCCCAGGCCGGTCGAGGACAGGAAGAACTCGGCCGCGATGGTGCCGACCAGTGCGCGGCCGATGGCCTGGCGCACGCCGGTCATGATGTAGGGCATGGTGTAGGGCAGCATCACCTCGCTCCAAAGCGCCCATTCGCTCGAGCGGTAGGACTTCGCCACCTCGATCAGTTCGGGCTTGAGGCTGCGCGCGCCTTCCACCGTGTTGTAGAGCACGGGGAACACCGCGAACAGGAACACCACCAGCACCTTGGGCGCGAAGCCAAAACCCATCAGCGACAGGATGAATGGGATCAGCGCCACCATGGGCGTGGCATAGAGAATCATGACGTAGGGCTCGATGCCGACGCGCAGGATGCGCACGCGCGCGAGCAACAGGCCGAGCGGCGCGCCGACGATCAGCGCCAGCACGAAGCCGGTGAGGAACAATTCGGCCGAATCGAGAAACTGCCGGATGAATTCGCCGGTGCGCACCAGTTGCCAGAGCTGAACCATGGTTTCCGAGAACGGCACCATGAAGGCTTGGCTGGTCGAACGCCCGGCGATCTCCCAGATGGCGATGCCAGCGAGGATGCTGATCCAGAACGGCGCGTGGCGGCGGAGGTAGGTATTGAGCACTTATTTGATTCCACGTTAGCAGCTTCGCTCCGTCATCCTGAGGTGCTCGGCCGAAGGTCGAGCCTCGAAGGATGAACGGTCACCGATGTCGGATTTGCCCGACATCGGCGCATATTAGAGGCGCAAGTCCACCCAAGGCCGGCTAGCGGTGGCCGTCGCCCTTCGAGGGCCGCGCTTCGCGCGGCCACCTCAGGGTGACGGGGCCGAGCGGTGCTCGCTGACCCGCTCTTACTTCACCATCGCGTTGGCGTCCTTCCAGACGCTGGCGTCGACGAAGTGGTCGTAAGACACCGGCTCCTTGTCGGCCTTGATGGCGCCGATCTTCTTCATCAGCTTGGCCACCGCCTCGATCTTGTTGCGCGGCAGGCCGTCATCCTTGGCGGCCCAGAAGTCGATGGCGAGGAATTCCTTGAGCGCCAGCTTGTTGACATCCTTGTTGTGGCCGGTGACGGCGGCCGCTTCGGCCACCGCGTCGGCGTTCTTGGGGTCCTGCATGAATTGCGCGGCCTCGATCATGCCGGCCACCGCCCGCACGATGGCGTCGCGGTTCTTGGCGAGATTGTCCTTGCGGACCACCAGCGTCAGATAATGGCTGGTCGGATTGGTGTTCTTCATCGCCAGCAGGATGTTGACGGGCTTGCCCTGGTGCTTGATCTCGGCGAGGTCGTCGAGGTGCAGCACGGCATAGTGCAGGCGGCCGGCCACCATGGCCTGGCCCGAGGTGGAGCCGAGCGCGACCTGCTTGACGTCTTCGAGCTTCACGCCCGGGCAACCGGTGAGCATCGAACGCAGCGCCACCGAGCGCGCGCCGCCGACCGAGTCGACGCCGACTTCCTGGCCCGCGATGTCCTTGCAAGTCTTGCCGGCCTCGGTGGTGCCGACCACCCAGTCGGGATTCGGCATGCCGTAGATGGCGACCAGCGGCACGCCGGCATTCGATACCTGGTTGATCACCGGCGGGGTCGGCGACCAGGCCATGTCGATGTCGCCCGCCACCACGGCGCGCGCGGCGGCGGTGCCGTTGTCGAACGGACGGATCTCGACATCGGCGCCGTGCTTTTTGAAGAAGCCTTCCTTCTGGGCGACATAGGCGATGGTCACCGAATAGATCGGCGGCACGCCCGGAATCGCCAGCGTCAGCTTCTTGCCTTCGGCCGAGGCGGGCCCGGCCGCCAGCATGAGCGCGCCGACGAATGCGGCGCCCGCCATCAGCGTGAACGTTCTACGAAGCATTTGAATCCTCCCGTTTGCTATAATCGACCGGTATCTTCCATCTCCAACCAGTCTTCCGTTGT
>DASZVZ010000023.1:0-2944 GCA_035546875.1 Pseudolabrys sp.
TCGGGATTGCGCCGGTGAATACGACGGCACCTTCGCCACTGGCGAATTGAGGCGCGAAATGCAGCATCACAAGATCGGCATCGTCGGCGGCACGGGCAAGGAAGGCGGCGGCCTCGCCGCGCGGCTGGCATTCGCCGGCCATACTGTGACGATCGGTTCGCGCACGGCGGACAAAGCGCGCGCAGCCGCCGAGGAGTTCGCGCGGCTAAATCAACTCAAGATCGCGGCAGGCGACAACCGTGAAGCGGTGCTCGCATCCGACATCGTCATTCTCACCGTGCCCTATAGTGCACAATTGGCGACGCTCGAGAGCGTCAAAGCCGAGCTGCAAGACAAGATTCTGGTCGATGCAACGGTGCCCCTGATGCCGCCTCGCGTCTCGCAGGTGCACCTGCCGAAGGAAGGTTCCGCCGCGGTGGCGGCGCAGGCCATGCTCGGCGCCGGCGTGCGCGTCGTTTCGGCATTCCAGAATGTGTCGGCACGGCATTTGCGTGACCTCTCGCACCCGGTCGACTGCGACGTTATCGTGTGCGGCGATGATGCAGCCGCGTGCGAGATTGTCGTTGATCTCGCGCGCAGCATCCGTCTGCGAGCCTTTTATGGAGGCATGCTCTGCAACTCGGCGGCGATCGAGGCCATGACGTCCGTCTTGATTGCAATCAACCGGCGCTACAAGGTTGTCGCCTCCGGCATTCAGATCACCGGCGTGCCGATCGTTGGGTAACCGGAATTTTGGCTATGCTGCGCAGTAATGTCCTTATTCCCTGCAAGCCGCTGAGCGAGGGCAAGTCGCGGCTGTCGCAGTTGCTGTCGGTTCGTGCACGCTATGAACTGTGCACCCTGTTGTTGCGTCAGACGCTACAGCTTGCGCGGCTGATTGCCGACCCGGACCGCATTTTCCTGGTCACCGCCGACGAAAGCGCGGCGGCTCAGGCGCGCGCTCTCGGCGTCGCGGTTATTGCCGACAGCGCCAACGAGCTTAATGCCGCGTTGGAGTTGGGACGCAATCGCACCCCACACGGCGCAGACGGCCTGATCGTCCTCCCGATCGATCTTCCTTTGGCGGACGAGGTGGCGATCAAGAACGCCTTGGGAGCCTGCGACGTCACGCTCGCCGCCGATAACCGCCGAAGCGGCACCAATCTGCTGGCTCTCAGGGGCGAGGCCGCCCGCCACTTTCCGTTCAGCTTCGGCACAAATAGTTTCGTCCGCCATCGCGAGAGCGCGCGACGCGCGGGCTATTCCCTGGCCGAAGTGGACGACCCTATCCTCGCCTTCGACCTCGACGTCCCGGAAGACTATCTGCGCGCGAGCCGTCTTGGTCTTCTGAAAACAACCGAGCTGGCATCATGATCGGGTCACGCTTCGAAAAGACGAAGGTTCTGAGCTTCGACGAACGCGTCGACCCCGCCAGCACCGCGCTCGTCATCATTGATGTACAAAACGATTTTGCCTTGCCACAGGGCGTCTGCGGCCAGGTCGGCGATGATATTTCGCCGGTGGCGCCGATGGTGGCGCGCCTCAAGGCACTGATCGAGTCGGCGCGAAAGGCCGACGTGCTGATCGTGTTCGTGCGCACGATCTACGACGAGCCGGTACTCAGTCCCGCCTTGGCCGAGCAATATCAGCGGCGCGGCTATCCGAACAGCATTTGCCTGACGGGCACGGCGGGCGCTGAATTCTACGGTGGCATCGGCCCGCAAAAGGCGCCGAACGAAATCTTGGTCACCAAACACCGTTACAGCGCTTTCTGGGGCTCATCGATCGACCGCGTCCTGCGCACCAACGGAATTCGCACGGTCGTCCTGACCGGAATTGCGACCGAGGTCTGTGTCGAATCGACAGCCCGTGATGCGTTCTTCCGCGACTATCAGGTCGTGGTGCCGGAGGATTGCGTCGGCTGCTATTCCGAGGACCGGCAGAAAGCCGCGCTTGTCGTCATCGCTCGGTCGTTCGGCGTCGTCACCTCTTCGGCCGACGTCGCCGCGGTTTGGCAGAGGCTTGGAAACGGCGCGCGCAATTGGCAGCCGGAAATGCGCGCGCAGCGAGCGCTGACCACGCTGCAGCACAAGCTGGAACCTGTTCACACCGCACTTGTGCTGGTGAACCTGCAGTCGAGCTTCTATGGCAACGACACTGCGGCGCCGCGTACGGCCCTGATCCGCACCCTGCCCGCGATCAGGAATTTGCTGGGCCAGGCGCGCCGGGCGGGTTGCCTTATCATCCACGCGCGCACTGCGACTGACGAAGGCAACCACATTGCGCCATTCATTTCCGGCTTCGAGCCGCAGGGCGCGGAGCAGGTCGTCACCTGCCATCGGTTCAGCGCGTTCGCCGACACGCAGCTCGACGTGCTGCTGCGAAGCAACTGCATCCGTACCGTCGTGTTCGCCGGAGCGACGACCAACTGCGCCATCGAAGGCACCGCGCGCGAAGCGTCAGACAAGGACTATCACATCGTCGTTCCCGCCGACTGCGTCTCGGCGCCCGATTCCGAAATCGACCTGCACGCCGCCTCTCTTGTGAATATCGGCCGCTATTTCGGCACGGTAATCGCCTCTGGTGGCGTTGTGACGCATTGGGAAGCGGCGCCAGCCCCACACGCAGAGAAACCTGCTCGTTATGGCACGCTATGAGCACGTTGCTCGCCTGTAACGCGCGCGTTCTCGTTACAATGGACGATGAACGCCGCGAAATCGCACATGGCGGGATGTTTATCCGCGACGGATTCATCGAGCAGGTCGGCGACACCAAGACCCTTCCGGAACAGGCGGACGAAATCGTCGACCTGACCGGGCACGTCGTGCTGCCGGGCTTCGTGAACACGCATCATCACCTCAACCAGTCACTCGATCGCGCCTATCCGCCGTCGCAGGACGGCAATCTGGTGCAATGGCTGAAGGGGCTCTATCCGCGCTGGGAACAGTGCGCGCCTGAAGATACC
>DASZVZ010000024.1:0-22943 GCA_035546875.1 Pseudolabrys sp.
AAGCAGAATGTCATACTTGCCCTCATAGAACGCCGTCATGACGTCTTCCAGTTCGGTCGGCGACATCTGCCCTGTGGCACGCGCAAACGCCAGATCGGGCACCGCTTCGCGCAAGAATTCCGCGATGTCGTCGAGATCGGAAATGCGCGGCGCCACATAATACGTTTGCCCGCCACGGAAGCGTTCGCGTCTGAGCGCTTCCTTCAAGATCACCGGATCAAACGGCGAAATAAACGTGCGCACCGCGAGGCGATCGACCGGTGGCGATGCGATGATCGACAAATCACGCACGCCGGTGAGCGCAAGCTGCAAGGTGCGAGGGATGGGCGTCGCGGTGAGCGTGAGCACGTGCACCGAAGACCGTAACGCCTTTAGTTTTTCCTTGTGAGCGACGCCGAAGTGCTGCTCCTCGTCGACCACCAGCAGCGCCAGGTCCTTGAACTTGATGCCCTTGCCGAGGAGCGCATGCGTGCCGATGACGATGTCGACGCTGCCATCCGCGAGGCCCTGCTTGACCTTGGCGATCTGGGCCTGCGGCACCAGCCGCGAGGCGTGGGCGACATTGATCGGAAAACCGCGGAAACGCTCAGAGAATGTCTTGAAATGCTGGCGCGCCAGCAGCGTTGTCGGCACGATCACCGCCACCTGTTTGCCGCCGACCGCCGCGACGAAAGCAGCACGCAGCGCCACTTCGGTTTTGCCGAAACCAACGTCCCCGCAGATGAGCCGGTCCATCGGACGCCCCGATGCGAGGTCATCAAGCGTCGATGCGATCGCGGCAAGCTGGTCATCGGTTTCCTCGTATGGAAACCCGGCGCAAAATTCGTCATAGGCGCCCGGCCCGACCGTCAGTTTTGGCGCTTCGTGCAACTGCCGCTCGGCCGCGATCTTGATGAGCTCACCGGCGATTTCACGGATGCGGCTCTTCATGCGCGCCTTGCGCGCCTGCCAGTTGCCGCCGCCGAGACGGTCGAGCTCGACATTGGTCTGCTCGGCACCGTAGCGCGACAGCAGGTCGACGTTCTCGACCGGCAGGAACAGCTTGTCTCCCGCGGCGTAATGGATCTCAAGGCAGTCATGCGGCGCGCCGGCCGCCTCAATCGGCTGCAGGCCGGCGAAGCGGCCGATGCCGTGATCGACGTGCACGACCAGGTCGCCGGGCGCGAGCGAGGTCACCTCGGCGATGAAATTCTCCGCCCGGCGTGACGCGCGGCGCGGCCGCACCAGACGGTCGCCGAGAATGTCCTGCTCGCTGACGACAGCAAAGTCGCCCGTCTCGAAGCCGTTCTCGATGCCAAGCACCGCGAGCGCAATGGCCGACTTCGGCAGTTTCAGCGCCTCCGGCCAGGAGCTAACAGACGAGAGATTGTGCAATTTGTGATCGGCGAGCACGTGGCTCATGCGCTCGCGCGCGCCTTCGCTCCATAGCGCAATCGCAACACGCTTGCCGGAAGCCTGCATGGCGAAAACGTGTTTGCTCACGGCATCGAACACATTCCCGCCCGGTTCGGCGCGTTCAGCGGCAAAATTGCGCCCGGCGCGCGCCTCGACGTTGATCACGCCGTGGTCTTCAGGCACCGCGAACGGAGTCAACCGCGCCACCGCCGCGGCCTCGAGCCGCCCGTGCCAGTCCTTGTCCGACAAATAAAGCTTGTCCGGTGGCAGCGGCTTGTACGGCGGGTTTACACCTTCGGCGAGCGCCTGGCGGCGCGCCTCATAGTAGTCCGCAATCTGCGCAAGGCGCTCCTTGGCGGCATCTTCCGCCTGGTGCTCCAGGACCAAAGGCGTGACCGCCAGATAGTCGAACAGCGTGTCGAGCTTTGTATGAAACAGGGGTAGCCAGTGTTCCATCCCCGGATAACGGCGCCCCTCGCTCACGGCTTCGTACAAGAGATCGCCCGGCGCCGCCGCGCCAAATTGCGCAACATAGCCGGTGCGGAAGCGGCGAATGGTTTCGGTGACGAGCTGAAACTCCGTTACAGGCACCAGATCCAGCGCGCGCAGACTACCCTCGCTTCGCTGTGTCTGCGGATCGAATAAACGAATCGTCTCCAGTGCATCGCCGAAGAAATCGAGCCGTACCGGCAAATCGGTTCCCGGCGGGAAAAGGTCCAGAATTCCGCCGCGTACGGCATAATCGCCGGGCTCACGCACGGTCGATGCGCGACCATAACCGTTAAGTTCCAGCCATTCGACGATGTTGCCCATACCCAGCACGTTGCCGGGAGCCGCCGACAGCGCCTGCGTGACAACGACGTCTTTTGCCGGCACGCGTTGCAATGCGGCATTGACGGTGGTGAGCAAGACGGCCGGCCGTTCGCGTCCCTTAACCCGTGCGAGGCGCGAAAGCGCCGTCATGCGTTGCGCGACGATCGCGGCGTGCGGTGACACCCGGTCATACGGCAGGCAATCCCAAGCAGGAATTTCCATGACGTCGATGCCGGGTGCGAAAAAGGCAAAGGCGCGTGACAACGACGCCATGCGTTGCCCGTCGCGGCAAATAACGGCAAGCGATATCGCCGGCGCTCCCGCGCGCGCCGCCACGGCGCGCGCAAGATCGGCGAGCATAAAACCTTCAGCGCCATCGACGACTTGCGCGAGCGTTAGCGCCGTTCCGGGAACCAGCAATTGCGCAGGAAATTTTGCTGTTGCCGTCACGCGCGCTTATCCAGGTTGTAGTGAAAGTCACGCAAGCGGCGGAAAAACGCTGTATCGAATTCCTCGGGCGGGACAATTTCGCCCGTAACCCATCCGAGTAAATCCTGGTCGCGTACGTCGAGCAACCGCTCGAATTCCGCGAGCTCAACGTCATTCAAACTTGCAATATGAGCGTCGGCAAAGCGGCCCGTAATCAGGTCGGTCTCACGCATGCCGCGACGCCAGGAGCGCAGCAGCAACCGCCGCCGTCGTTCGTCCAACCCCTCGCTCGACCGTGTCATTCCACTCAAGTCCGTCTCCAAACGCCAAAAGCCCGGACGGGCCGGGTGCGGTTTATATAGAGCGAGGACGGTCTATTGTCAGGCCTCACTTTGCACAGGCCCGCATTGCGCACCGATTGGCCGCGCGCCAGCATGCCCCTATGCGCCCGCCTTTGCTCAATCCGCTTTTTGCCGCAATTACGAGCCTGACAGGTGTCGGGCCGAAGCTCGCGCAGCTGTACCGGCGACTGCTCGACCGCGAGGCGCCTCGGGTCGCCGACCTGTTATTTCATTTGCCGTCGGGCGCGATCGATCGCCGTGCCCGGCCGAAACTGCGTGACGTGCAAGCCGGCCAAATCGTCACGGTGGCGGTCACAATCGACAAACATCGTCCTTCGCCGCCGCATCGCCCGCGCGCGCCGTATCGGATTTATACGAGCGACGAGACCGGAACGCTCACTTTGACCTTTTTCAATGCCCGGCGCGACTATCTCGAGAAGTTGTTGCCGGAAGGCGAGACGCGTTACGTCTCCGGCACGGCGGAATTTTACGACGGCGAATTGCAGATGGTGCATCCGGACCGCGTCGTTGACGAAAAGGGATTCGCCAATCTTCCGCTGGTCGAGCCCGTCTACCCGCTTACGGAAGGCCTCACGCTCGGCAACGTGCGACGAGCGATGGAAGGCGCGCTTGCGCGCTTGCCCGAATTGCCGGAATGGCAGGACGAGGCGTGGCTTTCGCGCGAGCAATTTCCGTCCTTCAGCGCAGCGCTGCGTAACTTGCACCAGCCGGCCGAGCCAAGCGATATCCTGCCGACAAGCCTTGCCTGGACGCGGCTTGCCTACGACGAGTTGCTCGCCGGCCAATTGGCCCTTGCGCTAGTACGTGCCCATATGCGCCGACAAGCGGGGCGTGGCAGCGCCGGCGAAGGCATCCTGCGCGCCCGCGTCCTCAAGGCGCTGCCCTACTCGCTCACGCCATCGCAAGCACGGGCGGTGGACGACATCGTCAACGACATCGCGAAACCGCAACGCATGCTCCGGTTGCTGCAAGGCGATGTCGGCTCCGGCAAGACAGTCGTCGCGCTGCTTGCGGCAGCGACCGTGATCGAGGCGGGAAGGCAGGCGGCGTTGATGGCGCCGACTGAAATTCTCGCGCGCCAACATTTCAATACCATCGCTCCTCTTGCAAAATCGGCCGCGCTGCGCGTTGCCGTTCTGACCGGCCGCGAGCGCGGACGAGAGCGCGACGACATCCTTGAACGTCTCGCGCTCGGCGATATCGATCTTTTGGTCGGCACTCACGCGCTGTTTCAGGAAGACGTCGCCTTTCGAGATCTCGCTCTCGCAATCGTCGACGAGCAGCACCGCTTCGGCGTGCACCAGCGGCTGGCGCTGACCCAGAAAGGCGAAGCGGTCGACGTGTTGGTTCTTACCGCGACGCCGATTCCGCGCACGCTGGTCCTCACTTATTTTGGCGACATGGATATTTCCGAACTGCGTGAAAAGCCGGCAGGGCGCCAGCCGATCGATACGCGCACCGTTCCGCTCGCGCGCATCGCCGAGGTCGAGGATGCCGTCGGCCGCGCTCTCGAACATGGTCAACGCGCCTACTGGGTTTGCCCGCTGGTGGATGACTCCGAAAAAGTCGACCTCGCCGCCGCCGAAGCACGTTTCGCCGAACTTGCAGCGCGTTTCGGTGACGCGGTCGATCTCGTGCATGGCCGCATGAAGGGCGCAGACAAAGACAAGGCGATGGAGCGTTTCGCTTCGGGAGAAACGCGATTGCTTGTGGCGACGACGGTGATCGAGGTCGGCGTGGATGTGCCGGAAGCGACCATCATGGTGATCGAACACGCCGAGCGCTTTGGTCTCGCACAACTTCACCAGTTGCGCGGCCGCATCGGCCGGGGAGCCGGCCGGTCGACGTGCTTGCTTCTCTACAAAGCGCCGCTGGGTGAGACAGCCAAGGCGCGTCTTGCCATCCTGCGCGAAACCGAGGACGGATTCCGTATTGCCGAAGAAGATCTAAGGCTGCGTGGCGAGGGCGACGTGCTCGGCACCCGTCAAAGCGGAATGCCCGGCTTCCGTCTCGCACGCATCGAGGTGCACGGCAAATATCTTGGCGCCGCGCGTGACGATGCCGCCCTTACCCTCAATCGCGATCCGGAATTGACGACGCAGCGCGGTCAAGCGCTGCGTCATCTGCTCTATTTATTTGAGAAAGACGAAGCGATCCGGCTGATAAGGGCGGGATAGCGAACGTCTCTACATTCCCCCGAGCGGATCGGGCCCGAAGCGATTCGGACCGGGCGTTCCCCGCATACAATCCCAAACGATCAGCAAGATGATGCCGATTATTGTGAAGGACAGGAGCACCCACCAGCCGGTGCGGTCGATGTCGTGCAGACGTCTCACAGATACCGACAGACCTGGCAGGAAGAGCGCGAGCGAGACAATCGTTCCGATCGGTCCCTCGCCCGGGCCGAACACCATGTTGTCGAGTATTCCCGCCACGATCGTGGCGATGATAGCGAAGAGGACCCAGTACCAGAAAGCCGAGCGCTGCGCCCGGCCCGAGAAATTCACGTAGTTACGAAAGCCGGATTGTATCGCCTCGAAGAAATTCATTGGAAAGCCCCCCTAAGAGCACGCCCTTGCTTAAGGCGGCGCGGACCCTAGCACGGGTAAGCCCACCGCGAACATGGGGAGAAAACGCGGATCAGTCTACCGTTTCTCGCTTGCGCGTCGTCTGCGCAGCGCGCGCGGTAGTGGCCAAGGCAGCCAGCTTTTTCTGGGCGTCGTTGTCAGGTTGGACCATGCCCGCCGAAATCAGCAGCGTCATGGCGCTTTCCACAGAAATGTCGAGCTCTATAAGGTCCTTCCGCGGGACGTAGAAGAAAAACCCGGTCGTCGGATTGGGCGTACACGGCATAAATGCCGAAACGTGCTCGGTTTGCGGCAAGCGCTGGGCAATGTCGTTGCTCGGCATCTGGGAAAGGAAGACGAGTGACCACATACCCGGCGCCGGAAATTCCACCAGCGCGACCTTCCGGAAGCTCGATCCTGACTTCGAGAACAACGTCTCGAAAACCTGCTTCATGGTTTTATAGACCGGCCGCACAATCGGCATGTAGTTGAGCAACCGCTCACCAAGCTCGACAAGCGTGCGTCCGACGAGGTTTGCAGTGAGGAACCCAAGCAGTGTCAGGGCGATGAAGGCGATAATGAGCCCCGTCCCTGGAATGGGCCACGGCAGATAGGTTTCAGGCCGATACGGCGGCGGTATCAGCGGCCGCATCACGTCGTCGGCCCAGGTGATAATCGACCAGATCAACCAGGCAGTGATTGCAAGCGGTCCCGCCACAACGAGGCCTGTCAGGAAATAATTTCGGATGCGCGCCGCAACGCCGCCTTTCTGCGGAGGGGCTTCCGGCATGGGATTGAGCTCGGCCATGACGCGATCTTATTCCACCGTGACCGATTTCGCGAGGTTGCGGGGCTGATCGACGTCGGTGCCGATAGCCGCCGCCGTATGATACGCAATGAGCTGCACCGGGATTGCATAAACCAAAGGCGTGACGGTCGAAGCCATGTCCGGCAACGTCAGCGTCATCATCGAGTTGATCGCGGCTTCCTTGGCGCCTTTCGGATCGGTCACGAGAATGATGCGGCCGCCGCGGGCGATGACCTCCTGCATATTGGAAACCGTCTTTTCGAACACGCGGTCGTAAGGCGCGATCACGATGACCGGCATGGTCTCGTCGATCAACGCGATGGGCCCATGCTTGAGCTCGCCTGCAGCGTAGCCCTCGGCATGGATGTAGGAAATTTCTTTCAGCTTCAGCGCACCTTCAAGTGCAATCGGAAAGCTGGTGCCGCGGCCGAGGTAAAGTACGTCTTTGACTTTCGCGAGATCCTGCGCAAGACGCTCGATTTCCGGCTCCAACGTCAGCGCCGCTGCCATGTGGCGCGGCGTCTCGATCAGCGCGCGCACCAACTTCTGCTCGTCGGCCTCCGATAGCTCGCCACGCGCCCTCCCCGCCGACAACGCAAGGCAAGCCAGTACGGCAAGCTGGCAGGTGAACGCCTTGGTGGATGCGACGCCGATCTCCGGCCCGGCCAGGGTCGGCATTGCAACATCGCTTTCGCGGGCAATCGTGGAAGTCGGGACGTTCACCACTGAGAGGACGTGCTGTTCGTTCTCGCGCGCATAGCGCAGCGAGGCAAGCGTGTCGGCCGTTTCTCCCGACTGCGAGACGAAAATCGCAAGATTGCCAGGGTCGAGCGGCGTGCCGCGATACCTGAATTCGGACGCGATATCTATCTCGACCGGGATCTTCGCGAAGCGCTCGAACCAGTACTTCGCGACCAGACCAGAATAGAACGCCGTGCCGCACGCCGAAATCGAGAGACGCTTCAACTTCTTCCAATCGAATGGCAATTTTTCCGGCAACACAACACGCTCTGTCGTCATGTCGATGTAGTGTGCGAGCGTGTGACCGACGACTTCAGGCTGCTCGTGGATTTCCTTCGCCATAAAGTGCTTGTGATTGACCTTGTCCACGACCTGCGCGGACGCAGCGGACTTGAGCACCTGGCGCTCAACAACATGGTCGTCGCGATCGTGAATTTCGACGCCCTTATGCGTGACGACCGCCCAGTCACCATCATCGAGGTAGCAGATCGTGTCGGTGAAAGGCGCCAGCGCAATCGCGTCGGAGCCGAGATACATCTCGCCGTTGCCGTAACCGACGGCGAGTGGCGAGCCCTTGCGGGCTCCGACCAATAAATCTTCTTCGCCGGCAAAGAGGAACGCGAGCGCAAATGCGCCGCGCAACTGCTTGAGCGCAGCGGCAACAGCTTCCGCCGGCGTCTTGCCTTTCTTCAGTTCTTCAGTGACGAGATGAGCTACGACTTCCGTGTCGGTCTCGCTTCCGAACTCGGCGCCGTTCTTGTCAAGCCTCTCCCGCAACTCCCGGAAATTTTCGATAATGCCGTTGTGCACGACCGCGACGCGGTCGGTGGCATGCGGATGCGCGTTGCTCTCGTTCGGCCGCCCATGCGTCGCCCAGCGCGTGTGCCCGATACCGATGTTGCCGCCGAGCGGTTCCTTTTGCAGGCGGTTTTCGAGCGCCTTCAATTTGCCCTCGGCGCGCCGGCGTTTGAGCGCGCCGTGCTCGAGCGTCGCGACGCCGGCGGAGTCATAGCCACGGTATTCGAGACGCTTGAGCGCATCGACCAATTGGCCGGCAACCGGCTCACGCCCAATTATTCCGACGATCCCGCACATCCGCGTGGATGGCCCCTTATCTCTGATCCGCTTGTTTAGTCGGCGCCCATACGGGATTGGAAATCAAAAGGTATTTCGCCGTGTGACAAACGCATTCTGCCGTATGTAATGCTTCCGCTCACGATTTCGACTTCTTCTTGCTCAGCGATTTGACCTCGCGCAAGCGCTTTGCCCACCCTTCCTTAACGGTCTGTGCGCCGCGGGCGACCGCCAGCGCGTCAGCGGGAACATCTTTGGTTACCACTGAGCCGGACCCGACATAGGCGCCGTCACCGATCTTGACCGGCGCAACCAGCGCCGAATTAGAACCGATAAAGGCGCCTTTGCCGATATCGGTACGGTGCTTGGCGATACCGTCGTAGTTGCAGGTTATGGTACCGGCGCCCACGTTCGCGCCCTCACCCACACGGGCGTCGCCGATGTAGCTCAAATGATTGGCCTTGGCGCCAGCCTCGATTTGCGCCGCTTTCACTTCGACGAAATTGCCGACGTGCACGTCGCTGCCGAGGTCGGCGCCCGGGCGCAGCCGCGCGTAAGGTCCGACCCGCGCACCCTTGCCGACATGGGCGCCCTCGAGATGCGAGAATGAGCGGATCAGCGCGCCGTCTTCGATGACGACGCCTGGACCGAACACCACGTAAGGCTCCACGACCACATCCGCACCGAATTTGGTGTCGGCGGAGAGGAACACGGTATCGGGTGCTACAAGTGTGACGCCCGCTTCCATAGCCGCCGCACGCAGGCGCTTCTGCAATGCTGCTTCGGTATCCGCGAGCTGAGCCTTGGTGTTGATGCCGCGCACGTCGTCCTCCTCGGCTTCGACCGCGACCGCCTTCAATCCCATATCGCGGGCAATGGCGACCGCGTCGCTCAAATAGTATTCGCCTTTATGGTTCGCATTACCGATGCGCTCAAGAATGGCGAGCGCGTTGTTTCCCGCGAGCGCCATCAGTCCACCGTTGCACAAACCGATACGGCGTTCGTTCGAGCTTGCGTCAATTTCTTCACGGATTGCGGTGAGTTCGCCACGCTCGACAATCAGCCTGCCATAGCCAGTGGGACTCGCCGGTCTGAAGCCGAGAACTGCAACGGCGGCACCTTCGTCAAGCGCGGCGCGCAGGTTTGTCAGCGTGGTGGCGCGCACGAGCGGTGTGTCGCCGAAGATGACAAGCACATCGCCATGCGTACGCGCGATTGCCGGCTTCGCCGCCAGCACCGCGTGCGCGGTGCCACGGCGCTCAACCTGCTCGAAAACCTGCGCGTTCGCGGCAACGCGCTTTGCCTCACTCGCGACCGGGCCATCGGCGGAAGACGCCACCACCGCGATTTCGTTGGCGCCGGCGGCCTTCACCGTGTCCAGCACATGCGCAAGCAGCGAACGGCCGGCGAGTTCGTGCAGCACTTTGGGCAGCGCCGAACGCATGCGGGTCCCCTCGCCGGCGGCCAGCACGATGGCAAGACAGGTTTTCCGACTCATCGAATCTCCGCAACGCCGTCAGAATGGCGCCCTCATAGCCGAGCAAGCCTGTGGGCAAAAGAGCGGCCCCGCTGTCGTCTCGCGGCTCGATTAACGCGAGCATGCCAAGATTCTGCTAATGTTTTCAATGCGCTGATTCGCCCTCGCGGCGGATGGAGAAGGCTATTGGCGGCCACCCAAGACGAAACGCTTCCTGCGGAGTTGGCTAAGCCCTGGCGGCGCGCGCAGCGCCGCAAACTTTGGCGATTGTGCCGCTGGGGTGGATGCGCGATTATCGCGGTCTTGGGCGCTGTCGCCAGCACGCAAACCGAAATGGGCGCACGGCGCCTCCAAATTGCGTTGGCGAATGCGCGCGAGCCCGACCGACTACTGGCGCAAATTCACGTCCCATCAATCACCATCGGCACCGATCCAGAAACGAAACGTCTTGCGACGTTCGTGCGTGAGTTGAGGATCGACCGCGATCGACTCGATAGTCGCCTTGCCGGACTCGAGCGCAATCTCGACGACACTACCGGCTCGATCAGACGCGAGGTGGCCGAGGTCGCCGCCGCGCAAACGGCGGCTAAAGCCGCCCCTCCACAGTTGATCGTTGCGGCACCCGGCGGACAGGCCATAACCCCGCCGCCGGAAGTGCAGCCGCCCGCCACGCGACGTCCGCCTGAGTCCGCACCGGAAAAACCGGCTGAGCGGGCACCCGTCCAAGAGCCCACCCAAGTCGCCACCTTACCGGAACCGAGAGAGCCACCTCCGAAGCCGGCTCAGAAAGCGTTCGGCGTCGATCTCGGCGGTGCAACCACGCTCGAGTCGTTGCGAGCACACTGGAGCGCGGTCAAAGCGAACTACGGTCCGACATTGAGAGGCCTGCAGCCGGTCTATTTCACCTATCAGCGCGCGGGCCGGACCGAATATCGGCTGATCCTGGGGCCTTTCCCCAATGTCGCTGCAGCGGCGCGCGTATGCGGCCAACTGGCGACAGTTCGCGCCTTCTGCCGGACAGCCACCTTCGAGGGCGAAAAGCTCGCGGCACAATAGCCTCGCCGAATTGCGGCGCATGACTTTACGCGGCATAGTCAGATTTATCGGAGTCTGCGGCCGTGAAATTGTTTTTACCGAGCGCGCGCGCAACCAACTGGCTGCTGATCGTCGGATTTCTGTCGATCGGTTACGCGCTCTATCTGCGTCTGATGGCCGTCGAACAGGCCACCGTGGGCCTTGCCTGCATGGCCGGCCTCGATACCTGGCTCTGCATGACGCGACGCATCGTCATCGCACTTTTCATGCATTCGGTTTTTGGTTGGTTCGCTATAGCCGCCGCTTTGCTCAATTTGTTGCGGCCATCGCTGGTGCTGTTCGCGCTCGCGCTTTCGGCGGCCTGTTTCGGCGTCGTACTCTACAGCGCCGGCATGTCAGCGCTTGCCGCCGGTCTGCTGATCCTCAGCTTCGCCCGCCGCGCACCCGCACCAGAATAATCGCCAGCGCAATAAACGCCCCGCACAACCACAGGGATTGCCAATTGGCGAAGGTTTCATTCAAGGCGATGTAGATCGCCGACAGCACGAGCGTCGCAGCACCGGTCAATTCTGCGGTTCCACGTGCTCCGACCGGTCGCCGCGCCGTCAAGCTGTGCAGGAAGAGCGGCACG
Source organism: Pseudolabrys sp. (assembly GCA_035546875.1). Taxonomy (GTDB): domain Bacteria; phylum Pseudomonadota; class Alphaproteobacteria; order Rhizobiales; family Xanthobacteraceae; genus Pseudolabrys. Next base: position 11,333 of record DASZVZ010000024.1, read on the forward strand.
ACGGCGCACGTGAACGGTGCGAACGGAAAATCGCGATAGCGCGGGTCGAAGACCAATCCCAGCGCGACTTGAACCGCCAGCACGAGCAGCGCGGCGATCGTCAGACCAAGCAGTAGCGGCAGCGGCTTATTAAGGCGGTACGCTAGCGGTCCGATGATTTCGGATAAGCGCGGGAGGCGGACGTCGCCTGCCATCGCAGCCGCAGCAGCCGGCGGCGCTACAAACGCCACAACGGCAAGCGCGGCGGATCGCACCCAACCACCGAGGCCGAAGCTTTCGAACGGCACATTGGCCAAGGTCCATCCAATCATAATGCCGGCAACAGTCGCCGTTACACCCACCGCGATCCACGTCGTCGTCATCTCGCGTCGTCGCACCGAAACCGCGGCTGCGCCGAAAATCACCCCAGCAAAAACGATGCCGCCAAAGGCTTGCCATATCCAGAGTGGATGGTTGGACACCGGCTTACCCCATTGGAATTTGAAATCGCGGTCGTAGGCATCGAGCAGCCCCCAGTGCGCACCGACAGTGCCTTCCTGCACCCGCTTCCAAGGCTCATCGAACGCTTCGATGACATTGACCCGAAAGTTGTCGCGCTTGGCGATCGCGAGCACGTCCTGAACTACGAGAGCTTGGTTGGCGGGCGACGGTCGCGCGCCGTCGCGCATTCGCCCGAAGCTCGGCCACCCGACTTCGCCGATCATGATCTCCTTACCGGGAAACGCTTGAGCGACCCTTTGTCGGATGGAACTGACATGAGACGCGGCGTCGCGCGCCGCAATCGGGAAATCCTCCCAATAAGGCAAGATGTGAATGGTGACGAAGTCGACTGCCGATGCAAGTGGTGCATTGCGCAACCAGAATTCCCAGACATCAGCATAGGTCACCGGCACACTGACCTGCGCCTTGATCGCCCTGATGGTGTTGGCAAGATCGAGTGCTGACATCTCGCCGCGCAGCAAAACCTCATTGCCGACAACCAATGCCCGGATGACGTCCGGGTATTCCTTCGCCAGCCTGATGCCGGTCTCGATTTCGGAACGCGTTTTGTCAGGTTCGGTCGAAAGCCAGATGCCCAGCATCACTTTCAGCCCGTGACGTTTGGCGATCGCCGGTACCTGATCCACGCCGAGCGCCAGTGAATAGGTGCGTACGCAATCGGTCAGTTTGGCCAGGCGCGTCAGGTCATCCTCGATCTGGCGGGCGTCGATGTGTGTCGTCGGGTCGGCGGGAGATTGCCCTGCCCGAAATGGCGAATAGGAAATGCAGTACAGCCTTTCACCGGGGCCAAGCGGCGCGTTAGGCATAACGATGGGCGCGCCGAGCCAAGCCCAGACGGTTGCTATCGCGACTGCCGACAGCGCGAAAAGTGCAATCCCAAAGCGCATCAGCTCGTCCGAAATCGCCCCTTGCGGTAAGGTAACCGGCTTATCGCGGGCGCATTAACCTGCCAAGATCGCCTCTTAAGCACGAGCGACGGTGACGCTGGACAAACGTGCCTGTTTGGGGCGAACTTTGCACCGCGGCATCCACGTAAGGTGCCGTAAAACGGACCTAATCCGGCTGCACAGGGGTCGGCGCGCACCGGGGACCACAAGCAAAGCCAACAACACGATGCCCTCAGCCATCTTGCGTCATAGCGGCGCCGCCTTGCTTGCGGCCCTTCTCGTTATCGGCAGTTTCGGCCCGGCTTTCGCCCAGAGCAGCGAGGGCAAGACGCCCGAGCAGAAGCCCAACGCGACCGATGCCGCTAAGGAAAGGCAGAAAAAGGCCGACGAGATCGCCGAAGCGGCGCGGGTCCTGACGGGACCGGCCGGGAATCCGGAATGCGTCTGGCTTGGCCGGCGGGTCGTCAGTCTGCTGTGGCGGGATGATCTCGACACCGCCTTCCGCCACCTCGACCTTTATGACCGGTTCGGCTGCCCTGCAGACCACATCCAAGCGACTTTCCGTTGCGTAATTCGGCAAGGCGACATCGATCCCAAGGCCCCGGAAAGTCTCAACAACCGGGTCCATGCTTGCTGGATTAACCCAAAACTCGTCGCCAGCGCGCCTGCCGGCCCGCCGCCCGCGGCGAACGGAACCAACGCCCATTGAGGGGCGTTTCCTCGCAAAATTTATTTATCCCGTAATGCGTGTGCCTAGGATTTGCCATCACGTATGCCTACTTACATAGACGCCTCACGCCGCGCTATCCTGTTTTGCCACTGCCGCAAGATGGGTGGCGGCCGAGCCCAGGGGACGGGCTCAAGGACCTCCAATCCTGCCCCATTTGGTACTGAGTAAGATGCGCACCGTCGCTGCCGTCGTCGCCCTTGTGGCGTGCGTGCATGCCGGATTGTGGGCACTGCTGCGAGATCAGGCGACCGCGCCCGACATCGAAAATCAGCTCGCGAGTATTTCCTATTCGCCGTTCGCGAAGGTAGCGGACCCAGATTCCGGCGAACGCGCGCAACCCGAACAAATTCGCGCCGACCTCAAGGCGATTGCGCCGATTACCCGCGCGATCCGCACGTACTCGTCGACCGGCGGCGCGGAACTCGTGCCCGGCATCGCGGCCGATTTCGGCCTGCGCGTGACGGTCGGCGCCTGGCTCGACAAGAACAAGCAACGCAACGAGCTCGAGATTCACAACGCGCTCGATCTCGCGCGCAAGCACAGCAACGTCAACGGCATCATCGTCGGCAACGAAACGATTTTTCGTGACGAGTTGAAGGTCGGCGATCTCATCCAGACAATTCAGCGCGTGAAACGCGCAAGCCCCGTCCCGGTGACCACTGGCGAAATCTGGCACGTATGGATCGATCACCCCGAACTGGTTTCGGCCGTCGATTACATCGCCGCGCACATCCTGCCGTACTGGGAAGGCCTGACAGTCGATCAGACCGTCGATCAGGCGATTATGATCTATGACAAGTTGCGGCAGGCCTATCCCGGCAAGCGCATCGTCGTCGCCGAATTCGGGTGGCCAAGCGCCGGCTACAATTACAAGAACTCGGATCCCGGCCGGATCAAGCAGGCGCAGGTGCTGCGCGAATTCGTTGCGCGCGCCGAGTTCTACGGAATCGATTACAACATCATCGAAGCGATCGATCAGCCCTGGAAGACGTTCGAAGGCGGTGTCGGCCCCTACTGGGGAATATTCGACACTTCGCGTGAGCCGAAATTCAACTGGACCGGCCCGATCTCCAACCCCGATCACTGGAAGCTTGCCGGCCTTGCGTTGCTGATCAGCGTGCTGCTCTCCCTTCCGATCATGGCATCGGCGACGGTAAGCGTGGGGCAAGCGGCGCTGCTAGCCGGCGCGGCAAACGTGGTTGGCGCCTGGGCCTCCGCAGTCTTCGGGTATTGGTACGGCCATTACTTCGTGCCCGGCGCCGCGTTCGCGCTCGGGCTCGGCGTTGTCCTGCTTATCCCGCTTGTCATCATTGCACTCGCACGCGTTGAGGAGATCGCGGCAATCGTGTTCGGCCGCAAACCGCTGCGGCTCATCAACGTGCCGCCGCTCGTTCCCGAAGGATTCGCGCCAAAAGTTTCGATCCACGTCCCGGCTTACCGTGAGCCGCCCGAAATGCTGACGCAGACGCTTAACGCGATCGCGCAGATCAACTACCCGAACTTTGAATGTGTGGTTGTCATCAACAACACGCCCGATCCGGCTCAATGGCGGCCGATCGAGGACCACTGCCGCGAGCTTGGGCCCCGCTTCAAATTCGTCAATGTCGAGAATCTCGCCGGCTTCAAGGCTGGTGCGCTGCGCATCGCGCAGGTGCATACCGCAGCCGACGCGGAGATCATCGGCGTTATCGACGCCGACTACGTCGTGCATCCGGACTGGTTGAAGGATCTCGTGCCGGTATTCGCCGATCCGGCGGTCGGTCTCATTCAGGCGCCGCAAGATCATCGCGACGGCGCGCGCAGTGTCATGCATCACGCCATGAACGGCGAGTATGCCGGGTTCTTCGACATCGGCATGGTGCAGCGTAACGAACACAATGCCATTATCGTGCACGGCACCATGTGCCTGATCCGTTGCGCCGCGCTTGAGGCCGCCGGCGGCTGGTCGAGCGACACTATTTGCGAGGATACCGACCTCGGCCTATCCATTCTGGAGCTCGGCTGGCAGGCGCACTACACCAACAAGCGCTACGGCCACGGTCTCCTGCCTGACAGCTTTGATGCCTACAAGAAACAGCGTCACCGCTGGGCTTATGGCGGCTTCCAGATCGTGAAGAAGCACTGGCGTCATTTCCTCCCCGGCGCCAGCCGTCTGACGCATGACCAGAAGCGCGAATTCGCGCTTGGCTGGCTAAACTGGCTCGGCGCCGAGAGCATCGGCGTGGTGGTCGCTATCTTCAACATCATCTGGGTCCCCGTGATCGCATTCGTGGGGATAGCGGTTCCGGACAAGATCCTGACTGTGCCGATCGTCGCAAGCTTCGTGGTGTCGGTTGCGCATTTCGTGATGCTGTACCGCTTGCGCGTCAGCGCAAAGCCGAGCCAATTGCTTGGCTCTGTCTTTGCGGCAATGTCCGTGCAGTGGACGGTCGCCCGCGCCGTCGCTTTCGGCATCATTAAGGACCGGCTGCCGTTCGTGCGGACATCGAAAGGCGGAGCGCGCCGTCCATCCGACTTCCACGCGTTTTGGGAAGCGGTGCTCGCCGGCCTCCTGCTTCTCGGGGCCATGGTCGTCTACATGACCAACTACAAGGAAGTGCGCGAGATCTACCTGTTCGCAGTTGTGCTGTTGATCCAGAGCATGCCGTTCATAGCCGCTGTGGGACTAGCCATAGTCGAACGTACGCGCCTCAACGACTTAGCGTATTGGCGCGGACTCGAGAACAAGATGGCCGAGTTGCTGCCACGCCGCCCGGCGCTTCTCAAGCAGGCCGCCACAACGCCCGCATCCGAACCGCGCGAGCTCACGTAATAGGCATCGCGGCTTACGCCGCCAGCGCCGTTTCCACCAGCTTCACCCAATACGATGTTCCGTAGGGAATCACATCGTCATTAAAGTTGTACGCCGGATTGTGCAGACCGGCGCTGTCGCCATTTCCGATGAAGATGAACGCGCCGGGCCGTTCGTTGAGCATGAACGAGAAGTCTTCCGCCCCCATGACCGGCGCAATCGACGTGCTGACCTTGTCCCGGCCCGCAATCTCGGCGGCGACTGAGGCGGCGAAATCGGCCTGCTGCGCGTGGTTTTTCAGAACGGGATAACCGCGCTTGTAGTCCAACGTCGCTTTCGCGCCGTAAAGCTTGGCAGTTCCCTCGATGACCTCGTGCATTCGCTTCTCGATCAGATCCTGCACTTCCGGCACAAGGCTGCGCGCAGTCCCCCGCAATTTCGCGGTTTGCGGAATGACGTTGTCAGTGGTACCAGCCTGGAACATGCAGATCGAGATGACAGCCGACTCCAATGGGTCAACGTTGCGCGAAACAATCGTCTGCAACTGATTGACGATCTGCGATCCGACGACGACGGTATCGACTGAAATGTGTGGCCGCGCGGCGTGACCGCCGAGGCCCTCGATATCAATCACGAAATGATCCGCTGCCGCCATCAGCGGTCCGGCGCGCAATCCAAATTGACCGAGCGGCATGCCGGGGTAGTTGTGCATCCCGTATACTTCCCCGATGCCGAAACGCTCCATCATCCCGTCATCGACCATTGCCTTGCCGCCGGCTCCACCCTCTTCGGCCGGCTGAAATATCACCACGGCGGTGCCGTCAAAATTGCGGGTCTCCGCGAGGTAACGCGCGGCGCCGAGCAGCATCGCGGTATGGCCATCATGACCGCACGCGTGCATTTTGCCCGGATTCGTCGACTTGTACGGTAGGTCCGTCACTTCATCGAGCGGCAGCGCATCCATGTCTGCGCGTAGCCCGATGACCTTGCCGGACTTGTCCCCTTTACGTCCTCGTATCACGCCGACCACGCCGGTACGGCCGATTCCGGTCACGACTTCATCGCATCCGAATGCTTTCAGCTTTTCGGCGACGCTTCCGGCCGTGCGATGCACATCGTAAAGGATTTCAGGGTGGGCATGCAGGTCACGCCGCCAAGTCGTGATGTCGTCGTGCATGTCGGCGATCCGGTTGACGATCGGCATTCGGGCTCCTTACGCGGTGCTGTTGCGGCGTTAGCCACAGTCTAGCAAATAATGCCCCGCACGCGAGTTCAATGATACCGGCGGCTATTGACCGGGCTGGACAGCCACCCTACACAGCGGCTGTGCGCATGACCCCGATACCGGCCTTCGTCAGGTCATTGCGACGGTGAAGAGCGCGTAGCTCAGGCGGTAGAGCAACTGACTTTTAATCAGTAGGTCCTGGGTTCGAGTCCCAGCGCGCTCACCAAAAAACGCGGCCATTGCCGTCAACGCCGCATAACTCGCCGGTCTGAATCGGTCAAAATCGTGATCGCTTTCGGGGGCGCGCCTTCCTCGGCACGCGCGACATGCTGACCGTTCAACAGGATGCAATCATCACTTAACGGGAGCTACCGAAAGGTGTGCAGTGCGGTGGTCACTACAGTTTCACGAAACCGTCTTTGGCTCGCCACGATACCTCGCTAATCGGAAAGCATCGGGGGAATGCAAACGAGGAGGACGAAGCCATGCTGCTGGATCGCCAAGCGTCCGGTTCTTCTGCGTTTCCGCGTTGCTTCGCGTTGCCCACCCGCTGTCGGTACTGCGGCGACTGGCTGGTCGCCCCCGAAGCGTCCGAGTTCGTCGCAGGCGGCGAAATCCGCCATCATTGGACATGCGATGCCTGCGGCAGCGATTCCGTGACCTTGGTTGCCATTTCCATACAAAGCACGGCGGAGCTGCGCTAGGAGCGGTGTGAATAGATCGACGTGGCCGGTGTTTGTTGGTGTAAGCTGCGCGCAGCAGAGGCTGCTTGCGGCCCATGCACTAAGGGAGTCCAACACATGAGCACGAATACCTTGCGGTCCGTCTTGGCGGTCCTGGCTTGCGCCACGGCCCTGGCGATCGCGTCGCCTGCCACGGCGGCTATGGTGAATTTCAAGGCCGATCTCAAGGGCGCCAGCGAAGTACCGCCCAATAATGCCGGCGGCTCTGGCCAGGTTACAGCCACCTACGATACGTCGACCAAAAAGCTCACCTGGAAGGGCAGCTACTCAGGTCTGTCCGGCCCCGCGACCGCGGCGCATTTCCATGGGCCCGCGCCGACCGGCAAGAATGCCGGGGTCGCCGTTCCCATTTCGCCGAATGCCAGCCCGTTTCAAGGCTCGGCCACGTTGACCGACGCGCAAGCCGCCGATTTGATGGCCGGCCAGTGGTACGTCAACATCCATACCGCGGCGAACAAGGCCGGCGAAATTCGCGGACAACTGACGAAATAATAACGAGCCCAATTGGCGGACCCGCCGGCGGGTCGCCGGCGGGTTTTCCATTTGCGAATGACACGCCGCTTGGCGTCCGACGCTTCGCCGTTCTAAAGTTTGCTGGCTATGGTGAATTAGGCGAAGAAGTCTCATGGCAGGTTCGAACGGTTCGGCGCCGTTTCTGGTCGCTGGCGGCGGCATTGGCGGTCTTGCAACCGCCTATGCGCTTGCGCTCAAGGGCTTCCCGGTACGGGTGTTGGAACAGTCTCCGGAATTCCGGGAGGTCGGCGCAGGCATTCAACTCGGGCCAAATGTGTTTAGAGCGCTCGAGCGCATCGGCCTGAAGAACGCGATCCTCGCGGACGCCCACCGCCCGCCTGCGCAAGAAATGCGCGACGCCCTGACCGGCGAACTGATCGTGCATATCCCCCTCGACGATCGGTTTGAGAAGAAATTCAAGCAACCTTATGCCGTCAGCCATCGCGCCGACATTCTCGACACGTTCGTGAAGGCTTGTCAGGGCAATAATCTGGTGACGCTGGAAAACAGCCGGCGTATCGAAAGCTATGAAGACCATGGCGACAGCGTCACAGTTACTCTGCAAAACGGTGAACGAGCAACCGGACGCGCCTTGATCGGCTGCGACGGCATGTGGTCCGCCGTCCGCGAACGCATCGTCGGGGACGGCAAGCCGCGCGTCTCCGGTCACATCGCTTATCGCGCCGTGCTCAAGCGCGAGGATGTGCCGAAGGACCTGTGGCGGCCTGACGTCGTGCTTTGGGCCGGTCCACGCACCCATTTCGTGCACTATCCGCTTCGGCGTGGCGAACTCTACAATCTCGTCGCCGTGTTTCACTCCGACCACTACGAGGAAGGCTGGAACGCGGAAGGCAGCAAGGAAGTGATGTGGCAGCACTTCAAGGGCGAGGTGCCGCAGGTGAAGCGCATGCTCGAACGCATCGAGACCTGGCGTATGTGGGTGCTATGCGACCGCGAGCCGGTCAAGAACTGGACGGAGGGCAGAACCACACTGCTCGGCGATGCCGCGCATCCGATGCTGCAGTACCTCGCGCAGGGCGCGTGCATGGCGATCGAGGACGCCGTCATGCTCGCTGACAAGGTTGCGGAGCAGCCGGGCGACCCGCAGGCGGCGTTCGCAGCCTATCAACAGGGCCGCTACCTCCGCACCGCCCGTGTACAGATCATGGCGCGGGTCTATGGCGAATTCTACCACGCCCGCGGACCGACGGCGGAACTGCGCAACATGATGCTATCGAACCGCACGCCCGAGCAGTCTTACGATGGGATCGCCTGGCTCTACGGCGAAGAGGTCTAACTTCACCGCTTGGGAATATGCGCGTCGGCGATCACCTTGCTCCATTTGTTGATGTCAGACTTCACACGAGCCATCAATTCGTCCGGTGTACTGGCAACCGCGTCGATGCCCACCTTCGCGAACTTCGCCTTCAGATCCGGGTCGGCGGTGACCTCACGGATGGCCTTGTTGATGGTATCAATGACCGCCTTGGGCGTTCCGTGCGGTGCAAAAACTCCGTTCCATGAGGTCACCTCGTAACCTTTTACGCCCGCTTCATCGACCGTCGGAACAGCCGGCAGAAACGGCGAGCGCTTCGGACCCGAGGTCGCGATGGCACGCATCTTCTTGCTGTCCAGCTGGCCCTGGATTGCAGGCTGGAAATCGATCTGCATCTGCACGTCGTTTCGCAAAAGGCCCACGACGATATCCGGCGAATTCTTAAACGGTACGATGACGACGTTGAGCTTCGTCATTGCCTTGAACAGCTCGCCGCCAAGATTCTGCGTCCCTCCGACATTTATCGTGCCGATGTTGAGCTTGCCGGGCTGTGCCTGTGCCGCCTTGATGAAATCTTCAAGCGTCTTGTAGGGAGAGTCTTCTTTGACCGCGAACACCAGATTGAAGGTGCCGATAGTCGAGATCATCTCGAATTGCGTGAGCGGGTCGAATGGCAGGTGATTGAAGATCGCGACACTGATCGATGTGCCGTTGGTGACCAAGCCGAGCGTGTAGCCGTCGGCCGGCGCGGAAAGGACTGCGCGCGCGGCGGTGATGCCGCCCGCACCCGGCATGTTCTCGACGAAAAATTTCTGTCCGAGCTTGTCGCTGAGCTTCTCGGCCAGGATGCGCGCCGAGACGTCCGCGACGCCACCCGCGCCGAAAGGCAAAACGATCTTGACCGGCTTGTCGGGATATTTCTGGGCAATCGCTTCAGGCGGCAAGGCCACAAAGCCGGCCGCCACAGCGGCTGCAAGAAAAATGCCGCGCAGCAACGCTTTCTTGAGTCCCATCATGATCGTTCCTCCACCGGATATTGTTTTTATTAGAAGCCATAAAGCCGTGCCGGATTATCTACCAGCAAGCGGCGTTGCAAATCCAATTCTGGTGCAAATTGCGGGACAAGATCAACCAGGTCGGCTTCGTCCGCATCGTGCGTGGCGTTTGGATGCGGGAAGTCGGTACCCCACAAAACACGATCAGGCGCCGCCTCCACGATGGAGCGCGCAATCGGCACCGCCTCAGCATAAGGCGGAAGTGAAATCCGCTCCGAACCGCAAACCTTGATCCAGCAATTTTCCAGCCGCGCGAGCTCGAGCAACGCACGCAGAGCAAGCTGTTCGACGCCGCCTTTCCCCGGCACGCGGCCCATGTGATCGATCACGAATGGCAGCGGCAGGCGACGGATCATGTCCGACAGCGGGACGATGTCCGGTGCGTCGAGATGCAGCACGACATGCCAGCCGCGGCCTTTGATGCGATCGATCACGCCGTTGAATACATCGATGTCCGGCGCGCCACCGAGGTGCTTGACGAAATTGAAACGCACGCCGCGCACACCGCCGCGGTCGAGCTCGTCGTAGTCGCCCTCGGTGAAACTGTCGTCGACAATCGCAACGCCTCGATACCGCGTCGGATCGGAGGCAATGCAGTCGAGCATCGCTGTATTGTCTTTCCCGTGGCAACTCGCCTGCACGATCACCGCACGCTCGACGCCGAGATGACTGTGTAGCGCCGCAAGCGCCTCTTTGGGTGCGTCTGCCGGCGTGTACCGCCTATTCGGCGCGTATGGGAAGCGCGCCGCAGGCCCAAACACGTGGCAATGGGCGTCACAACTCAAAGGCGGCAGTTTAAAACTGGGCTTGCGGCGGGTCTTTTCGCGTAAACCAATGGCGGACATTCGGTCATTCCTGGAAGTTCGGTCGGCTATATCAAAGCGGCCTAGCGCGGTGCAATGTCGCCTTTTGCCCATTGCTCACGAGTCTGCCGCCGAAAGTCCGTGAAGCTTTTGGTCGCTATCGCGGCCCGCATCCCACTCATCAGTTCCTGGTAGTAGGCGAGATTGATCGTCGAAAGCAAAACCGCGCCGAGGATCTCCTTGGCCTTGACCAGATGATGCAGATAGGCCCGCGAGTAGTCGCGGGCTGCAGGGTGCGCACTCTGCTCGTCGAGCGGCCGCGGGTCGGCCGCGTGGCGGGCGTTTGCGAGATTGACTGCGCCATATCGCGTGAACGCCATCCCGTGGCGGCCGTTGCGGGTCGGCATGACGCAGTCAAACATGTCAACGCCGCGGGCAACCGCCTCCAGCAAATCTTCCGGCGTCCCGACGCCCATAAGATAGCGCGGTCGATTGTCCGGCAGCACGGGCGTGGTTTCGGCGACAATCTTCAGCATCGTCTCCTGCGGCTCACCCACGGCGAGTCCGCCGATCGCATAGCCGTCGAAGCCGATATCGAGCAAATTCCTCGCGCTCTCGGTCCGCATCGCCACGTCGTCGCCGCCTTGCACTATGCCGAACAGCGCATACCCTGCCCGCGCCCTTGTCTCGAACGCGCGCTTGCTGCGTTCCGCCCAGCGCAACGACAACTGCATTGCGCGCGCCATTTCGTCCGAAGAAGCCGGCAGTTTCAGGCATTCGTCGAGCTGCATCGCGATGTCCGCACCAAGCAACGCCTGGATCTCGATTGAACGCTCGACGGTCAATTCAACCATCGCGCCGTCCAGATGCGAGCGAAACGTGACCCCCCGTTCGTCGATCTTGCGCAGATCAGAAAGCGACATCACCTGGAAGCCGCCTGAATCGGTCAGAATTGGACCAGACCACCGCATAAAGACATGCAGGCCGCCAAGTTCAGCAATGCGCTCCGCGCCGGGCCGCAGCATGAGGTGATAGGTATTGCCGAGCACGATCTCGGCGCCGGTCGCGCGTACGTCGTCCGGCGCGA
>DASZVZ010000025.1:0-117636 GCA_035546875.1 Pseudolabrys sp.
ACCCGAGTTCGGCTGCAAGCGGGGGAGGGATAACGCCGCCAAAATTCACCCCAGCCCCGCCTTCCGCGCGGACGTGGGCAGCCCTATCTAATTGAAATAATTGATGGTGCTATTCGCCGGGCGTGGGTTTTTCGGCCGCGAGCCGTCTGCTAAGTTGCCGCCACCATCAGCCGGACCATTCGATCAAGGTTCACAGCAGGGGCTTCGCCGTTTCGGAGCCCACGGAGGATCAATGACTGCCGCAGTTCAAGAACAGCCGGCCAATCTGCCCGACATGAAAGTGTCGGTCCGGCAGGTTTTCGGCATCGATAGCGATATGGAAGTGCCGGCCTATTCGCAGGCCGATCAACACGTGCCCGACGTCGACCCCGATTATCTGTTCGACCGCCCGACCACGCTCGCCATTCTCGCCGGCTTCGCCAAGAACCGCCGCGTCATGGTCACCGGCTATCACGGCACCGGCAAATCCACCCATATCGAGCAGGTCGCCGCCCGCCTCAATTGGCCGATGGTGCGCGTCAATCTCGACAGCCACATCAGCCGTATCGATTTGATCGGCAAGGACGCCATTGTCATCAAGGAAGGCCAGCAGGTCACCGAATTCCGCGACGGCATTCTGCCCTGGGCCTATCAGCACAATGTCGCGCTCTGCTTCGACGAATACGACGCCGGCCGCCCGGACGTGATGTTCGTGATCCAGCGCGTGCTGGAATCCTCCGGCCGCCTCACGCTGCTCGACCAAAGCCGCGTGATCAAGCCGCATCCGGCCTTCCGCCTGTTCGCCACCGCCAACACGGTCGGCCTCGGCGATACCTCGGGCCTCTATCACGGCACGCAGCAGATCAACCAGGGCCAGATGGACCGCTGGTCGATCGTCACCACGCTGAACTATCTGCCGCACGACAACGAAGTCGAGATCGTGCTCGCCAAGGCGAAGCACTATCAGAACGAGCAGGGCCGCGACATCGTCAACAAGATGGTGCGCGTCGCCGATCTCACGCGCAACGCGTTCATGAACGGCGACATCTCGACCGTGATGAGCCCGCGCACGGTGATCACCTGGGCGGAGAATGCCGACATCTTCAAGGACATCGGTTTCGCGTTCCGGCTCACCTTCGTGAACAAATGCGACGAGCTCGAGCGGCCGATCGTCGCCGAGTTCTATCAGCGCTGCTTCGGCCAGGAGCTGCCGGAAAGCTCGGTGAACGTGGCGCTGAGTTGATCTTCTTAACCCTCTCCCCTCGCGGGAGAGGGTGCCGAGCGGCCGAAGGCTCACCCGGGTCGCCTTCGCTGCGCTCAGGCGATCCACCGTCTCCCACAAGGGGAGAGGGTAAAGTTTTCGGGTGTGGCAAGAGCAATGGCCTCCAACATCAAGCCGAAGCCGTCGCAGAAGGAAGCGCCGACCGAGCCGTTCAAGCGCGCCGTCACCGGCTGCCTGCGCGCCATCGCGCGCAAGCCGGAGCTTGAAGTTTCTTTCGCCGCCGAGCGTCCGGGCTTGATCGGCGGCAAGGTCCGCCTGCCGGAGCCCCCGCGCAAGCTGAGCAAGGGCGAAGCGGCAATCGTGCGCGGTCACGCCGATTCGGTCGCGCTGCGCATCGCTTGCCACGACGCGGCAATCCATCGCCGTCTCCAGCCGGGTGGCCAGCAGGCGCGCGCGGTGTTCGAAGCGGTCGAGCAGGCGCGCGTCGAGGCGATCGGGGCGCGGCGCATGGACGGCGTCGCGAAGAACCTCACCGCGATGCTCGACGACCGCTTCCACCGCGGCAAGTTCGACGAGATCACCGACCGCGCCGATGCGCCGATCGAAGACGCCGTCGCGCTGATGGTGCGCGAGCGGCTGACCGGGCTTGCGCCGCCGGCGGCGGCGAAAAAGCTCGTCGATCTCTGGCGGCCGTTGATCGAGGACCGCGCCGGGCGCGACCTCGACCGGCTGGAAAAGCTGGTCGAGAACCAGCGCCAGTTCGGCGATGTCGTGCACGATTTGCTCGACGCGCTCGACATGGGCGAGGACCGCAGCCGCGATTCCGAGGAAGAGGAAGACGAGGGCGAGGAGGATCGCCGCAAGCAGGATTCCGGCGAAGAGGGCGACGCCGCCGATTCGGATGAGCAGCAGCGCGCCAGCACGGAAGACACGCAAGCGTCCGCCGAGGACATGCCCGAGAGCGCCGCCGAAGCCGCCGACGCGCCGGCCGCCGACATGGCGGACGACACCGACATGAGCGACGCCGAGACGCCGGGCGAGCCGCAGCGTCCGCGCCACTACGGCGACAACGCGCCGCGCGGGCCGGACTACCGCGCCTTCACCATGAAATTCGACGAGACGGTTGCGGCCGAAGATCTGTGCGAGCCGGAAGAGCTCGACCGCCTGCGCGGGTATCTCGACAAGCAGCTCTCGAATCTGCAGGGCGTTGTCGCGCGGCTCGCCAACCGCTTGCAGCGCCGCTTGATGGCGCAGCAGAACCGCTCGTGGGAATTCGACCTCGAGGAGGGCCAGCTCGATCCGGCGCGGCTCTCGCGCATCGTCATCGATCCGCTGCACCCTTTGTCCTTCAAGGCCGAGAAGGACATGAAATTCCGCGACACTGTGGTCACGCTGCTCTTGGACAATTCCGGCTCGATGCGCGGGCGTCCGATCACGGTCGCCGCCACCTGCGCCGACATCCTCGCGCGCACGCTCGAGCGCTGCGGCGTCAAGGTCGAGATCCTCGGCTTCACCACGCGCGCCTGGAAGGGCGGCCAGTCGCGCGAGCACTGGCTCACCGCCGGCAAGCCGGCCAATCCCGGGCGCCTCAACGACCTGCGCCACATCATCTACAAGTCGGCCGATGCGCCGTGGCGGCGCGCGCGCAAGAATCTCGGCCTGATGATGCGCGAGGGTCTGCTCAAGGAAAACATCGACGGCGAGGCGCTCGACTGGGCGCACAAGCGCCTGCTGGCGCGCACCGAACAGCGCAAGATCCTGATGATGATCTCCGATGGCGCGCCGGTCGACGACTCCACGCTCTCGGTCAATCCCGGCAACTACCTCGAGCGTCATCTGCGCTACATCATCGAGGAGATCGAGACGCGCTCGCCGGTCGAATTGATCGCCATCGGCATCGGCCACGACGTCACGCGCTACTATCGCCGCGCCGTCACCATCGTCGACGCCGAAGAGCTCGGCGGCGCAATGACCGAGAAGCTCGCCGAGCTGTTCGAGGAAAACGCGCCCGAGCCCGTCCCCGCGCGCACGCGCGTCCGCCGTCCGAGGCGCGTGGCGTGATCGCGCGCTGCCGCGCAAGCATCATTTTAAACGTCGCCGCCGTTCTCGCCGCATTGCTGGCGGGATCGCTCGCGCTCGCGCAAGGCCAGCGCGCGGCGGAAGCCCCGCACGCGCTGGTCGTCAACGCCAATCCGATTTCCTCCTTCGACACGCGCGACCCCGCGCGCCGCCGCTTCGGCGCGCTGGAATTCCGCGGCGGTCTCGAGCTCACCTCGACCGACAAGGATTTCGGCGGTCTCTCCTCGCTGCGTGTTGCCGGCGACGGCGAGCATTTCATTTCCGCGAGCGACCGCGCGCACTGGTTCCGCGGCCGCATCGTCTACAAGGACGGCGCGCCCGCCGGCATCGCCGACATGGAGACCGCGCCGATGCTGGGCGCCGACGGCGCGCCGCTTGCCGCGCACGGCTGGTACGACACCGAATCGCTCGCCGAAGACGGCGGCACGCTCTACGTCGGCATCGAGCGCGCGAACAAGATCGTGCGCTTCGATTACGGGCGCGACGGTCTTGCCGCGCGCGGCGAGGCGATCCCCGTGCCGCCGGATTTCAGGACCTTCGCCTACAACAAGGGCCTCGAATGCCTCGTCATGCCGGGCAACGGCATGCCGCACGCCGGCATGCTCATCGCCGTCACCGAGCGCAGCCTCGACGCCTCCGGCAATCACCGCGCCTATCTCCTGCACGGCAAAGACACGGTGCGCTACACCGTCAAGCGCAGCGACGACTTCGACGTCAGCGATTGCGCCGTCATGGCGCCCGGCGATCTGCTGCTGCTCGAGCGGCGCTTTTCGCTCGCGCGCGGCGTTGCCATCCGCATCCGCCGCATTCCGCTCGCCGCGCTCAAGGCCGGCGCGCTGGTCGACGGCGCGTCGATGCTGGAAGCCGATCTCGGCTACCAGATCGACAACATGGAAGGCCTCTCCGTGCATCGCAACGCACGCGGTGAAACCATCCTGACGCTGATCTCCGACGACAATTTCTCCGTGCTCCAGCGCACGCTGCTGCTGCAATTCGCCGTGGTCGGGGAGTAGGCGCGCTCCGGGCGTTCTTGTCATTCCGGGGGCGCCGGCGAAGCCCGTTCCGTCATCCTGAGGTTAGCGAGCCTCGAAGGATGACGTGCACAGGGTCATCGGCCGTCGCCCTTCGAGGCTCACGCTTTGCGTAAGCGCGTCAGGGTGACGGATTTAGGTCAGCGAAAAAGAGAGGAAGTGGCGCGCCCCGGAATGACAGAAGCGGCGCGCGGAATGACAGAGAAGGCCGACGCGGCCGGAGTGACGGCCTCAGGCGCTCGCGCGCTTCTTCTGGATCTGGCGCTTGAGCTCGAGCATGCGCGGCGCGAGATCCTCGTTCTTCGCCTTGAGCAGGAAGGCGTCGAGCCCGCCGCGGTGGTCGACCGTCTTGAGCGCATTCGCCGACACGCGCACCTTCACCGATTGGCCGAGCGCATCGGAGATCAGCGTCACGTTGCGCAGGTTCGGAAAGAACCGCCGCTTGGTCTTGCGGTTCGAGTGGCTGACTTTATGCCCCACCAGGGGCTTCTTGCCGGTCAATTCGCAGCGCCACGACATGGCCTAATCCCTCGAAAACAGCCGGCGCGCAGGCGCCGGTATCAAGCTCATGCCTCAGCGAATTAACGGATCGCCGGTAAGGACCATGGCCCGTTTTATGATGACGGCCGGACGTATAGAGAGCCCACCGGGGACCGTCAAGACGAGCCGAAAACGCCGCCGGAGCGGCATTTTTTAACCTTGCGCCCGCGGGCGATTTCGCCGCGCTCGCGCCGTCCGCAAAACGGGCCGCATCACCGCCGCGTAAACGGCCGCGTCGGTCGCTCCGATCCGGATCACAGATTCGACTTATTCGCCGCTGACCTATCCGGCCACTGCGGCGCAGCGGATATATCCTGTGGGCATTCGCAGCACATCTGTGGCGCTCCTCGCCGCTGGCTATAATGCCCGGCCCGGATGACGGGGCTGACGCGGGGCTCGAAGGAAGGACGAATTTCGTGGTGGCACGGTTTGCCCGCGTATCGATCGTTCTCGCCGCGCTGGCGCTCGCCGCCGTCACGACGCACGATCGCGCGCAAGCGCAAGGCAAGCTCGAGGCGCGTTACGTCGCGTCGCTCGCCGGCATCACGATCGGTCGCGGCAATTACGTCGTCGACATAACCGACGGTCACTACACCGCGGCGGCGAGCGGCATGACCACCGGCCTCGTGCGCGTGTTCACCGGCGGGCAGGGAACCAGCGCCGCGCACGGCACGATGATCGGCGGCGAGCCGATCTCGTCGGTCTATGCTTCCACCATCAAGACCAGCAGGAAGACCGACGAGGTGCGCCTCACGCTCAACGGCGGCGCCGTCAAGGAATCGAAGGTCGATCCGCCGATCGACAAGGATCCCGACCGTATCCCGATCACCGAGGCGCGCTACAGCGGCATCATGGATCCGATGAGCGCGGCGCTCCTGCGCACGCCTGGCAACGGCAATCCGCTCTCGCCGCAAGCGTGTCAGCGCACGCTGCAGATCTTCGACGGGCGCATGCGCTACGATCTGCAATTCCAGTTCAAGCGCATGGACAAGGTGAAGGCGCAAAAGGGCTACGAAGGGCCCGTGGTGGTCTGCGCCGTCTATTTCGATCCCATCGCCGGCCACATTCCGACGCGTGCCGCCATCCGCTACGTCGCGAGACAACGCGACATGGAAGTGTGGCTTGCGCCCATCGCCGGCACCCGCGTGCTGGTGCCGTTCCGCGCGCAAGGCCCGACCCCGATCGGGCTCGGCGTTGTCGAGGCGACGTATTTCGTGTCGTCGCCGTTGCCCTCCCGCGCCTCCATCGGCGGCCTGAACAAGACCCAATAAAAACGCCTGTTTCGCGTGTAATGAAACCGCCCGCCGGCGATCTTCGTTGTCTTAACGCGTCCTAAATTCCGATCTCAGGACCCGTTCATCTGGCGTTCAATAGGATTACAGGCGCAATCACTGCCAAGGGAGGATGCTATGCGGAAGCTTCACGTAATTTCGCTGGCGGCGGTCCTTTTCATGGGCGGCGCGCTGTTTACGTCGCGCGCCGAAGCCATGACGCTGCCGGCTCCGAGCGGCCTTGCCGCTGCCGTTACCGAGTCGAGCATGGCCGAGGAGGTCGCCTACTACTGCCGCCGTGTGTGGCGTTGCGGCTACTGGGGCTGCGGATGGCGGCGTGTCTGCTCGTGGGCGCCCGGCCCTTACTACTACCGCGGCTACTACCGGCCTTATCCGTACTACGGCTACCGCTACTGGGGTTGGCGCCGCCGCTACTGGTACTGAGCAAAGCTGAAAGCTGATTTGTCATTCCGGGGCGCGCCGAAGGCGCGAACCCGGAATCCATACTCCGCAGCACCGCGAGGTCATGGATTCCGGGTCCCGGCTGCTGCTTGAGCGGCCTTGACTCCAGTGGTCGGGATGATCTCCATGCCCGTTAACGAATTGAGGGCGAAAACGGGCCTTGAATCGGGCCCGCGACACCTGATCTTGTAGTAGTGACGAAAGAGGCGGCCAGATATCGCCGTGAACGAATCCATACTCGCGCGGAGTCAGTGATTCGGGCGCGATTCGTTCCAGACTCGTTCCAAAGCTTAACCCGCGAGCGCCGCTGAGCATCGCCGCCGTCGCATTGTGATACAGAAAGGCCGCGCCGGGACGCACCCTGTGCCCCCGGCGCCAGTTCGGACGCGTAATGACCCTCTCGTTTTCCTCCCCGTCCAGCCGCTCGCCACGCGCCCGCGGTGCCGGCGTCACCGCCGTGCTGGGGCCGACCAACACCGGCAAGACCCATCTCGCCATCGAGCGCATGCTGGCGCACTCGTCCGGCATGATCGGGCTGCCGCTGCGGCTGCTCGCGCGCGAGGTCTACAACAAGGTCGCCGACCGCGTCGGTGCGCAGAACGTTGCGCTCGTCACCGGCGAGGAAAAGATCAAGCCGGCGAATCCGCGCTTTTGGGTCTCGACCGTCGAAGCGATGCCGCGCGACCTCGATCCGGCGTTTCTGGCCATCGACGAGATCCAGCTCGCCGCCGATTTCGAGCGCGGCCATGTCTTCACCGACCGCATGCTCAACGCCAGGGCGCGCGAGGAAACGCTGGTGCTCGGTGCCGCCACCATGCGGCCGATGGTGGAGAAGCTTCTTCCCGGCGCGCACATCGTCAGCCGCCCGCGCCTCTCGATGCTCACGCATGCGGGCGAGAAAAAGCTGACGCGGCTGCCGCGCCGCTCGGCGATCGTCGCGTTCTCGGCGGAAGAAGTTTACGCCATCGCCGAATTGATCCGCCGCCAGCGCGGAGGCGCCGCGGTCGTGCTCGGCGCGCTCAGCCCGCGCACGCGCAACGCGCAAGTCGCGCTCTATCAGTCCGGCGACGTCGATTATCTCGTCGCCACCGACGCCATCGGCATGGGGCTCAATCTCGACGTCGATCACGTCGCCTTCGCCTCGGATCGCAAATTCGACGGCTATCAGTTCCGCAAGCTCAATCCGGCCGAGCTCGCCCAGATCGCCGGCCGCGCCGGCCGCGCCACGCGCGACGGCACGTTCGGCACCACCGGACGCTGCGATCCCTTCGAGCCCGAACTGGTGCGGGCGCTCGAAAGCCACACCTTCGAGCCGGTGCGCATGTTGCAATGGCGCAATACCGATCTCGACTTTTCATCGGTCGGCGCCTTGCAGGCCTCGCTCGGCACGGTTCCGCAGGAGCAGGGTTTGACGCGCGCGCCGACCGGCGAGGATATCGTCGTGCTGGAACACGTCTCGCGCGACGACGACGTGCGCAACCTCGCGCGCAACCGGGCCGCAATCGAGCGGTTGTGGGATGTCTGCCAGGTTCCCGACTATCGCAAGATCGCGCCAGCGACCCATGCCGAATTGGCCGTCACCCTCTATGGATTCCTGATGCGGGAGGGTAAAATCCCGGTCGATTGGTTTGCCCGACAGGTGGCGCACGCCGATCGCACCGACGGCGACATCGACACTCTCTCCAACCGGATTGCACATGTCAGGACCTGGACGTTCGTTGCGAACCGGCCCGATTGGCTCGCCGATCCGGAGCACTGGCAAGGCGTCACGCGTGCCGTCGAAGACAAGTTGTCCGATGCCTTGCACGAGCGGCTCGCCGAACGTTTCGTCGATCGCCGCACCAGCGTGTTGATGCGGCGTCTGCGGGAAAACACGGTTTTGGAAACGGAAATAGCAACATCGGGTGACGTGACGGTCGAGGGTCATGTGATCGGCCGTCTCGACGGCTTCATGTTCGCGCCGGACGCATCCGCCGCCGCGGGCTCAGAAGCAAAGGCGCTCAACGCTGCCGCGCAGAAGGCGCTTGCCGGCGAGATTGAGGCGCGCGCGACCAAACTCTCGCAGGCGCCGAACGATCAGATCGTGCTCGCCAACGACGGCGCCATCCGCTGGATGGGCAGCGTCGTCGGCAAGCTGGTTGCGGGCGACGATACGCTGCGGCCGCGCGTGCGCATCGTCGCTGACGAGCATTTGACGGGACCCTCGCGCGACGCGGTGCAGACGCGACTCGATCTCTGGCTCAAGACGCATATCGAGAAGTTGCTGGCGCCGCTGTTCTCGCTTTCGGCCGCCGATGACGTCACCGGGATGGCGCGCGGTGTCGCCTACCAGCTCGTGGAATCGCTAGGCGTGCTGGAGCGGCAGAAAGTTTCCGAGGAAGTCAAAGGTCTCGACCAGCCGGCGCGCGCGACCTTGCGCAAATACGGCGTGCGCTTCGGCGCCTATCACATCTATCTGCCGATCCTGCTGAAGCCGGCGCCGCGCTCGCTCGCCACGCATCTGTGGGCGCTCAAGCATGCGGGAGCGGATGCGAAGGGTGTCGACACGCTTTTGCATCTCGCCGCGAGCGGGCGCACATCGATTCCGGTCGACAAGGAAATTCCGAAGCCGCTCTATCGCGCGGCCGGCTATCGCGTCACCGGCGAGCGTGCGGTGCGCGTCGATATTCTCGAGCGGCTTGCCGATCTCATCCGCCCCGCGCTCGCCTGGCGCGAAGGCTCGATCCTGCCGAAACCGGCGGGCGCATTCGACGGCCGCGGCTTTACCGTCAGCGGCGCGATGACGTCGTTGATCGGCGCGTCGGGCGAGGATTTCGCTTCGGTGCTGCGCGCGCTCGGCTATCGCATGGAGCGCAAGCCGAAACCGCCGGAAGCTCCGGCAGCGCCGGCAACCGAGTCGGTCGCGGCGGCGGAGACACCGGCGGCTGAAACCGCCGCGCCGGAAACCGCGCCGGGCGAACCCGCCGCGGCGGACGTTGCCGCGGCGCAAATCGAATCGACGGCGGCGGAGACCGAAAACGCTCCGCTCGATTCCGCGTCGCTCTTGCCCGACGCCGAGTTTATGCCCGCGCCGGAGATATCCCCGGCGCCGGCAACTGTTCTTGCACCGGCGCAAGAACAGACGGCGGAGAAGAACAAAAATACTGCCGCCGATTCCGCAACCTCTCCGGCGGGAGAAACTGAGAAGAAAGAGATGGTCGCGGCTTCTGACGCGATGATCGAGGTCTGGCGTCCGGGCGGACGATCCGACCATCGGCCGCCGCGCCGCCACCATCGCCCGCGCCGGCAGCCGCAGGCCGCGCAGCCGGCGCAGGATGCCGCAGCCGCGCCGACGACCGCCGAGCAAGCACCGAACACGGCCGAGGTTGCCGCGAGCAAGCCCGAGCAACGCGAACGTCCGCAACAGGCGCGTCACGACCGCCAGGTGCGTCAGGATCGTCACGAGCGCCAGCAGCGCCGCGATCAGCAGCACCAGCGCGCCGACCGGAAATCCGAGCAAAACCGGGAAGATAGGCCACGCCGTGGCCGCCGCGACCGCGGCCCCGATGTGGATCGCGCCGAGCGCGAGCAGTACTACGCCAAGCCGCACGGCAGCCGTTCCGATCGCCGCGACAAGGCGCCCGATCCCAATTCGCCCTTTGCGAAATTAGCTGCGCTGAAACAGCAGCTTGAGGCCAAGGAACGGCCGTAAGACCATCAGTCGCTTGGATCGGCAGCGCATCGATAAATGGCTCTGGCACGCGCGCCTCGTGCGCACCCGCAGCGCTGCGGCGGCGCTGGTGGCCGCCGGCCACGTCCGCCTCGATGGTCTCAGCGCGTTACCGCGCCGGGACACACCGTGAAGGCCGGCACGGTCATTACGCTGGCGCTCGACCGCTCCGTTAAAGTCCTGAAGGTCGAAGGTTTTTGCGAGCGGCGCGGCAGCGCGCCGCAGGCACGGGCG
This sequence comes from Pseudolabrys sp., assembly GCA_035546875.1. Classification (GTDB taxonomy): domain Bacteria; phylum Pseudomonadota; class Alphaproteobacteria; order Rhizobiales; family Xanthobacteraceae; genus Pseudolabrys. The sequence goes on from DASZVZ010000025.1 coordinate 10,528, forward strand.
CTTTACCGCAATCTGGCTAACGGTTCCCGCGCTTAGGCAAGGCGGCGGTTCCGGAAAAATGCGTATTAGTTTGCGCGAAACGGCGCTGCTTGCGGCCTATATTTCATTGCGCTAGGCAGCCTTTGCGCCCGCGTGCCGGAGATCTGGATGACCTACGTCGTTGTCGAAAACTGCATCAAGTGCAAATACATGGACTGCGTGGAAGTTTGTCCGGTGGACTGCTTCTACGAGGGCGAGAACATGCTCGTCATTCATCCCGACGAATGCATCGATTGCGGCGTGTGCGAGCCTGAATGTCCGGCGGAAGCCATCAAACCCGACACCGAATCGGGCCTCGAAAAATGGCTGGAACTCAACGCCGAATACGCCAAGAGCTGGCCGAATATTACCGTGAAGCGCGATCCGCCGCCCGACGCCAAGGACTGGGACGGCGTGCCCGATAAATTCAAGAAATTCTTTTCTCCGCAGGGCGGCACGGGCGATTAAACGCGCCTTAAATCTTTGCCGGCGGTGGAACCCAGACGGCATTAACCGCGTCATCAATCGTCGGCCTGATTTTGCCGTTTTGCAGTGCAATAAGGCTTTGATTCCAGCCAAAAATGTGTTATATATGCAAAATCCGATGAACACCGTTGGCCGACCGCTCCCCCTTGGGAGCCTTATTTTTCACAGCGGTTTCCGATGGTCTGGAGAGGGCGTGCAACCCACGCGTAAGCAGTGGCAGACAAATCGCGTCAGAAACAGAAGAAAGGCTCCTCAGGCGTAGGCCGGGGAACCAAGAAATCCGCCGCCGTCCGGCGGACGTCGCCTGCCTCGCGTGGCAATGCTCGCCGCGGGGCTCCCGTAGCCAAAGGTGCCGGCCGCAAGGCCGGTGAAGGAGCACTGCCCGGAATGACCAGCAATAAAAAGACGACGCAACGTCAAGGTTTCAAGACCAACGAATTCATCGTCTACCCCGCGCACGGGGTCGGGCAGATTCTCGCTATCGAAGAGCAGGAAGTCGCGGGCGCCAAGCTCGAGCTGTTCGTCATCAACTTCGTCAAGGACAAGATGACGCTGCGCGTGCCGACCGCCAAGATCGCGTCCGTAGGCATGCGCAAGCTGGCCGAGGCGCCGATGGTCAAGCGCGCGCTCGACACCCTCAAGGGCCGCGCGCGCATCAAGCGCACGATGTGGTCGCGCCGGGCGCAGGAATACGAAGCCAAGATCAATTCCGGCGACATCGTCGCCATCGCCGAGGTCGTCCGCGATCTCTACCGGTCGGAGACCCAGCCGGAGCAGTCCTATTCCGAGCGGCAGCTCTACGAAGCCGCGCTCGATCGTCTGTCGCGCGAGATCGCGGTGGTGCAGCGCATCACCGAGACCGAAGCGATCAAGGAGATCGAAGGCGCGCTCGCCAAGGGTCCGCGCCGGGGTCCGAAGCCGGCCGATGAAGTCGCCGCTTCCGACGAACCGGCCGAGGAAGAGGCCGCTTAAGACCCTCTCGGAAAAACGAATCAAAAGCCCGGCAGCGATGCCGGGCTTTTTGTTTTCGGCTTGCCGCGAAACCCCGCCGCGGAGCTGGGGCCAGGTACAGGCCGGGAAATTACAGTTAACAAATTCACAACGATCGCCGCGTACACCAATCCAGGGCGCGGCACCATCCGCACGGCGAGGTCAATGGCGCCCTAGCTGCGCGCTCGAACAGACTCATTCCCGGTAGATCCAGCGTACGCGTTTCCGGCCGTTGTCGCGCCATTTCGGGACACTGCCGCACGCGATACGCGATCGCTGGCCATAGCGCCGACATCGAACAGCAAAGGCCTGCAATAATGACAACCTCAACAGCGCCGCTCGTCTACATCGGAACGCCTTGCTTCGGCGGCCAAGTCGCGACCGGCTATATGATGTCGATGCTGAAACTGATGCAGTGCACCGACAGGTTCGGTTTCTCCATCAGCATCAACTTGCTCGGCCGGGATTCGCTCATCACGCGCGCGCGCAACACACTGATCTCGCAATTCCTGATAACGCCGGAAGCGACGCATTTCATGTTCATCGATTCCGATCTCAGCTTCGAGCCGGAACTGATCAACCGGATGCTCAAGTTCGACGAGGACATCGTCGCCGGCATGTATCCGGCAAAGGCGCTGCGCTGGAATCCGCCGACGCAACTGAAAAACCGGGAGCCGCTCGAGACCGCGACACTGCAATATGTCGGCCAGTTCTGCGAGGGCGCCGAACGCGAACGGCGAGGGCCGTTCGTCACCGCCGTCTATTGCGCCACCGGCTTCATGCTGATGAAACGAAGCGTTATCGAGCGCATGGTTACGGCCTATCCCGAGTGCGCCTATACGTCCGACCACGTCTACACGCTGAACAAGACGAGCGGCCGCAGCTACGCTTTGTTCGAATGCATGATCGACCGGGCGACTGGGCAGTATCTGAGCGAGGATTTCGGCTTTTGCCGGCGCTGGCGGCTTATCGGGGGCAAGATCTGGCTCGACGCCGAGGGCGCGCTCACGCACACCGGCGCCTACGACTTCGTGGGTAATCCGGCGGCGCGGTTTGGCGAGAGCAGCGTCTTCCAGCCTCTCGCCGCCGCCGGCTGAATCGCCCAACGCACGCAATGGAGGCCCGGCAGCGATGCCGGGCTTTTGCTTTTGTGGCGTGCTACAAGGGCCCGATGTCGGAAATTGCACATGACGAGACGAAAACCGAGGGGCCGGTCAGGATGGACCCGCCACGCACGTTTCGCCGCGTGCCGCTGCTGCCGCACCAGATGTCGGAGCGGGTGACGCCGCAGCGCGATCTGTTCGTGCTGGGTCATGTCGGAATTCCGCGCGTCGAGGGTGATAACTGGCCGCTGACGATCGATGGCCTTGTCCGCCGCAGCGCGACCTTTACCTTCGACGAGATTCGCCGGCTGCCGAAAAGGGAAGTCGAGTCCGTCCACGAATGCGCCGGCTATCCGGCCAATCCGCGCGTTGCCATGCGGCGCGTCGGCAATGCCGTGTGGGGCGGCGCCGATCTCAAAACGTTGCTCGACGAAATCGGCCTCTTGCCGGACGCGCAATATCTGTGGGCCTATGGCTGCGACGGCGGCGAGTACGAAGGCGTCCGCTCGCGCCGATATCTCAAAGACTGTCCGCTCGACCGGCTCGAACGCGGCGGCGTGCTGCTCGCCTACGAGATCAACGGCGAGCCGCTCGATGCCGAGCACGGCTTTCCGCTGCGGCTGTTCATTCCCGGTTTCTACGGCACCAATTCGGTGAAGTGGCTGACGCGCCTGCACCTCGCCGACCGGCGCGCCGACGGGCCGTTCACCACGCGGCTCTACAACGATCCAATCGAGCCTGGGCGCACGCGGCCGGTGTGGCAGATCGCGCCGGAATCGGTGATCGTCTCCCCGGCGCCGGACGAAAAGATCGCCGGCGAGGCGGTCGACATCTGGGGCTGGGCCTGGGCGGACGGCGGGGTGAAGGCGGTCGAAATCTCCACCGATGGCGGGCAAATCTGGCGCGCCGCGCAGCTCGAGAAACATCTCGGCTGGGCCTGGCAGAAGTTTCGCGCTACCTGGCGGCCGGAAGGCGCGGGTGAGGCGGTGCTGATGTCGCGCGCAACCGGCAACAACGGCGCAATCCAGCCGCTTTCCGAATGGCGCAATTCCATCTATGCCGTGCGCGTCAAACTCGCCCAACGCGCATAGGTGGGACGCAAAGCCGCGCCGCGCCGCGGGTTGCCCCTATCGCGCCGGACACTAAAATAAGGCTCAAACGCCCCTTCAGAGCTTATTGGAGACTTCGATGACCGCCATTCGCGGCTATGTCGCGCCGACCAGGGAATCCGATGCGCTCGGCGTGCACTCGCTCGACCAGTTCGTGCTCGCCGTGCCGGACGCCAACGCCGCCGAGAATTTTTACGGCAATTTCGGCCTCAACGTCATGCGCGACGGCAATACGCTCGCGCTGAAGACTTTCGATCACGATCACCGCTGGGGCTCCGTGGTGGAAGGCAGCAAGAAGGCGCTGCATCATCTTTCGTTCGGCTGCTACGCCGAAGACCTGCCGAAGCTCAAGGCGCGCATCGAAGGCAACGGCGTCAAGCTGATCGACCCGCCGCAAGGGTTCGAGAGCAACGGCTTCTGGTTCCGCAATCCGGAAGGCGTGCTGATCGAAATCAAGGTCGCGCCGAAGGTTTCGCCCGACCAGAAGTCCGCGAGTCAATGGATATCGGCGCCTGCGGGTGCCGCCGGCGCAGGCGTGCGCGCCAAGGCGCCGCCGGTGCGCCCGCGCCGGCTCTCGCATGTCCTCATCTTCACCAAGGATATCGACGCCTCGATCAAGTTCTACGAGCAGAACCTCGGCCTGCGCCTGTCGGACCGCGCCGCCGACATCGTCGCGTTCATGCACGGCATCCACGGCAGCGATCATCATCTGCTCGCGCTGGTGAAATCGACCGGCTCCGGCTTCCACCATTGCAGCTGGGATGTCGCCAGCATCAACGACATCGGTCTCGGCGCCATGCGCATGGCGGACAAGGGCTTCACCAAAGGCTGGGGTCTCGGCCGCCACGTGCTCGGCTCGAACTACTTCCACTACGTGCGCGATCCGTGGGGCAGCTTCTCGGAATACTCCTGCGATATCGACTACATTCCGAAGGAAGACCGCTGGCCGACGGGTGACCACAAGCCGGAGGATTCGTTCTACCTCTGGGGTCCGGAAGTGCCGCGCGAATTCACGATCAACTACGAAGCCGGCGAGAGCTGACGGCGTAGCCGTCAGCATCCGCGACGGCGGGCGATCCAGTAATCTGAAAACTTTCGGGCGGAAACCGGCGCTCGAGATGCCCGCTTGCGCGGGCATGACAGCAAGCGTTGTCACTCCACGACGATCTTCACCTTGCTGCCGGGTCTCACCCCGTCATGCGGACCAAGCCCGTTGAGCACCAGGAAGCGCTCGCGCCGATGACCCGGCGTCGCCATGCGGGCCGCGAGTCTGTCGACGGTGTCGTTCGGGCCGACGGTGACAATCCTGATGCGTAGCGGGTGCACCTGCTGGCTTTCGGCGAGGCTCATGCGCCGGAACGACCCGATCGATTCACGGAACGAGCGGTCGATCTCCGGCGTGATGCGCTTCGCCGCGAAGATGAAGCGATAGACGTCGCTGCCGTAGCGCACCGCGTAGAGCCGGAAGGCCCACTGGTCGCCGCTGGCGCGGGCACTCGCCGCCGGAAAGCCGTTGATCGTGAAATCCGCGATGCTGCCCGGCTCGACGTGCTCGATCCAACCGGACTTGAGATAATCGCCGAGCGATTGCTCGGCCGGCACCTGCACCACGTCAAGCCGCAGCGCCTGATCGCCGCCTTCCTTCAGGCCGAGCACGGCCTGCGCGGTGTTGTCGAGCGTGAAGCCGGGCGGGGCGAGGAATGTGAAGCCGAGCTTCGGGTGCGTGAAGCGGCGTCCGCGCGCGAAGCCTTCGCTCGGATCCTCGCCGTAGACCATGCCGTCGAGATCGGCGAGGTATTCGGCCTTGTCGCGCTCGCCATTGCCCGGTCCGCTGAATTGGCGGGCGTTGGCCTGCGCGTTCTTCACGCGTTCCGGCGTTGCGGGATGCGTGGCGAGAAAGTCGGCTGCGCGCGAATCCTGTCCGTTGGCGCCGGCTTTCAGATCGGCGTTGCGCTGCATATCGGTGAGAAAGCGCGCCGAGCCGAAGGGATCGAAGCCGGCGCGCGCCGCAATGCCGACACCGATACCGTCGGCCTCGAATTCCTGCGCGCGCGAGAAGCTTGCCAGCGCGAGTTTCGATTTTGCGAGCGCGAGCGCGCCGGTCTGCGGATCGCTCAGCACGTCGGAGACGACGTGGCTGATGAGCGCCGCCTGACGCGCCTGGTCCTCGCGGATTTCCGCATGCCGCGCGATGACGTGGCCCATTTCGTGCGCAAGCACCGAGGCAAGCTCGGATGTATCGTTGGCGAGCGCGACAAGTCCGCGCGTGACGAACAGCTCGCCATCGGGCAGCGCGAAGGCGTTGATCGCCGGCGAATTGAGCACGGTGACCTCGTATTTCAGCGACGGCCTTTCGGATGCGGCAACAAGACGGTCGACGGTTTTCTTGATCAGCGCCTGCATGCGCGGATTGTCGTAGACGCCGCCATACGTCGCGAGGATGCGCAGGCGTTCGCGTTGCGATGCGGTTTGCGCCGGTGTCTGCGCCGGCGCGACCTGGGGCAGGGAAACCTGGCGCGTTTCCGGCGTGGAGCTGCAGCTCGCGAGCAAAAGGCCGAGCGCGGCGGCGAAACCGATCCGCGCGCGTGCCAGTGGCGAAGTTTGACTTGCAGCCGTCACAACGGTGCCCGTGTTACTGGTCGATGAGCTCGATCTGCTCCGGATGCCTGGCTTCCACGATCGGTCCGCCGCGCCGCTCAACGATACCTCGCACGCGAATGCGATGGCCCTCCAGCGCTTTCGGCTCGATGCCGGCCGCCAAGAACATCTGCCGATTGCGTTTCAAGATAGTGACGGTGAAATCGCGTGACCAGCGACGCCCGAAATTCACATATATAGTGGCGCCGGCCTCGCGGACCGACAAGACCTTGCCTTCAACCAGCGCAAATCGACCCCGTTCAGCCAAAACGCGGCCAGGATCGTCCGCCTGCAAAGGGGCGAAATTTGGATCGGCCCAGAGGCCGAGCCTGGCCGCGCGGGCCTTGCGTTCGGCGGTGAACAACGGTTCCGCGCAGCCGGCTCCGCCGGGATTTGTCCCTACCAAGGCATGGCCGGCGGCGAGCAATGCGACCTGCACGGGCGGGTCGCTCCGCGGCAGGTAGGCATAGGCGACGATCCGCCCGTAACGATCCTGCCCGCGGCTTTTCAGGTTCACCGTCTGGCTCGCGATCAGGGCGGAGAGTGCAGCCTTTGCCGCCGGCGCCTGCGAGTCCGCCGCGCCGCGTGCGGGCAGTTCGATGCCCGCGAGGCGGACTTCGCGGCCGTCAGCAAGCGTAAAGGATCGGCCATCACTGATGCTCGCGACCGTGGCGCTGCCGATGCCTTCAAGCTTGCAGGCGGGCGCCTCGGCGTTTCCCGGCGTTTGCGCCGCCGCGCGCGCGATCAACAGGCCGGCGATGGTGGCGCCAACGATCCGGAAAAATATGTTACATCGCGTCATGCGGTCCCGTAGCTCAGCAGGATAGAGCAGCGGTTTCCTAAACCGAAGGTCGGAGGTTCGAGTCCCCCCGGGACCGCCATTAACATGCGCGCCAACGAAATCGTCCGCAACAACGTCAAGGAAAAGCTCGCGCGCAACGAGGTCGTCGCCTCGATGACGGTGCGGCTGGTGCGCGGGGTCGAGGTCGCGCGCATCGCCAAGACCGCCGGTTTCGACATGCTCTACGTCGACATGGAGCATTCGAGCTTTTCGCTCGAAACAACGAGCCAGATCTGCCTCGCCGCGCTCAATGCCGGCATCGCGCCGTTCGTGCGCGTGCCGGCCAATACGGCGGAATACATCTCGCGCGCGCTCGACGGCGGCGCGCTCGGCATCATCGCGCCGGACGTCCGCTCGGCCGACGAAGCGCGCGGGGTGGTGAAGGCGGCGAAATTTCCGCCGCTCGGCGAGCGCGGCGCCGCCGGCGCCTTGCCGCATCTGCATTACCGCGCGTTTCCGGCGGAAGAGGTCCATTCGGCACTCAATCGTGCCACCATGGTGATCGTGCAGTTCGAATCCGCCGAGGCGGTGGAAAGAGCCGACGAGATCGCCGCAGTCGAGGGCGTCGACATGGTGCTGATCGGCGTCAACGACATGCTCAACAGCCTGGGTCTGCCGGGGCAGTACGAGCACGCCAAGGTGCGCGAGGCATACGCGCGCACGATTGCGGCCTGCCGCAAGCAAGGCAAGCACGCCGGCGTCGGCGGGCTGTCGACCCGGCCGAAGCTGGCGGCGGAATTCGTCGCCATGGGCGCGCGCCTCGTCTCGACCGGCACCGATATCCAGTTTCTGCTTGATGCCGCCACCGAGAAGGCCGCGCAGGTGCGCGATATTCCGGTTTGACGGCGATGGCAGGTGACAGAACTCTCGGCGTCGCGCACACGCCGCCCGCTTTCGAGGTGCCGCGCAACGCCTGCGACTGCCACACGCATATTTTCGGGCCGGACGAGAAGTTTCCGTTTTCGCCCGCCCGCCGTTACACGCCAGGGGCGGCATCGCTTGCAGACATCGGCGCGCTGCATCGCGCCTTGCACATCGATCGCGTCGTCATCGTGCACCCGAGCCCGTACGGCGCGGACAATGCCGTCACGCTCGATGCGCTCGAGAAGCTCGGCAATCGCGCGCGCGGCGTGGCGGTGATCGACGAGAAAACCTCCGATGCCGCGTTGAAGGACATGCATGCGGCGGGTGTGCGCGGCGTGCGCGTCAATCTCGAATCTCTTGGCGAAAGCCGTCCCGAGATCGCGGGACAGCAGCTTGCCTGGGCGGCGGAGCGCGTCGCGCCGCTCGGCTGGCATGTGCAGACCTACACGAACCTGCCGGTCCTCACCGCGCTGCACGACGCCATCCTGAAGCTGCCGGTGACGCTGGTGGTCGATCACTTCGGCCGCGCGCAAGCCGCGCTCGGCCTGTCGCAGCCGGGCCTGCCGCAGCTCCTCGACCTGCTGCGCAGCGGCAAGGCCTATGTGAAGATTTCCGCGGCCTACCGCATCTCAAAGGCGCCCGACTATGCGGATGTCGCGCCGATCGCCAGGGCGATGATCGCCGCCAATCCTGATCGCATTGTCTGGGGCACCGACTGGCCGCATCCGGGCGGCGGAAACCGCGGGCGCGATCATCTGGCGATCGAGCCGTTTCATCCGGAAGACGACGGCGCGGCGCTCAACCGGCTCGCGCGCTGGACGAGCGGGAACACGGAGCTGCACAAGATTTTGGTCGAAAATCCCGCGCGCCTTTATCAATTCGACAAAGACTAGCGCGCTCAGATGTCGACGCCGAAATCGATCATGTGACGATCGATGTTGAGCTCGTTGGCGGAAAGGCCGAGCGCCAGGCCGACGAGCTGCGGCAGATGCAGCACCGGAACGTCGAGTTCCTTCCCAAGGTCGCTCTCGATCTCCTTCTGGAAACTGTCGAGCACCGTGTGGCAGAGCGGGCAGGGCGTGACCATCGTCTTTGCCCCGTTCTCCTTTGCCGAGAGGATATGCTGGCCGGTGAGCTTGATGGCGATGCGCTCGTCGTGCGCGGCGGTGTGGAAGCCGCAGCATTCGGTACGGCCGCTGTAGTCGATCGGCTCGCAGCCGAGCAGTGTCGCCAGCCGTTCCAGCGCCACGTTGTTGCGCGAGTCGACGAAGCCATAGCGCGTCGGCGGCCGGGTGATGTGGCAACCGTAGAACGCGGCGACCGTCAGCCCGGTAAGCGGCTTCACGACCAGGCCGCGCAGCGCGTCCTCGCCGATGTCCTCGTACAGCACCCAGAGGAAGTGGCTGATGCGCGTGCTCTTGCGGTATTCGAGGCCTTCCTCGCGCAGCCGCCCGTTGACCGCTTGGGCGAGGTCGGCGTCCGCGCAAAACGCGGCGTGCGCATCGAGCAGGTTGAGCGTGCAGGTATTGCAGATCGTCATCAGCGGCAGCCCCTCGCGCTCGGCGAGCGCCAGGATGCGCACATTGAGCGCGTAGAACCGGACCGGATCGATGGCGCGCAATTCGCGTGCGCCGGTGCAGGTTGCCGATTCGAGCTGCGTCAGCTCGAGCCCGAGCTTGGCCGCCACGCGATGCGTCGCCTCGTTGAGCTCTGCGCAGGTGCTGCGCGCCGAGCAGCCGGGGTAGTAGGCGAATTTCATGGCCGGCTTCCTTTGAGAATTCGCGCCGCCGCGCCCGCGGCTTGCGTCTTGTAACCGAGCAGCGTGCGCAACGGATTGATCTTGCCGCGCACGAGCAGGCGCACGAGCCGCGGAAAAACCGCCAGCACGCGCAGACCCTGGACGCGCAGGATCAATTCGCCCGGATCGATGCGCCCGCGCCGCGCCACCACCGCGCGGAAGGCGAGCGGATGACGCGCCATTTGCGGCACCAGCCGCGCGGCCTTCGCCTTCAGCGGCTCGATCACGCCGCTGACGATCGGGATATGCGCCGGGCAGACTTCCTCGCATTTGTAGCAGGACACGCAATTGAAGATGCCGGAGTGCGATAGCGCGCGCGCGACCTGGCGCTCGTCCTGGCGCGGATCGAGCGCGGTCTGCCCGAGCTGCACCAGCGGCGCGGGTCCTGCGAAATCGGTGAGGCCGCCGAGGCGGATCACCGGGCAGGCCGAGTAGCACGACATGCAGCTGATGCAGTCGAGCGCCTTGGAGGCGTGCTTGATCGCCTTGTGCTTCAGCGGCTCCGGAAAGCCCGGATAGGGCGCATCGCGGGTGAGCCACGGCTCGAACGAGGCGACCTTTTTCTCGTAGGGCGTGCGGTCGACGACGAGATCGCGGATTACCGGCAGATTGCGCAGCGGCTCGATGGTCATTTCCGGCTCGACCGCCTCCCAGCACGCCAGCACCTCGCGGCCGTTCATGCGCACCGCGCAGGTGCCGCACATCTTGGAGCCGCAGAACCAGCGGAAGGCGAGGTCGGGCGCATCCTTCAGCGCAATGGCGTTGAGCGCGTCGAGCACGCGCATCGCCTTCACGTAAGGCGTGCGGAATTCCTGCAGACGGCCGTCGTCGCTGCGGCGGACCTTGATCGTCACCGGCGCGCCGATCGCGATGCGGGCATTGCGCGCCCGCAGGCTGTCGGCGTGTTCGGTCTGGCCGAGATGCCGCGCATCGACAGCATGCGTCGCGTCGCTCACCACGGCACCTCGAGATTATTGGCGCGCGCGAAATCCGGCCGGAAGAAAGGCAGGTCGTAGCCGCGTTTGGCGAAGCGGTAGCCGTTGCCGGCCTTGTGCAGCAGGTTTGCCGTGAGCCAGTTTTCGTTGTCGGTGTCGGGAAAGTCCCGGCGCATGAACGGTCCGCGGCTTTCCTCGCGCTGCAGAGACGACAGCACCACAAGCTCGGCCGCCTCGATCATGTTGACGCTGTCGATGGCATCGAGCCAGTCGTAGTTGGCGGCGCGCACCGGTGTCTTGGCGCGCACGCGCGGCAGGCGCTCGCGCCGCAGCTTGGTGAAATCTTCCAGCGCCTCGTTCAGGCTTCTCGCGTCCTTCTCGACGCCGGCCTTGTCCCACATGATCGCGCGCACGGTTTCCTTCAGCTCGCCGGGCGAGCAGGCTTCTTCGCGCTCATCCCCGCCGGTCAAGAGCTGTTCGAGCCGCGCGCGTTCCTGCTCGATCTGCTGCTCGGGCAGCCTCGGTTCGGCGAGCCGCGCGAGATTGTCCGCGACGCTGTCCGCCACGACCTTGCCGTCATACGTGACGAGCGCGATCAGCCCGTTGCAGTGGCCGCCGACGCCGCCGGCGACGTAGAGCCCCGGCACTGAGGACGCCATCGTGGTGGTGTCGACGTCGATGCCGCCTTGCCGGTAATGCGCCGTCACCGCGGTCTCGATCAGCGACTTCGGGAAATCCATGCCGAGTTGCTGATAGACCTTGGCGTAGGTCGTGTAAGCCTCGACCTCGCCCGGCGCGCAATGATCGAAGCCGGCGTAATAGCCGCCGGTGTAGCGCGCCTTGCCGGCGCGCACCTGCTTTGCGAGCGCCTTGAGCTGCACCGTGTACGGCCCGAAGGCGAGCGGATCGTCCTTCTGCTGATCGAAGAATTCCTCGCCGTCGGAGTTCACCATGCGCGCGGATTTTTCCGAGCCGAGCATCGGGTTCGGATAGATCTGCATGCGCTGCCAGGTCGGCGGGTAGGCGACGTCGTTGGTGTGCCACCACTGCATCTCGAGATTGACCATGCTCGCGCCGGCGCGCCACGCCATCGCAATGCCGTCCGCCGACATCTCGCGCGTGCCGGTCGAGCGCGCGTGCAGGCGGTCGGAATAGCCGGTGGCGAGAATGGTCGCCTGCGCCAGCACGACGACGTATTCGCCGGTCAGGATCTCCAGCCCGAACACGCCGGCGACGGAACCGTCCGCGTTGCGCAACAGCGACGTGACGACCGTTTCCTCGATCCGCTCGATGCCGGCCTTGATGACCTGCTTGCGCCGGACGTCCATGAACGGCACGCCGGAGTTGCCCTGCACGTTGGCGGCGATGCTGCGGATTTTCCCGGGGCTGGTGACGACGTTGCCCTCGTCGTCGCGGCGGAAGTAGAGCCCGGCTTCCTCGAGCTCCGGATAATAGACGCTCGCGATCCATTCACCGCAGCGCTTGGCCCAATGCTGATCGATCAGAAACTGGTTGTGATACTTGATGAGGAATTCGGCGGTGTTGCGCGCGTTCTCTTCCGAGTTGCCGAGCGTGCGGCCGGACAAAACGAGATTGCCGGCGAACAGCGACGCGCCGCTTTTGCCGACGAGACCCTTGCAGACGATGATGGTCTTGATGCCCTTGCGGTGCAGGTTGAGCGCGGCATAGCAGCCGGCTGCGCCGCCGCCGACGATGACCACCTGCGTTCTTACAATCCGCATGCAGGACTAGTGTGGGACGGCCCGGATGAGGTGGGCGCGACGGGTCCGGCACTCTCCATGTCGTTGATATTCTGATATTAAATAACCACGGGGCTGCTAGGCTGGCCACCGGGTTTTTTGCACCACACTGTGTCGGTTTGCTGCAAAAAATCGTACTGTTTCGAAGCGATGAGCGTGTGTCGCGTGCGGAGATGTCGATGGGCGCCGGGCCGGTGAAATGGGACGACTTGCGGGTGTTCCTCGAAGTCGCGCGACAAGGCAGCGTGCACGCCGCTGCCAAACGTCTGCGTCTCGATCATTCGACGGTGTGCCGCCGCGTCGGCAAGCTTGAATCGATTCTATCGGTCAAGCTGCTCAACCGGACGCGCAAGGGCGTCTCGGTTCGCAGCGATGCGCATGACCTGCTCAAGCACATCGAGAACATGGACGTTCACGCCAACGCACTGGAGGACGCGGTCGTGCGCGGCAGCGCCGGCGCGAGCCAATTGGTGCGCGTCGCCACCATGGAAGGTCTTGCCAGCCAGTACGTCGCCCGGCGGCTGCCGGCTCTCGCGCAATTCGACGCAAGCGTGAAGCTCGAGCTGGTGAGCATTCCGCAATCGGTCGATCTGTCGCGTAAGGAAGCGGATGTCTTCCTGAGCTTCTTCAATCCGCGCACCCCCGGTCTCGCCAGCAAGCGCATCGCCTCGGTCGCGATGCATCTTTACTGCTCGCCGTCTTACCTGCGCCGGCGCGGTACGCCGAAAACCCTCGCCGATCTCGCCGACCACGATTTTGTCGGCTACATCGAGGAACTGCTGACGATCGACGCGGTACGCTGGCTCGACGATCTCGTGCCGCACCCGCGCATGGTGTTTCACAGCAACAGTATCCTCGCGCAGTGCAATGCGGCCGTCGATGGCCTCGGCATCGTCATGTTGCCGACATTCGTCGCCTACGGCGTCGGCGGGTTGCAGCGGCTTTTCCCGGAATCCTCGGTGCGGCGTGACGTGTGGCTCTCGGTGCGCAGCGAGCAGGGCCACCTGCCGCGCATCAAGGCGGTGACCAAGTTTCTCACGCACATCTTCGAGCACGACCAGGCGTTCCTGCTTGGCGAAACCGTGGTGCTCGACGCAGCGGAATAGCCTCAGGCCTCGACGCCCAGGTGGCGATGCATCAGGTCCGGGTCCCGGCGCAGTGCGTCCGGCGTGCCGTCGAACACGACATGGCCGTTGTTGAGCACGTAGCAGCGGTGCGCGAGACCAAGCGCGGCCTCGACATTCTGCTCGACGATCACAATCGTTTGTCCGGCCTCGGCGATCTGGCGGCAGACTCCAATCAAGTCCTGCACGATCAGCGGCGCCAGTCCCTCGAACGGCTCGTCGAGCAGGATCATCTTCGGCTCGCGCACCAGCGCGCGGGCGATCGCCAGCATCTGCTGTTCGCCGCCCGAAAGCTCGCGCCCGCGGTTGCGCTTGCGCTCGGCAAGGCGCGGAAACATCGCGTAGGCGCGGTCGAGCGGCCAGGGCTTTTCGGCAGTCAATGTCGCCAGCACCAGGTTTTCCTCGACGGTCAGGCTGCCGATGATGCGCCGCTCCTCCGGAACCAGTTGCAGGCCGCGCTGCGCGATCTCGTAGGGCGGCAGTGAAGCGACGTCCTCGCCTGCAAAGCGAACCGCGCCTGATTTCGGCGCCAGCACGCCCATAACCGTGTTGAGCGTCGTGCTTTTGCCGGCGCCGTTGCGGCCGAGCAGGGCAACGACCTCGTGCTGCTCGACATGCAGCGAGACGTCGAAAAGCGCGTGCGCTTCGCCGTAATAGGTGTTGATCTTGTCGACCTCGAGCAGGCTCATTTCTGCACCGGATTCCCGAGATAGGCGGCGCGCACTTCGGGGTTCGCCTTGATCGCGTCGGGCGTACCGTCCGCGATCTTGCGCCCGTTGAACAGCACGGTGACACGGTCGGCGAGCCCGAACACGACGTCCATGTCGTGCTCGACGATCACGATGGTGACGCCTGCTGCAATGCGCTTGAGCAGGCGGACGGTGTCCTGCCGCTCCGACGGGCTCATGCCGGCCGTCGGCTCGTCGAGCAGCAGCGTGCTCGGCTTGGTCGCGAGCGCGAGACCGATTTCGAGGCGCCGCTTTTCGCCGTAGGCGAGTTCGCGCGCCGGCGCATGCGCCCGCTCGGAAAGGTTCACGGCGGCAAGCGTTTCCGCGATCAGTTTGTTCAGATCGTCGGATTCGCCGACGTTGCGCAGCATCGAAGGATGGAATTTCCCGTAGGTGCGCGCGATTGCGGGAATGCGGACGTTGTCCCAGACCGTCAGGCTCGGGAAGAGCTGGTTGATCTGAAAGCTTTTGACGAGGCCGCGCTGGCAGATCGCGGTGCTGCCCGCGCTCGTGATGCGCTCGCCGCGGAAGAACATCTCGCCGCCGGTCGGCGGGATGGCGCCCGCGAGCATGTTGAAGAACGTCGTTTTGCCCGCACCGTTCGGCCCAATCAGAGCGCGGATTTCGCCCTCGACGACTTCGAACGAGACCTTGTCGACCGCGGTCAGTCCGCCGTAACGCTTGGTCAAATCCCTGGCTTCGAGAATGACCTTCCCGGTCAATGGTGTGCGCGTGCGCGGCGTATTGTCGGCAACGACGGCGGCAGCAGCGGGCGCCGCCGGCGGCGTGGCCGCTTCCTTGCCGGTGAGACGCTCCCACAACAACGCGATGCCGCCGCAAATGCCGCGGCGGAACAGCGTGACGATCAGCACAAAGATGATGCCGAGCACCATCTTCCAGATCGGCCCGACGATGGGAAGCTGCTGCAGGGCCGTGCGCAAATAGATCCAGACCAATGCTCCGACGGTCGGGCCGACCAGCGTTCCGGCGCCGCCCATGATGGTCTGCACGACGAGCTGGCCGGACGTCTCGAGATAGAATCCGTCCGGCGGCATGTAGCCCTGGAACAGGCCGAACAGGCTGCCGGCCACGCCCGCATAGGCCGCCGCGATGACGAAGGCGGCGAGCTTGTATTTCTGGATGTCGTGGCCGAGCGTGCGCGCGCGTTCGCCGTTCTCGCGGATCGACAAGAGCACGGCGCCGAAGGACGAGTTGACGATGCGGCGCGCGAGCCAGAAGCCGATCAGGAACAGGATGGCGATGACCCAATACATCCCTTCCGGCGTATGCAGCTCGACGAACCAGTTGCCGATGCCGATATGCGTCGCCGGTACGCCCGACAGACCGTTCTCGCCGCCGGTGTATTTCTTGAGCGGCGAAATATCGAGAAAATAAAACATCTCGCCGAAGGCGAGCGTGAGCATCGCGAAATAGATGCCGGAGCGGCGCAGCGACAGCGCGCCAATGATAACGCCGAGGATCGCGGCGAACACCGTGCCGATGAGCAGCGCGACCAGCGCGTTGTCGGTGAAGCCGGAGATCAGCAAGTAGGCGGTCATGAAGCCGCCCGAGCCGAAGAACGCCGCCTGGCCGAACGACAGCAGGCCGGTGAAGCCGAACAGGATATCGAAGCCGAGTCCGAAAATGCCCCAGATCAGGATGCGGTCGGCCATGTCGGCGGTGCCGCCGATCAGCGCGAAGGCGGTGGGGAAAATCAGCAGGGCGACGACGGCGGCGGCTTCCGGCAGCCAGCGGCCAAACGGCCCGCGCGCCGACAGTTTGTCGACGATCATTGGCGGCCCTGCACGCCGAACAGGCCCTGCGGACGCAGGATCAAAACGATCGCCATCGCCGCGAAAAGCATCACTTCGGAATAAGCCGGCTGCACCATCGCGGTGAGGCTGATGATCTCGCCCGCGATCAGGCCGCCGACGAGCGCTCCCCAGAAGGAACCGACACCGCCGATGACGATGACGACGAACGATTGCACCAGCACGAGCGCGCCCATGTCGGGCACGACCGTCACGATCGGCGCGTTGATCACGCCGGCAAAGCCCGCCGCCATGCTGCCGAGACCGAACACGACAAGGAACGTGCGGGTGACGTTGATGCCGAGAATGTTGACCATGAGCTGGTCTTCGATGCCCGCGCGCACGATCAGCCCGAGACGCGTCCGGTAGAGCACGACATAGAGCACGACCAGCGTCGCGGCGACGATGCCGAGCACCTCGATGCGATAGGTCGGGTAATAGAGAAAACCGAGATTGACGGCGCCGCCGCCCCAGCTCGGTACCGGCAGGCGTTGCGAAATGCCGCCGAACCAGCCGCGCACGGCCTCAACAAGGATGATCCCGAGACCGAAGGTCGCGAGGATCTGATCCTCATGCGGCCTTCGGTAATAGTAGCGGATCAAGCCGCGCTCGACGATGACGCCGACGAGAAGCAGCACGGCCGAGCCCGCGACCACGGCGACCACGAACGACTGCGTCTGGGCGTAGGCCACGTAACCGGCGTAGGCGCCGACCATGTAGAAGGCGCCGTGGGCGAAATTGATCACCCCCAGCGCCCCGAAAATGATCGTGAGGCCCATCGCGACGAGGACCAGCAGTGCGCCGAGCGTCAGCCCGTTGAAGAGCTGCGCCCAAAGCAGGGACCAGTTCATCGCGTCGCTCTCCCGTGCCGCCGGCGGCCGCTCAGTATGACGGCAGCTTGCACCCAACCGAGTCGCAAGGCGGCACGACATCCGGACCCGGCGTCAAGCCGACGACCTTATAGATGTCCTCGGGATTGCGCATCTCGCTCGGCTTCTTGCCGACGACGACCGGAACGGCGCGGACCTGCTGGTGATCGCACGCCCGGTAATAGACCTCGCCGAGGGGCATCTTCAGCTTGTGCCCGGCTTCCAGCGCTTTAATGACCGAGATCGGATTGAAGGTCTTGGCGCGCTCGACGGCATCCGCCCAGACCAGCATCTGCGTGTAGGCGATGTGCGCGGTCCAGCGCGGCTTGTACTTGTATTTGGCCTCGAAGGCGTCGACGAAGATCTTCGCCTCGGGGTTGGTTTCCGCGAGCGTCCACCAGAAGTCGAGCGTGCCGTACACGCCCTGCATGATTTCCGCGCCGACTTCCTTGCCCTGGAACGAGGACAAGTTCGGCACGATCATCTTCATCTTGTCGAGCACGCCGAACTGCTTGGCCTGCTTGGTCGAGGCGACGGAGTCGTTGCCGAATGCGACGTTGACGAAAACGTCGGCGCCGCTGTTGGCAATATTCAGCAGGAACGAGCTGTAGTCGGCGGTGCCGACCGGGCAGAGCTGCTGACCGACCGTCTTCCAGCCGAGCTGTTCCTCGGTGAACTTCGACGTCGAGTCGAACACCGAATGGCCGTAGGCGTAGTCGGGAACGAGATAGATCGCCTTGCGGTTCTTGCCGAGTTCCTTGCCGACCACGGGCGCGAGCGCCTTCGCCGCCATGTACGCGCTCGGTTGCGAGCGGAAGGCATAGCGCTGGCAATCCTTGCCGGTCGTTTCGTTGGCGCCGCTGGCGCCGACCATGTTGAGCACGCGATAACGCTGCGCGACTTTCTCGAGCGCGATCGCGGTCGCGCTGCTCGAGCAGCCCGTGATCATGATCGCCTTGTTGTTTGTAATGAAGTTGCTGGCGGCCTGAACCGCCGGGCCGGGTTGCGTCTGCGTGTCGGCAACCTTGTATTCGATCTTCTTGCCGAGCACGCCCTTGCCGGACAGCGTCGAGATCTTGCTGACGAGACCGCCGCCGCCGTTGAGATGGCCGATCGCGAGTTCGTAGCCTTTTTGCAGATCGCCGCCTTCCGCGGAGTAAGGACCGGTCAGCGGACAGGTGAGGCCGACGAATACGCTGTCTCCCTTCACTCCCGCCGGATAGTTGCCGATTGTTTCTTCCGCGCCGAAGCTGCGGGAAATATTGACGAGCGGTATCGCGCCGACCGCGGCCGCATGTTTAAGCAAGCTACGTCGATTCAGGCCCTTGCGAGCGTCTTTCATTGTGTCCTCCCTAGAATAAACGTGCGGCCCGCTGGTCTTTCGCAAGACCGGGCTCTTGGCCGCAAAGTTATCAACGGGCGAACGATCAGATCAATGCTTCAAGCCGTTGCGGGGTTTACCAATTTCGCAGCGGGTGGTGCAGGAATGTTTCCGATGAACAGTTGCGGCGAGCGCACGCGCAACTGATTGCGATCTTTTCACGCGGACTTCGCCAGCCCGTCTTTTTCCGGCTTTTCGGAAAACAGTTCTTTCAGCGCCGCGAGCAATTCCTCGACGCGGTAGGGCTTCTGGATGAACGGCCGGTCGCGGTGCCGTTCGGGCAGCATTTCACGCTGGTGGCCGCTGAGCACCACGAACGGGATACTGCTTGAGGCGAGTATGTCGGCGAGCGGAAACACCGGCTGGCCTTGCAGGTTGATGTCGAGAATGGCGGCGTCGATGACGCTCGTGCTCGCAACCCGCATCGCCTCCGCGATCGACGTCACCGGTCCGAGCACGCGATAGCCGGCGTCGCTCACCATCGTCTCGACGTCCATGGCGAGCAGCGTTTCATCCTCGACGATGAGAATGCTGCATTCCTGTGGCGGCCGGATCATCGCAGTTCCCCTTACCCAGGGAAGCTGACGGACGATATCATGGCGCAAGCGAGACAGCCAAACACGCGACGCTTGCCGCGCAGTTGTACGAAGCAAACCTTCGCATTTTGACAAAATTTATCGGCGGCTCAGCCGTTTGCCGCAAACAAACCCGCCGGAAGCCGGAGAGATCGGGAGATTATTATCGCGCGGACGCCACCACGGTGGCCTTTTCGCGCGCGGCAAGGCACCGCCCGGCAAGCACGCTCGCTTCGCGCGAGGCGAGCGGACTGAGCGACGGCTCGCAGCCTTCCATCAGCTTCGCCGGCGTCTGCCCCGGTTTTTCTTGCGGCTCGGTCTGTGGCGCCGCTGGGCGCGGCGTCATCTGCCTGACAGTGGCGTCGGAGGGCAGCGACGGGAACGCGATACCCTTCACCGCGATGGTCGATTGCGCCGCCGGGTCGTTGCGGAATACCACCACCCCGTCGCGGTCGCGATAAACGATCGTCGCCGCGCCTTCGTTGATATTGGTCGCTTCGATCGTCTGCACGTCGCCGCGCGGCGGCGTCATCGCGACACGTTGCGGCACGACCAGGCGATCCTGTTTGCCGATTTCCGGAATTGCCATCCAGCGGTGAGCGAAGGTCGCGGCTTGCGCCGAGGTGGACTCGTTATCGATCCAATAGCCGGCGAGGGCTCCGACGAGCGCGACAATGAAATATGTGGGAAGGCGCAACATCAGTCTCTCGCATCACCGTCATGAGCAGGTGCATGATCGAAATAATCCGCTGTCAGGCCCCTAACGCGGGGTGGTCGCGAATGTTCCTCGCCGTCGCGGCGGACGCGCTGGAACCCGGCGGTCAAGCGAGGAGTTTTTCCGCAAATGGCAAAGGCAGTTAAGGATGCCGATGAGGCCGAACGGCCCGTCATCGCGAGCCTGACGCGGCTGCATGCCGCGGAAGCCGAATGTACGCGGTGCCCGCTCTACAAAAATGCGACGCAAGTGGTATCCGGCGAGGGCAGCGTCCGCGCTTCTCTGATGCTGGTCGGCGAGCAGCCGGGCGACAAGGAAGACCTGGCGGGCAAGCCTTTCGTCGGGCCGGCGGGACGCGTTCTCGATGACGCGCTCGAGGACGCGGGCATCGCGCGCGCAGATACCTTCATCACCAACGCGGTCAAGCACTTCAAGCACGAGATGCGCGGCAAGCGCCGGCTGCACAAAAAGCCGAACGCCTACGAGATCGACCGCTGCCGCTGGTGGCTCGATTACGAGCGGAGCATCGTCAAGCCTGCTGCGATCGTCGCCATGGGCGTGACCGCCGCGCGCGGCGTGTTCGGCAAGGCTGTCACCATCACCGGGATGCGCGGCAAGGCGCACACGCTGCCGGACGGGCTCGCGGCCTTCGTGACGGTGCATCCCTCGCTGCTGTTGCGGATTCCCGACAAGGCGGACAAGGAGCGCGAATACCGGCGCTTCGTCGCCGATCTCAAGCTCGCCAAAGCGAGCATCGGGCGCTAGCGGCGCCCGATTTTCTAGCGGCGGCGGAAGTTCGGACGGCGCTGCTGCGAAGAGGGTGCCGGTGCGTCGCCCTTGTGGCGGAAGCTGATGCGTCCGCGCTGCAGGTCGTAAGGCGACATCTCGACGATCACGCGGTCGCCGACGCCGGTGCGGATGCGGAATTTGCGCATCTTGCCGGCGGTGTAGGCCAATACCTCGTGATCGTTGTCGAGCTTCACACGGAAATTGCCGTCCGGCAGAACTTCCGTGACCGTTCCGTCAAACTCCAGCAGCTCTTCCTTCGCCATCCAGTGGTCTCCAGTTAGTGCGCGCCCGGGCGCTGCAGGAATGTAACATTTCTCAGGTCCTTTGGCTCGCCCCTCTGGCGCTCCGAATGGCGCGGCTGCGGGCGGTTGCCGTGGTGGCCGTTGCCGCCGTTCGGACGTCCCGGCTGGTGATGGCCCCGGTTATGGGCCGTACCGTTGTGGCGGTTGGACGCCTGATGATGCTGGCTCGCCCGATGCGCCGGCCGCTGGCCGGTGCGCCGGTCGGTTGCCGGAATCTGCATGCGGATCAGCCGCTCGATGTCGCGCAGGTACGCGGCCTCCTCGTGATCGCAGAACGAGATCGCGATGCCTTCGGCGCCGGCGCGCGCGGTGCGGCCGATGCGGTGGACATAGGATTCGGGAACGTTCGGCAGATCGTAGTTGACCACGTGGCTGACGCCGTCGACGTCGATGCCGCGCGCCGCGATGTCGGTCGCGACGAGCGTACGGATGTTTCCGTTGCGGAATGCCGCCAGCACGCGCTGACGCTGGTTCTGCGACTTGTTGCCGTGGATCGCTTCCGCGGCGATGCCCGCCTTGCCGAGCGTGCGCACGACCTTGTCGGCGCCGTGCTTGGTGCGCGTGAACACGAGGACGCGGTCGATCTTTTCGCTTTTCAGCACTTCCGCGAGCAGCGCGCCTTTTGCGGCCTTGTCGGTGAGGATCACGCGCTGTGAAATCCGCTCCGCGGTCGAGGCTTGCGGAGTCACGGCCACGCGCGAAGGATCGCGCAGCATCGCATCGGCGAGCTTCGTGATCTCCTGCGGCATGGTGGCGGAGAAGAACAGCGTCTGCCGCGCCTTCGGCAGCATCGCCACGACCTTCTTGATGTCGTGGATGAAACCCATGTCGAGCATGCGGTCGGCTTCATCGAGCACCAGCACTTCGACCTGGTCGAGCCGCAGCGCGCGCTGCTGCACAAGATCGAGCAGACGGCCCGGCGTCGCGACCAGCACTTCAACGCCGTGCGCGAGCGAACGAATCTGGCGGTTGATCGGCACGCCGCCGATGGCGAGTGCGATCGCGAGCGGACGGATATAGCGCCCGTACGCGCGGAAGCTGTCGACGATCTGGCCGGACAGTTCGCGCGTCGGCGAAAGCACCAGCACGCGGCAGGCTTTCTTTTCCGGCCGCACGCGCTTGGCGTTGAGATGATTCAGGATCGGGAGTGCGAAGGCCGCGGTCTTGCCGGTGCCGGTCTGCGCGATGCCGATGACGTCGCGTCCTTGAAGGACGATCGGAATGGTCTGTGCCTGGATCGGAGTGGGAGTGACGTATTTTTCATCCGCGAGTGCGCGAGTGATCGGCTCTGCGAGGCCGAATTCGTGAAAAGAATTCAAAGAGTCTCTTTCTCGTATGGCGATACGGCCGAATCGCTCATGCGACCGGCGGAATCGCGCCTTTCGAAGACATCCCGCGTTGCCAGGGTTGTCGGCTTGGGTGAAGGTCGGATGGGCGGGGCGAAAATCGTTGTTAGAGAATTTCGTGCACGCGGCCCGCAAAACCCGCGATCGGGTCGTTCATCCGCAATGGTCATATGACAGGCGCGCATGTCCTTTTCAAGGCGCGGAGCCGACTATTCGACCGAATGATGAACAAACATCCCTGTCATTGCGGGTTCGGCGCTCCGCGCAGCCCCGGAATGCCAGGGATACGTGGACAAGCCCCCGCTAATCGGGGAATGTCAGGCCAGAAAAGCCGTCCAAAGCAGCTAAAAGTACTGTTTGGAGCCGTTCCGCATGCCGTTTTCCCGGGCCTCCGAGGCTCTTTCCCGGTTTACCGTCCTCGATCTCACCCGGGTACGCTCCGGCCCCACCTGCGTGCGGCAGCTCGGCGATTGGGGCGCCAATATCATCAAGATCGAAGCGCCACCGCATCTGTCCGAAGGCGAAGGACCCGGCGGCCCCCGCGAAGGCTCGGACTTCCAGAACCTCCAGCGCAACAAGCGCGGCATGACGCTGGACCTGAAATCTCCCCAAGGTCTTGCCGCCTTCAAGCGCCTGGTCGCGAAAGCGGACGTTGTCGTAGAGAATTTCCGCCCCGACGTGAAAGAGCGGCTCGGCATCGCCTACGAGGATCTGCGCAAAATCAACAAGGGTATTGTGCTCGCCAGCATCTCCGGCTTCGGACAGGACGGGCCTTACGCGAAGCGTCCGGGTTTCGATCAGATCGCGCAAGGCATGGGCGGACTGATGTCGATTACCGGCCTGCCGGGGCAAGGACCGGTGCGCGTCGGCATCCCGATCGCCGACTTGACCGCCGGCCTGTTCTGCGCGCTCGGCATTCTCACCGCGCTGCTCGAGCGCGAGAAGTCCGGCGAAGGTCAGTGGGTGACCACCTCGCTGCTGCAGGCGCAGATTTTCATGCTCGACTTCCAGGCCGCACGCTATCTCACCGAAGGCCAGGTGCCGAAGCAGGCCGGCAACAACCATCCGACCTCGATCCCGACCGGCGTGTTCAAGACAAAGGACGGTCACCTCAACATCGCGGTCACCGGCCAGCTCATCTGGGAGCGCTTCTGCAACGCGGTCGGCCATCCGGAATGGATCGATACGCCGGATTACAAGACGGGAAAATTGCGCTCGCAGAATCGCGACGCGCTCAACGCCGAGATCGACAAGGCGACAGCGATGAAATCGAGCGCCGAATGGGTCGAGATCTTCAACGAGGCCGGCGTGCCGTGCGGCCCGATCTATTCGATCGACCAGATGTTCGCCGATCCGCAGGTCAAACATCTCGGCATGGCGAAGGAATCCGCGCGCGCGGACGGCAGCAGGCTCGGCCTCGTCGGCCAGCCGTTCACTCTGTCGCGCACGCCGAGCAAGGTTGCCGTGCGGCCGCCGGAACTCGGCGAGCACACCGACGAGATTCTCGGCGAATTCGGGTTCAGCGCCGACGAGATCAAGGCGTTGCACCAGGCCAAGGCGGTCTAACATTCTGTCATGGCCGCGCTTGACCCGGCCATCCCGTTTAGGGACGCATTGCCTTCCTAAGCGAGGTCACCGGGACAAGCCCGGTGACGACAAAAAAGAGAAGGACGCGACGTATGACGCAGACCGACAAGATGCTGTCCCGCAAGGAGGGTGGCGTCGGCTATCTCATCTTTAACAACCCGGAGCGCCACAACGCGGTGTCGCTCGAGATGTGGGAAGCGGCGTCGCATTTCCTCGACGACTTCGCCAGGGACAAGAACATCCGCGTCGTCGTGCTGACCGGCGCCGGCGGCAAGGCATTCGTATCGGGCGCGGACATCTCCAAGTTCGAAAGCGAGCGCTCGAGCAAGGAGGCGATCGACCGCTACAACGTCGCGGTCGACAAGGCGAATACTGCCGTCTACGAATTTCCCAAGCCGACCATCGCCATGATCCGCGGCTATTGCATCGGCGGCGGCGTCGGCCTCGCGCTGTGCTGCGACCTGCGCATCTGCTCGGACAATTCCAAATTCGGCGTGCCGGCGGCGAAGCTCGGGCTCGGCTATGCCTTCAAAGGCATCAAGAAACTGGTCGACGTGGTCGGACCGTCGTTTGCCAAGGAAATATTCTACACCGCGCGGCAGTTCACCGCGCAGGAAGCCTTGCAGATGGGTCTCGTCAATCGCGTGCTGCCGGGCGACGAGCTGGAGAAATATGTGAAAGAATATGCCGACACGATCAGCGCCAATGCGCCGCTCACGGTCAACTCGGTGAAG
The DNA here is from genome assembly GCA_035546875.1 of Pseudolabrys sp. Lineage (GTDB taxonomy): Bacteria > Pseudomonadota > Alphaproteobacteria > Rhizobiales > Xanthobacteraceae > Pseudolabrys. The sequence goes on from DASZVZ010000025.1 coordinate 35,030, forward strand.
TTCATCGTCGGCGAGACGGTGAAGGACGAGAGCAAGCGCGACATGAAACGCTGCGACGAACTGGTGGCGCAGTGCTTCGCCAGCAACGACTATACCGAAGGCCGTAAGGCGTTCATGGAAAAGCGCAAGCCGGCTTTCACCGGCTCGTAGAGAGCCCCGGCGGCCTTCGGCTGCCGTACGTAGGTAAAGAACGCCGACGCGGAGTGTCGGCTATGGTGAGGGGGCGCTGACAAGCGCTCGGAATCGCGGGAATGCCCTCTCACCGGCCGTTAGGCGGCCGACCTCTGTCCGCACGCGGGGAGAGGCGAGAAAAATGGGGGAGGAAGCGCGTGGCGTCTGTCGCGTTGCGGAACTTGACCAAGCGATACGGCCCGAATGCCGTCGTCGACGACATTTCACTTACCATCGAGCACGGGAAGCTCGTCTGCCTTCTCGGGCCCTCCGGTTGCGGTAAGACCACCACGCTGCGGCTTATCGCCGGCTTCGTCGAGCCGAGCGAGGGCGAGATTCGCGTCGGCGACCGCGTGGTATCGACGCCGGCCAACACGCTGCCGCCCGAGCGGCGCAACATGTCGATGATCTTCCAGAGCTACGCACTGTGGCCGCACATGACCGTGGCCGAGAACATCGTTTACGGCCTCAAGCTCAGGAAAATGGATCGCGACACAATCCGCAGGAAACTCGACGCCATTCTCGCCACCACGAAGCTCGCGCCGCTCGCCCAGCGCTACCCGGGCGAACTGTCCGGCGGCCAGCAGCAGCGCGTGGCACTCGCCCGTGCGCTGGTGGTAGAGCCGGAAACGCTGCTGCTCGACGAGCCTTTGTCCAATCTCGACGCCAACCTTCGCGAGGAAATGCGCTTCGAGGTCCGTCGCCTGCACGACGCCTTCCGCTATACCACGGTGTACGTAACGCACGACCAATCCGAGGCGATGACCACCGCCGACCTCATTTGCGTGATGAACGCCGGCAAGATCGAGCAGTCCGGAAGCCCCGAGGAAATCTACGATCGGCCGCGCTCGGAATTCGTCGCGCGCTTCATCGGCTCAAGCAACGTGATCAAGGGCAAGAGCGTCGATGCCGAGCGCGTCAGCTTTGCCGGCGTGCCCCTTCGCGTCACCGGGGCAACCCTCAAGGCCGGCACCGACACCGCCGTTTCGGTCCGTCCGCACGACGTTCACATTTCGGCCGCTGCGCCGCAGCGATCCGAGAACGTCGTCGCCGCAACCGTCGTGCGCCAGGTCTTTCTCGGCGCCAGCCGGGACTATATGGTTGAGGCCAAGGATGGCACGCAATTGCGGGCCGTCACGCCCGCCGGCGACAGCATCGCACAAGGCAGCGCCGTCTGGCTCTACCTGCCGCCCGAAAAGTGCAGGGCGCTGGTCGGCTAAAGTCGAAAACGATCAAAAAATCAAAAGGGAGGAATTCGGATGACCCAGAAGATTTCCCGCAGGAGTCTCCTTGTCGGCGCGAGCGCGCTCACCGCCGGCTCAGCCTTTTCGACGTATGTACGCGCGGCTGCGCCGCCGCCGGTCCCCACCACGCAAGCCCTGATCGACGCTGCTAAAAAAGAGGGCAAGGTTGTCTGGTACACGTCCGTCGACACCAAGCTCGCGCAGCAGATCGGCAAGGCGTTCGAAGCCAAATACGGCGTGCCGTGCGCCGTCGAGCGCACCGGCGCCGAGCGCGTGCTTCAGCGTATCGGCCAGGAATACGCCGCCAACGTACACGCGGTCGACGTCGTCAATTCATCCGACGCTTCGCACCTCGTCATCTGGAAGGAAAAAGGCTGGCTTGAGGCCTTCGTGCCGGAAGATGTCGCAAAATATTATCCGGCCGAGCACAAGGATCCGGACGGAATGTTTGCAAGCTTCCGCATCTTCCTGTGCGTCATAGCCTACAACACCAAGCTCGTGAAAAAGGAGGAAGCGCCGAAGAGCTTCCACGATCTCCTCGATCCGAAGTGGAAGGGCAAGATCGTCAAGTCGCATCCAGGCTACAGCGGCACCACGATGACCGCGACCTTCCAGATCGCGCGCGACATCGGCTGGGACTTCTTCGAGCAGCTCGCGAAGCAGAACATCATGCAGGTGCAGTCGGCGGCCGATCCGCCGAAGAAGCTTGCGCTCGGCGAGCGCGCGGTGCAGGCCGACGGCGTCGAATACCTGATCTTCTCGGAAAAGGAATCGGGCCAGCCGGTCGAGCCGGTCTATGCCACCGAAGGCACGCCGCTGATCATCGGGCCGAACGGAATGTTCAAGGCGGCGCCGCACCCGAACGCGGCGAAGCTGTTCCAGAACTATTGCTTCTCGCCGGAATGCCAGCAGCTCTGCATCGACATCGGCGGGCTGCGTTCGGCGCACCCGCAGGCGAAGGAAAAAGCCGGGCGCACGCCGCTGAGCAAAATCAAGCTGATGAAGGACGATCCGGCGGGCGTGCTCAAGGCGGCTGAGGAGATCAAGGCGCGTTACGTCAAGACCTTCCACGTGTGATGCGTGTTCTCACTCCGCCCATCCTGAGGAAGCGCGAAGCGCCGTCTCGAAGGATGGGTCGGTCCCATGGTTCGAGGTGCGCTGCCTGGCGGCGCTCCTCGCCATGAGGCCGACCAAATGACGATTGCAATTTCGACGAACGGAAAGACCGGGCGCCGCCTCGCGGGCTTCGATCTGTCGAAGCCGGTGCTGCTGTTGTTTGCGTTTCTTCTGTTCATGCTGATCGTGCTGCCATTGTCGTGGCTTGTGTACTACGCCTTCACCGACAAGAACGGCACTTTCACCGTCGACAATTTTCATCGCCTGATCAGCGATGCGGCTTATCTCGATCCGCTTCTTACGACGTTTGCGCTCGCGGCCTTGTCGGCGCTGATCTGCTGCGCGGTGGCAGCGCCGATGGGGTGGCTGGTGGCGAGGACCGACATGCCGCTGCGCCGCACGGTGCGGCTGCTGGTGACGGCGTCGTTCGTGACGCCGCCGTTTCTCGGCGCCATCGCCTGGGAGCTTCTGGCCGCCCCGAACAGCGGGTTGCTCAATCAGTTGTTCCGCCAGCTGACCGGCGCTCCCTCGGACGAGCATTTGCTGAACATCTACAGTTTCTCCGGCCTCGTTTTCGTCATCAGTTGCTACACCTTTCCCTACGTCTTCGTGCTGGTCGCCAACGCACTCGACCGCACGCCGGGCGATCTTGAAGACGCGTCCTCGATGCTTGGCGCGCGCGCCTGGGACACCGCCTGGCGCATCACCATTCCGCTCGCCTTGCCGGCGGTCGTTGCCGGCGCGCTGGTGGCCTTCCTTCAGGCGATGACGCTGTTCGGCTCGCCGGCGATCCTGGCCATGCCGGCCGGCTTCCACACCATGACCACCAAGATCTGGAGCCTGTTCCAGTTTCCGCCCAAGCCCGAGCTTGCGGCCGCGGCGTCGCTGCCGCTTCTGCTGCTGACGATTCTGCTGCTGCGCGGCCAGGCAATTGTGCTCGGCCGCCGCGGCTACGCTGTCGTTGGCGGAAAAAATAGCGAGCCGCGCATCGTGCGGCTCGGCGGCTATCGGTGGTTGGCGATTGCCGTCGCGATTATCGTGCTCGCATGCCCGGTGTTCCTCCCGTATTTCGCGCTACTCAACGCTACGTTCTCCAAGGTTGCCTCGCAGCTCGTGTGGGTGAACAATTTCACGCTGCAGAACGTGCATTTCGTATTCTTCGAGCTTTCCGCAACCGGACTCGCGCTGCGCAATACTTTCGTTCTCGGCACGCTGGCGGCGACTATCGGCACCGTCATGGCGCTGGTGATCAGCTATGTCACCGCGCGCCGCGCGGTTCGCGGTCATGCGGTGTTCGGCTTTCTCGCCACCGCGCCGGTTGCGATTCCGGGCATCGTGCTCGGCGTCGGCCTGTTTTTCAGCTACACGCGGCCGCCGTTTGTGCTCTACGGGACGCTCTGGATCTTGCTCATCGCTTTCGTGACGCTGGCGATGCCGGCGGCCTATCAGCAGATGCAGTCGGCCTTCCACGCCGTGCATCCGGAACTGGAGGACGCGAGCCGCATTCTCGGCGCGACGCGCCTGCGCGCGCTGTGGCAGATCACCGCGCCGCTGCTGCGCACCAGCGTGGTTGCGACGTGGTGCTTCATTTTTGTCGGCGTCATCCGCGAATTGTCAGCCGCGATCATGCTGTTCACGTCGCAGACCAAGGTGCTGTCGGTGCTGATATACGATCTCAACGAGAGCGGCGACCTTGCCGCCATTTCCGTGCTGGGCCTGATGATGCTGGTCATTACCTCGGTCGTCGTCGCGATCGCCAATCGCCTGACCAAACTCAGCGGCCCTCGCGCCGCTCCGGTCTGAGCGATGAAGGCAAACGCCGCAACCGTCGCCGAACAGCTCGCCGGGCGCATCGCCCGGCTTGACGCGGCAAGCCTGCCATCGGCCGTGAAAACCAAATGCGAGGACTTGCTGGTCGACGTCGCCGGTCTCTGCATCACCGCACGCAACGAGGATTACGTCACAAGCGCGCTCGCCGCCTGCGATGATGAAGGACCGTGCACCGTTATCGGCCACAAGCGCACGCTGAGCGCGGCCGGCGCGGCCTTCGTCAACGGCACGGCGGCGCACGGCGAGGATTTCGACGATACCTTCGAGGGCGGGCCGGTGCATGCCGGTGCGGTGATCGTGCCGGCGGTGCTCGCCGCCTGCGAGCGCCACAAGTCGGATGGACGCGCGGCCTTGCTCGGCATTGCAATTGGCACCGAAGTGATGTGCCGGCTGAGCACGGTGGTGCCGAAAGCCGTGCACAAATCCGGCTTCCATCCGACGGCGGTGTTCGGCGTCATGGGGGCGGCGGTAGGCGTCGGCGCAATGCTCGGCCTCAATGAAAAGCAACTGGTCGATGCACTTGGCGTCGCCGCCAGCATGGCCGGCGGCATCATCGAGTATCTCGCCGAGGGCGCCTGGACCAAAAGGCTGCATCCCGGCTGGGCGGCGCAATCGGGCCTGCGCGCGGCGCTGCTCGGCCGCAGCGGCTTCATCGGCCCGCGAACGGTGTTCGAGGGTGTGCACGGGCTCTTTCACGGGTTCGCGCACACGACGAAGGGCGACTACGCCGCGCTTACCGGCGACTTCGGCAACCGCTGGGTGACCGAGACGCTGGCGTTCAAGCCCTATCCCTGCGGGACCATGGCGCATCCATACATCGATTGCGCACGGCGGCTCGCGGCGTGTGGCATCAAGGCTGATGACGTGAAGGAAATCGTCTGCGAAGTGGCGGAAGGCACGGTCCATCGCCTGTGGGAGCCGCTCGCCGACAAGCAGCGCCCGCCCAACGGTTATGCGGCGAAATTCTCCACGCCGTTTCTTCTGGCGACAGGCTTCGTGCGCGGAAGGGTCGGCCTCGACGCTTTTACGGATGTGGCAGTCAACGACAAAGAGGTGCTCGCGCTCGCCTCGAAGGTGCGCTACGTGATCGACCCGGACAATCCGTACCCCAACAATTTCACCGGCCACATCCGTACGGTCATGCGCGACGGCAGTGTGATCGAGGAGCGTCAGCCGCATCTGCGCGGCGGCGCGCACGAGCCGCTGACGCGCAAGGATATCGAGGAGAAATTCGTGCTCAACGCCCGTCACGGCGGCTGGGACGACAAGCGCAGCGCCGCCGCGCTCAAACTGCTGGCGACGCTGTATGATGGCAAGATCGAACTTTCGTCTTTGCGGGGATAAAAATTGCTGTCATGGCCGGGCTTGACCCGCCATCCCGAACAGGAAGGCAAGGCCTTGCCGTTCTAAGCGGGATCACCGCGACAAGCACGGTGATGACAATCGGGAGGGGAGATGTCCGATACAAAGGAACTGGACGGCAAAGTCGCGATCGTCACCGGCTCTGGGCGCAACATCGGCCGCGCTATCGCGCGCCAGTTGGCGGATGCCGGCGCGTCCGTGATCGTCAACGCGCAGTCGAACAAGGCGGAAGCCGACAGTGTTGCGCGCGAGATCGAAGCGGCGGGAGGCAAGGCCGCGGTTGTCATGGGCAGCGCCGGCGACCCGAAGACCGCCGAACTGCTCGCCGCCGCTGCGCTGAAAAATTTCGGCCGCGTCGACATCCTCATCAATAATGCTGCGCTGCGCCGCGAGAAGCCGTTTTCCGAACTGAGCTACGCTGATTGGCGCGAGGTCATGGACGTGATCGTCGACGGTGCGTTTCATTGCGCCAAGGCCTGCCTGCCGGCGTTGCGCAAGAACGGCGGCACGATCGTCAACATCGGCGGCATGAGCGCGCATCGCGGCGCTAAAGACCGCGCGCATGTGATGACGGCGAAGGCGGCGCTGGTCGGCTTCACGCGCGCGCTGGCGCACGATCTCGCCGCCGACAAGATTACCGCGAACTGCGTTGTGCCGGGCGCGATCAATACGACGCGGCCGGCGTCGTCTCCCAATCCGGCGCATCACCTGACGCACGGCACGATCACCGGCGAACGGGGCGACGTCAATGACATCGCAGCCACGGTGCGCTTCCTTTGCGGACCCGGCGGCCGCTACATCACCGGGCAGACGATCCACGTCAACGGCGGCGCATTTCTCGGCTAGGGCTGGGATTTGCGCGGGGTGGCCGAGGTGGCGCGAAAGTGCTAATCCATCGTCACGCCAGTTCCAGTGAGACGAGGTTGCAAAATGTACTCCGATCTTGCGCTTTATATCGACGGCAAATGGCTCAACGGCCAGGGCCGCAAGGGCGAGGACGTCATTAATCCGGCCACCGGCAAGACGCTCGCGCATCTGCCGCATGCCAGCAAGGCCGATCTCGACGCCGCGCTTGCCGCCGCCGACAAGGCTTTTCCTGTCTGGAAAGCGACGTCGGCCTACGATCGTTCGAAGCTTTTGCGCAAGGCCGCGGATCTCCTGCGCGAGCGCCATGACCACGTCGCCAAGGTGATGGTGCAAGAGCAGGGCAAGGTTTATCCGGAAGCGCGCGCGGAAGTGCTCACCTCCGCCGACATCATCGATTGGTATGCCGAGGAAGGCCGCCGCGCTTATGGTCGCATCGTGCCGGGCCGCCAAAAAGGCGTGCGCCAACTCGTCATTCAGGAGCCGGTCGGCATTGTCGCCGCGTTCACGCCGTGGAATTTCCCGACGCTGACTCCGGTGCGCAAGATTGCCGGCGCGCTCGCCGCCGGCTGCACGATCATCATCAAGGCTTCGGAGGAAACTCCGGCCGGCTGCGTCGAGCTGGTCAAATGCTTTGCCGATGCCGGTGTGCCGAATGGCGTCATCAATCTCGTGTTCGGGGTACCGGCGGAAGTGTCCGAGCACCTGATCCCGCAGAAGGCGGTGAAGAAAGTCTCCTTCACCGGCTCGGTGCCCGTCGGCAAGCATCTCGCCGAACTTGCTGCGCGCGGCATGAAGAAGGCGACGATGGAGCTGGGCGGGCACTCGCCGGTCGTCGTGTTCGAGGATGCTGATCCGGAAAAGGCCGCCGACACCATTGCCGCGTTCAAGTACCGCAACGCGGGGCAGGTGTGCATCTCGCCGACGCGTTTCTATGTGCACGAGAAGAACTACAATAAGTTTCTTACGCGCTTTACCGAGTACGCCAAGGGCATCAAGCTCGGCGATGGCCTGGAAAAATCCACGACGATGGGTCCGCTCGCCAATCCGCGGCGGCTCGACGCCATGGAATCATTCGTCAACGACGCCAAGAACCGCGGTGGCAAGGTCGTCACGGGCGGGGCGCGCCACGGCAACCAGGGTTTCTTTTACGAGCCGACGGTCATCACCGACGTGCCGGACGACTCCAAGATCATGACCGAGGAGCCGTTCGGGCCGGTGGCGCCGATCGTTACGTTCAAGACGTTCGATGAGGTGGTCGAGCGCGCGAACTCGCTGCAATTTGGTCTTGCCGCGTACGCCTTCACGTCCTCGGACAAGACCGCGGCCGCGATCAGCGATGCCATCCAGTCCGGCATGGTCGGCGTCAACAGCGTCGCCGTCTCGACACCGGAGACGCCGTTCGGCGGCGTCAAGGAGTCGGGATACGGCTCCGAAGGCGGCATGGAAGGCCTACAGGCCTACATGAACGTAAAATTCATCTCGCAAGGCTGAGCGAGCGATCACAACGGAAAAAACGTCATGGCCGGGTTTATCCCGGCCATTTCGTTTAGGGTCGCGGTCATTCCGGGCGGGGTCACCGGGAGCCCGGTGACGACCGGTCGCCTAATTCCCCATCGCCTTCTGGCACGCGGCCCAGATCTTCGCGGGCGTCGCCGGCATGTCCATGTGGTTGGCCGCGCCGTTCGGGATCGCGTTCGACACAGCGTTCATGATCGCGGCGATTGCCGCGGTCGTGCCGGCTTCGCCCGTGCCCTTGACGCCGAGCGGATTGGTGGTCGCGGGCGAGGCGTGAATCTCCTCGCGCAATTCAACCGGCATGTCGTTTGCGCGCGGCATCGCATAATCCATGAACGAGCCGGTAAGCAACTGCCCGCCGCTCTCGTCATAAATTGCGTGCTCCTTCAGCGCCTGGCCGAGTCCTTGCGCCATGCTGCCGTGGACCTGGCCCTCGACGATCAGCGGATTGAGCATGTTGCCGCAATCGTCGACTGCGGTGTAGCGCCACAATTCAAGCCGTCCGGTTTCGGGATCGATCTCGACTTCGGCAATGTGCACGCCGTTCGGGAAGGTGAGGGGCGTATCCTTCTTTTCCTTGGTATCGAGACCTTCCGCGAGCTGGCCGCGCGTTACCAGTTCCTTCGCGCGCGCAGCGGTATCGAACAGCGAGATGCGCCGGTCTGTGCCGACGACTTCGAAGTTGCCGTTGCGGTACTGAATGTCGCTCTCGGCGGCTTCGAGCAGCAGCGAGGCGGCTTTCTTGCCCTTCGCCAGCATGATATCGGCCGCGTGCACGATGGCGTTGCCTGCCGTCATCGCCGAACGTGAGCCGACCGAAGCAAAACCCGGAATCTCCTGCGCGGAATCTCCGTGCCTATGCACGATGTGCTTGCGGTCGATGCCGAGCTTTTCCGCCAGCAGACGGCCGAACACGGTCGCGTGCGACTGTCCGGTCGACTGCACGTTGCAGCCAAGGATCAACCTGTCCGCGCCGGGGAAGGTCAGCGCCGCGCCTTCGGTCGGCAACGCGCCCGAATGCTCGAGCATGCAGGAGATGCCGATGCCTCGCAATTTCTTGCGTTTGGCCGACTCGCGCTTGCGCTTGTTGAAGTTGGCGTAGTCGGAAAGCTCCATCGCCTTCTCGAACATGCCGGGGAAGTCGCCGCTGTCGATCGTGGTGGTGACCGCGGTCTTGTACGGCATCGCGGACGGCGGAATGAAGTTCTTCTTGCGCAGGCGCGCCGTATCGATGCCGGTGACGCGCGCGGCTTCCTCCACGACGCGGTCGAGCGCGTAATTCGCTTCCGGCCGCCCGGCGCCACGATAGGGGCCGATCGGCGCGGCATTGGTGAAAACGCAGCGCGTGCTGAAATCGATCTTCGGAATGCGGTACATGCCGGGCAGGCAACGCGCGACATTGTTGGTGTTAATCCCGACGCCGGCGGTGCTGATGTAGGCGCCTTGCGCGCACAGATGCTTCATCCGCAACGCGAGAAATTTTCCCTTCTCGTCGAGCGCGAGCTCGGTTTCCGTCACTGCATCGCGCGCATGCGTGTCGCTCATGAAGGCTTCCGAGCGCGTCGACATCCATGCCACCGGCCGCCCGGTCTTCTTTGCCGCGACGCATAGCGCAACGTATTCGGGGTAGACCGGGGTCTTCATGCCGAACGCGCCGCCGACGTCTTCCGTGGTCACGCGCAGCTTGTCGTTCGGCACGCCGAGCACCGGCGCGGTCTGGTTGCGGACGGTGCCGGAGCTTTGCGAGCAGGCACGGAGCGAATAGGCGCCGGTGGCAGGATCGTAGGAGGCGTTCGCGCCGCGGGTCTCCATCGACGCCACCATTAGGCGCTGATGCACGACCGTGACGCGCGCAACGTGCGGCGCGTTTTTGATGATCTGATCGACATCGCGCTCATTCTCCGGGCTGTCGATCATGCCCGGCCAGTCGAGCGCGAGATTGCCTGGCGCTTCCGGATGCAGCAGCGGCGCGCCGGACTTGATCGCTTCGCGCGGATCGATCACTGCCGGCAACTCTTCATAGTCCACGTTCACGAGATCGGCCGCGTCCTGCGCCTGCCCGATGCTCTCCGCGACGACCATTGCCACAGCTTCGCCGACATAGAGCACGCGCTCGCCGGCGAGTGTCGGGCGGAACGGCTGGATCAGCTCTTTCCCGTTGCGGCCCATGATCGGCGGATGCCGTCCCGCCGTCTTGACGCTCGCTTCCTTCATGTCCTCGGCTGTGAGCACGGCAAGCACGCCCTTCGCTGCGCGTGCGGCCGTCGTATCGATCGACACGATTCGTGCGCAGGCGTGCGGTGAGCGCACGAACACCGCAAAGGCCTGATTGGGCTGCCGCACATCGTCGACGAAGTGGCCGGCGCCGCGCACCAGTGCATCGTCCTCGAGCCGGACCTCGCGCATGCCGTGATGAGTTGTGGCTGAATCCATTGGACTTCCTGACGCTGACGGGGCCTCGTTTATAGCCGAAAGCGCGCCTTCGGACAGGGGCTTGCGCCGCCCGCGTGGCTGCGGCACTCAAGCGCTCCTTCCCACCGCCGGACCGGCACCTTTCAGAGGGCGAAATGAGCAGCCAGCGTACCATCGACACCCACACGCACATCCTGACCGAAGAGACGATGGCGCTGTTGCGCAAGGAATCGCCGAAGGCCGCGGTGAACATCGCGCCGCTCGACAAGGAGGCGGTGACGCTCGATGTTGCCGGCGTTGCCTACAAGCCGTTTCCGCACGGCGGTTACGACGTCGAGCGGCGGCTCAAGGACATGGACGCAACCGGCGTCGATGTGCACGTGCTGTCGGCGACACCGCAGACCTATCTCTACGGGCTCGAGCCTGCGCTCGGCGTCGTCACGTCGGCGATCCAGAACGATCAGATGGCGAAGCTGGTGAAGCAGAAGCCGGATCGTTTCATGGCGATCGGCACGCTGCCAATGCAGGCGCCGGACGCAGCGGCCAAGGAATTGCGCCGCGCCATGACGAAGCTCGGCATGAAGGGCGCGATGTTCGCCTCCAACATCATGGGCAAGAATCTCGACGATCCCGGATTCGAGCCGCTATGGGCTACGGCGGAAGAACTCGGCGCCTTCATGTTCATTCATCCGAACAACGTCGCCGGCGCGGATCGCCTCAAGTCCTATTACCTCACCAACCTGATCGGCAACCCGCTCGACACCACCATTGCCGCGGCGTGTCTGATTTTCGGCGGCGTCATGGACCGCCATCCGAAGTTGAAGATCATGCTCGCGCATGGCGGCGGCTTCACGCCCTACCAGGCTGCGCGCTGGGAACACGGCTGGAAGGTGCGCCCGGAGCCGAAGAAGAACGTGCCCGAACAGCCGAAGAACATCGCGAAGCGCTTCATGTACGACACCATTCTGCACTCGGATCGAACGCTGGAAGCGATGATCGGCCTCGTCGGCGTCGAGCGCGTGATGCTCGGCAGCGATTATCCGTACGACATGGCGATGCTCGATTGCGTGCATCACGTGCGCGCGCTGTCGATTTCCGACGCCGACAAGAACGCGATCCTCGGCGGCAGCGCGCAGAAACTGCTGGGTGCATCATGAAGGCTGACGTTCAGCCGCGAATCCCGACGCAAGCCGTCACCGGCCTGATCGTCGATGCGATGCAGAAGGTCGGCGTGCCGCAGGCCGATGCCGCGAAGATCGCCGAACTAATGCTGGAAGCCGACCTCATCGGCGCCGATGCGCACGGCGTGTTCCGCCTGACGCAATACGTGCAGCGGCTGAGGCTGAAATCGACAAATCCGCGTCCGAACATCACGGTCAAGCGCACCGCGCCGGCGACTGCGCTGATCGACGGCGACAACGGCATGGGCCACCTGGTTGTCGCGCGTACGGCGGAGATCGCGATCGAGATGGCGCGCGAGAACGGCATCGGCTGGGCAGGATGCCGCATGTCGGGCCATGCGGGCGCGGCCGGCGTCTACGCCGCGCTGCCGCTCAAGGCGGACATGATCGGCATGTACGCGGCGGTCGCCAACGCCAACCACATGCCGCTCGCCGGCGGCGCCGAGCCTTTGCTCGGCACCAATCCGCTGGCGATCGCGATTCCGGCCGGCAAGGAGCATCCCTTGGTGCTCGACATCGCCACCTCGATCGTTTCCTACGGCACGATCAAGAACCACCGTCTGCAGAACAAGCCGCTCAAGGGCGACTGGATGATCGACCCGAAGACCGGCGAAGCCGTCACCGACCCGCACAAGAGCGCCGAGGCGCTGCTCTTGCCGATGGCCGGCTACAAAGGGGCGGGGCTCGCGCTGATGCTGGGCATGCTCGCCGGCACGCTCAACGGCGCCCTCTTCGGCCGCGATTGCGTCGATTTCAACGCCGAGCCCGATCGCGTCACCAACACCGGCCAATTCGTGATGGCGCTCGATCCGGCGCGTTTCCAGCCACTTGAGCAGTTCAAGGCCGAGGTCGACCGCCACATCCGCTCGCTGCGCGACAGCAAGGCGCTGCCCGGCGAGAGCGTGCGCCTGCCGGGCGAGCAGCGCGCCGCCCGACGCGACGATCGCATTCGCAACGGTCTTGCGCTCGCACCGGAATTGCTGGTGCAACTCGACAAGCTTGCTGCCGAAGTCGCGATAAGGCCGCTTCGGGAGCGATAAATCGCGGTTCCAGGGGGGCTTTAAGCCCCCGGTTTCAAGCGGGACCTTTATTCAAGCTGTCATCGTCCTGTCTTGGCACAGGTTTTAGTCTAAGCGGCGGCTTGCTTTTGCACGCGGTGATTGCGCAAAATGGCATCGCTCAGGCGGGGAGGATCATCAGCCGCAACGCGGCAGCCCAGTCCGTCCAGAATTTCAAGGTTTGCGTCCCGGTTGCAACGACAGCCGGGCGGCGAATTGCAGAAGACTTAAGAACCAAAATCAAAATCAGTGGGAGCGAACAATGCGTAACATCTCATCTCTGACACTGCCTGTTTGCGCGCTCGGCCTCATAGTGGGCGCGTCCGCGGCCGAAGCGGCCTGCACACCGACCGGCTTTATTCGCGACAGCATCAACCTCACCGCCGCGATGATCAATCCGCACGGCACGGTGACCGGTGACGTCGACGCCACCGGGTGCAACATCGGCATCTACTACTCGACCGGCCACGGCCGCGTGACGCTCGCGAACGTCCACGGCGCCAACTATTTCGGCATCGTCAACAACGGCGCCGACGTCGACATCTCCCTCTCGAACATTTCCGACATCGGCGAGAAACCGTTCAACGGCACCCAGCACGGCGTCGGCATCTACTTCGCGTTCGGGGCGTCGTCCCGCGGCGATATCCGCGGCAACATCGTCACGAATTACCAGAAGGGCGGTATCGTCGTGAATGGCAATACCGGCACGACCGACATTACGAACAACACCGTCATCGGTCTCGGCCCGGTGAACTTCATCGCGCAGAACGGCATCCAGGCCGGTTACGGCGCGAACACGAACATCAAGAACAATTTTGTGTCGGGCAATTCCTACACCGGCGCAAATCTGGCCGCGAGCGGCGGTATTCTGGTTGTCGGCGGCGCGTGCTACGGAGGCAACGCCACGGTCAACACCGATGTCGACAACAATATTGGCGTGAACAACGATGTCGGGGTGTGGTTCACCAATCTCGACGCCTCGTGCAATCCGGTATCGACACCGACCAAGAACACCGCGGACGGCAACGTCCTGATCAACAACGAGCTCAACAACAAGACCGGTAACGGTCCGACGCAAGGTTACCAGGCAGGTATCGCCGATCAGGGCGACTTTGACGTGATCAAGAACAACTCGACCTGCGGCCCGGGCTACACGCCGCCGGGCGATGCGACGATCGCTATCTTCGCCATCGACACGACCCTGACCAATAACCCGAAGCTTCAGCACAACGTGACCTGCCAGACCGGGTCCTCGCCGCACTGGCACGCGACCGCACGCTCGGTTTCGGCCGGGCGCAAGCATCAGGCGCATCCGTCGAAGTGATCCGCCAATAAACGCGAAGTGGAATTTCCCCGGGCTTGGCCCCGGGGATTTTCTTTTCTAGGCCGCGAGTTCGGCCGGATCGAGCGGCAGTTTCACCGCCTGTTTGCGTTTGGCCGAGAGGTCGAGCGCCTTGGTCAGCATCAGGTTGCGGTGCGCTTCTTCCACCGTCGCCGCCGGGGTCGGCAAGCCGAGTGCGACACGGTTGAGCCAGCTCACGGTTTCTTCGGCCATCGGCCCGCGCAATTCCCCGAGCGCCATGTCGCCGGGCGGATAGCTGCCCATGAAATCGACCAGCCGCGACGCATCCGGGTTGTAGCCTTCGGACTGCGGCTTCGACACCGCCAGCACGATGTCGCGGTGCGTGTCGTCGATGGTAAGGACGCCCGTGGTGCCGACGATGCCGACTTCGAGCGAGTAGACGGCGGCCGGCCATGTCACCGGCAGCGCCCATGTCATGTTTACGTTATAGATCGTCCCGTCGGTGAAATTGATCATGCCAGCGGTGCCGTCGATGCCCTTGTATTGCGGCCCCAGCACCTTGTCGACCGATCGCGCGTAGCATTCGGCCGCTGTCTTGCCGTCAAGGCACCACATGCAGATGTCGAGCGCATGCGTGCCGGAGATCACCATCGGCGAGATGGTCGAGGGGTCGTCGGTGCGCTTGTAATTGTCGATCGCGACCAGGCGATTCATGAAGGCGCGCGAGGTGACCATCGTCACGTCGCCGAGCGCGCCGGTCCGGCATTTTTCCTTCGCTGCCAGCCAGCGGCGGCGGAAGCGTTGTGTATAGCCGACCACCGCGTCGAGCTTTGCGTCCTTGATCATCTTGAGCACGCGCGCGGATTCGGCGAGATCCGTCGCCAGCGGCTTCTCTATCAGCATGGGCACGCCGGCCTCGATAGCCGCCATGATCGGCGCGACGTGCAGATGCTCGTCGGTGCAGATGATCGCCGCGGTGACTTCGGGCCGCTTGAGCAGTTCGACATGGCTTTGCGTGACGAAATCGGCGTCGATCTTGGGCGCGACTTCGCCGGCGCGGTTCGGGTTCTTCTCGGCGAGTCCGATCCACTTCACCGCGGGATGCCGCGCCGCAACCTCGCCACGGAACAGGCCGACGCGTCCGCCGCCGATGATCGCAAGGCCGATGTCTTTCGCCGGCGATTTCATGACTTCACCACGTCCGTCATTCCGGGACGCGCCAAGGGTGCGGACCCGGAATCCAAGACTCCCGCCTGTGCGCATGGATTCCGGGTTCGCCCGCTTTGGCTTGCACCCCGGAATGACAAGAACGACATCACGAATTCACCCCGGCGCGGATTTTCTGCTTGAACTCGGCAATCGCCGAGATCGTCTCGTTGCTGAGCGGCAGGTCGACTGGCTCGTTGCGGTCGGCGGAAAGATCCGCCGCGCTGTAGGTTTCCATCACGCGGCGCGCCGATTCCGGCGTCACCATCACCGGCTTGTTCTTGATGCAGGCTTCGAGAAAATGGATCGTTTCCGGGCCCATGCCGCCGGCGAAGACGTTGTCCACCCATTCGCCCGGCATGGTCGACATCGGAAACTGCTGGCCGTCCTTCATCGTGTTGAGCCAGTTGTCGCGCTGCGTGTCGTCGAGAAAAAGCGAGCCTTCCGTGCCGGTAATCTCGATCCAGGTCGCGCAATAGTTCGGATAGCTCGGCGGCAGGTTCCAGCCGCCGGCGATCATCACCGCCACGCCGTTGTCCATACTGATATTGGTGAACATAACGTCGTGCGAGCCGTTCACCGGCTGCATGTAGCCGTAGGCGCCTTGCGAATAGACGCGCACCGGCTTGGCAGGCTCGAGGAGCCAGAACACGAAATCGAGATCGTGAGTCGATTCCATGACGACAGGCGACAGCCGCACGCGGCTTGCAATTTTCTTGCCGAGCGAACGCGACAGATGCCGGCTCACCAGAACCGACACGACCTTGCCGAGAGTGCCGTCGACGATCTTCTTTTTGGCGTAGGCGATCTTTGGATTGAAACGCTGCGAGTAGCCGATGGTGAATTTCAAATTGTTGCGCTTGGCGAGCGTGATGAGTTCGTCGGCTTCCCACAATTCGAGCGCGATCGGCTTTTCCAGCATCACGTTCTTGCCGTTCTTCAGGCAGTCGCGGCAGATCGGATAGTGGTTCGATTCCGGCGTGGTCGAGATGTAGACGACCGAGATGTTCGGATTGTTGATGATGTCATTGTAGTCGAGCGTCGCCGTCGCCGGCTTACAGAGCGCCTTCACCTCCGCGAGCCGGTCGGGGCGGATTTCGCACAAGTGCAATTTGTCGACCAGCGCCGTGCGCGCCAGCGTTTCCGCGCGCGTTCCGCCCACCCAGCCGACGCCGATCACTGCTGCTTCAACCGTCTGCACCTGCTTATTCCTTCGATGTTTTTTGTCGGCCGGGAGACTAGCCCGCCGATCATTTCTTGTCATTCCGGGACGTGAGCAAAGGGAGCGAACCCGGAACGACAAGAAAGGAATTTCACCGCCCGAAAGCTCGCTCGCCCACCCCGAACACCTGAGCCGCGAACTGCGGGTAGACCTCCGCGAGCTGCGGCGCGACCGTCTCACGCATCAGCGTAAGCGTCGCGGGCGAGGGTGCCGGCGTCTCCGGCACCGTGGCGGGCTTGTCGAAGTCGAAGCCGGTGTTCTCGATCACCTCCTCGACCGTGTGGCCCGGATGCACGCTTTGCAGGCGAAAGCGCTTGCGCGCGCGATCGAAGGAAAACAGGCAACGATTGGTGATGAGCGCGATCGGTCCGCCCGGGCGATAGACGTTGTCCTCGCTGCCGCCCGGCGCGCTGATAAAGTCCACTTTCGGCACCAGCGTGCGACGTGAATGCTCGGTGCGGAAGAGAATGACTTTCGGCACCACGTAGTAGAGATAGGCCGAGCCGAACGAGCCGGGAAAGCGAACCTTCGGATGCGCGTAGTCGCCGGTCGACACCAGATTGACGTTGCCTTCGCCGTCGATCTGGCCGCCCGACAGGAAGAAAACGTCGATGCGGCCTTGTCCGGCGCAGTCGAATAGTTCGCGCGCGCCATCGGTGAAGAAATTGTGCTTCCGGCTTTGCAGGAGCGACACGTAGGGGCGGCCCCTGCCGCGCTCGCGCGCGAGCAGCGCAGCGGTCGCCGGGATCGGCGAGGCGTTACCGACGGCGACGTGGCGCACATCGCCGATCAGTCCGGCGATCACATCGGCGAGCAATTCCTCGTCGCGGAATCCAGTCATGCGACCCTCTCCTTCGTTATCGCCGGGCTCGACCCGGCGACTCGCTTAGGAGGGCATGGTGCGTCCCTGATCGAGATGGCCCCGACGAGCCCGGCCATGACAGCGACAAGTTACGCCGCCTGTTTCTCATACACATACTTGTCCAGATAGTCCGCAAAACCTTCTTCGGTGGCCGCCATGCGCGCGTATTCGCGGAGATGGTCGGCGTCCACGCCGTAATAATCCGGCATCGACAGCGGCCAGGCGCCGCGTTCCGCGAGCGCGACGCGGTCGACGTAAAATCCCGGCAGCGTGCCGGCGGCGAGCATCGGATCGTCGAGCAGGTTGCCGTCGGTGTTTATATTCTCGACGGTTGCGACAGTGACCTTCGCCGCGTGCGCCATGGTCGCGAGTTCGCGCTGGCGCCCGATCCACACATTGCCGTGCCGGTCGGCGATCAGGCCGTGGATTAGCGCAACGTCCGGCTGCAACGCGGGGAGCAGTACGATCGGATCGCTGTTGCCGAACGGACTGTCGACCACCTTCCAGTCGTCCCGGTATTTCAGAACGTCGGAGCCGATCAACCCGCGCAGGGGCATGAACGGCACGCCCTTTTCCGTCGCCTGCAACGCCGCGTGCAGCGCTGGACAGGTGGCGTCCTTCATCTTGATCGTGCCCGCGGTAATCGCGGCGGAAAATCGCGGCGCCGGGCCGAACTCGCCCAGGCTGACCGCGGACGTTTCCAGCGTTTCGACGCAGCCGGCGCCGATCAAGAGGTCCGCCTGCAGGCTCGAGGTCGGCAGCGCTACCAGATGCAGCCGCTTCACGCCGCGCCGGATCAAGGCGCGCGTCGCCTCCATCGGCACGCCCGATACTTCGCGCGGCACCACCAGCATGCAGCCGTCGGTGATGGGCGCGAGCAGTTCGTCGAGCGAATTCACGATGGCCGGCATGCGGACCCATTACCGCGCGTCATTTGCGCTATTCCGGTCTTTTCCCATTCCCGGGCTTGCAAGGTCCACTGGATTCTGGTGGTTGGGTGGGGGACACCATGAATTTACAAGAAAAACTGCGCGCCGGGCGCTTTGTCATCACCGCGGAGGTCACGCCGCCGGTATCGGTTTCGCGCGACGATCTGCTGGCCAAGGCGATGCCGCTCAAGGGGCTGGCCGACGCGGTCAACGTCACCGACGGCGCGGGCGCTCGCCCGCACCTCGGCTCGGTCACGGCCGCGGCGCTGCTGGTGCAGAACGGTATCGAGCCGATCCTCCAGCTCACCTGCCGGGACCGCAATCGCATCGCGTTGCAGAGCGACCTGATGAGCGCCGCGGCCTCCGGCGTGCGCAATCTGCTGGTGCTGCGCGGCGACGATCCGAGCGCGGGCGACCAGCCAGAGGCGAAGCCCGTGTTCGATCTCGATCCGCGCGCGCTGCTGGAAACCGCGCGGCGCCTGCGCGACACCGGCGAGCTGCCGCCCGACCGCAAGGTCGCGGGCCGCGCCGAGTTCTTCCTCGGCGCTGCCGACAGCCCGATCGATCCTCAGCCCGGCTGGGAGCCGAAGGGCCTCGCGACAAAGATCGGCTCCGGCGCGCAATTCGTGCAGACGCAATTCTGCATGGACCCCGGCGTGGTCACGCGTTACCTGGCCAGGCTCGGCGAGCACGGCATCGCGGGCAAGCTCGCGGTCATTATCGGCATCGCGCCGTTGCGCTCGGCGAAGTCGGCGCGCTGGATGAAGGAAAAGCTGTTCGGCACCATCATCCCTGACGCCCTCGTCGACCGCATGGAAAAGGCGTCCGATCCGATCGCGGAAGGCAAGCGCATCTGCCTCGAGTTGATCGAGCAACTCGGCGCGGTCAAGGGCGTCGCCGGCGTGCACATCATGGCGCCCGGGAATGATGCCGCCGTCCCCGGGATCATCGCCGAGGCGAAGCAGCGCGTTTCGCGTCTCGCGCCCGCCTGACGCTGCGCCGCAATAGCGCGCAGCCCGTCATTCCGCGCGACTTTTTCGTGCAATCTTTCACGTGCAAACTTTGCTATCTTCCGTAGGGCAGGGCTTGCTGTGCGGGGCGAGGGGAGTATTGCCGCCCGTGCGGCATGGGAGGATCAATGCGCAACAAACAAAAAATTCAAATGGGAATTGCCGCGGCCGCACTGGTGGCGGCGCTCGCAGGACCAGCCGCGGCGCAAGGCAGCAAGGTGTGGCGGCACGGCGTGATCAACGCCAAATCGGACGCCGGGTTTTTCATGATGGCCGCCAAGCGCGGCTTTGCCGAAAAAGAAGGACTGACGATCCAGATCAAGCAGGTCAAGGATGACCAGATCGGCCTCAAGGCGCTGATTGCCGGCGAGCTCGACAGCTTTGAGGGCGGCCCGCAGGGCGTCATCTCCGCCGACTCCAAGGGCGCCGACGCCAAAATCCTGGGTTGTCACTGGGTTGTGGTGCCGCACGGCATCTATGTCCGCGAGGACATTCATAAGGTCACCGATCTCAAGGGCAAGTCGATCGCCGTCTCCGCGCCGAACTCGATGCCCGACATGCTGGCCCGTTCGGCGCTGGCAAAATACGGCGTCTCCGACAAGGACGTGAAGCTCGCCGCGGTCGGCGGTGATCGCGAGCGCTATCAGGCCCTGGTCGGCGGTGTGGTGGAGGCGGCGGTGGTGTCGAACGAATACCAGCCGCTGGCGCCGAAAAACATTCATCTGCTGATCGCCGGCCGCGACGCGGTGCCGAACTTCCTGCGAGTCTGTCTCATATCGAGCGCAAAAGTGCTTGCCGCGCGCGGCGACGACGCCGTGCGTTTCCTCACCGCGGAAATTAAAGGCCTGCGCTACGCCGTCGCGAACAAGGACGCGACCGTCGCGCTGACGAGGGAGATCACGCACGCCAAGGCGGACGATCCGCGCCCCGGCTTCGTCTGGGACGACGCGGTTCAGCATCACGCCGTCGCGCCGGACCTGCCGATTCCGATGGAAAAGCTCGATTGGATCCAGCAGCAGTTGATCAAGGCCGGCAAGCTGCCGAAACCGATCGATCTGAAAACGATAGTGGCGCCGGAATATCGCGAGAAGGCACTGGCCGCAGCAGGCAAATAGCGGCGCCACGCACGGAGAGTCGCATGGGCGAAGTGAGATTCGCCGACGTGTCCAAGCGATTTTCGCTGCGCGTCGCCGGCGAACTTCAGCACGTGCAGGCGCTCGACCACGTCAGCTTCAGCGTGCGCGACGGCGAAATCGTCGCGCTGATCGGCCCGTCCGGCTGCGGTAAGACCACGGCGCTGCGCGTCGCCATGGGCCTCGACGCGGCGTCGAGCGGCCGCGTCACCGTCGACGGCAACGAAGTGCGCGGCTGCGGCTACGACCGCGGCATGGTGTTCCAGCACGCCGAATTGCTGCCGTGGCTCAACGCGTTGCAGAACGTCATGTTCGGCCTCGAGATGAAGGGCATGCGCGGCGTTGAGTTGCGCGACACCGCCATGAAATATCTCGACTTGGTCGGACTTGGCGGCAGCCACAATCGCCGTCCGCACCAGCTTTCCGGCGGGATGAAACAGCGGGTCGGCATCGCCCGCGCGCTCGCCATCGACCCCAAGGTGCTGCTGATGGACGAGCCGTTCGGCGCACTCGACGCACAGACGCGCGAGGCTATGCAAGCCGAATTGCTCGATATTCACGCGCGCACGAAGAAGACGATCCTCTTCGTGACCCACGACCTTGATGAAGCCGTGCTCATTGCCGACCGCATCGTCGTGATGCGCGAGGGCCGCGTGTGCGAGATTCTGGACGTGCCGCTGCCGCGTCCGCGCACCGATCTCAGCGTTACGCGCGGTCTGCCGCAATTTGCCGAGACGCGTTACCGCATCTGGCGCCTGCTGCACGACGCGCCCACGGTGCACTAGCGCATGATCCCGAAAAGTGGGCGCCGGTTTTCGGGTAAGATCATGCGCCGGGAAAAATGAGCGATGGCAGAGATCGCCGACAGGCACGAAAAAGCAGATGCGCCGGCGCCGGTCGAGCGGCGGCCGTGGCCGCGCTGGGCGATTACGCTGACCTCGATCGTCTGCGCGTTGGCGCTTTGGGAGATCTTCGGCCGCAACATCAACCCGGTGTTCGGCTCCTATCCGAGCGCCATTGCGGTCGCGTTCTGGGAAATCGCGCGCAGCGGCGAGCTGGGCGCGGCGCTCTACGACAGCCTGAAGCCGTTCGTGCTCGGCTATGGCCTCGCCATCGTGCTGGGCGTGCCGCTCGGCCTGATCATCGGGCGCTTCCGCGTGACCGAAGCCGCGTTCGGCATCTATGTCACCGCCGGCTACGCCATGCCGCTGGTCGCGCTGGTGCCGCTCCTCATCCTCTGGTTCGGCCTCGGCTTCGCGGTCAAGGTGGCGGTCATATTCCTGATGTCGGTGTTCCCGATCTGCATCAACACCTGGCTCGGCGTCACCGCCGTCCCGAAGACACTGATCGAGGTCGGCAAATCTTTTGTCGCGCCGGATTTGGTGATCCTGCGCCGCATCATCCTGCCGGCGACGCTCCCCTACATCATGGCCGGCATCCGGCTCGCGGTCGGCCGCGCCGTGGTGGGCATGGTGATCGCTGAGTTTTTCACCACCATTTCCGGGCTCGGCGCTGTCATCATCAACTCGGCGAACAATTTCGACACCGCGACCATGTTCGTCCCGATTATCATCCTGATGGTGATGGCGATCGGCCTCAATGCGCTGATCGGCTGGATCGAGCACCGCATCGCACCGTGGCAGGCCGAAATCGCTGGGCGCGATCGCGAATAAGCCGTCTCCTGTGATATTCGCGAGGGCGGGCATCCAGTACGCCGCAGCTTGTCGAGCCACTTTGCGTGCCTGCGATTTCCGGATCATCCGCTTCCGCGGACGATGCCGTCATGGTGCAAGCGCCTTCACCGCCGCGAACAGGTCACGCACCTGAGTCTCGGGCACATTGCGCGTGATGAATACGATACGGTTCGTGCGGTCCGCATCCGGCCAGGCTTCGAGCTCGATCGGCGGATGCGACAGGTGTTGCACCATCTGCACCACCACCGGCCCGCGGCAGCCTTCGACATTGAGGATGCCCTTGGCGCGCAGTAAATCGGGCCCACGCAGCGCTTGCAGCGTGTCGATCGCGCGCGCGAAAGCGGGCCATTTTATCGGCGTGGTCTCGGTGATGACGAAACTGCTTATGCCGTCGCTATGCTCTGCCTCGGCCGCAAACGCATTGCGCGCACCCGTCGCGGCTTCCGTCAGGCGGCGCGGATCGAGCGCGCCCTTCACCGCCTTGTCGATGCTTGCCCGTGGATTGAGCTGACGCAGCTTTTCGATCAGCGACGCGGTTTCCGTTTCGGAAACGAGGTCGGTTTTGGTCACGATGAGCGTGTCGGCGAGGATCGCCTGCTTGCGCGCCTCGGCGGACCAGCCAAGCGTGGCCTCGCCCGCCGCGGCGTCGACAACCGTCACCACCGTCTCAACATGGAATTCACCGCCGAGCGCGCGGTCGGTGACGAACGTTTGCAGGATCGGCGAGGGATCGGCGAGCCCGCTGGTCTCGATCACCACGCGGCGGAAATCCGGCACCTCGCCGCATTCGCGCTCCATCACCAGCCTGCGTAGCGCGATCTGCAAGTCAGAGCGCGTCACGCAGCAGAGACAGCCGTTGCCCAGCAGCACGGTCTCGTCCGCGCTCGAGCGCAGCAGCGCGTCGTCGATGCCGGCCGCGCCGAACTCGTTCACGACAAGCGCTGTGCCGCGGCCTTCATCCGTCTGAAGGAATTTTTGCAGCAGCGTCGTCTTGCCCGCGCCGAGAAAGCCCGTCACCACGGTCACGGGAATACGCGCGCCGCGCTCGCGCTTGACCCTGCGCCCGAACGGGCTCGCGGCGGGTGACTGGAAGAGCTGGTTCATGCCGCCGATTATACCGTCATCCTGAGGCGCGAGCGTAGCGAGCCTCGAATGATGACGGCCGCCGTCTCGAGGCTTGGCGCAAGCGCCGAGCACCTCAGGACGACGGTTCTAGGTCAGAAATCCTTCTCCAGGATATAAAGCCCGCCCGTATGCCGATCGACGGTGTAGACGATCTCGCGCTCGTCCACGAACACGTCGTTGAGCTGCACCGCGCCGGCCGGCGTGCCGTTCGGGGCCGGCGGCACGAAGGCGCCGATCTCCTTCGGCTGGAACGGATTGGAGATGTCGTAGGCGCGCAAGCCGCCGTTGAAGAACGTGCCGAGCACGATCTCTTCGGAATTCCACGCGGTCGGCAGCGGCACGTTCTCGTGCACGTTATGCGCGCCGAAACGTCCGCCGCGCTTGGCGAAGGCATCGACCGGCGGCAGCGGGCAGGTGGCAATCGAGACGAGATTTTTCTCGTCGCGCGCATCCAGCAGCCACACCAGCTTCGGCCAGTCCTTGGCGCCGTCCTCGGTCGATTCGTCCGTCACGATCAGCAGATCGCGTCCGAACATCGGCACCACGGTGTGCATGAAGCCGGTGTAAGGCGGCGAATTGGTCCAGTGCGTGATCACCTGCGGCTTCGACTTGTCGGCGATGTCCATGATGAACATGCCGCCGTCGATATAGCCGAGGTAGAGCCGGTCGGCGCGCTGCGGATAGACGTTGGTGTTGTGCGCGCGGTGGCCCTTGTCGAGCTTGTGCCGCTGCGGAGGCGCGACGTTGTCGCCTTTGCGCGTGCCCGGCAGCCACCAGCGGCCGATCTCGGTCGGTTTCGACGGATTGCGCACGTCGATGCAGCGGTAGAACTGGTCGTCGAGCGGGTTGGTCGGCTCGAAGTCCGGTGCGCCCGAGGCCATGTGCACGTATTCGCCGTCGCAGAACCAGAGCTGGTGCACGCCGCGCGAATGCGGCCCCGACGTATCGAAGAAGCTGATCGAACGCGGGTTTTCCGGCTCCGAGACGTCGAACAATTCCATCCCCGCCGGCTTCTGCCCGGTTTTCTGGCACTGATAGGCGACCGCCATGATGTTGTTGGCGGAGCATTCGAGCGAGTTGGAGCGCATGTAGGGCTGCGGCAAATCGGTCTGCACAACGACCTTCGGCTTGCGCGGATCGGACACGTCGACACCGGTGAAATTCTTCGGCGCGCTTTCGTGCGCAAGCCACATGATGCGCCGGCCGTCCTTGGCGATGGTGATCGACATGCCTTCGCCCATGCCGCCGAAGCCGCCGAGTTCGTGCTGCGCGAGCAGCTTGAAATTCCAGGACGTCGGTTCGGCGCTCTGCTTCAGCGGGTTGTCGGCGGGCATGTGCATCTCCGTTACTTTTCGTGACGAGGCCGGCGCTTTGTGCGCCGGCCCCTGGTTTCATCGCATGCAATCCGGCGGCGTCAGGCGCTCGCCTGCTTGAGGAATTCCTCGCGCAGCGCCTTATTCCAGTCGGGGATCGCCTTGATCTTCTTCGCCGCCAGCAGGATCTCCGCCTGCTTTTGCATGTACGGCTTGATGTCGGACGGCCAGCCCGGATTTACTTCGACCCGCGCGATCGCCTTGCTGAAGGTGTCGTGCGACATCTTGTAGCCCTTCGATGTGTAGAACGAGTAGATCGTGTCCGCGACCTTCTTCGGCTCGTTCTTGAAGTCCTTCGCGACGTCGAGCCAGGCTTTCAGGTAGGCGACGACCGTCTCCGGACTCTTCTGCACGAACTCCGGCGTGGCCGCCATGAACACCGGCAGCTTGTCGAAGTTGTAGAAGTCGACCAGCGTGTTGGCGAGGCCGTCGGCTTCGGCAATTGCGTTGTACGGCTCGACGTTCACCATCGCGTCCACGGTCTTCGCGGCCATCGCGGCGACCATGTCGTTCACGTTCATGCGCACTTCCTGGTAGTCGCCCTTGTGCAGCCCGGCGCCGGCCGCGATCTGGTCGACGAAGATGTTGCCGGTCGACGAACCGGTCTGGTTGGCGACCTTCTTGCCGCGCAGCTGCTCGACCTTGGTGATGCCGAGATCCTTGCGCGCCATCACGCGCGCGGTCTTGCCGACGTATTCGATCATGGCGATGGCGAGGAGGCCGCCTTTGTCATGGCCGATCGCGAAGGAAGGTCCCGCGTAGGTACCCATGTCCACCTGCCGCGCCACCATCTGCTGCATGGTGAGGTTGCCGGACGGCACCGCGAATTCCTCGAACTTGACGCCATGCTTCTCCAGCAGGCCCGACTTGAGCAGGTAGTAGGTCGGCATGCCCCACATATTGGTCTGGTAGCCCTGCCGCACGGTTTCCAGCGCGAAGGCGCTGCGTCCGCCGAAGCCGGTTGCCAGCACGCCTGCGCCGGCCGCCGCCAGCGCCTGCCGGCGCGTCATTCCTTTACTCAGGATCTGCATTGTCATCCTCCCTGTGTCGCCGCTTGTCCGTTGGCTTTTTTCGAAACGTCGGCCGTGTCGTGGCCGAGATGCGCCAAAAGTTCTTTCTGGTAGTCGAGGAATTCCACGCTCAGCGGGTCGCGCGGGCGCGGAAGCGTGATAGCCACTTCTGTCTTCACGGTGCCCGGATGCGGCGTCATCACGATGACGCGGTCAGCCAGGTAAACAGCCTCGGCAACGTTGTGCGTCACGTAGATCACCGTCTTGCGGGTTTCCCGCCAGACGTCCGCCAGAAGCCGCTGCATGTCGTCGCGCGTCAGGGCGTCGAGCGCCGCGAACGGCTCGTCCATCAGCAGCACCGAGGGATTGTAGGCCAGCGCGCGGGCGATGGCGACCCGCTGCTGCATGCCGCCCGACAGGTGGTGCGGATAGGAGCCGGTGAACTTTTCGAGTTTCACGAGGCGCAATTGCTCGCGCGCGATCTTTTCGCGCTCCTGCTTCGGCACGCCTTTCATTTCCAGCCCGAAGGCGACATTGCCGAGCGCGGTGCGCCACGGAAAAAGCTGAGCGAAATCCTGGAACACCACGCCGCGGTCCATGCCGTGGCCCGTAACGGCCTTGCCGCCGATCAGGATCTCGCCTGCGGCCGGCGCGAGAAAGCCGGCGATGATGTTGAGCAACGTGGACTTGCCGCAGCCCGACGGCCCGAGGATGCAGATGAACTCGGACGCGTCGATATTGAAGCTCACGTCCTTGACGCCGGGAACCTGCCCGCCGGGCGTGTCGTAGACGAGCGTGACACCGCGAATGTCGATGGGGACCATACGGTGCTAACCCTTCGCCATCCGCATCATTCCCCAGCGGTAGACCGTGGCGCGCTCGAGCGAGCCGAACACCACGCGCTCGAACACGAAGCCGATCAGGCCGATGACGATAAGCGACGCCAGCATGATGTCGGCATTGAGGAATTCCTTGGCGTCGAAGATCACCCAGCCCAGCCCCCAATCCGACGCCGCGATCATTTCGGCGCCGACCACGGCGATCCACGAGCGCAGGAACGCCTGCCGCATGCCGGTGATGATGAAGGGCGACGCGCCCGGAATGATCACTTTCCAGAAGAGGCGCTGCTCGTCGGCACCCATGGCACCGGCTGCACGCAGCCACAGCGGATTGACCGCGCGCACGCCCGACCAGGTGTTGAACACCATCGGGAACGTCGCGGCGTAGAACACGATCAGGATCGTCGTGGTGTTGCCGATGCCGAACCACAGCATGAACAGCGGCACCAGCGCGAAGGACGGTATAGGCATCAGCGCGCTGATCAACGGCAGGAAGAAGTTCTCGATCGCCTTGAAACGCGCCATCAGAATGCCGAGCGGCAGCCCGACGACCACCGCGAGCAGGAAGCCGAACAACACGCGGTAAAGCGTGAAGGCCGCGTGCCAGAGCATGGTGCCGTCGGCGACGCTGGAAGCGAGCGTTTGCGCCACTGTCGTCAGCGTCGGCATCAGCGCGGAGGGAAACACGCCGCTGCGCGCGACGCCCTCGTAGATCGCGGCCGCCGCCGCCAGCGTGATGGTGGCGCGCAGCAGCGAGCGGTTGCGCTCGGCGGACTTCGTCATTGCACCACCATCCCCCAGCGCACGACGGTGTAGTCCTCCAGCTTCTGGAACACGAACTTCTCCAGCGCGAGCCCGATAATGCCGATCACCGCGATGCCGGCGAGCATCGCATCGGTGTTGAGGAACTCGCGCGCGCCGAAGATGAGCCAGCCGAGGCCCCACGGCACGGCGGCGAGCATCTCGACTGCGACCAGAATGCGCCACGCCTGCGCGAGGCCGAGCCGCAGGCCGGTGAGGATGTACGGCAGCGCGCCGGGCAGGATGACGTGCCAGAACATGCGCTTGTTGTCGGCGCCCATCGATTGCGCCGAGCGCACCCAGATTTCCTTCACGGCTTTCACGCCGGTCCAGCTGTTGAAGATCACCGCGAACGACGACACGAAACCGACCAGCAGCACGGCGGCGAAATTGCCGAGCCCGAACCACAGAAGAAACAGCGGCGCGTAGGCGAGCCCGGGGATGGGCGCCACCAGGCTGACCAGCGGCAGCAAGATGTCTTCCGCAAGCCGCGAGCGCCCCATCAGCACGCCGATGCCGACGCCGAACACGGCGGCGAGCGCGAACCCGCCGAGCAGGCGCAGAAGCGTTTCGACCGTGTGATGCAGAAGGATTCCGGATGCGGAAAGCTGCACGAACGAAACTGCGACTTCCTCCAGCGTCGGAAACAGCCGGTGCGGGAAGATGCCCGCCCAGGCGACGATCTCCCACGCGAGCCCGACGACGATGAAGGGATAGACGTTGGTGACGGCCGCGCGCCATCGCCTGCCGGCCGACGGGCGGTGAGCGCCAGGCATGCCGAGGGTGCTGACGGACTCCTGCACGGCCACGGGCGAAATCCTCCGGCTAATCGTTCTTGGCGGCAGCCTTGCTGGCGGCCTTGGGCGCGGTCTTAGGTACGGTCTTGGTACGGTCTTGAGCAGCGTCGGGGCTGAGGATAATGCCCCTGTCACCGTGGCGACAAGCGCGCCCGATGTTGGGCAAATGGGCAACACATCGCGGTTTCATGGGCGGAAAAGCTCGCTGAAACGCGCGGTTGATGGCGCTGGCAAGACCGGCTAAAGGCCCGGGCGAAACCGTGACGCAATTCGATAGAGGGAGTTCGGTGATGACGAGCAAGCAGAAGATCGGCTGGATCGGCGCCGGCCGCATGGGAACGCCCATGGCGGAGCGCCTGCTCAAGGCCGGCCACGACGTGACCATCTGGAACCGCACGCGCGCCAAGGCCGAGCCGCTCGCGGCAAAAGGCGGCAAGCTCGTCGACAAGCCGGTCGAGCTCGCGGATTGCGAGGTCGTGTTCGCCATCGTCTCCACCGGCAAGGACGTCGAGGAAGTCCTGTTCGGCAAGGATGGACTGCTCAGCGGGGCGAAGAAGCCGAGGATGGTGGTCGATTGCTCGTCGATCGCCGTCGAGGAATCGGCGGCCATCCGCAAGCGGCTGACGGAAAAAGGCGTGAGCTTTCTCGCCGCGCCGGTATCGGGCAACGCCAAGGTGATCAAGGCGGGCAAGCTCTCGTCGGTCGTCTCCGGCCCCGAAGCCGACGCCAAGATCGCGATGCCGCTGATCGAGGTATTCGCGCCGCGCGGCGTCTCCTACGTCGGCGACGGCGAGCTCGCGCGCATCTGCAAGATCGCGCACAACGTCATGCTCGGCGTCGTGATCGAGAACCTCATCGAGATCACGCTGCTCGCCAACAAGATGGGCGTGCCGCGCCACGCCTTCCTCGCCTTCATGAACAACGGCGTGATGGGCTCGATGTTCACCGCCTACAAGACGCCGGCGCTGGTCAATCTCGACTGGACGACGACGTTCACGCCCGAGCTCCTGCGCAAGGATCTCGATCTCGGCCTCGAGCTCGGCCGCGAATGGGACGTGCCGATGCCGGTGACGGCGGCAACGCGCGAGGTGCTGCAAACGCATTTCGGCGCCGCGCAGCTCCAGAAAAATCCGGAAGAATATTTGCAGAAGGATTTTGCCGCGCTCGCGGAGACGATGGCGCTCGCTGCTGGCATGAAGCTCACACCGGAAAACAAGAACGTGCCGACGGGGCTGGAAAGCTAGCCGGTCGCGCGCACGCGAGGTTCCACAGGATAAAAAAAGGGGCTCCGCGAGGGAGCCCCGTGTGCATAAGGTGGAGGATTCTCACCGCCGTCTCTAGCCAAAAGGGAGGAAAAACGGCGGCAGCGCACGACACCAGTCAATCCGCATGCAGCGCACGCCACAAGTAAATTGACCGTAAATTCAAGTCTGCCGTCGATAGCGCCGATGAGACTGTAATTCGCACGGCATTCGCGCGAAGAAATATATTTCGCTCAATTTGACGCCAAACCTACGAAAGATTTGACCGCGCGCGTGCCCACAAGGTGGGCCATGCGCGCGGACTATGGTTCGGACAAGCCGGACGCTATTTGTTCGAGCCGACCTTCGGCAATTCGAGCTTCACCGTCGAATGGTTCGAGCCGCCGAGATGTCCCGTCGCGAACAGTAATCCACCCCCGACGACGATCACGATCAACGCGCCGACCAGAACGCCGAGCACGCCGACACCGCCGCCACCGCTATTGTCAGCCATGGTTTATCCTCCCTGAAAGAGTCAGGGAAAATAAGTCGCAGGCCATACAGTTGGTTCCACGAAATGCCGGCGCGGCGGGACTATCTGCCCCAGCTGAACTTGCGTCGCACGATCGTTTTCGGTTCGTTGTCTTTGCAGGGATGCGTGAAGCTGCTGATGATCTCGCCGCTCACGCGATCGAACGCGACCTCGCGGCATGTCGATCCATCCGCCAGCGGATAGGAGGCGCGGCCGGCCGAATTGGTGATGTCTTCGGATGCGATGGTGAGCATCGGCTGCTGCTTGCGCAGCACGAGATTGCCGCCGACCAGTGCGGCAACTCCAAGCACGAGGACGATCGCAATGATGGCGGGCGTGATTTCGGTTCGTGCCGCGTGCGATTTCACAGCGCTCATACGGCGAATTTGACAGCAGTACGGCTAACGAATCCTTAAGGATTGGATTCGTCTAGGATTTGCCTGATCTTTCGCGCTCTTTAGTAAGCGTTGGCGATCGGCAAATCTTCTGCCGGGAACAGCGAGATGACGCGGCAGCCCTTGTCGGTGACGACCACTTCTTCCTCGATGCGCGCCGCCGAGAAGCCGTCCTTCGCCGGGCAATAGGTTTCGAGCGCGAACACCATGCCTTCCTTGATCTCGGTCGGATGCGTGAGCGAGATCACGCGGCTGATGATCGGACGCTCGTGCAGCGCAAGCCCGAGGCCGTGGCCGAATTGCAGGCCGAACGCCGCGGTCTCGTCCGGGAAGCCGAAGTCCTGCGCCTTCGGCCACACGCTGCAAACTTCGTTGGTCATTACCCCGGGCCGGATCAGGTCGATCGCCATATCGAGCCATTCGCGGCATTTCTTGTAGGCGTCGTGCTGCGCCGGCGTCGCACGCCCGACGTTGAACGTGCGGTAGTAGCAGGTGCGGTAGCCCATAAACGATTGCAGGATGTCGAAGAACGCCTGATCGCCCGGCCGGAACATGCGGTCGGTGAAATTGTGCGGGTGCGGATTGCAGCGCTCGCCGGAAATGGCGTTGATCGCTTCGACGTCATCCGAGCCGTTGCGGTAGAGAAACTCGTTCACCATCGCGACGATGTCGTTCTCGCGGATGCCGGGGCGCAGCTTCTCGTTGATGAGGTCGTAGGCGCCGTCCACCATCGCGGCCGAGCGGTTGAGCAGCGCGATCTCGTCGACGTTCTTGATCTCGCGCGCCTCCAGCATCACCTGCTGGCCGTCCACGATCTTCAGGCCCGCCTTCTGCAATTCGAACATCATCGGCGGCTCGATGATATCGACGCCAACCGGCATCTTATCCACGCCGGCTTCCTTGATGAGCGAAGCGATTTCCTTGGCGTGCTTTTCCATCAGCCCAAACGAGGGCGACACAGTGCCGCGCAGGCCGAGCAGGCCGGCCCTGCAGTTTTCAGGCTCGAGCCACGGGCAGTAGAGTTTGTGGTGCACGGCCGCCGAGCCAAAGTCCCACAGGATCGGATCGCCGTTGCGGGTAAGCAGCGCCCAGCGGCAGATTTTGTCGCGCTCCCATTCGCCGATCTTGGTCGAGGTGAGGTAACGGATGTTGTTGACGTCCATCACCAGCAGTGCGCCGAGCTCCGAATTCTCCAACGCCTGGCGGGCCCGGCTTAGCCGGTAGCGGTGCAGGCGGCGGTAATCGACGCGTTGCTCGAAGTCGACGCCCATGGTCCCGAGGGCAGGGAGCGCGCGGCCCCAGTTGTAACGCGGGTTGATGTCTTCGGCGCGGATTTGCACCGGCTCTTTGGTGCGCTCGTCCATAGCTCTCTCCTGCGGGGTATATTGATTTTGGCGCCGTGCGGCGCGGTCGAAATCGGTTATACACGCTGCCATCGGCCTCGTCATTCCGGGTATGACCTTTCATCGCGCCTCGGCGTGCCGTTACCGGTTGATTAGGGGGTTGCGGGCAGGGTGGGATTGCGCCTTCTTACCGCCACGCAATGGGGACCGTCCGATGACGCCAGCCGATCGCAGCCCGCTTTATCTTGACGATCTGCATGTTGGGCAGACGTTCGGCGGCAAGGAGACGTTTGCGCTCGATACCGCGGCGATCAAGACCTACGCGCGCCAGTTCGATCCGCAGCCTTTTCATCTCGACGAAGCGGCGGCGGCAAAGACGCTGTTCGGTGGCCTCGCCGCGAGCGGCTGGCACACGGCCTCGATCACGATGAAGCTGATGGCGACCGACGGGCCGCCGCTTGCGGCCGGCATCGTCGGCGGTGGGCTTGACGAATTGCGCTGGCCGAAACCGGTGCGGCCGGGCGACCGGCTGCATATCAAATGCGAGATCCTCGAGATCACGCCGTCGAAGTCGCGGCCGGAGCAGGGCCGCATCAAGATGCGCACGACGACATTCAACCAGAATAACGAGCCGGTGCAGGTCATCGTCGCCAATTTGATCGTCCCGCGCCGCAAGCAGGCGGTGAGGGCCTAGCTCAGGCCGCGGTCTTCTTGCCCCACAGCCGGGCGGAGGCGATGTCGGCGCCTTCGCGGATCGAGCGCAGCTTCAGCCATACCGCAGGCTCGATCACCCATTCGCGGTTGGTGAAGGTGCCGAAGCCGCAGTCAGTCGACGCGATCACGCGCTCGCGGTCGCCGACGACGCGCACCGCTTCCTCGATACGGCGCGCGACGACCTCCGGATGCTCGACGAAATTGCTCGTCGTCTCCACGACGCCCGGAATGAGGACCATGTCCTTCGGCAGTGGATGCGTCTTGAGCGCTTCGTACTCATGCGCGTGGCGCGGGTTGGAGAATTCGATCGACAGCGCGCCGACCTTGGCCTGGTAGAGCGCCGGCAGGATGGTGCCGAGCGGCACGTCATGAATATGCGGGCCTTCCCAGTTTCCGTAGCAGACGTGCAGCCGCACGCGGTCGCGCGGAATGCCGTCGATGCCTTCGTTGATCGCCTGTACGTGGCGCTCGACCGCCTTGACGAACTGCGCGTCGGAAAGGTCGCGGTACATCATGGTGCGATCCATCGCAAGGTCGGGCGCGTCGATCTGCAGGATCAGCCCGGCCTTGTTGATCGCGAGATATTCGTTGCGCATCTCGCGCGAGAGCGCGGTCAGGTATTTGTCCTGCGAACCGTAATACGCGTCCAGCATCGTGGAAGAGATGATGCCGGGCGAGGGCGCCGTCATGAACTGCTCCTTGAATTTGCCCTCGGCGATTCTCTTGAAGCGCGCGATTTCGCTTTCCAGCGGCTTGATGTCGAGATATTTGAGCTCGCTTTGCGCTTCCGGCGCGTTCTGCTGCTTGCTCACATGCGGAAAACGCCGCATCAGGCTGGCGACCAGTTCGGGAAATTCCTCGAATTCGCGCCCGCGCCGGCGTTTCGATATGCCGCCGAAGCCCGACATGCGCTGCGGCACGTAGGTCTGGAAGCCGACGCGCTGCTGCTCGCCGTCGTTGCCGACGTCGATGCCGGCGCTCGCCTGCTTCTCGACGACGTGGCGCACGGCGCTGTCCATCTCCGCGTCGAAGGCCTTCATGTCGAGCTTTTCGCCGGCCTCCTGGCGTACCAGCAGGTCGGAAAGCTTCTCGTTGCGCGGCAGGCTGCCGACGTGGGTCGTGAGAATGCGGTCCCGGCTAAGAATCATATTTCCTCTCCCGTTGGCCGACATTGCCGCGGCCATTTTCACTCTGCATAATACGGACATTCTGGGAGGGAAAAAATGGCTGTCGCCGAAATGCATGCGGCGGACGCGAGCGCGGCTGAGCCGATGGGCGCAGTCCCACGTGACTACAATTTCGCAGCCGATGTTCTCACCGGCAACCTGCAGGCCGGGCGCGTCAACAAGCCGGCCTTCATCGACTCGCGCGGCGCGTGCACCTACGGTCAGCTCGCCGAGCGCGTCGACCGCTTCGGAAACATGCTGCGTTCGCTGGGAATAAGGCGCGAAGAGCGTGTGCTGATCGCGCTGCTCGATACCGTCGATTGGCCGACTGCATTCCTCGGTTGCCTCAAGGCCGGCGTCATCGCCGTTCCGGTCAACACGCTGCTCACCGAGGACGATTACCGATTCATGCTGGCCGACAGCCGCGCGAAGTGCCTCGTCGTGTCGGATGCGTTATTGCCGAAATTCGCCAAGGTTATCGGCGAGAGTGCGGACCTCGAGCACGTGATCGTCTCGGGAAAAGAACAAGCCGGGCAGAACAGCCTGGAAGAAATGTTGGGTTCGGCGGGTTCTGAGCCGTACACCGCGCCGACCAAGTCGGACGACATGGCGTTTTGGCTCTATACGTCGGGCTCGACCGGCAAGCCGAAGGGCGCCGTCCACATCCACGCCAGCCTGAAGATCACCGCCGATCTTTACGGCACGCCGGTTGCCGGTCTGCGCGAAAGCGACGTGATCTATTCCGTCGCCAAGCTTTTTTTCGCCTACGGCCTTGGCAATGCGATGACCTTCCCGATGTCGGTCGGCGCGACCACGGTGCTCTTACCTGACCGCCCGACGCCCGACAGCGTCGGCGCGTTGTTGCGCAAGCATCCCGTCACGGTCTTTTTTGCGGTGCCGACTTTCTATGCCGCATTTCTCGCGAGCCCGAACGCGCCGCAGAAATCGGACGTGAAAATCCGCCGCTGCATCTCCGCAGGCGAGGCGCTGCCCGAAGAGATCGCGCGCAAATGGAAGGAACGCTACGGCGTGGAGATTTCCGACGGCCTCGGCACCACCGAGATGCTGCACATCTATCTCACCAACGCACCGGGCGCGACCAAGTACGGCACCACCGGCAGGCCGGTGCCCGGCTATGAAATCAAGCTCGTCGGCGATGACGGGAAAATCTGCGCCAAAGGCGAGATGGGCGAGCTCTACGTGCGCGGCCCGACCAGCGCGATCATGTACTGGAACAACCGCGAAAAGTCGCGCACCACATTTCAGGGCGAGTGGACGCGTTCCGGCGACAAGTACATCGAGGACGAGGACGGTTATTTCGTCTGCTGCGGCCGGCAGGACGACATGCTGAAAGTGTCCGGCATGTACGTCTCTCCGTTCGAGGTCGAGGCCGCGCTGTCGTCGCATCCCGACGTGCTGGAGGCCGCCGTTGTCGGCTGGAACGATGAGCAGAAACTCATCAAGCCGAAAGCGTTCGTTGTGCTCAAGGCCCCCGACAAAGCTAACGATGCGCTCGCACGTGCTCTGCAGGATCACGTGAAAGCGAAACTTGCGCCGTTCAAATATCCGCGCTGGATCGAATTCCGCAAGGAGTTGCCGAAGACGGCGACCGGCAAGATCCAGCGCTTCAAACTTCGCGCGGAAGGCTCCGGCACGGCGCAATGACTCTTTCCGATTCCGGCTTTCTTTCCATCGGCGACCAGAAGCTCGAATACCGCATGATCGGCCCGCGGCCCGATTCGGCGCCGACGCTGATCATGCTGCACGAAGGGCTCGGCTCGGTCGGATTGTGGGGCGATTTTCCTGACAAGCTGCAGAAAGCGACCGGCGCCGGCGTATTCGTCTATTCGCGCGCAGGCTACGGCAAGTCGAGCCCGGTGAAGCTCCCGCGGCCGCTCGACTTCATGCATATCGAGGCGCGCGAGGTGCTGCCGAAAGTGCTCGCGGCAATCGGATTTCGGCGCGGCCTCTTGATCGGCCACAGCGACGGCGCTTCGATCGCGGCGATCTATGCCGGCAGCCATCAGGATCATCGCGTTGGCGGGCTGGTGCTCATTGCGCCGCATTTCTTCACCGAAGAGTCCGGGATGGCTTCCATCGCCGAAACCAACAAGGCCTACGAAACCGGCGATTTACGGGCCAAACTCGCGCGCTGGCACGCCGACGTCGACAATGCGTTTCGCGGCTGGGCCGACGTGTGGCTCGATCCGAAATTCCGCTCCTGGGACATCACCGAAGAGCTCGCCTATATCCGCGTGCCGATCCTGATCGCGCAAGGCGAGGACGATCAGTACGGAACGCTGAAGCAGCTCGAGGTTGCGCGCGAGGATTGCTACTGCCCGGTCGAAACGGTGCTGCTGCCGAAGGCGAAGCATTCGCCGCAGCGGGACGCGCCGGAAGCAACGCTCAACGCGATTTCGGATTTCGTCGCGCGCGTGCTGCGCGCGAACGAGTGGGAGAGGGCGGCATGACTCGCCTCTGCCCGCAAAGTCAAACTGCGTCGCCGCAAAATAAACTGTCATCGCCGGGCTTGTCCCGACGATCCCGCTTAGGTGAGCACGGTGCGTCCCTAAACGAGATGGCCGGGACAAGCCCGGCCATGACGTTCCATCATTCCTGTGAGCGTAATTACTCCGCCGCCTGCTTGGCGGAGTTGCCGCGCGCGGAGACAAAATAGTCCATCGCGGCCTGCACGCCGCCCTTCTTGATCGGGACATTGGCGAGCGCCAGCGCCATCTCGGTGATCGCGAGGCCGCCGAGCAGGTCGCCCTCGTTGATATCGCCGAGGTGGCCGATGCGGAAGTAGCGCCCGGCGAGCGCGCCGAAGCTTGCGCCGAAGGAAATGTTGAAGTTCTCGAGCGCGAGCGCCCGGAACGCATCCGCGTTGTGACCTTCCGGCAGCACAACGGCGGTCAGCGTCGGCGAGTAGTCTTTCGGATTGGCGCAAACCGTGTCGAGGCCCCAGTGCTTCACCGCGCGGCGCGTGCCTTCGGCGAGGCGATGGTGGCGGGCGAATACATTGTCGAGGCCTTCCTCGTGCAGCATGTCGATCGCGACCACGAGACCCTGGAGCATGTTGGTGGCCGGCGTGTACGGGAAGAAGCCGACCTTGTTCATGTTCAGCATGTCTTCCCACGACCAGAACGACTTCGGTAGCTTCGCGGTCTTCGATGCCTTGAGCGCCTTGTCGCTGATGGCGTTGAACGACATGCCGGGCGGCAGCATCAGGCCTTTCTGCGAGCCGCCGACCGTGACGTCGACGCCCCATTCGTCGTGCCGGTAGTCGGTGGAGGCGAGCGACGAGATGGTGTCGACGAACAGCAGCGCCGGGTGACCGGCTTTGTCGATCGCCTTGCGCACTTCCACGATGTTCGACAGGCAGCCCGTCGAGGTCTCGTTGTGCAGGACGCAGATCGCCTTGATCTCTTTGTTCTTGTCTTCGCGCAGCTTCGCTTCGACGGCCGCCGCATCGGCGCCGTGCCGCCAGTCGGTCGGGATGAACTCGGCCTTGAGGCCGAGCTTTTCCGCCATGTTCTTCCACAGCGTGGCGAACTGGCCGGTCTCGACCATTACCACCTTGTCGCCGGGCGACATTGTGTTGGACAGCGCGGCTTCCCAGGCGCCGGTGCCGGTTGCCGTGTAGCAGATCACCGGATTGGTGGTCTTGAAGATCGTCTTGATGCCTTCAAGCGCCTTCTTGGTCAGTTTGGCGAACTCCGGACCGCGATGATCGATGATCGGCGTGTCCATTGCCCGCAGGATGCGGTCGGGGACCGGCGTCGGGCCTGGAATATGCAGGTGATGACGCCCGATCGAACGGGAGGAATTCTGAGCCATTGCAGTCCGCTCCTACGGCAGCTTTTGAAAGGATTTTGGTGGTTTGGCCACGGGCCCGCCCCGGCAAGGCGCGGTGCTTGTTGGGGATGAACTATGAATGTAACAGTCGGGTCAAGCCTTTTTCGGCAGTGCAAACAAGCGCTCTGTCGCGCCGGTAAATGACGGGAAATAGAGGTAAAAATCCGTGGCTCTGTTAATGCCC
This sequence comes from Pseudolabrys sp., assembly GCA_035546875.1. GTDB lineage: Bacteria > Pseudomonadota > Alphaproteobacteria > Rhizobiales > Xanthobacteraceae > Pseudolabrys. The sequence goes on from DASZVZ010000025.1 coordinate 72,520, forward strand.
GGGCTGGAGCGGCGGCTCAAAGCTGAGCTGTCCGGCGACGTGTGGTTCGACCGCTTCACACGCGGCCGGTACGCGACCGACGCCTCGCATTATCAGATCACGCCGGTCGGAGTCGTGGCCCCGCGCACCGTCGAGGAGGCCGAACGCGCTATCGCGATTGCCCGCAAGGAGGGCGTGAGCGTGCTGCCGCGTGGCGGCGGCACCTCGCAGGCCGGACAAACAGTCAATTCCTCGCTCGTCATCGACTGCTCGAAATATCTCACGCGCATTCTCGATCTCGACGTGAAGCGGGCGCGCTGCACCGTCGAACCCGGCATCGTGCTCGACGACCTGAACCGCGCGCTCAAGCCGCACGGCCTGTGGTTTCCGGTCGACATCTCCACGGCGTCGCGCGCCACCATCGGCGGCATGGCGGCGAACAATTCCTGCGGCGCGCGCTCGATGCGCTTCGGCACCATGCGCGACAACGTGGTGTCGATCGAGGCGCTGCTTGCCGACGGCACGCTTGCGCATTTCGGCAGCATCGGCGGCAGCGCGTCCGACATTCCGAAGCCGCTGCAATCGCTGGCGAACGACCTGCTCGCGATCGGCGCGCGGGAGAAAGACGAGATCGCGGAGCGCTTCCCGAAAGTTCAGCGCCGCGTCGGCGGCTACAATCTCGACGCGCTCGTTCCGGGCAAGAACGACATCAACCTGTCGCATATCCTTGTGGGCGGCGAAGGCACGCTCGCTTTCTCCACGCGTATCGAATTGAAATTGTGGCCGGTGCTCGGCCGTCGCGCTGTCGGCGCGGTTCATTTCGGCAGCTTCTACGAGGCGATGAATGCCGCGCAGCATATCGTGCGGCTTGCCCCGATCGGCGTCGAGCTGATCGACAGCACGATGATCGAGCTTGCTGGCAAGATCGCGATCTTCCGCCCGACGTTGGAAAAATTCGTGCGCGGAAAGCCGGAAGCAATTCTGCTGGTCGAATTCGGCGAGGAAGACCATGAAGAAAACCTGCGCCGGCTGCGCCAGCTCAAGGACCTGGTCGGCGATCTCGGCTTCGCGTGGGACAAGACCGGCGCGCAATGGGGTGGCCTGGTCGAGGTGCTCAGCCCCGAACTGCAGGCCGCGATCACCGACGTGCGTACGAGCGGCCTCAACATCATGATGTCTATGAAGGACGAGGGGAAACCGGTGTCCTTCGTCGAAGACTGCGCGGTGCCGCTCGAGCATCTTGCGGATTACACTTCGCGGCTCACGCAGGTTTTCCAAAAGCACGGCACCCGCGGGACATGGTACGCGCACGCGGGCTCCGGGTGCCTGCACGTGCGCCCGGTGCTCAATCTGCGGCAGGATAAGGACGTGCACGCGATGCGCGCCATCGCCGAAGAAGCGTTCGCCATGGTGCGCGAATACAAGGGCTCGCATTCCGGCGAGCACGGCGACGGCATCGTGCGCTCGGAATTTAACGAGGTGATGTTCGGTTCGCGCCTCGCGCGCGCGTTCGAAGAGGTGAAGGACCGCTTCGATCCGGAAGCCCTGTTCAATCCGGGCAAGATCGTGCGCGCGCCGAAGTTCGACGACCGCAGCCTGTTTCGCTATCCGCCGGACTATCGCGGTGAGGACATCGCGACGCATCTCGACTGGTCGGCCTATCCCGGCGCCGGCGGCGGGTTCCAGGGCGCGATCGAGATGTGCAACAACAACGGCGCGTGCCGGAAGCTTGCCGGCGGCGTGATGTGTCCGAGCTACCGCGCCACCCGCGACGAGCGCGACGTCACGCGTGGGCGCGCCAACACGCTGCGGCTCGCGGTCACCGGCCAGCTCGGCAAGAACGCGCTTGCTTCCGACGAGGTCGCCGAAACGCTGTCGCTGTGCGTCTCCTGCAAGGCCTGCCGGCGCGAATGCCCGACCGGCGTCGACATGGCGCGCATGAAGATCGAGGTGCAGGCGGCGCGTGCGGCCAAGCGCGGGTTTTCGCTGCACGACAAGCTCGTCGGCTGGTTGCCGCGCTATGCGCCTTTCGCGGCGCGCCGGCCCTGGCTGTTCAACCTGCGCGACCGCGTGCCGTTCTTGCGCCGCCTTTCGCAAAGCTTTGCCGGCTTCTCGACGCGTCGCACTTTGCCGAAATGGCGGCAGGATATCTTCCGCGACCGCTCCGACTGGAAAATAAATGCGGCCGCATCGCTGCGCGAAGTCGTGCTGTTTGCCGATACGTTCAACCGCTATTTCGAGCGGGAAAATCTCGATGACGCGGTGAACGTGCTCACCGCCGCCGGATACAGGGTGCATACGGCGACGCCGGCGGACGGCAAACGCCCGCTCTGTTGCGGCCGCACATTCCTTGCGGTCGGCGCGGTCGCTGAGGCAAAACGCGAGGCCGAGCGTGTTCTGGCCGCGCTCATGCCCTATGTCAGCCGCGGCGTGCCGGTGGTCGGGCTCGAGCCGAGTTGCCTTCTGACATTCCGCGACGAGATGCCGGCGCTGATGCGCAATGAAGCGGCGCAGACGCTGGCCGCCAATTCATTTCTGTTCGAGGAATTCCTCGCGCGCGAGCACAAGGAGGGCCGGCTCACGTTGCCGCTCGGTCCGCTGCCGAAGCAGGCGGTGCTGCACGGCCACTGTCACCAGAAGGCCTTCGACGTCATGGGCAGCGTGCAGTCGGTACTCAAGCTCATTCCCGATCTCAACGTCGATACCGTGGAGTCGAGTTGCTGCGGCATGGCCGGCGCGTTCGGCTATGCCGCAGACACCATCGATGTTTCGCTCAAGATGGGCGAGTTGTCGCTGCTGCCGGCCGTGCGCAAGAGCGCGGCGGATGCGCTTATCGTCGCCGACGGGACGTCGTGCCGACATCAGATCCACGACGGCAGCGGCCGCGAGGCGCTCCACGTCGCGCGCGTGCTGGCGATGAGCCTGGAAGCGGCGCCGGACGCTCCGCCCTGAAGTCAGCCGCGGAAATTCCGGGCGGCATCCATCAGTTGCGCAATCGTTCTGGCGCCATCGCGCGGATTGAGCTTGGCGTCGCGGCCCATCACGGCCATTACCGCAACCAGATTCGCCGAACGGTCGATCAGGGGAAACGCGGCGGCGTTGATGCCCTGCATCAGGTGTCCTTCGTTATAGGCATAACCTTGCTCGCGGACCTGGCGGATGAGACGGTCGAGCGACACGCGGTCGCGCGCGAACAGGTTCGACGTGTCGTCGGCTGCAAGCGCGGCGTCGATCAGCGGTTTCGTGAAATGCGGCGGCAGATGCGCGGCGAACATCACGCCGGTTGCTGTCGCGAGCATCGGCAACACGGCACCGATGCGCATCGTCATGACGATCGGCTGGCTGCTTTCTTCGACGTGCACCACGGTTGGTCCCTGCGCGCCCCATACCGACAACACCAGCGTCTCGTCGAGGCGGTTGCGAAGGTCGCGCTGAAGCGCGATGGCGTCGCGCAACGGTTGATGGGCGTTGAGCGCCGCGAGCCCGAGACGCATGGCGAGCGGTCCGAGCATGTAGCGGCGCGTGTCGGGATCCTGCCGCGCTAGGCCGCTCGCAAGAAAGCTCGCGAGATAGCGGTGCGCCTTGCCGGGCGACATGCGTCCGGCGCCGGCGAGCTCGCGCAGCGCGACCGGTTTTTCCGCACGCGCCAGCAGTTCGAGGACGCCGCCGGCGACCTCGATCACCTTGATGCCCGAACGGGTGCTGCCGGTTTTGGTGCCTCTAGCCATATCGCACTGCGAAACGTTGCGGGCTGACCACTTAAAGTTGCCTGCAAAACCAGTATTCCGCGTTCCGCCTGGCGGAACAAGTCCCACCAATTCTGCTCCCGGATCGGCACAGCTCCCCGCTAGCATTCGCGCCTTAGCAGGAGAAGTTGTCCGTGCCGTTCAAGCCGTTCAAAGCCGCCGCGGTCCAGGCCGCCCCGATTTTTCTCGACGCCGCCGCCACCGTTGAAAAAGCCTGCGCTTTGACGCGCGAGGCCGTTGCGAACGGTGCGCAACTCGTCGTCTTTCCGGAAGTTTTCGTGGCCGGTTATCCGTACTGGAACTGGTACATGTCGCCGCTCGAGGGCAGCCCGTGGTTCGCGCGGTTGCAGCAAAGCTCGATTCAGGTTCCCGGGCCGGAAGTCGACAAGCTCTGTCAGCTCGCGGCGCAGTTCGGCATTACCCTTGTCATCGGCGTCAACGAAAGCGTGCCTTACAGCCTCGGCACGGTGTTCAACACCAACCTGGTCATCGGGCCGGAAGGGCTGATCGCGCGCCACCGCAAACTGGTGCCGACCTTCGCGGAAAAGCTGACCTGGGCGAGCGGCGACGGCAGCAGCTTGCGCGTGCACGAAACGAAATTCGGTCCGCTCGGCGTGCTGGCCTGCGGCGAGAACACCAACACGCTCGCGCGCTATACCTTGCTGGCGCAAGGCGAGCTCATTCACGTCGCCAACTACATCGCGTTTCCCTTCATCGCGAACTACGACATGCCGGAAGCGATCCGCATCCGCGCCGGCGCGCATTCCTTCGAAGGCAAGATCTTCACCATCGTCGCCTGCTCGGCGATGAGTCCGGAGTTGGTGGCGACGCTCAAGCCGACGCCGCAGCAGGAAAAGATGCTGACGGGCACGCCGAATGCAATTTCAGGAATTTACGGTCCGGACGGCAGGCTGGTCGGCGATCCGATCATCGATCACGAAGGCATCGTGTACGCCGAAATCGATCTCAATCGTTGCATCGAACCCAAGCAGTACCACGACATCCTCGGCCACTATAACCGCTTCGACATCTTCAATCTCGAGGTCAACCGCAGGCCGCTCGAGCCGATTCATTTCCGCGACATGCAACGGCCGGAGCAGCCTGCGCTGACGACGGATCCGACGACTGTAAACGTGGAAGACCTGACGGCATCGATCGTGCGGCTGCGCGCACCGAACTGAGCGAACAATAAGGGGGAGGAAGCTATGACCACGGTAGAAAAAATTTCCGGGAGCGCTTCGGCGGGTTCCGACCGGTCGCGCGAGGTGCGCCGCGTTGCAATGGCGAGCCTCGTCGGCACCACCATCGAATGGTACGACTTCCTGATCTACGCCACGATGGCCGGCGCCATCTTCAATCAATATTTCTTCCCGAAGGGCGACGAGTTCGTGAACACGATGCTCGCCTACGGCACCTTCGCCGCCGGATTCCTGATCCGGCCGTTCGGCGGGTTGCTGTTCGGGCATTTCGGCGACCGTATCGGACGCAAGCCGCTGCTCGTCCTCACGCTGATGATCATGGGCCTTGCCACGTTCCTGATCGGCCTTTTGCCGACCTACGCGCAGGTCGGCATCTGGTCGCCGATCCTGCTGCTCGCGCTGCGCCTCATTCAGGGCGTCGCGCTCGGCGGCGAGTGGGGCGGCGCGGTGCTGATGTCCTACGAATTCGCGAGGCCGGAAGAGAAAGCCTACTACGCCTCGTTCCCGCAGTTCGGCCTCGCCATCGGGCTTTGCTGTAGCACCGGCGTGGTCACCTTCCTCTCCTACGCGCTGAGCAACCAGGATTTCGTATCGTGGGGTTGGCGGGTGGCCTTCATGTTGAGCATCCTGCTGCTGGCGGTCGGCCTGTTCATCCGCCTGCGCGTGCTCGAGACGCCTGAATTCGAGAAGCAGGCGCGGCGGGAAGTCGCCCGCGTGCCGATGTGGGAAGTGCTGCGCGACTATCCGGGCACGGTCGTGCTCGGCTGGGGCGCCCGGCTGATCGACGGCATCATCTTCACAATCTACGCGATCTTCCCGCTGTCCTACCTCACGACCGTCGCCAAGATCCCGCGCACGACCGTGCTCGCGGGCATCACGATCGCGGCCTTCGTGCTGATCTTCACGATCCCCTACAGCTCGAAGCTTGCCGACCGCGTCGGCCGCAAGAAGCTCTACATCATGTTCTCGCTGATCTGCGGCTTTGCCACGATTCCGGCATTGTGGGTGATGCAGTATTCCGGCAGCCCGATCCTCGCCTGCGCGATGATCGTGCTATTGCTCGGCGTGCTCTATGCGCCGGTCTACGGCCCGCAGGCTGCGATCTTCTGCGACCTGTTCGACACGCGCGTACGCTACACCGGTGTTTCGCTGATCTATCAGATCGGCGCGATCTTCTCGGTGTCGCTGACGCCGCTTGCGGCGACCGCGCTGCTGCATGCCAACAACAACCAGCCGTGGCTGATTGCGGGTTATGTCGCGGCGGCGGGCGTCATCAGCGCGATCTGCGTCGCGGCAATGAAGCGGGTGCCATGACGCAGCCGCGGTGTTAGGATCGCAGGGCAGACGAAGAAAGCATCGCCGATGGCCCTGCCTTTGTTGCCGACGTCGCTGGTCGGTTCCTACGCCCAGCCGGAATGGCTGATCGACCGCAAGAAGCTCGCCGGCCGGTTTCCGCCCCGCGTGCGCGCCAAGGAGCTTTGGCGCGTCGCGCCGGAATATCTCGATCAGGCGCAGGACGACGCGACGCTGCTCGCGATCCGCGACCAGGAGCGCGCCGGCCTCGACATCATCACCGACGGCGAGATGCGGCGCGAAAGCTACTCCAACCGCTTTGCAACCGCGCTGGAAGGCGTCGACATCGACAATCCCGGCTCGGCGCTCGACCGCTCCGGCCATCCCAACCCGGTGCCGCGCATCACCGGCAAGGTGCGGCGCAAGCACGCCGTCGAGGTGCGGGACGTGCAGTTCCTGCGCGCGAATACCAGCCGCGCCATCAAGATGACCGTGCCCGGCCCGTTCACGATGTCGCAGCAGGCGCAGAACGATTTCTACAAGGACGAGGAGGAGATGGCGCTCGATTACGCGGCCGCCGTCAATGCCGAGATCAAGGACCTGTTCGCGGCCGGCGCCGATGTCGTGCAGATCGACGAGCCCTACATGCAGGCGCGTCCCGAGAAGGCGCGCAAGTACGGGCTAAAGGCGCTCAACGCCGCGCTCGACGGCGTCACCGGCACCACTGCGGTACACATCTGCTTCGGCTATGCCGCGATCATCCACGTGCGGCCGGAAGGGTATTCCTTCCTGCCCGAGCTTGCGAACTCGCCGGTCAAGCAAGTCTCGATCGAAACCGCGCAGTCCAATCTCGATTGCGCGGTGCTGGAAAAGCTGCCGGGCAAGACCATCATCCTCGGCACGCTCGATCTTTCCGACGTGACCGTGGAAAAGCCGGAGACTGTTGCCGCGCGCATCCGTCGCGCGCTGCCGCATGTCGATGCGAAGAACGTGATCGTCGCTCCGGACTGCGGGCTGAAATACCTGCCGCGCGAGATTGCCTACGGCAAGATGCAGGCGATGGTCGAAGGCGCAAAGATCGTGCGCGCCGAACTCGCCCGCTAGCCGCCGTAAAACAGATTGACCAGCAGCATCGGGACCCACGCCACGTAGGTGCACAGGAACAGTACGAACAGCAGCGCGACCAGATAGGGTATGTTGTCTTTCGTCGTTTCCCAGATGTCGGCCTTGGCGATGGCGCAGGCGGTCATCAGCACGCTCGCCACCGGCGGGGTCTGCTGTCCGATGGCGAGATTGAGCGTCACCACCAGCCCGAAGTGAATCGGGTCGATGCCGACCGCGGTCACCATCGGCATGACGATCGGGATGACGAGAATGATCGCAGCGGCCGAGTGCAGGAACATGCCGAGGATCAGGAACGCAATATTGAGCAGCAGCAGCACGACGTACTTGTTGTCGGTGACTTGCGTTATCGCGTGGCCGAGCGCTTGCGGCAGTTGCGCTTCGGTCAGGAACGTTCCGATCAGCGCCGAGGAAGCAACCAGCAGCATGACCACTGCGGTCTGAATGCCGCCGTCGATGCACGCCCTCTTCAACTCGCGGAAATCGAGGTCGCGATAGATGAAGCCCCCGACCACAATGGCGGCAAGCACCGCCATGCCGGCGCCCTCGGTCGCCGTAACGATGCCGCCGAAGATGCTGCCCAGGATCGCGATGGGCAGGATGAACGCCCAAAGCGCTTCCTTGAACGTGCGCCAGACCTCGGAGAGCCTGAACGCCTGTTCGCGCGGAAAGTTGTATTTGACCGCGTGGTAGTAGGCGGCGCCGGCCATCGCGAGCGCGCCGATCAGCCCGGGAACAATGCCGGCGACGAATAGCTTGACCACCGAGGTCTGCGCCATCACGGCGTACAGCACCATCGGGATGGATGGCGGAATGATGATGGCCAGGCTTGCCGCGGACGACATCGTGGCGGCCGCGACTTCCTTGGTGTAACCGCGGCTCTTCATCGCCGGAATCAGGATCGTGCCGAGCGCGGCGACGTCGGCAACCGCCGATCCGGAAATCTCCGCGAAAAAGACCGACGTCCCGATCGCCACCATCGACAGGCCGCCGCGCACCCAGCCGACGACCGACGTCGCGAATGCGATCAGCCGCCGCGAAATCGACGAGGCGTTCATGATCGCACCGGAAAGGATGAATAGCGGAATGGCCAGCAGCGGGAAGCTGGAGGCGCCGTCGTACATCTCCAGAGCCAGGTTGGGCAGCATATGCGGCCCCTGGATGAACACGACCGCCACCATCGCGACGAAGCCGAGCGCCACAGCGATCGGCACATTGAGCACCGCGAGGCCGATCATGCCGAAGAGCATCAGCGTGATGGTCATCGCTTGGCCTCAGTGCCGGCGCCGAGGTCGGGCGCGCCGTGCGACATCGCCTCGATCGCTTCGGTATCGATGAAGCCTTTGCCGCGCGCGTCGCGCATCAGCTTCGGCAGGCGCAGCGCTTCGGCGATGATGATCAGCACCGCTCCGATCGGAATGACGGAGGCAGTGACGCGCTGCGGCATCCATTCGAGGCTGACCAGATTGTCGTTGCCGAGCACCACCAGCACTTCCGCCCCGGTCCACGCCAACATGACGAAGAAGATGAAAAAGACCGCTTCGGCAAAAAGCGTTGCAACGACGCGCGCCTTCGGCGGCATGGCGTTGACGAAGCCGGGAACCCCGATGTGCGCGCCGCGTAACGCCGCGAGCGCCGAGCCGTAATAAGTGAGCCAGACCAGGCCGACGGAAGCGACCTCGTCATACCAGGACAAGGCGTAGCCGCTGTACCGGAAACAGAAACCGGCAATGACGAGCAAGGTCAGCGCGCTTACCAGGATTACGACGATTGCCTCAAGCAGCCGTTCGAAGCCCGCGCGCACGCGATCAAGATTCACGAAAGCACTCCCCAAAAAGAGGCCGCCCGATCGGGCGGCCTCCACAGCCGGTGGTCGGGATTATTTCCCGAGCGCAAGCGACTTGTCGATCAGTTCCTTGCCGCCCGGTACTTCTTTGGAAAATTCCTCGTAGATCGGCTTGCTGGCCGCGATGAACGCGTTCTTGTCGGCCTCGTTCACCTGCATGCCGGCATCCTTCAACTTCTTGAGGAGGCTCTCGTCCAGTCCGGCGGCGATCTTGTAGACCTCCGGCTGCATCTCGACGGCGGTATCCTTCAGGATCTTCTGCACGTCGGCAGGCAGGCGCGACCAGCTTGCGCCCGCCGTGACGTAGGCCGGTGTGTAAACGTGCCCGGTCATCGAGAGATACTTCTGCACTTCATAGAAGCGCGAGGGATAAATCTGGGCGAGCGGATTTTCCTGCGCGTCCATCACGCCGGTCTGCAATGCCACGAACACTTCCGACAATGCGAGCGGGCTTGGATTGGCGCCGTAGGCCTTGAACATCTTCACGCGCCACGTGCCGCCCGGCACGCGCAGCTTGAGGCCCTTCAGATCCTCCGGCTTCACGATCGGATGCTTGCTGTTTGTGATCTGGCGGAAGCCGTTCTCCCAGATGGCGATGATATGGTAACCGGACTTCTCCGCGATCGGCACCATTGTCGGGTTGACGACCTGATCGCGGATCTTCGCCATGTGGGTGCGGTCCTTGACGAGATAGGGCATCTCGAACAGGCCGAAGATCGGTACCTGGGACGACATCACGGTCGACGGGAGCGCGAGGTCGACCGTGCCGAGCTTGAGCTTTTTCATCAGCTCGCCGTCACCGCCGAGCTGGCTGGAGCCGTAAACGACGACCTTGGCCTTTGAGCCGAGCTTCGCGTTGGCGCGCTTGGCGAATTCCTGCGCGGACTGATCGAACAGCGAGCCTGGCTCGCCGACATGGCCGAACTTGATTTCGGTTTGCGCCAGCGCCGGTCCGGCGGTGAGCGCGAGCGCGAACGCAAGCGAGAGCAGGGTTTTGGCAAATGACATGAGCATCCTCCCAAGGTGCGTTTTTAAGTTCCGCCGGCCGAGGCTTCGGGCCTGTTGGCGGTCGTTTTGTTGCGAATATCAATGCAAATCAAGGTGCTTTACGCAAGGAGCCCGATAGTCGCGAAGGTGGAACGGCACGTTTGACGCACTTGCGCGTCGCAACGGTCGGACGGATGATTATCGCCAATGCGTTCCGCTCTTGCCCGTCCGCTCGTCCCTGCCTTCGACCTCCGCCCCGGCGCGGCTGTCGACCTGAGCCGCCTGGTGGCGCTGGAAGAACGGCTTTTCACGGCCGACCGCATTTCGCGCCGCAGCTTCCGCCATTTCCTGAGCGCGCCCGGCGCAGCGCTGATCGTTGCCGGCCGCGGTGGGGAACTTGCCGGCTATGCTTTGGTGCTCTTTCACCCGCGCTCGGCCGCCGCGCGGCTCTATTCGATTGCCGTCGAGCCGCGCCATGCCGGCCAGGGCGCCGGTGCGTTGCTGCTTGCCGCCGCGGAAGGCGGCGCCGGCGAACGCGGCTACGCGCGGATGCGGCTCGAGGTCCGCGTCGGCAATGCTGCCGCGATCAGGCTTTACTGCAAGGCGGGCTACCGGCAGTTCGGACATCGCGCCGGCTACTATGACGACGGCGAGGATGCCTTGCGCTTCGAGAAGCCGCTTTATCCCCTGCGGCCGGCGGCCTAGAGCCGGACGGCAGTTTTCACTTTACCGGACAGTGTTATGCTAAGGCCGCCTGAAGCAGGCAGGGCCGCCGGGCCAGTGCCGCTCAAAAAAGGTCGTGCGTGTCGCGAAGCCGATGCCGTCCCTCTCTGGACCCAATGTCTAGCCCGGACCGAAGCGTGCATGTTGCGTCGTGTGGCGGAACGAGAGTTCGCCCATGACCGGCTGGGTCGTGCTCGTCGACAATCCCAAGGACCTGCCGAACGCGGACACGCCGCACAAGGTCATCACCACGAGTGAGTATCTCGCGCGTCCGCGCCTGTTCGACATGGGGCGGCCGAAGCTCGTCAATCTCTCGCGCTCGTACGCGTACCAGTCGAAAGGCTATTACGCCTCGCTGCTCGCGGAAGCGCGCGGCCATCGCATCGTCCCGACGGTCGAGACCATGCTCGAATTGCGCGAGGCGAAGCTGTACGAGCACGCGCTGCCGGAGCTCGAGGACGAACTCAACAAATGCGCGCGCAAGGCGGACTATCAGCCGGACCAGGAAATCCGGCTGCTGGTTTGCTTCGGCATTGCGCGCGATCCGCGCTTCGAGCAATTCGGCCGCATCTTGTTCGACTGGTTCCGCTGCCCCGCGCTGGAGGTGACGATCGAGCCGGGCACATGGCTGACGATCGAGCGCATCCGCCCGCGCACCATCACGCGGCTCGTCAACGGCGAGGGCGCGTTCCTGCGCGAGGCGCTGCACCAGCACACCAAGCGCGAATGGCGCGACGCCAAGGCGCGCAGCGTCGCCAAATACGATCTCGCCGTTTTGCACGACCCCAACGAGAAGGTGCCGCCGTCTTCCATCGCGACGCTCAAGCATTTCGCGCGCATCGCGGAAAAGATGTCGGTCGATGTCGAGCCGATCACGCGCCGGCAACTCGACGAGCTCGCCGAATACGACGGCTTGTTCATCCGCGAAGGCACGTCGATCGACAATCACACCTATCGCTTCGCGCGCCGGGCCTGGCAGGAAGGCATGCCGGTCATCGACGATCCGATCTCGATGATTCGCTGCACCAACAAGGTCTTCCTGATGGAGCTGTTGGCCTCGAACCAGGTGCCGACGCCGCCGACCATGATGCTCGCCGAGGAAAGCGACCTTACGCGCGCGATGGACGAGCTAACGTTGCCGCTGATCGTGAAAATCCCCGACGGTTCGTTTTCGCGCGGCGTGCACAAGGTCGATACGGCGGAGCAATTCCGCCGTGTCGCCGAGGAGCTGTTCGAGGAAACCGACCTCATCCTGGCGCAGAAATTCCTGCCGACCGATTTCGACTGGCGCGTCGGCATCCTCGACGGCGAGCCGCTGTTCGTCTGCCAGTACCGCATGGCGCGCGGGCACTGGCAGATCGTCAAGTACAAGGCCGACGGCTCGATGCGCGAGGGCGGTTTCCGCGCTTTCGATCTCGGCGAGGCGCCGCGCGACGTGATCGACATTGCCGTGCGCGCGGCGAAACCCATCGGGCAGGGGTTCTACGGCGTCGATCTCAAGCAGTCCGAGCACGGCATCGTGGTGATGGAGGTCAATGACAACCCCAACCTCGAGCACGGCATCGAGGATACGGTGGGCAAGGACGAGATCTGGCTTCGCCTGCTCAAGTGGTTTGTCGACCGGTTCGAGCAGTAAGACGTTCGCTGTCATTCCGCGCGGCCGCCCGGTTGAGTGCCTCGCGGAAATCTGTATTCGTAAGGCCTGTATTGCCGAAAGACCGACGGGCGAGGGCTCATGCGATTTTCAGGACGAATTCTCGTTGCGATTTTCCTGTTCGCACTGTCACTCCCGGCGGCGCAGGCGCAGAAGCTCGACAAGGTGCGCTTCGGCACCAACTGGGTGGCCGAGGGCGAGCACGGCGGCTTCTATCAGGCGCTCGCCGACGGCACCTACAAGAAGTACGGCCTCGACGTCGAAATCGTGCCCGGCGGACCGAACGTGAACAACCGCATCCTGCTGCCGGTCGGCAAGCTCGACTTCTTCATGAGCGCGAACACGCTGCAATCCTTCGACGCGGTCGCCAACAACATCCCGACCGTCGTCGTTGCGGCGAGCTTCCAGAAGGATCCGCAGGTGCTGATCGCGCACCCGGACGTGAAGAAATTCGGGGAGCTCAAGACCAAGACGCTGTTCGTTTCCAAGGAAGGCATGGCCACCTATTTCCAATGGCTGAAGGCCGACTACGGCTTCGACGAGACGAAGGTGAAGCCCTATACCTTCAACGCGCAGCCCTTCCTCGCCGACAAGAATTCGGCGATGCAGGGCTACGTCACCTCCGAGCCCTACGCGGTGGAGACGCAAGGCCATTTCAAGCCGACGGTGTTCCTGCTCGCCGACCACGGCTTCAACGCCTATTCGACGCTGATCGAGACGCGCCGCGATCTGGTCGAGAAGAAGCCCGACCTGGTGCAGCGCTTCGTCGATGCCTCGATGATCGGCTGGTATCACTACATCTACGGCGACAGCAAACCGGGCAACGACCTGATCAAGAAGCAGAACCCGGAAATGACCGACGCGCTGCTCGCCTATTCGATCGCCAAGATGAAGGAATACGGCATCGTCGATTCAGGCGACAGCCTGAAGCACGGTATCGGCGCGATGAGCGATGCGACGATGAAGAGCTTCTTCGACAAGATGGTGCACGCCGGCGTGGTCAAGGCCGGCATCGATTACCGCAAGGCCTACACGCTGAAATTCGTCAACAAGGGTGTCGGATTGAATTTAAGGCCGAAGTGATATTGGCAGCTCGGAGCTTCGTCATGGCCGGGCTTGTCCCGGCCATCTCGCTTAGGAGGGCATCGAGTCTGTGATAGTTGTGGCGAAAGCAATGCCTTGCAAATCGGGATCGCCGGGGCAAGCCCGCCGATGACAGAGTGACCGACTCTTCCGCGCTCTCTCCCATCGTCTCCCTGCGAAACGTCGGCAAGACGTTCGACAGCGGCACGGTTGCGCTCAAGGACTTTGATTTCGACGTGCGCGACGGCGAGTTCGTCTCGCTGCTCGGCCCATCCGGCTGCGGCAAGTCGACCGCGCTGCGCATCATCGCGGGCTTGAGCGCGCCGTCGGCCGGCTCGGTGCAGTGGTCGGTCGGCGAGGAGACAAGCGCCGGCAAGCTCGGCTTCGTCTTCCAGGAGCCGACGCTGATGCCGTGGGCGACGGTCGCGGCCAACGTCGGGCTGCCGTTCAAGCTTTCGCACGCCGCCGACGCACAAGCGCGCGACAGCGTCGCGCGCGCGCTCGAGCGCGTCGGTCTGCGGCCGTTTGCGCAGGCCTATCCGCGCGAACTGTCCGGCGGCATGAAGATGCGCGTGTCGATTGCGCGCGCGCTCGTCACCGAGCCGCAAGTCTTGCTGATGGACGAGCCGTTCGCCGCGCTCGACGAGATCACGCGCTTCAAGCTCAACAACGACCTCATTGCGCTCTGGCAGATGCTCAGGCGCACTGTGGTGTTCGTCACGCACTCGGTGTTCGAGTCGGTTTATCTCTCGCAGCGCATCGTGGTCATGACGCCGCGCCCCGGCCGCGTCTTCACCGAAGTCGCCATCGATGCGCCTTATCCGCGCGACGAACGCTTCCGCACCTCGGCGGAATACGGCGCCTATTGCCGCAAAGTCTCCGAGGCGCTCGGCCAGGCGATGGCGGGAAGGAGCGCGGCATGAGCGACCGTCTCCTGCGCATCGTGTTGCCGGTTGTCGTGCTCGCGCTCGTGATCCTCGCGTGGGACTTGATCGTGCGGCTCAACAACATCCCGCCGTTCGTGCTGCCGGGGCCGGTGCTGGTGTTCACGACACTGGTCAATGACTGGGCGCTGCTCGCGCAGTCGCTGTGGGTGACGCTGGTGACCACGTTCGAAGGTTTTGTGCTGGCCGCCGTCGGCGGCATCGGGCTCGCGATCCTGTTCAACCAGTCGCGGCTCGTCGAATACTCCTTCTACCCTTACGCGGTGACGCTGCAGGTGACGCCGATCGTCGCGATTGCGCCGCTGCTCCTGATCTACCTGCCGCAGCAGGCGGCGGTGCTCGCCTGCGCCTGGATCGTCGCGTTCTTCCCGGTGCTCGCCAACACCACGCTGGGCTTGAACTCGGTCGACCGCAATCTGCTTGCGCTGTTCAGTCTTTACGGCGCCTCGCGCGGGCAGGTGCTGTGGCGCCTGAAATTGCCGTCGGCGCTGCCGGAAATGCTCGCCGGCCTGCGCATCGCCGGCGGGCTGTCGCTGATCGGCGCGGTGGTTGCGGAAATCGCCGCCGGCTCGGCCGGTGCCGGCTCGGGACTTGCCTATCGCATCGCCGAATCCGGCTATCGGCTCAACATCCCGCGCATGTTCGCCGCGCTGCTGCTCCTCTCGGCCGCCGGCATCGCGATTTATTTCGCGCTCGCGTACGTGACGCACCTGGCGCTGCGCCGCTGGCACGAAAGCGCGCTCAAGGCCGAGTCTTAAGCCCCAAGCAACAGCCGTATTGCGACGCCAAGCGCGGCCATGATCACAACGACTTCGATCAGGCTGCGATGCAGGCCGAACGCCAGCACCGCCGCAATCGCCGCCAACGCCGCCGCGCGCAGGTCGAGCGCCAGCGGATCGAATGCGTACCAGCGCAACGGCCCGGTGTGCATTTCCTGCACCTTGCCGAACAGCACGTGCAGCGCGAACCAGACCGACAGGTTGAGAATCACGCCGACGACCGCTGCGGTGATCGCGGCGAGCGCACCCGAGAGCTTGCGGTTGGCGCGCAGCGGTTCGATGAACGGCGCGCCCGCGAAGATCCACAGCATCGACGGCACGAACGTCACCCATGTCGTCATCGCCGCACCGAGCACGCCCGCGGCAACCGCGGAAAACGGCGCGGCGTTGCGGAAGGCGGCGAGGAAGCCGACGAATTGCGTGACGAGGATGAGTGGCCCGGGCGTGGTTTCGGCAAGTCCGAGGCCGTCGACCATTTCCGGCGCGGTCATCCAGTGATGCGTTTCGACTGCCTGCTGCGCCATGTAGGCAAGCAATGCATAGGCGCCGCCGAACGAGACCACCGCGAGCTTCGAGAAAAAGGTGCCGATATCCACCAGCACGTGATTGGGGCCGAGCGCCAGGGCGGCGAGTGCAATCGGGGCCCACCAGATGGCAAGGCCAATTACTGTCGCCAGAAAAAACTTCCGCCAGCGGTCTTCATCCGGCGGTAGAGGCGCTTCGGCTTTTTCTGCAAGTCCGAGCCGTCCCGGCGAACCTTTCGCCACCACGTAGCCGATCAACGCCGCGGCGGCGACGATGACCGGAAACGGCAGCGACAGAAAGAAAATCCCGACGAACGCGGCCAGCGACAGCGCGATCAGCGTTGCGGTTTTCAGGCCGCGCCGGGCGATGCGGATCAGCGCCTCGATCACGATCACCAGCACCGCGGCCTTGATGCCGAACAGCGCGCCGTCGATAGCCGGCACGCCGCGGCCGAGCGCGTAAAGCAGGCTCAGGCCCAGCATCACCAACGCGCCCGGCAGCACGAACAGGATGCCGGCGGCGAGCCCGCCGCGTACGCCGTGCAGCAGCCAGCCGACATAGACCGCGAGCTTGGTCGCCTCCGGCCCCGGCAGCAGCATGCAGAAATTGAGCGCGTGCAGGAAACGCGGCTCGTCGATCCATTTTTTCTCGTCGACCAGGATGCGATGCATCATCGCGATCTGGCCGGCCGGTCCGCCGAAATTGATGCAGCCGATCTTCAGCCAGGTCGCGAATGCCTCGCCGAAGGTGGGCTTTGCCTGTGACACTGAGGCATCCATGTCATGCCGCCTTTACTGGCCAATTGTGCCGCTCCTCGGCGGCAAAACGCAGCCAGGCGAACAACGCATCGTAGACCATGAAGCCGCGTTCCAGCAGGCCATGATCGTCATCTTGCGCAAGTGCTGATAGCCCGAGCGCGACCGCGTGCAATCCCGCCGCTTCCGCCGCGATATCGGGTCGCGCCGTGTCGGCGCCGCGCACGATCAGAGCCAGCCGCGCGAGCGACGGCTCGGGTTCCAGGCCGAACAGTTTGAGCATGGTGTCGAAGCTGCAGCGCTCGCCTTCATGGCTCAATTCGACGTCCTTGATGTCGAACGGCACGCCGCCTGCTTTTTCCGCGACCTTGATCACCTCGGGCGGATCGACGAACAGGAAGCGCGCCTGCGGGTCGAGGAAGCGGCGGATGAGCCACGGACAGGCGACGCGGTCGACCTTCGGCCGCCGCCGCGTCACCCAGACGCTGGGCCGTTGCGGCGCCAGGCGATCCAACGCCGACTTCGCCACCAGCGGCAGGCCTTCCGCAGCCCAAGCCGCATAGCCGCCTTCCAGCATGCGGGCGTCGTAGCCATCGCCGCGCAGGTGAGCAACCGCCAACTGGCTGAATTCGTGGCCGGCCTTGCAGGCGACGACGATGGGCTGTTCGCGCTCGAATTGCACGGACCAGCCCGCCACCGCGTCGGCCTCGTGCCAGAGCGCGCCGGGCAGGAGAGCCTGCGCGCTGTCGTAAAAGTCGCGTGCACGCACGTCGATGATGACCGGCGCGCGCGGCGTGCCGATCAGGTTCCACAAGTCACGGGGTGAGATGGAATAGCTCGCAGCAAACATGAGCCCCCTCCGTCAACGAAGGAGGCGGTGCTTGGGCCAGCAAGCCTTGGATAAGCGCGGGGCGACCGCCGCAGGCCCCACGGCAGGAATTTACCGCATGCCGCGGTTGCCTTCAAGAACGCGCGCCGTCATACCTCAGCGCATTGCCCACCCGCGAATCCGTCACTCGTCATAAGTACGCGGTTTGGCTAGTAATTCGCCCGGAGGCGACCTCATGTCCAACAAGATCGATCTCGGCGGCCGTAATGCGGTGGTGACCGGCGGCGCGCAAGGCATTGGCCGTGCCATCGTCGAGCGTTTTCTCGATTCCGGCGCGGCGGTCGCGATCTGGGATCGCGACACGCAGCTCGCGCAGAAGACCGCCAAGGAAGTCGAAAAGCGCGGCAAGGTCGTCGCCGTTTCGGTCGACGTCACGAATTACAAGGACGTCGAACGCGCACGCGACGAGACGGTGAAGGCGCTCGGCCGTATCGACATCCTGGTCAACAATGCCGGCATCGCCGGCCCGAACACGACGACGTGGGACTATCCGCTCGACGCCTGGCGGCAAGTGATGTCGATCAATCTCGACGGGCCGTTCCACTGCTGCAAGGCGATTGCGCCGCTGATGATCGCGCAGAACTACGGCCGTGTCGTCAACATCGCGTCGATCGCCGGCAAGGAAGGCAATCCGAACGCGCCGGCCTATTCGGCCTCGAAGGCGGGCGTCATCTCGCTCACCAAGTCGCTCGCCAAGGAGACGGCGAACAAGGACATCTCGGTAAACTGCATCACGCCGGCGGCGGCGAAAACCGCAATCTTCGACCAGATGACGCAGCAGCACATCGACTTCATGCTGTCGAAAATTCCGCGCGGGCGTTTCGTGCTGGTCGAGGAGATCGCGGCACTCGCCGCGTTCTGCGCTTCGGCCGACTGCTCGTTCACGACCGGCGCGGCTTTCGACATCTCCGGCGGGCGGGCGACGTATTGATGCTGGCCGAGCAGCCCGCGCTACTTTTTCTCCGTCATCCTGAGGTGCGAGGGCAGCGAGCCTCGAAGGATGAACGGCCCGTGACACCAGGGCCGTCGCCCGAGGCCCGGCGTTCGGCCGAGCGCCTCAGGGCGACGGTCTTTACGTCGCCGGACATTCGATGACCGATTCTCACGTCGCTCGCCGCTTGCGCCTGACCGGTATCGCGCTGATGTGTTGCGCGGTGGCATGCTTTTCCTGCCTCGACACCACCGGAAAATATCTCAACCACCACATGGACACGCTTCAGGTCGTGTGGGCGCGCTATTTCTTCGCCTTCGCGCTGAGCTGCGTGTTCTCCAACCCGCTGCGCCAGCCCGCGCTGATGAAAACCGGTCGGCCGTTGCTGCAGGTGGGCCGCTCGGCATTGCTGCTCTTGTCGACGATGCTGAATCTTTCCGCGCTGCGCTTCATGCAGCTCGACGAGGTGCTCTCGATTCTGTTCGGCACGCCGTTTCTCGTCGCTCTGCTCTGCGTGCCGCTGCTCGGCGAGACCGTGGGCTGGCGGCGCTGGGTCGCGATCGGCGTTGGGCTGCTCGGCGTGCTGGTGGTAACGCGGCCCGGGATGGGCGGGATGCAGCCGGTCGCGCTGCTGCCCGTCGGCGGCACGATCTGTTACGCGCTCTACGTGATTTCGACGCGCGTGCTGTCGCGGACCGACTCCAACGAAACGACCCAGTTCTACACCAACCTCGTCGGCGCTCTTGCGATGACGGCGATCGTTCCGTTTGTCTGGACGGCGCCGGACGGCTGGCTGACGGCGGGGTTGATGGTGCTGATCGGCGCACTGGGCGGCGGTGGGCATTTCCTGCTCATTCTTGCCCACCGGCTCGCGCCCGCCTCCGCGCTCGCGCCCTTCATCTATACGCAGATGGTGTGGACCACGAGCCTCGGCTTCCTGGTGTTCGGCGACGTGCCGCACCGGTGGACCATCGTGGGCGGGATCATCGTGATCGCGTCCGGCCTCTACCTCCTGCACCGCGAAGCGGTGCGCAAGGTCGAGCCTTCCGCACCGGTTGCCTAAGCGTCATGGGCGGCGCTAAGTTTCGGCCCCAAAAGAGAGAATAAGCCCTTCGAGGAACATTCATGGCGACAGCAAAGGACCGGGCCCCGCAGCCGGCCGGCTCGGGCTTGAACGACGATATCGGCGAGGAAAAGCGCCTTGAGCTTTACCGCTCGCAGGTGCGCCTGCGCGAGGCGGAGCAGCGCGCCTATGACCTCTTTCTGCAAAATCTGGTGAAGGGCACCAGCCACCTGTCGCTCGGGCAGGAGGCTGTCGCCGCCGGTTTTGCCGGCGCGATGAAAAAAGGCGACCTGTCGTTCTGCACCTATCGCGGCCACGCGCATACGCTGGCGCGCGGCGTGTCGGTCGAGAAGGTGCTCGGCGAGCTGATGCAGCGCGACAACGGCCTGATGCGCGGCAAGGGCGGCTCGATGCACCTGACCTCCGCCGACCACGGCGTCATGGGTTCGTACGCGATCATCGGCGCGCATCTGCCGATCGCCTGCGGCGCCGCCTGGCGCGCGCAATACAAGGGCGACAAGGACGTTTCGACCTGCTTCTTCGGCGACGGCACCACCAACATCGGCGCGTTCCACGAGGCGCTCAATTTCGCCGCGGTGTGGAAGCTGCCGGTGATCTTCGTGTGCGAGAACAATCTCTACATGGAATACACGCCGATCGGCGACGTGACGGCGGTGCCGAATCCTGCGGGCGACCGCGCCGGTTCTTATGGCCTCGAAAAAATCGTCATCGACGGTAACGACGCCGACGTGGTCTATCGCACGGCGCGCGCGGCCTACGACAAGGCGCGCGCGGGCGAGGGGCCCTCGCTGATCGAGTGCCTCACCTACCGGCACAGCGGTCATTCGCGCGCCGATCCGGCAAAGTATCGCCCCGAAGGCGAGCTCGATCGCTGGAAGCAGCGCGATCCGATCAAGATCTACCGCGAGCGGCTGCAACAGTTCGGCGTCGCCGAGAAAGTCATCGCCGACATCGACGCCGACGTGCGGCGCGAGGTCGACGAGGCGACCGAGAAGTGCAAGGCGGCGCCGATGCCGCCGCTCGATATCCTCACCACGGATGTCTATGCCGATGGAGGCTGGGCATGGCGGAACTGACTTATCGCGACGCGGTGATCCGCGGCATCGCGCAGGAGATGGAGCGCGACAAGGACGTCGTCTTTCTCGGCGAGGACGTCGCCAAGGCCGGCGGCGTGTTCAAGGCGACCGTCGGCCTGTTCGAACAGTTCGGCCCGTTGCGCGTGCGCGATACGCCGATCTCCGAGCAGGCCATCCTCGGCGCGGCAATGGGCGCGGCGATGACCGGCCTGAAGCCGATCGCCGAGATCATGTTCTCGGATTTCTTCGCGGTGTGCTTCGACTACATCGCCAACGAATTTCCGAAGAGCCGCTACATGTCGAACGGCCAGCTCAAATGCCCGCTGGTCGTGCGCACCGGCAACGGCGCGGGCTCGCGTTTCGGCGCGCAGCACAGCCAGTCGGTCGAGAACTGGTGCATGATGATCCCGGGCCTCAAGGTCGTCGCGCCGTCCAATCCGCGCGACGTCATCGGCCTGATGGCGGCCGCCGTGCGCGATCCCGATCCGGTGATCTTCTTCGAGCACAAGTCGCTTTACCCGACCAAGGGCGAGGTGCCGGACGGCGAGATCGTCGATACGCTCGGCACGGCCAAGATCGTGCGTCCCGGCAAGGACGCGACTATTCTGGCGCTCGCGCTGATGGTTCCCCGCGCGCTTGCCGCGGCCGAGACGCTGAAGGCGGAACACGGCATCGATTGCGAGGTCGTCGACGTGCGCTCGCTGGTTCCGCTCGACACCCAGACCATCCTCGGTTCGCTGGCGAAGACCCATCGTCTGTTCACCGTGGAGGAGAATCCTCGGCTTTGCGGATGGGGCGCGGAAATTGTCTCGATCGCCGTAGATGAGGGCTTCTACGACCATGACGGCCCTCCCGTTCGTATCACAACACCCCATATTCCATTGCCGGCCGCCGATATTCTCGAGGACATCGTCCTCCCCACCCCCGACCGGATCGTGGAAACGGTGAGGCGGAGTTTGAATTCATAGGCCGTTCGTCCCCGCGAAAGCGGGGACCCAGGAGCCAAAAAACTGGATTCCCGCTTGCGCGGGAATGAGCGGAGCAAGTGGAGAATCCCCCATGTACGACAATCTTCTTGCCAACGTCCCGACCGATCTCTGGATCGGCGGTAAATGGCGCAAATCGTCCGACGGCGGCCGCTTCGACGTCATCGATCCGGCGACCGAGCGCAAGATCGCTTCGGTCGCGAACGCCACCGTCGAAGACGCCAAGGCGGCGCTCGATGCCGCCGACGCCGCCTTCGAGGGCTGGGCCAAGCGCAAGCCGCGCGAGCGTGGCGAGATCCTGCGCAAATGCTACGAGTTGATCATGCGCGACGCCGAGCGCTTCGCGAAGCTCATCACGCTCGAGAACGGCAAGGCGCTGCCGGATTCGCGCGGCGAGGTCGCCTATGCGGCCGAATTCTTCCGCTGGTACGCGGAGGAAGCCGTGCGCAACGTCGGCCAGATTTCGACGGCGCCGGCTTCCGGCGCGCGCATCGTCGCCCAGCACAAGCCGGCCGGCATCGCCGTGCTGGTGACGCCGTGGAATTTCCCCGCCGCGATGGCGACGCGCAAGATCGGCCCGGCGCTCGCCGCCGGCTGTCCGGTGGTGCTCAAGCCCGCATCCGACACGCCGCTCACCATGCTCGCGCTGATGCCGGTGCTGGAAGAGGCGGGCGTGCCCGCCGGCGTCGTGAACGTCATCCCCTCGCGCTCGTCCGGCAAGGTGGTCGGACACATGCTGCACGACAAGCGCGTGCGCGTTGTCTCCTTCACCGGCTCGACCGAAGTCGGCCGCAAGCTGCTGCACGAAGCCGCCGACAACATCCTGAAACCGGCGATGGAACTGGGCGGCAACGCGCCGTTCATCGTGTTCGAGGACGCCGATATCGACGCGGCGATCGACGGCGCGATGATCGCCAAGATGCGCAACATGGGCGAGGCTTGCACCGCGGCCAATCGCTTCTACGTGCACGAGAAGGTGCACGACGAGTTCGCGAAAAAGCTCACCGACAAGATGAAGTCGCTGAAGATGGGCAACGGCCTCGACGAGGGCGTCAACCTCGGCCCGCTCGTGAACAAGGACGGCCGCGACAAGGTGATCGAGCTGGTCGACGATGCGGTGAAGAAGGGCGCCAAGGTCCTGACCGGCGGCACGCTGCCGGACGGGCCGGGCTTCTTCTATCCGGCGACCGTGCTCACGAACGTGTCCAACGACTCGAAAATGCTGAACGAAGAAATCTTCGGGCCGGTCGCCTCGATCCAGACCTTCAAGAACGAGGACGAAGCGATCAAGTGCGCCAACGACACCGAATACGGCCTCGTCGCCTACCTCTATACGAAGGACTTGAGCCGCGGCATGCGCGTCTCAGAAAAGCTCGACTTCGGCATGATCGGCCTCAATCGCGGCCTCGTGTCCGATCCGGCGGCGCCGTTCGGCGGCACCAAGCAGTCCGGCCTTGGCCGCGAAGGCGCGCACGAGGGCATGATGGAATTCATGGAGACGCAGTACGTCTCGGTAAGCTGGTAATGTCTCTGCTTTGTCATTGCCGGGCTTGACCCGACAATCCCGCTTAGGGAAGCAAAGCTGTGCCATCACAATCGGGATCACCGGGTCGCGGCGCTGCGCGCCGGCCCGGTGATGACAGGGAAGGGAAGAAGTCGCGTGGACGTCCTGATGCCGCAACTCGGCGAGACCGTCGCCGAAGGCAAGATCGTGAAATGGTTCAAGGCGGCCGGCGACGCGGTGAAGCCGGGCGAGAATCTGTTCGAGATCGAGACCGACAAGACCTCGATGGAAGTGCCGTCGACGGTCGCCGGCACCCTCACCGACATCCGTTTCCAGGTCGGCGAGACGGCCAAGGTCGGCGCCGTCGTGGCGGTGATTGCGGGGGCGGGTGGCGAGGCAGCAGCGCCTTCGCAGCCAAAACCCGCAGCTGGCGCACCGAGCGCGCCACAAACTCCGTTCGTTCCCGCGAAAGCGGGAACCCAGCCAGCACAAACCCAGAAAGAACTGGGTCCCCGCGTGCGCGGGGACGAGCGGGCGGGCGCCGTATCTTCGCGAACCGTTCCTCCGTTTGCGCAGCGCGATCCGTTCCGTGTCGTGATGACGCCCGAACGCAATTACGGTCCCGCGCGCTTGGCCGGCGGCGCAGCGATCACGCCGCTGGCGCGTCGCCTTGCCGGCGAGCGGGGCATCGACCTCTCGCGCATCAGCGGATCCGGTCCGCATGGCCGCATCGTCGCGAGCGACGTCGAGCGCGCCGCCCCGGCACGCGCCGCCGCGATGACGGCCGGCGCCAGCGCCGCGCAGGTGAAGGCGCTCTACGAGGGCGTCGCCTACGAGGAAGTGCCGCTCGACTCGATGCGTGCGACCATCGCGCGGCGGCTGGTCGAGGCCAAGCAGACCATCCCGCATTTCTATCTGACGGCCGACATCGACATCGGCCGCCTTGTCGCCATGCGCGAGGAGGCGAATGCCTCCGCGCCGAAGGACAAGGACGGCAATCCGGCATTCAAGCTGTCGCTCAACGATTTCATCATCAAGATGTGGGCGGCGGCCTTGCAACGCATTCCGACTGCGAACGCGGTCTGGGCCGAAGACCGCATCCTGCGCTTCAAGTCGTCCGACATCGGCGTTGCAGTCGCGCTTGACGGCGGCTTGATCACGCCGGTCCTGCGCAACGCGGAGGTGAAAGCGCTCACCGCGATCTCGGCGGAAATGCGCGACCTCGCCGAACGCGCCCGCGCGAAGAAGCTCAAGCCGAACGAATATCAGGGCGGCGCCAGCGCGATCTCGAATCTCGGCATGTACGGCGTGCGCGAATTTTCC
Organism: Pseudolabrys sp.; assembly: GCA_035546875.1. Classification (GTDB taxonomy): domain Bacteria; phylum Pseudomonadota; class Alphaproteobacteria; order Rhizobiales; family Xanthobacteraceae; genus Pseudolabrys. Next base: position 96,948 of record DASZVZ010000025.1, read on the forward strand.
GCCATCATCAACCCGCCGCACGCCACCATCCTCGCGGTCGGCGCCTCGCGCCGCGCACCGGTCGAGGCGGAGGACGGCAGCGTGAAATTCATCAGCCAGATGACGGTCACGTTGTCGTGCGATCACCGCGTGGTGGACGGGGCGCTCGGCGCCGAGCTTCTCGCGGCGTTCAAGAGCTTTGTCGAGCAGCCGGTCACCGCACTGGTCTAGTCAAGGAGAAGTCGAATGGCTGGCGAAAAGCCGGACGTATTGCTGGTCGCGGCGCGCAAGCCCGTGATGATGAAGGGCTTCGAGGGCAAGGTGAACCTGCACCACTGGCTCGAGGCCAAGGACCAGGCTGCCTACGCCAGGGAGATCGGGCCGAAAATCAAGGCGATCGCCATCGCGCACCACACCAAGGTCGACGGAAATTTCCTCAAGCAGTTTCCCAACGTCGAGCAGGTCTCGAGCTTCGGCGTTGGTTACGACCACATCGACGCCAAGTGGGCGGGCGAGCACGGCATCATCGTCACCAACACGCCCGGCGTGCTCGACGAGGAAGTCGCCGATACCGCGCTCGGCCTTTTGCTTTGCACGGTGCGTGAACTGCCGCAGTCTGACCGCTACTTGCGCGCCGGCAAGTGGAAAGAGGCGCATTACCCGCTCACCAAGGCGACGCTGCGGGACCGAACGGTCGGCATGGTCGGCATGGGGCGCATCGGCAAGGCGATCGCGCGGCGGCTGGAAGCCTTCGGTGTGCCGGTCGTCTATCACAGCCGCAATCCGCAAAGCGGCGTGAAGTACAAGTATTACCCGAAGCTCATCGACATGGCGCGCGACGTCGACACGCTGATGATCATCGTGCCCGGCGGCGCCAGCACGAAGAACATGATCAATGCCGAGGTACTGAAGGCGCTCGGGCCGCGCGGTGTCGTGATCAACATGGCGCGCGGCTCGGTCGTGGACGAGCCGGCGCTGATCGAGGCGCTGAAGAACCGCACCATCTACTCCGCCGGCCTGGACGTGTTCGCCAACGAGCCGAACGTGCCGCAGGAACTGATCGAGATGAATCACATCGTGCTGTTCCCGCATCTCGGCTCCTCGACCGAGGCGACGCGGGCGGCGATGGATCAGCTTGTCGTCGACAACATCCTCGCCTGGGCCGCTGGCAAGCCGCCGTTAACGCCGGTTGCGGAAACGCCGTATCCGCCGAAGAAGCGTTAACGGTATTTCGATCCGGACCCCGCTCATTCCCGCGCAAGCGGGAATCCAGCTAAAATACTGGGTCCCCGCTTTCGCGGAGACGAACGGCTGAAAGTTCGTGCAAATGTCTCGCATCGCCTTCGCGTCCGTTGCGTTTTGCCTCGCCGGTTCCTTCGCTTTCGCGCAAACGCCACAGCTCGGGGATTCCGCCAAGGCCTTGCTCGGCAGCTGGGAATTCTCCAACGCCGACCGCGACAAGATCTGCACGGTCACTTTCAAGGACACCCCTGCGCCCGGCGGTTTCAAGCTCGAGTTCGACAAGAACTGTGTGAATCTTTTTCCGTTCACCGCCGACATTATTGCGTGGAATTTTCCGGACAACGACCTCCTGCATCTCGTCAACGCGCAGGGCAAGGCGCTGGTCGAGTTCAGCGAGGTCGAGAACGGCATCTACGAGGCGCCGACTCCCGGCGTTGGCGTGCTGTTCCTGCAAAACGCGGCCGATGCCGGCGGTCCGCCGGCGCGCAAACCCGAGGATGTTGTCGGCGACTGGGCAATCGTGCGCGGCGCGGGCTCGCCGGTGTGCGCTCTTGCGCTCTCGCGGACGGCGACGGACACGCTCGCGGTGACGGTGAAGCCCGGCTGCGATCCGGCGATCGCCCGGCTGAATTTCCAGACCTGGCAGCTCGACCGCGGCGAGTTGCTGCTGCGGCCTGCGCGCGGCAATCCCTGGCGCTTCGAGGAAGTCGACAACGTCACCTGGCGCCGCCTGCCGGAAACCGCCGACCAGATGACGCTTGTGCGGCAGTGACTCCTACGTGCCTAAATCAGCCGCAGCCCCTTGAAGCTTGCGTGCCCTTCCTTGCCGACGATGATGTGGTCGTGCACGGATATGCCGAGCGGCTTGGCCACTTCGACGATCGCCTGTGTCATCTGGATGTCGGCGCGCGAGGGCGTCGGATCCCCGGACGGGTGATTGTGCACCAGGATGATCGCGGTCGCTGACAATTCCAGCGCCCGTTTGACCACCTCGCGCGGATAGACCGGCGTATGGTCGACCGTACCGGTCTGCTGCAATTCGTCGGCGATGAGCTGGTTGCGCTTGTCCAGGAAAAGGATGCGGAACTGTTCCTTGTCGGCGAAGGCCTGCGCGGTGCGGCAATAGTCGAGCACACTTCCCCAGGACGACAGCAGCGGCCGCTTCTGCACCTGGCCCTTGGCGAGCCGGCCCGCCGCGGCGTGCACGATCTTGAGCTCGTCGACGGCCGCGTCGCCGACGCCCTTGATCTCCTTGAGCCGTGCGCGCGGCGCCGCGATCACTTCCGCGAACGATCCGAATCTAGCGATCAGGTCCTTCGCGAGCGGCTTGACGTCGCGCTGCGGGATGGCGCGAAACAGCACCAGCTCCAGCAACTCGTAGTCGCTCACCGCGTCGCTGCCGGCGTCGCGGAAACGGGCGCGCAGCCTCTCGCGGTGTCCGTGATAATGCGGGGAGACCTCGGAAAGGCCTATTTCACGCTGGGTATTGCTACGCTTGATCGCCATGGATACGCGCCCGCACCGTCCCCTGACGGCGAGCTTAGCGCAGCACGATGCAACCTTCGAGCGAAGTCTTCTGTTTGCGAACGAATAGCCGCTTCAACTCTTGTAGGGCGGCTTGTCGAGCCCCTTCGGCGAGAGCGTGAAGATCTCGACGCCCTTTTCGGTCACGCCGACCGTGTGCTCGAACTGGGCCGACAATTCGCGGTCGCGCGTCACGGCCGTCCAGCCGTCCGACAGAACCTTCACGTGCGGGCGGCCGATATTGATCATCGGCTCGACGGTGAAGAACATGCCCGGCTTAAGCACGATCCCTTCGCCGGCACGTCCGACGTGCACGATATTCGGCTCGTCGTGAAACAGCCGGCCGAGTCCGTGGCCGCAGAAGTCGCGCACGACGCTCATGCGCTGCGCCTCGACGAAGCTCTGGATGGCGGCGCCGATGTCGCCCGTGGTCGATCCTGGTCGGATCGTTTCGATACCGCGCATCATCGCCTCGTAGGTGACCTCGATCAGCCGCACCGCGCGCCGTGGGATCTGCCCGATCGCGAACATGCGGCTCGAGTCGCCGTGCCAGCCGTCGAGGATCAGCGTGACGTCGATGTTGACGATATCGCCTTCCTTCAGCGGCTTCTCGCTCGGGATGCCGTGGCAGACCACATGGTTGAGCGAGGTGCAGGTCGATTTGCGGTAGCCGCGGTACATCAGCGTTGCCGGCAGCGCCTTGTGGTCGAGCGCGTAGTCCAGGACGAGCTTGTCGAGCTTGTCGGTGGGCACACCGGGCTTCACCTCGTCGACCAGCATGTCGAGGCAGCGCGCGACGAGCTGGCCGGCCTTGCGCATGCCCTCGAAGGCCTCGGGGCCGTGGATCTTGATCTGGCCGGTTTTGCGTAGGGGTGCGACGGCGGCGTCGACGTAGGTCATGGGGGCAATGTAAGCCCTGGGGCGCGAGGCGCAACTGCTCTTGTCGTCACCGGGCTTGTCCCGGTGATCCCGCTTAGGAAGGCATTGCGTCTCCAAGCGGGATGGCCGGGACGAAATGGCATTCACGCCCGTTTTCGACGGGCTGAGTCCGGCCATGACAATTGTACTTAATTGGCGATTCTTCCGCCCAGCTCATCCTCGATATGCGCGCGGACGATGTCGTCGAACGTCGCCTCGGCTTTGAAGCCGAGCGCGGCGCTGCGCTTGGCATCGAAGCGCTCCGACCAGCCGGCGACGATGCGCATGATCAGTTCGTCCGGCTGGCGCTTGATGCGGCCGGCAACGTTGTCGCCGGCGATGCGGCGCAAGGACTCGATCTGCTCCGCCACCGTGACGCAAACGCCGGGCATATTGAGGTTGATGCGCGGGCCGAGTTGTTCGCGCGTGAGTGAGACGGCATGGATCAGGAAACCGACCGCCGAGCGCGGCGAAGCGTGCGTGTGCCGCACCGTATCGGCGACGGGCAGGATCGCCTCCTGTCCGGCGAGAGGTTCGCGGATGATGCCGGAAAAGAATCCGGACGCTGCCTTGTTCGGCTTGCCCGGCCGCACGCAGATTGTCGGCAGCCGGATGCCGACGCCCTCGAGAATCCCGCGCCGGCTGAAATCGGCGAGCATCAGCTCGGTCATCGCCTTCTGCGTGCCGTAGGACGTGAGCGGCGTGAGGTGGAAATCGTCGGGAATGCCCGCCGGCGGGAAGGGCGCGCCGAACACCGCGATGGACGAAGTGAACACCACCTTCGGCGTATAGCCGGATTTGTCGTGCTCATGGCGGACCGCGTCGAGCAGCGAACGGCCGCCGTCGAGATTGACGTGGTAGCCCTTCTCGAGATTGGTCTCGGCTTCACCCGAGACGACGCCGGCAAGATGGAAGATCACGTCCGGCTTGCCGGCGACCAGCTTTTCCGCCGCGCCGGGCGCCGCGAGGTCGTCCGTCGAAATGTCGGCCTTGCCGCTGAAGCCCGCCGGCCTTTCCGCTGCGACCACATCGGTCAGCGTCAGGTGGTCGATCGGCTTGCCGTTGAGCTTGCCGTCTTTCACCAGCCGCGCGGTGAGCTTGCGGCCGATCATCCCCGCCGCGCCGGTAATCAGAATGTGCATCGCAACCTCACGTATCGGGCGCCGTCTGGAAGCGGTCGATCCGGCGCAGGTCGGGAAACAACCACATCCAGATCGCGGCGACCAGTAGCGAGCCGAGCCCGCCGATGAAGGCGGCGGGAACCGCGCCGAGCAGCGCCGCCACGACGCCGGACTCGAACTCGCCGAGCGTGTTCGAGGTGCCGACGAACAGATAGTTGATCGCGCTGACGCGCCCGCGCATGGCGTCCGGCGTTTCCATCTGTACCAGCGAGAAACGCACCACCACGCTGATCGAATCCGCTGCGCCGAGAACGGCAAGGATGGCGATCGACAGCGGCAGCGAAGTCGAGAGCGAAAACGCCATGGTGCAGATGCCGAACAGGCCGACGACGGCGAACATCTTGATGCCGACGCGCCGCTCGATGGGGAAATGCGCGAGGATGATCGTCGTCGCCAGCGCACCGATCGCCGGCGCCGAGCGCAACAGGCCGAGCCCGGTCGGCCCGGCGTGCAGGATATCGCGCGCGTAGATCGGCAAAAGCGCGGTCGCGCCGCCGAGTAGCACCACGAACAGGTCAAGCGTGATGACACCGAGCAGGCGCTCGCGCGTGCGGATGTACTCGATGCCCGCGAGCACCGACGAGAGTGTCGGCGGTTCGCGCGACGGCGGCGGCCGCTCGGCATGCACCAGCGACACGAGCGTGATCGCGATGAGGAACAGTACAAGGCAGATGGCGCACACAAGCTGCGGGCTGATGGCGTAGATGAGGCCGCCCGCCGCCGGCCCGCAGATGACGGCGGTTTGGTTGGCCGAGCTCCACGCCGCCACGGCGCGCGGAATCATCGGCGTCGGCACCAGCACCGGCACCAGCGCGTGCGCGGTCGGCACCTCGAAGGCGCGCGCGCAGCCGATCAGGAACACCGCCCCGAAAAGGAGATCGCGACTGAGCGCATGCATGACGAAAGCCGCAAACACCATCGAGGCCGCGACGAAGTTCACGGCCTGCGAGATGCGCACGATCAGCCGCCGGTCATAGCGGTCGGCAAAATGTCCGATAAGCAGGGTGAACACGACCGCGGGCACGAACTGAATGAGACCGACGAGGCCGAGATCGAACGCGCTGCCGGTGATGTCGTAGATCGTCCAGCCGATCGTCACCGCCAGCATCTGAAAGCCGAGCGTGGAGGCGAGCCGCGACAGCCAGAACAGCACGAACGGTCGCTGGCGGGAGAGCCGCGTCGAGGCAAGCGCAACGTCGCTCATTGCCGCCGATCACCGGCGTTCATGGCGGCGAGACTTTCCTTCTGGCGGCCGTCAGGCGTGAAGTTGTCGCGCGCGAGCCATCGCTCGAAATTCGCCTTGCGTGCCGGCCACTCGCTGTCGAGCATGGAGAACCACGCGGTATCGCGATTGCGCCCCTTGGCGATCATCGCCTGCCGGTGCACGCCTTCGAAGGTAAAACCGAGCCGCAGCGCCGCGCGCCGCGAGCCTTCGTTGAGCGCGTGGCATTTCCATTCGTAACGGCGGTAGCCGAGCGTCTCGAAGATGTAGCGAGCCAGCAGATATTGCGCCTCGGTCGCGAGCGGCGTGCGCTGCAAAGCCGGCGAATAAAGTACGTGCCCGACCTCGATCACGCGCATGGGGGCGTCGATGCGCATCAGCGCCGCGATGCCGACCGGCTGATCCTTCGCGTCGACGATCGCGTAGGAATAGGGGTCTTTCAGCGCGCTGCGCTCCTTCACCCACGCGGCAAAAGCCGCCTCGTCGTCGAACGGACCGTAGCCCGACATGTAGGTCCAGATGTCGTCGAAGCCTTTCACCGCCGGCCACAAGCCCACGGCATGTTCGGGCGTGAGTTTTTCGACGCGGCCGAAGCGGCCTTTCAGCGTCACCGGCTCGGGCAATTTCGCCGGCGCGGTGTTCGCGACGGGGAGGCCGACCGGCTGGCCGGTCTGCGGATGCGGTTCGGAGGTCACGGTCGTTGACGGTTGGCGCGGTCGTCGTGGAAGAATTTGTTCAGTTCGGCATTCGTGATCACGCCGGCGAAGCTGTCGAATTTGCCTTCCTTCGCGATCTGCGTCGCCGACTTGATGAACGCGTCCATGGCGACGCGCGCAAGCGTGCCGCCGACGCTGATGCGCCGCACGCCCAGGTCCGCGAGGTCCTTCACGGTAAAGCCGAACGGCCCGCTGTTGAGGAAGTTGATCGCCTTGCCTCCAACCGCCTTCACGGTCGCCTCGATGTGCTCGCGCGTCTTGATGCCCGGAGAGTAGAGGCAATCCGCGCCCGCGTCGGCGAACGCCTTAAGCCGCCGGATGGTCTCGTCGACATCCGGCCGTTTGTGGATGAAGCCTTCGGTGCGCGCGGTGAACACCACGTTGCTGCCCGACTTGTCGATCGCCTCGCGTGCCGCTTTCACGCGCTTGAGCGCCAGGTCGAACGGATAGAGCGGATCGTCCTCGTTGCCGTTGAAATCCTCGATCGAAAGGCCCGCGACGCCGGTCTCTATGCAGCGCTTCACGTTCGCCGCGACGCCTTCCGGGTCATGCGCAAAGCCGTTCTCGAAATCGGCGTTGAGCGGAATGTCAGCCGCCTCGGCGAGCTCGCGGTAGTGCGCGAGCACGTCCTCCATCGTCTGCTCGCCGTCCGCGAAGCCTTGCGAATGCGCGTGCCCCGAGCTCGTCGTCGCCAGCGCCTTGAAGCCGAGGCCTTGCAGGTAGCGCGCGCTGCCGACGTTCCACGGATTGGGAATGACGAAGCAGCCGCTCTTGTGCAGCTCATGGAAGGTGCGCCGCTTGTCGGCGGTGGACGGGCGGGAGCTGGCCATGGGAAAACTCGCTCGCTAGAACCGGCCGGACAGTGCCACGCCGGCGCGGGTGGGGACAGTCAATTTCGTTGATCGAATAATAATCATGCGTGATCGGCAGTGCTGGAGGAAATGACGTGGATTCAGTCGATTTCGATGCTTTGGAAGAGTTGGCGAAGGCGAAAATGCCGCCCGCCTCGTTCGCGTTCTGTGCCGCCGGCGCCGACGACGAAATTTCCGCGCTGGAGAACATCACCGCCTGGCGCGCGCTGCGCCTGCGCCCGCGCGTCCTGCGCGATATCGCGAACGTCGATTTGCGCACCACGCTGCTCGGCAATCCGGTGAAGACGCCGATCCTTGTGGCGCCGACCGGACGGCACAAATTGTTTCATCGCGAAGGTGAGCGCGCCACTGCGCGCGGCGCGGCGGCCGCCGGCTGCGTTTACGTCATCGCGAGCAATTCGAACGTCACGGTCGAGGACGTCGCCGCTGAACGGCGCAGCGCGCCGCAGTGGTTCCAGCTCTACTACTGGCCGGAGAAAAAAGAAGTCGAGGCGCTCATCGACCGTCTTTACGCCGCCGGATACGGCGCGCTGGTGCTCACGGTCGATGCGCCGGTGCCGGGCTGGAGCCCGCGCGCCGCGCGCGAGCAGCACGAACCGTCACCGGAGATCCTCAACATCAACATGCCGGGCTCGCCGATGGCGCGCACCGCGTATCATCCGGACTTCGTCGGCAAGGTGCTTTATCCGGCGACCTGGCGCGAGCTGGAATGGCTGGTGAAGCGTTCGCCGATGCCGGTGCTGGTGAAGGGCGTGCTGCGCGCCGACGATGCGGTCGCCTGTGCCGAGCATGGCGCGAGCGCGGTGATCGTCTCCAATCACGGCGGCCGCCATCTCGACACCACCGTGACCACCGCCGCCGCGGTCGGCGAGATCGCCGCCGCGCTCGCCGGCAAGGTGGAGGTCTATGTCGACGGCGGCATCCGCCGCGGCACCGATATCCTCAAGGCACTCGCGCTCGGCGCCCGCGCGGTGCTGATCGGCCGGCCCGTCATCTGGGGCCTCACCGTGAACGGCCCCGACGGCGTCGCCGCCGTGCTCGACCATTTCCGCGACGAACTCATCCGCGCGATGCAGCTCTCCGGCGTGGCGAAACTGGCCGACATCACGCCCGATCTGATCGCGCAACGTTAGCCGCCTTGGCAACGTCTCTATTCGTCATGGCCGGGCCTGTCCCGGCCATCTCGCTTAGGCAGCCACTCACCTCGCGGGATGGCCGGCACGAGGCCGATCATGACAGCGTTTCGGCCTGCTTCCGCGTGCATTGATTTCCTCGCCCCGATCGGCTGAAATGCCTGAAAAATCAGTCCAATAGGCGGGCAACGCGCCGCTTTCCGGGAGCCTCATCATGCTGAAGACCGTCGCGAATTTCGATCGCATCGGCGAGGAGAATGCCTTTGCCGTGCTCGCCCGCGCCAACGCGCTGGCCGCGCAAGGCCGCGACGTCATCAGCCTCGGCATCGGCCAGCCCGACTTCCGCACGCCCGATCACATCGTCGAAGCCGCAATCAAGGCGCTGCGCGACGGCCACCACGGCTACACGGCGGCGACCGGCATTCCGCCGTTGCGCGAAGCCGTCGCGGCCGATCTGCACAAGCGCTACAAGGTCGAGGTGTCGCCCGACAGCGTGATGATCATGCCCGGCGGCAAACCGACGATGTTCATGTCGATCCTGATGTTCGGCGAGCCGGGCGCGGAGATCATGTATCCCGATCCGGGTTTCCCGATCTATCGTTCGATGATCGAGTACACCGGCGCGACGCCGGTGCCGGTCCCGATCCGCGAGGAGAACGGCTTTGCCTTCTCGGCGGAAGAGACGCTCGGCCTTATCACCAAAAGCACGCGGCTCATCATCATCAATTCGCCGGCCAATCCCACCGGCGGCGTCACGCCGAAATCCGAAGTCGACAAGTTTGTCGCCGGTCTCGACAAGTGGCCCGACGTCGCGGTGATGTCCGACGAAATCTACGACCACATGGTCTACGACGGCCTGCAACACGTTTGCCTGCTGTCATATCCGTCGATCCGCGACCGGCTCATTCTGCTCAACGGCTGGTCGAAAACCTACGCCATGACCGGATGGCGTCTCGGCTACGCGGTGTGGCCGGGCAAGCTCTACGACTACGCGCGCAAGCTGGCGGTCAACCTCTACTCCTGCGTCAACGCGCCGACACAGTATGCCGGCCTTGCCGCGCTCACCGGTCCGCAGGACGCCGTGCACAAGATGGTCGCCGAGTTCGACAGTCGGCGCAAAGTCGTGGTCGAGGGCTTGAACAAGCTGCCCGGTGTTTCCTGCGTCGTGCCAAAGGGCGCGTTCTACGCGTTCCCCAACGTCAAGCGCACTGGCTGGAGATCGAAGGAGCTTGCGAACACGCTGCTCAACGAGACCGGTGTCGTCACCATCGGCGGGCCCGACTTCGGCATCCTTGGCGAAGGCTACATGCGCCTCTCGTACGCCAACTCCACCGAGAACATCCTCAAGGCGCTCGACCGCATGGGCAACTTCCTGGCCACCCGCAAGGCGGCATAGCGCTAGCCTTTTTGCGCGGCCTTGAAACGCGCGATGCTCTCGGCTCGCCAATGATCGGCCGGCCGGTAAAATTCGGGCACGGCCGGGACATCCTCGGGCAAGATCACCCACGGCTGCTTGGTCGAGGTGTAGATGTGGATGTCGGGCGGCACGCGCGACGGGTCGTCGAGCGTGCCGACGCGGACGAAATGAATGCGCGGGCCGGCCTGCGGGTAATTGCTCCACACGGTGACGCCGCAGCCGGCGCAACGCCACAACACCTGTCCCTTGCCGCTGGCGCTCGGCAGCGTCGTTTGCACCGGTGTTCCTTGCAAGAGCTCGACGCATGAAGCCTCGATGAAAGCGTTGACGGCAAACGCCGACCCGGTCTCCCGCTGACACCACGTGCAGTGGCAGCAATGTACGAACAGCGGCTGTGCGGCAAGGCGATAGCGAACGGCGCCGCAGGTGCAGCCGCCTTCCATGGCATTGGGTTGACGATCGTTCATCCTGCGACTCCGGGCATTGAACCGCACGCGTTGTGTTTGCAGAGTGCCAGCTTTCGCCCTGTCGAAACAACTGCCACCATGCCCCGGCAGCGGCCTCGACTTGCCGGTTTATCCGCGCGACACTGGCGGCAACAATAGCGAGGAAATGCCGATGCTTGAGCGTATGTCGTCCGACCGCGGCCTGTCCGAAGAACAGCGCATGATGCGGCAGTCGTGCCGCGATTTCATCGATGACGTGGTGCTGCCCTACATCAAGAAGAACTGGCAGCGCGAATGGTCGATGGTGCCGGAAGAGCGCCTGCCGGTCTCGATCCTCGAGGGCGCTGACAAGATCGGCATCCGCACGCTCGGCGTGCCGGAGGAGTACGGCGGCGTCGAGCTTGAGAAAGGCACCGAAGTCTCCACCTTCGCGCTGGTCGCCGAGGAGATAGCGCGCGGCGATTCAGGCCTCGCCGACAAGCTGGTGCAGAACTGGAAAGTCTCCGTGCTGCTGCGCCAGTTCGCGCCCAAGCATCTCCAGGCGAAGTGGTTTCCCGAGCTCGTCAGGAATCCGAAATTCCTGATGGCGCATTGCCTGACCGAGCCGCGCGGTGCCTCCGACCGCTGGCTACCCTACAACGTGCCGGAAGCGGCGATGCAGACGCGCGCCGTGAAGAAAGACGGCGGCTGGGTGATCAACGGCCGCAAGCAATTCATCTCGAACGGCTACGACGCCTCGCTCTACGTCGTCTACGCCAACACCAATCCGAAAGTCGGCATGTTGCAGGGCACGTCCTCGTTCCTCGTGCCGCGCGAGACCAAGGGCTTTTCGGTCGCGCGCTGCAATGAGACGCTTGGCTGCCGCTTCATGAACAACGGCGAGATGGTGTTCGAGGACATGTTCGTGCCCGACGATCATCTGCTGGTGCAGGATTCAGCGATGGGCTCGGCGGGAGTCTATTTTCGTCCCGGCAAGATCATTCAGGCCGCGAAAAATCTCGGTGTCGGCGTGCGCGCCTTCGAGGCGACCGCAGACTACGCGCAGAACTATGTGCAGGGCGGCCGCATCCTGATCAAGCATCAGGCGGTGGCGTTGCGGCTCGCCGACATGGCGACGCGGCTTGAAGCGGTGCGCGCGCTGCTCGAGCGCGCCGCCCGCGCGGTCGACGACAACGCGCCGGAAGCCGAAACGCTGGTCAACATGGCCAAGATGTTCGCGTCCGAGGAAGTGATGAAGGTTGCGCAGCACGCCGTCGAGCTGCACGGCGGCAACGGCATCATGCTCGATTTCGGAATCGAGAAGGTGCTGCGCGACGCGGTCGTGTTCCTGCACATGGACGCGACCGTCGACATCTCCAAGTTCAAGATCATCAAGAACATGTTCCCGGAGACGGCGGGCAAATACGCGGGTCCGGAGTGACTATTTCACCACCAGCCTGAAGCCGATCAGCACGATCACCAATCCGATCAATTGGGGCGCGCTCGGTATTGCGCCGAGTGCGAAAAAGCCGATGATGAGCGAGAACACCGGCACCAGCGCGGGGAACGTGGCCGCGCGTCCGGCGCCGAGCAGGATCACCGCGCGTGCGAACAGGTAGATCGGCAGCACGCCGGCAAGCAATCCCTGCACCACCATCTGCAACAGATTTTCCGCAAGGCTCATACGCGCGATGCTATCGAAGCCGATGAACAGCGCATGCAGCGGCGCGTAGATCAGTACCGACACGGTGCCGACAGCGGCGACCGCATGCGTTCCCGGCACGCGCCATAGACGCAGCAGGATGCCGAACGTCGCCCAGAACAGGCCCGCCGTGCAGAAGAATAGGTCGCCGTCGATGCCTTCGCGGCCGATCGTCGTGAGCGACTCGAAGCCGAACGCCATCAGGCCGATCACGATGGCGATTGCGCCCGCGATCCGCGCCGCCGTCAGTTTTTCATGCAGCACCAGGCTTGCGAGCACGATGCCGGCGAGGGCGGCGCATGCGGGCTGGATGGTTGTGCCGTGACCAAGCGGCGTGAGCACGAAGCCGTTATAGGCGAGCAGCGCCTGTGGCGGTCCGGACAAGATGCTCATGACCAGGCCGCGACCCCAGCCGACGCCGCCGAGATCGCGCGCACCAGCGCGCAGCATGACCGGTATGAGCAAAAGGCCGGACCAGAAGTAGCGGTGGAAGGCGAGGTCGGCCGGCGTGAAGCCGACAGAGACGCCGTGTTTGGCCGCGACGAATCCGGCCGCCCACCCGACCGCCGAACCGGCACCGCACAGCACGCCGATCAGGACGGAAGAATTCGCTACGCCGAGTGCAGGCCTTTCATTCACGCGAACGTCCTTCCGAGGCTGATCGCAGCGCCCGATCCGTCATCCTGAGGTGCCCGGCGTAAGCCGGGCCTCGAAGGATGGCGGGCACGGCGCCATCACCCTTCGAGGCTTGCTTGCGCTCGCACCTCAGGGTGACGGCGCTCCGCAAATTCGCGCAGCCGCACCTGCAGGTGACGAGACTATGGCTGATACTCTAGGATCGGCCGTGAAGTCCATTTGTCCATGGTAAACTCACGCTTTACGGAATTGGAACGCTCATGGCGAAAGCACGCAAAGTCATCATTACCTGCGCCGTCACCGGCTCGATCCACACGCCGTCGATGTCGCCGCATCTGCCGGTCACCGCCTCCGAGATCGCCGATGCCGCGATCGGCGCGGCGGAAGCGGGCGCCGCCATCGTGCACCTGCACGCGCGCAATCCGCAGGACGGCCGTCCCGATCAGTCGCCGGAAGCGTTCGCGCCGTTCCTGAAGGTGATCAAGCAGCGCTCCAACGTGGTGGTGAACATCACGACCGGCGGCGCGCCGACGATGACGGCGGAAGAACGTGTAAAACCCGCCGCGACCTTCAAGCCGGAAGTGGCCTCGCTCAACATGGGCACGATGAATTTCGGGCTCTACCCGATGATCCCGCGCTTCAAGGGCAAGTTCAAATACGACTGGGAAGAGCCGTATCTCGAACGCTCGAAGGCGGGCATGTTCAAGAACACCTTCGCCGACATCGAATACATCCTCACGACCTGCGCCAACAACAACACGCGCTTCGAGATCGAATGCTACGACATCGGCCATCTCTACACGCTGCGGCACTTCCTCGACCGCGGCCTCGTCAAGCCGCCGCTGTTCGTCCAATCGGTGTTCGGTATCCTCGGCGGCATTGGCCCGCATCCGGAAGACGTGATGATGATGAAGCGCACCGCCGACCGCCTGCTCGGCGACAACTACCACTGGTCCGTGCTCGGCGCCGGGCAGAACCAGATGCGCGTCGCCGCGCAGGCCGCCGCCATGGGCGCGAATGTGCGCGTCGGCATGGAGGATTCGCTCTGGATCGGCGCCGGCCGGCTCGCCGAGTCGAACGCGCAGCAGGTGACGCAGGTGCGCAAGATCCTCGAAGGCCTCGGCCTTGACATCGCTTCGCCCGACGAGGCGCGCGAGATTCTGTCGCTCAAGGGCGGCGACAAGGTCGCGTTCTAGCAGGCCCTCTGCACATTCCGTCATCGCCGGCCCGCGCCGAAGGCACGCGAGCCCGATGCTCCTTGATCGAATGGCCGGGTCAATCCCGGCCATGACGTTGATGTGACACGTTTGTCATTGCTCTCTGCGTTGCGAACCCGTCCAATGACGCAAAGGGATTCGCGCATGGCCTCGCTCGACACCGTCAGCATCGCCATTTTGCTCGGCAGCCTGCTGGTGCTTGCCGGCATTCTGTCGAGCCTGATCGCGATGCGCTTCGGCGCCCCGCTGCTGCTGGTGTTCCTGCTCGTCGGCATGCTGGCGGGCGAGGGCGGGCCGGGCGGCATCGCCTTCAGCGACGTGCGCTCGACTTACGTCGTCGGCTCGATCGCGCTGGCGCTGATCTTGTTCGACGGCGGCCTGCGCACCCGCTTTGCGACATTCCGCAGCGTGTTGGCGCCCTCGGTGATGCTGGCGACCGTCGGCGTCCTGCTCACGACGCTCATCACCGCGCCCTTCGCCAGACTGGTGCTCGACATCGGCTGGGTGCAGGCGCTGCTGATCGGCGCGGTGGTCGCCTCGACCGACGCCGCGGCGGTGCTGTTCCTGATCAACGCCAAAGGCCTGCGCCTGCGTCCGCGGGTCCGTGCGACGCTCGAGGTGGAGTCGGGCACCAACGACCCCTTTGCCATATTTCTGGTGCTGATGCTGGTGGAGATTCTGCTCGCGAGCGATCAAGGCAGCTGGTCGCATGTGTTTACCACGCTCGCGCAGGACACGATTTTCGGCTGCGCCATCGGCTGGATCGGCGGCCGCGTCATCGCCTTCGTGCTCAACCGGATCAACCTCGCGCAGGGCCTGCACGCGCCTTTCGTCGCGATCAGCGCGCTGGTCGTATTCGGCTTTGCCAACGCCATCCACGCGAGCGGGTTCCTCGCCGTCTATCTCGCCGGGCTCGTCGTCGGCAACCGCCAGACCCGCGCGCGCAACACGGTGGTTGTTTTCCTCGACGCCGTCACTTGGCTCGCGCAGATCGTGATGTTCGTGCTGCTCGGACTTCTGGTCTGGCCGCATCGCCTCGCCGACACGCTGGCCGGCGCGATCGTGGTCGCCGTCGTGCTGATGCTGATCGCGCGGCCGGCCGCGGTGTTCCTCTGCTTGTGGCCGTTCAATTTCCAGTGGAACGAGAAGGTCTTCATTTCCTGGGTCGGACTGCGCGGCGCGGTCGGAATCTTCCTCGCCTCGATCCCGCTATTGGTTGGCTTACCCTCGGCCTACATCTACTTCGACGTCGCTTTTGTCGTCGTTCTCTCCTCGCTGCTGATCCAGGGCTGGACGGTGGCGCTGTCGGCAAGACGCCTCGACATGTCGTTTGCGCGCGCGGATCCGTTGCCGCGCCGCGTCGAGCTCGACCTTCCGGGTCAGCTCACGCGCGAGATGGTCGGCTATCCGGTGCCGGCGAACAGCCCCTATCTGCGGCGCGGCCTGATCCCGAACTGGGCGCGGCCGACGCTGGTCATTCGCGACGAGAAGATTTTGACGCCGGCGGAAGCGAGCCCCGTGCGCGAGGGCGATTACGTCTATCTGCTGGCGCCGCCGGAAAAAGCGCAGGCGCTCGACCGCTTTTTCGTCAACATGCCGCCGCCGTCGAAGCCCGATCCGCGCCTGCTCGGCGACTTCTTCGTGCCCGGGAGCGCGACGCTCGGCGCGTTAGCGGAAATCTACGGGCTGCAGATCGCCGACGAGCACAAGGACATTTCGCTCGCCGAGCATTTCGCGACCGAGCTCGGCCGCCAGCCGAAAACGGGCGACGTCGTCGAGGTGGGAACGATTGCGCTGCTCGCCAGCAAGATCAGCAATGGCCGCGTCGCGACTGTCGGCCTGCGTCTTGCCGAGCCGGAATTGCCCGACGACTGGCCCGGGCGGCTCAAAGTGCTTTGGCAGAAAGTGCAGAAATACCTGGGTTAGCTCGCGCGCCGCAGCATCGGCGCGCGCTGTACCAGCCAGGCGCCGCCGAACAGCACCGCGGTCCAGAACAAATCGCCCATCACCGTCTTGTCGAGGAACGGCAGCGCCGCGACGTAGCATTGCGCGAGACCGTCCATTGTGTGCGGGTACAGGCCGCCGAAGGCCCAGACCGCGAAGTTCGACGCCGCAAAGAAAACGAGCGAGCACACGATCATCGCCGCGACCGTCAGGGCCGCGCTCGAATGCCGGCGCAGTCCCATGCCGGCGAGCGCCGGCAGCGCGAGGGCGGCGTACACGACGAGCAGGACGCGCCAGTCTTCCGCCCCGAGCAGCGGGCTCGACAGCGCCATCGCCGCAACCGGCACGACCAGCGCGAGGAACGGAATCCGCAGCATGCGGCCGGCGAACAGCGCGCTGGCGGCCACCGGCATGAAGCCAGGCACATGCGGCAAGAGCCGCGCCACGACATCAAACGCGATCAGGAAGGCGACCAGCGCGAGGTCGGTCCAAAGCGGCGTGGAGGCGCGGGTCTGATTCTGCGGCATCGGCGGAAAGTCCTTTGGTTTAACGGCCGTGCGCAGGATAGCACGGCGGGCGCCTCAATTCGAGCGCGCCCTTATGACGCCTTCGGTACGCGGTTTTCAACCCATTCAGTGATGATGCCCGCCAGCGCATCGAGTCCGTCGGTAAGTGCCGCCGGACCGGGTTGCAGAATCAGCGTCGATTTCACCTCGCGCAACCAGCCGTTCGCCACCGCCGGGATCGCCGCAAAGCCCGGTCGCGCGGCGACCTTGCCCGGCACGAATTTCTTGCCGCACCACGAGCCGATGATGATGTCCGGCCGCGCCGCGATCACGTCCGCCGCGGTCACGATGCGGTCCTTCGCGTTCTTGCGCGTGGCGATCTGCGGAAACACGTCGATGCCGCCGGCGGCCTCAATGAGTTCCGACACCCAGCCGAGCCCGGAGATCATCGGCTCGTCCCATTCCTCGAAATAGACGCGTGGCCGGTGTGGCAGGGCGAACGTGCGTTCGTGTACCGAATTGACACGCGCCGCGAGTCTTCCCGCCAGTGCTTCCGCCTTGTCCGCGGCGCCGACCAGCGCGCCAAGCGTGCGGATCATGTCGAAGATTCCGGCGACGTCGCGCTGATTGAATGCGTGCACGGTGATATTGGCGCGAATCAGCTCGGCGACGATGTCGGCCTGCAAATCGGAAAACGTCAGAACGAGGTCAGGCTTGAGTGCAACAATTTTAGGCACATCGGCGGATATGAACGCGGACACGCGCGGCTTTTCGCGCCGCACTTGCGGCGGCCGCACGGCGTAGCCCGAGACGCCGACGATGCGCCTGTCCTCGCCGAGGAGATAGAGCGTCTCCACGGTTTCTTCGGTCAGGCAGACAATTCTTTCCGGTGGATACATCGTGGTGATAATGCGCCAAGCGTTCTGATTCACAACGGCAATCTGGCCACGCTCGGCCACCTTATGCAATCCGTGCAGGAAATATTTAACCCCGCCTCCAGTTTGCAATTTCCAGGCGGGCGCGCCGCTCATATGTTTCCGCCGTCACTCCATCGACAAAAAAGAAAGACTTCATGTCGAGACGCCGGACATGGGCTGCGAAGAACGGCGACTTCATCGCGATCGCCCTCATATCCGCTTTCGTTACAGTTTTATTTTACGTCGTGGTGATGACCGGTATCACTCCACCCCGTTCAGCCGCACGATTTAATTTCGGCTTCGGCCCGGAGATGGATTGCACGCCGGCCGGGCTGGAGCCCGTTTGTGTCAGGAAGCCATCGGCGCGCTAGGCGAGCAGATCCGTACCGCCCGTCGCGATCACACGTCCGCCGTCGAGCCGCACCACGCGCGTGGCGATGCGCGTCACTTCCGCCGCGTCGTGGCTCACGTAGATCATCGGCACCTTCGCCTCGTCACGCAGGCGCTCGAAATAGGGCAGGATTTCCCGCTTGCGGGCGTCATCCAGCGACGCCAGCGGCTCATCGAGCAACAACAATCGCGGACGCATCAGCAGCGCGCGGCCGACCGCGACACGCTGGCGCTCACCGCCGGAAAGCTTGCCGGGCCGCCGGTCGAGCAGGGCCCCGATGTCGAGCAGATCGGCGATGCGCGCGAAGCCGGCCTCGTCACGCGCCTGTCCGCTCATCCAGCGGCCGTAGTCGAGATTGTGCCGAACCGACAGATGCGGAAACAGCCGTCCTTCCTGGAAGACGCAGCCGATCCGCCGCCGCCAGACCGGCACGTCGATGCGCGCGGCGGCGTCGAACAGCACGTCGCCGTCGAGTTCGATGCGCCCGCGGTCCGGCCGCATCAGCCCGGCGATCATGTTGACGACCGTCGTCTTTCCCGCGCCGGAAGGGCCGAACAGAGCGGTCGCGCCGCTTTCGCTCGAAAATCTTGCCGCAACGGAAAAATCGCCGAGGTCTTTAGCGATGTCGACGGAGAGCATGTCAGCCTCCGTGCAATCGGGCGGCGGCGCGGCGCGCGAACCATTCCGACAGCATCAGCGCGCCGAGCGAAATGACGATGGCCACGACGACGAGCCGCAGCGCGAGACTGTCGCCGCCCGGCACCTGCGTCAGCGTGTAGATCGCCGCCGAAATGGTCTGCGTCTCGCCCGGGATGTTGGAAACGAACGTGATCGTTGCGCCGAATTCGCCGAGCGCGCGCGCGAAGGCCAGCATCATGCCGGCAATGATGCCCGGCAGCATCAGCGGCAGCGTGATGGTCAGGAACGTCCACATCCGGTTGGCGCCGAGCGTGCCTGCCGCCTGCTCCAACCGCCGGTCGATCGCCTCTACCGAGAGCCTGATCGCACGCGACATCAGCGGAAACGCCATGATGCCGCAGGCGAGCGCGGCCCCGGTCCAGCGGAACGAGAACACGATGCCGAAATGGTCGGCGAGGAATGCGCCAACCGGCGCGCGGCGCCCGAAGGTGATGAGCAGCAGATAGCCGGTCACGACCGGCGGCAGCACCAGCGGCAGGAAGATCACCGCGTCGAACAGTGATTTTCCCCAGAAATCCTTGCGCGCCTGCAGGTAGCCGACGGCGATGCCGAAAGGCAGCGAAACGACCGTCGCCACCGTCGCGACGCGCAGCGATAGCAGAACCGCCGTCCACTCTTCGGGGGTGAGGTCAAGCATGAATTCTTTCCGTCAGCAGCGCGCCTCGAAGGGCGCCGGCCGGCGAGTCCGGGGCCGTGCATCCTTCGCGGGCCGCGCTGCGCGCGGGCACCTCGGGATGACGGGTGAAGACACGCGGAACGTGTTTCACGACACCGGCTTGATCAAATAACTGAATCCGTACTTCTCGAAAACCACCTTCGCCGCCGGCGTGCGCAGAAACGCCAGGTAGCGTTCTGTGGCTGCGCTTTTGCTCGATGCCGTCGCCGCCACGGGATAGGTGACCGGCGGATACGAGTCGTCCGGGAAGATGCCGACGGTCTTCACCTTCGGCTCGATCCTGGCGTCGGTTTCATAGACGATGCCGAGCGGGGTCTCGCCGCGCGCGACAAAAGCAAGCGTCGCGCGCACGTTTTCTGCCTGCGCGAGCTTGGGCTCCGTCGCCTTCCATGCGCCGAGCTTCTCCAGCGCTGCTTTCGCGTAGAGGCCGGCAGGCACCGCCTTCGTATCCGCTACTGCAATTCGGCCGGAGCCTGCGAGCTTCGCGAGATCGAAGTCGTGTCCGATCGTCACGGCGCCGATCCTGGAATCCGCGGGCGCGATCAGCACGAGCTTGTTTCCGAGCAGGTTCGCGCGCGTATCCGGCTTGATGAGATTTTTACCGGCGAGGTAATCCATCCATTTCAGGTCAGCCGATACGAAAATGTCGGCCGGCGCGCCTTGCTCGATCTGCCTGGCGAGCGCGGACGACGCGGCATAGCTCGCGGTTACTTTCACGCCGGTCGCCTTGGTGAAAGCCGCATTGGCGTCATCGAGTGCGTTCTTCAGCGAAGCGGCGGCAAAGACGGTGAGGGTGCCCTGCGCCGCCGCCGGGCGCGGTGCGCCCGCAAGCGCTGCGACGAACGCAAGTATGGTGAATAGCCACTTGAACATGCGGTTCTCCGCGGGCGCTAGGCGCGACGCAATGTCAGTCGGATTGACCGAGGGTCGGAACCGCCGTTCCGGCAAACGCGGCACGCGCACAGCACGCCGCAGGTCTGGGCTCAAATGTAACAAGTTATACGCGCCGAGCCAACCTCTGCCGCCGTCCTGCAAAGGCGGGGATCCGGTAGCGCCATGAAGTGCGCGAGCCAAGGCCGCTCTAAACCTGTCATTCCGGGTCCGCTCGTTCACTCGCATCCCGGAATGATAAAAGAAAAATACTTATCCCCGCCCATCGAACCGCACTTACATTCATCGCGCCTTGTTCGGCTGAGGGCGTCGTCGCGAGACGTCTCGATGATGGAACAGTGTGCGATGTCCACGACAACGGACATCGCGGATGGAGCGCCGGGAGGCGCAGCCCGCTTCGCAAGCGGGCGCGCGCCTTCGCACGGCGCGCAAGGCGGGCCGATCGCAAGGTCCGCCTAAGGGCGCTTCGCCAGCGCCCGGG
>DASZVZ010000026.1:0-27623 GCA_035546875.1 Pseudolabrys sp.
CGCGACGTAACAGCAGGCCGCCACGACGCCCCGCTTGCCGCCGCCGACGACAACCGGCTTGTCGACCAGCGACGGGTCGTCCCGCTTTTCGATGGTCGCGTAAAAGGCGTCGCAATCGACGTGCGCAATCGCCAGTGTTTCGATCTCGGCATGCCGAATGAGTCGCGGGGAGCTGCAGCCCTTGCACCGCGTCCCTTGCGCGGGCGCGTCCGTCAGGCAATCGCGGCAGAAGCCGGGGCTCACGGCACTTCACGCTCCCACGGCCCGCCGCCGAGCGCGGCCTGCGCCTTGCCGATCTCGGCCGGATCGATACCGGCCTCGGCGGCAAAATCTGTGAGCAAGCGTTCGTCTGCGGCGACGTGGTCCAGTACGCCGGCAAGGAAATGCGGTTCCCGGGCGGCGGCCCGAATCTGGTCGGGGCCGATGCCGGTAATCGCCAGGAAGCGCCCCAGCCGCTCGCCGTCGCCGGCAATGAAGGTAAGCGCCTGAACGGCAAGCCCTTCTGCCGCCTCAGGCGTTAACGGACCCCGGCTTTTCATTGGTGAAGTTTGCCTTTCCGTAACAAATCGGAACTACCGTAAATCCATCATGCTCCACCGCGCGCCCTCAAGCGATGCGGTTTCGCGCCCGCTCATCCGTCGCGGGCCAGGAGCTGGGGACAAATGGGATTAGGGGCGGGGAAATGGCCAAGACCGTCCTGATCGTGGAGGACAACGAGCTGAACATGAAGCTCTTCCACGACCTGTTGGAAGCGCATGGCTATCAGACGGTGGGAACGAGAAACGGCATCGAAGCGCTCGATCTTGCGCGTCAGCACCGGCCCGATCTCATCATCATGGATATTCAATTGCCGGAAGTATCCGGCCTGGAAGTGACAAAGTGGCTCAAGGACGACCCCGAACTCAAATCGATACCAGTTGTCGCGGTGACCGCGTTCGCCATGAAGGGCGACGAGGAACGTATCCGCGAGGGGGGCTGCGAAGCTTACCTGTCGAAGCCGATCTCGGTGGCGAAGTTCATCGAGACCATCCGTCACTTCCTGGGCAGCGCGTGAAGGTGCAGCGATGAGTGCCCGCGTCCTTGTCGTCGACGACGTTCCCGCAAACGTGAAGCTGCTCGAGGCGCGGCTGTCGGCCGAATATTTCGACGTCACCACCGCCAACAGCGGCGCCGAGGCGCTGGCGCTGTGCGAGCGCGCCGAATGCGACATCGTGCTGCTCGACGTGATGATGCCGGACATGGACGGCTTCGAGGTCTGCCGCCAGCTCAAGTCGAATCCGATGACGCACCATATTCCGGTGATCATGGTCACGGCGCTCGATCAGCCGTCCGACCGCGTGCGCGGGCTGGAAGCGGGTGCCGACGATTTCCTGACCAAGCCTGTCACCGACGTGGCGATGGTTTCGCGCGTGCGCTCGCTGGCGCGGCTCAAGCTCGTCACCGACGAGTTGCGCATGCGCGCGGTGACGTCGAAGGAAATCGGCATCCAGAGTCCGGAGCGCGAAGCGATCACCGAAACCGGCCGCAACGGCCGCATCTTCATTGTCGACGACCGCCCGGGCTCCTACGAGCGCATCGTCTCGACGCTCTCGACCGAACATACGGTCGACGTGGAAACGGACCCGAACGAGGCGCTGTTCCATGCCGCCGAAGGCGGTTACGACCTCGTCATCATTTCGCTCGGCTTGCAGAATTTCGACGGATTGCGCCTGTGCAGCCAAGTGCGCTCGCTTGAGCGCACCCGCAATGTGCCGATCCTCGCGGTCGCCGAAGCCGACAATAACGCGCGGCTGATGCGCGGGCTCGAGATCGGCGTCAACGACTACCTGATCCGCCCGATCGACAAGAACGAACTGCTGGCGCGCGCGCGCACCCAGATCAAGAAAAAGCGCTACACCGAGCGTCTGCGCGACAACATGCAGATGTCGATCGAGATGGCGATCACCGACGCGCTCACCGGCCTGTTCAATCGCCGCTACATGGAAACGCATCTCGCCACGCTGGTCGAGCAGGCGGCGTCGCGGGGAAAACCGATTTCCGTGTTCATTCTCGACATCGACTATTTCAAGGCGATCAACGATACGCACGGCCACGACGCCGGCGACGACGTGCTGCGCGAATTCGCGCTGCGCATCCGCAAGTCGATCCGCAATATCGATCTTGCGTGCCGCTACGGCGGCGAGGAATTTGTCGTGGTTATGCCGGAAACCGACATGGCGGTCGCGACGGTGGTGGCGGAGCGCCTGCGCCGCCGGATCGCCACGGAGCCGTTCTCGATCCAGCAGGGCACCAAAAATCTCGACGTCACGATCTCGGTCGGCATTGCTGCGATCGGTGCGCCGGATGACACGGCGGCCTCGATCCTCAAACGCGCCGACCAGGCGCTTTATCGCGCCAAGCGCGATGGCCGTAATCGGGTTGTGCCCGACGCCGCGTGACCGCCCGCGATTGCGGCGGAGAGAATCACCATCGTTGGCGGCAGAATCGCTGACGCGGTGCCGCGCCGGATTCGGTCCTGATTCCAAACGCTTAAAAAGTTGATTTGAGGCGAGGGCGGGTTGGTCTAGCCTTTGCGCCGACGGCTGCGCGCGTTGGCGCCGGTTTGCGTCACGCGAAAGCAGCCAACCAATGCCCTACGGAGTGCTCAGGTCCGCCGCATCTCCTGGGTCCGTGGGGTTCGGCCGGCCAGGAAGCGATGCGAGTGGCCTCCTCATGACATCGCTTCCGGCCGGCCACCTGACCGGCGCGCGCGACGGCTGAAGAGCTCACGGCCGAACGATCGTCCAGCCTTTTTCGCCAAGCTCGATCAGCGTGACGACACCGGCCGTCACCAGCTTCGCGTTGTCGACGAGCGGTGGTTCTTTGCCTTCCTTCCGCGTCATCGAGTCGAGCGTGTTTTTGCAGGCCATGAACGAGACGTTCGGCATGCCCTGCTTGAACGATTTGAGGCGCGTAAGCACCGGCGACTTGTCGGCGCGCAGCATGTTGAGCCCGGCATTGAAGGCGACGATCTGGATTTCGACCTCTTCGCCTTTTTCGGAATAATATTTCGAGACGTTGGCGGCGACGTTGAGCACCGCATTCATCTTGTCGGGATCGTTGTCGCTGATCTGCAAGGCGAGGTGGTGCGGATCGGCGGCATGCGCCGGCGCGAGCGCGAGGATAGACAGCACGGCGGCAAACAAGGAAAAGACAAATCTGGGCATCGCGTTCTCCGAAAAGAATGGCTCGACATTATCAGGTCGCTCGAACGCTGAATATTCCGCGCGCCGCGCTCGCACAAAAGTGAGCGGGAAATGCGAAGGGCGCCCACAGGGCGCCCTTTGTCGTCGGAATTGAAGCCAACCTTACTTGATCTTCGACTCGCGATATTCGACGTGCTTCTTCGCGATCGGATCGTATTTCTTCTTCGTGAGCTTCTCCGTCATCGTGCGCGAGTTCTTCTTGGTCACGTAGTAGTGGCCGGTATCCGCGCTCGACACGAGCTTGATCTTCAGACTGATGGCTTTGGCCATTGGCTTTCCTCAACAACTGAACAGGCCGGCCGTGCGGGCGCGGCATTTGCCGCGGAACCTAGCGTCGGACGGGCAAATGTCAAGAAATCGCGATTTTGCCAGCGTTTACAGCAGTTCCCGATAGAACGTCTTGTCGATCATGAAGTAGATCGGCACCGGCAGATCGTGCCCCATCCCGGCTTCCACGCGCGCGGCGAGTTCCTCGAGCACAATGCCGGTGATGGTCGGCATATCGAGCTTGGTCGCTTCCGCAACCGGCACCCAGGCAAGTTCGACGAGCTCGGAGTTCGGGCCGACCACGCCGTCGATGCGGTGGGCTATTGTCGAGGCGTCGGCGGTAAAGAAGCGTGAATCGAAGCGGCGCGGGCGGCGCGGGGGTGTGATCGCGCGCGCGATGAAATGGATGTTGGCGAGATCGGGAAACACGTTTGCTTTGGCGAATTCCGACCATATGTCTCCGGGGATTTTCGGCGGGATGTCCCGCTTGACGCCGAGCAGCAAGCCGGTTTCCTCGCAGGTTTCGCGAATGGCGGCGAGCGCGAAAGCGCGAACGAGCTCCGCGTTCGGCTCTTTCACGCGCTCCATGAGTTTCTTCTGCGCGTCCGGATGCAGTTCGGTTGCTGCCGCCATGGCTCGGTCGGCCGCCTCGATGCGGCCGCCGGGAAACACGAATTTGTCCGGCATGAACTTATGGTCGCGATGGCGGCGCCCGAGCAGCACCTTCGGCTTCAGTCCGGAGCGGTCGATCAGGATGAGGGTCGCGGAGTCGCGCGGTTCACTGTCGGGAAATGATTGATCGCGCTCCGACGCAGTCATGCGCTGCGCCCACAGTTTTCCGAGATCCGTCATCGCGCCTTCCGGTTTCGCCGCTGATGCCGGCGGGCGGGCGAACGTTCGTGCCGGCGCGGCGCAATATGCTGACGACGCCGCGCCCCGTCAAAGCGCCCTTCCGACAAAATTTCGAACCGCAAGGCGCCGGCAACCGGGGCCGCCTCGATCAGTTTGACGGTGACGGCATCGCCGAGCCGGTAGGTTTCGCCGCTGCGGCGCCCGACCATGGCATGACCTTTCTCGTCGAAGTGGTAGTAATCCTCGCCGATGGTGCGAGCGGGCACGAATCCGTCGGCGCCGGTCTCGTTGAGTTTGACGAACAGGCCGGCGCGGGTGACGCCCGAAATCCGGCCGTCGAAGCTCGCCCCGACGCGGTCGGCGAGAAAGTGCGCGATCAGTCGATCCTTGGTCTCGCGCTCGGCAACCATCGCGCGGCGCTCGGTTGCGGAGATTTGCGCGGCAATTTCCGTGAGCTGCTTGTGATCGGTCGAGTCCGGCAATCCGTCGTGTCCCAGCTTGAGCGCGCGGACCAGGCCGCGATGTACGACCAAATCGGCATAGCGGCGGATGGGCGAAGTGAAGTGCGCATAGCGGCGCAGGTTCAGGCCGAAGTGGCCATAATTGTCAGCCGAATATTCCGCCTGTGCCTGCGTACGCAGCACTACTTCGTTGACGAGCGGTTCGGAGTCGCGGCCTTTCATGCGGCCAAGAATGCGATTGAACGCTTCCGGCCGCAGCACGCCGCCTTTTGGAAACGAAATGTCGAGGGTCGACAGAAATTCGCGCAGGGCGTGGAGCTTTTCCATCGAGGGCTCGTCGTGCACGCGGTAAACCAGCGGCACCCGTGCGCGCTCGAGCGTTTCCGCCGCCGCGACGTTCGCGAGGATCATGAACTCTTCGATCAGCCTATGCGCTTCCAGCCGTTCCGGTGTTATGACTCGATCCACAGTCCCGTCGCCCTTGAGCAGGATCTTGCGCTCCGGCAGATCGAGATCGAGAGGCTGGCGCTCATTGCGGGCGCGCTTGAGCGCCTCGTAAGCGGCATAAAGCGGCTCCAGCACGGGACCGCGGAGAAGTTCTGTCTCTTCATCAGGCCGTCCTCCGATCGCAAGCTGCGCCTGCTCGTAGGAAAGCTTGGCGGCTGAGCGCATCATGATGCGGTGGAACGTGTGCGAGCGCTTGCGGCCGTCAGCGCCGATAACCATGCGTACGGCAAGCGCTGCGCGATCTTCCCGCGGACGCAGCGAACAGAGATCGTTGGAAATGCGTTCCGGCAGCATCGGCACGACGCGGTCCGGGAAATAGACCGAATTGCCGCGCACCAGCGCCTCGCGATCGAGCGGCGAGCCCGGCGTCACATAGTGAGCAACGTCGGCGATGGCGACGCTCAGGACGAAGCCACCGCGGTTGTTCGCCGCTGTGTCCGGAGCAGCATGGACAGCGTCATCGTGGTCCTTGGCGTCCGGGGGGTCGATCGTGACGAAGGGGAGGTCCCGCCAATCCTCGCGGCCGGCAAGCGTCGCCGGCCTGGCGGTTTCGGCCGCAGCCGATGTGTCACGGTTAAATACGTATGGGATCGAATGTCCGTGGATCGCGATGATGCTCACCGCGCGCTCGGTCTTGAGCGAGCCGAGCTTTTCCTTGACGCGCCCCTGTGGCGGTCCGAGCCGCGCAACGCGAGCGACTTCGACGGCGACGAGGTCTCCGTCCTGCGCGTCGGCGGTGGCGCCCGCCGGAATTGCGAGCACGCGGCCGAGCATCTTCTTGTCGACCGGTTCCAGCTGCCCGGCGCCGCCGGGCAGCCTGTGGAAGATGCCGAGCACGCGTTGTTTCGCGTGGTCGAGGATCTTGATGACGCGCCCGCGGTGGCGGATGCCTTCGTCTTCTTCGGCTTCCTCGATCCGCAGCAGCGCGCGGTCGCCGACGGTGGCTGCTTCGCCCGGCCGCATTTTGCGTGGAATCGAGATGCGGATCTTGGGGGCCGGCCCGTGCGCTTCTTCATCCCACTCATCGGGTGTTGCGATCAGGTCGCCGTCACTGTCGCGCGCGACGATGTCGGCGAGGACAGTCGAAGGGAGGGTACCGGCGTGATGCAGTTTCTTGCGCCGGCTTTCGATTTGTCCGTCGTCGGCGAGCTCACGCAGCATGCGCTTGAGCTCCGCGCGCATGGCATTCTTGAGGCCGAAGGCGCGGGCGATCTCGCGTGTGCCGACTTTGCCGGGGCGCTTGCCGATGAATTCGAGAAGCTCTGCCTTTGACGGCAGGGTAGGGGTCTTGTTGGAATGTTTGCTCAAATGATTTTCCTGCGCCGCAAAGGGGCGCTGTCGCTATTGCAATAAATGTAATGGCCGCCGGGCGGCTTCGCCAGTTAGTCGGCGGCCTTGGTCTTGCGCGGCGCTTTGCTCTTGGCCGCCGCGACAGCCGCCGGCTTCTTGGGCGGGGCTGACTTCGGTTTCGCCTTGGAGCCGGCTTTCGCGCCCGGTGATTTACGGCCGGCCGCGCGCCGTCGCGTGGAACCCGTGCCGACGCGTGTCGCACGCGCATCGAGCAGCACGACGGCTTCGTCCATAGTGATCGTGTCCGGCGTCTTGTCGGCCGGCAGCGTCGCGTTCACGCCGTTGTGGCTGACGTAGGGGCCGTAGCGGCCGTTCTTGACCACTACCGGGCCGCCTTTATCGGGATGCTCGCCGAGGCTCTTGCCCGGATCGGCGCCGAAACGGCGGCCGCGGCCCGGATTGGCGATTTTCTCGGCGATCAACGTGACCGCGCGATTGAGCCCGATGGAAAGAACATCGTCGCCCGTCTCGAGGTTCGCGTACGTCTTGCCGTGCTTCACGTACGGGCCGAAACGCCCGACGCCGGCGATGATCGGTTCGCCGTCTTCCGGGTGAATGCCGACTTCGCGCGGCAACGCCAGCAAGGCGAGCGCGCGCTCGAGATCGACGTCCTCGGGCGCAAGCCCTTTCGGCAAGCCCGCGCGCTTGGGCTTTTCCGCGTCCTTTTCCTTCGACTGTTCGCCGAGCTGGAGGTAGGGGCCGAAGCGTCCGGACCGCAGCGTGACCTCGAGGCCCGTCTCCGGATCCTCGCCGAGCACCTTGGTACCGTTGACGCCGCCGTTTGCGCCCGGCGTCATCTGGCGGGTGAAATTGCACTCGGGATAGTTCGAACACCCGATGAAAGCGCCGAAGCGGCCGAGCTTGAGCGACAGCTTGCCGGTGGCGCACTGGGGGCATCGGCGCGGATCGCCGCCTTCCGGGCGCGGCGGAAAGATGTGCGGCGCGAGCAGGTCGTTGAGTGCGTCGAGCACCTGCGTGACGCGCAGGTCCTTGATCTCGTTGACCGAGCCGATGAAGTCGATCCAGAAATCCTGCAGCACCTTGCGCCAGTCGATCTCGTTGTTCGAGATACGGTCGAGTTGCTCTTCGAGATTGGCGGTGAAGTCGTATTCGACGTAGCGCGTGAAGAAGCTCTCGAGGAAGCCGACGACGACGCGGCCCTTGTCCTCGGGCACCAGGCGTTTCTTGTCGATGCGCACATAGCCGCGATCCTGCAGCACCTGCAGGATGGCGGCATAAGTCGAGGGGCGGCCGATGCCGAGCTCTTCCATGCGCTTGACCAGCGCGGCTTCCGAATAGCGCGGCGGCGGCTCGGTGAAGTGCTGCGTCGAATTGATCGCCTGCTTGGCGAGCGCTTCGCCCTGCGACATTGCGGGCAAGCGGCGGGACTCTTCGTCTTCCGACGTATCGTCCTGGCCCTCCTGGTAGAGCGTCAGGAAGCCGTCGAACTTCACGACCTGGCCCGTGGCGCGCAGCTCGAGATTGCGGCTGCCGACTTTCGCGGCGATGTCGACGGTCGTGCGTTCGAGCTCGGCGGATTCCATCTGGCTCGCGATCGCGCGATTCCAGATCAGCTCGTAAAGGCGCGCCTGGTCGCGGTCGACGTATTTTGCGACTTCCTTCGGTGTGCGGCTCGCGCTCGTCGGCCGCACGGCTTCGTGCGCTTCCTGCGCGTTCTTTGACTTGTTGTGGTATTCGCGCGGGGAGGCGGGCACGTATTCCTTGCCGTAATTCTTGCCCAGCATGGCGCGGATGTCGGCGATCGCTTCCGGCGCCATGTCGATGCCGTCGGTGCGCATGTAGGTGATGAGGCCGGTCGTCTCGCCGTCGATCTCGACGCCTTCATAGAGGCGCTGTGCGAGACGCATGGTGATCGCGGGCGCGAAGCCGAGCTTGCGGCTTGCTTCCTGCTGCATGGTCGAGGTGGTGAACGGCGGCGGCGGATTGCGCCGCGCGGGCTTCGCCTCGACCGAACTGACGGTGAAGATCGCGTTCTCGAGATCGCGCGTGAAGGCTTCCGCTTCCGTGCCCGAGCCGATGTCGAGGCGCTGAATCTTCTGCCCGTCGGCGCCGGCCAGGCGCGCCTCGAACGTCTCGTTGCGCGGGGTCGCGAGCGTCGCGGCGATCGACCAGTATTCCTTGGCGACGAATTTCTCGATCTCGAGTTCACGATCGCACACGAGCCGCAGTGCCACGGACTGCACGCGGCCGGCCGAGCGCGCGCCCGGCAGCTTGCGCCAGAGCACGGGCGAGAGCGTGAAGCCGACGAGGTAATCGAGCGCACGGCGGGCGAGGTAGGCGTCGACCAGCGCACCGTCGATGGTGCGCGGATGCTTCATGGCGTCGGTGACCGCCTGCTTGGTGATGGCGTTGAACACGACGCGCTCGACCGCCTGCTTGGTGAGCGCCTTTTTCTGCTTGAGCACTTCGAGCACGTGCCAGGAAATCGCTTCGCCTTCGCGATCAGGGTCGGTGGCGAGGATGAGCTTGTCGGCGCCCTTGAGAGCGTGGGCGATGTCGTTCAGCCGTTTTTGGGACTGGGCGTCGACCTCCCAGACCATACGAAAGTCTTGCTCGGGATCGACCGAGCCGTCCTTGGCCGGCAGGTCGCGGACATGACCAAAAGAAGCCAGGACCTCGTATCCAGGGCCCAGATACTTATTGATCGTCTTGGCCTTGGCCGGCGACTCAACAACGACAATATTCATGGAAATCCAATCGGTTAGCCGTCTATTCCGAAGCGGTTTTTCGGCGGAATCGGCCTTCCCTTCGCCCGGAACATGGGGAAGGTGACCCCGCCTGTCAAATAACCCCGTCAAAACAAGGCTATCCGGCGAGGGTTAAAAGGCCCCCAATTTTGGCGCGAAAGAGGCCTGCGTCCTCTGCCCAGGGCTCAATACAACCTAAAGATGTAATATTGTATTTCTTCAATCTAAACGTTAAGGTGATTTTTATCGACCGACCGCCATTCCAGCGCATCTGACTAGAGGTTGCGGGCGCGAAAATTGGTCGGCACGGGAATTCGATGGCCGACCAAGCCGGACCTCTCAATCGTAATGGCCGGGCTGCGGCTATCGAATATTTGGCAGTGATGTCCAATGACATGGCCGTGATAGCGCGCGCGCATGGCCTCGACGCGCTGGGCTATCTGTTCGAGATGGCGCGGCTTGAAGCTGAAAATCTGGGCGAACGTGCGCGCGAAGCCGAGGCGCGCTGAGCGTCACGGAACTTTCACGCCAAGTCGCTCCAGCAGAAGAGGTGTTGGATTGCCGTCCGCCACCATGCCGAGCTTGGCCTGTTCGGCGCGAATATTGTCGCGCAGGTCGAAATCCACATGACCCTCGAAGTCGGTCACCTTATAGCCGAGCGCCGCGAGTTTTTTCTGCAATGCGATCCGAGCGTCGCGCGACAGCGGACGATCGTTCGCAGGCCATGCCGCCTTGATCGGCGCGCCGCCTTGCATGAGATCGGCAAGGTGGCCGACGGCGACGGCATAGGCATCGGAGTTATTGTATTCCTTCAGCACGTCGTAGTTCTTCGTCACGATGAATCCGGGACCCTCCGCGCCTGCCGGAAAGAAAAGAATGCCGTCGCCTCCCGGAAACGGCTTGCCGTCGGCACGGCGCACGCCGAGTTTTTCCCATTCGGCGAACGTGCCGCGGCTGCGGCGGTAATCGAAACCCTTCGGTACGAGGACCTCGAAGCCCCACGGCAGGCCGTGCTGCCATTTGCCCTTGTGCAGGTAGTTGCCGGTCGAGCCGAGCACGTCGGGCACGTTGCTCCAGATATCGGGGCGGCCATCGCCGGAGAAATCGATGGCATAGTCGACCACGTTCGAGGGCATGAACTGTGTCTGGCCCATCGCGCCCGCCCATGAGCTCACCATTTTGCCGCGCGGAAATTTATCGTCCTGCATGATCTTCATGGCGACGATCAGTTCGTTGCGGAAGTAGGGATGGCGGTAGCGCACGTAGGCAAGTGTCGCCAGCGAGCGAAAGACGTCCCAGCGGTCTTTCTCGGCGCCGAAGTCGGTCTCGACGCCCCACAGTGCGAGCAGGACCCAGCGTTCGACCCCGAACTTCTTCTCCACTGCATCGAATATCTTCGACAGCTCTCTCGCCTTGCGCTGTCCGATCGCGACGCGGCGGGCGGACGCGACCGCGTTGACGTAATCGCCGAACGGTTTTCCGTATTCGGGCTGGCGCTTGGTTGCCGCGATCACGCGGGGATCGGGCGTCACGCCTTTCATGGCGACATCGAATGTCGCGTGCGTGATGCCTTTGGCTTTCGCGTCGGGCCAGAGTTCGTCGCGGAATGCGGCGAACGATTGCGTGGATTCCTGTGCGTGCGCATTGATGCACGGCATGGCAATAACGAGCGCCACTGCGGCAAGTCTGCGGATCATCATTGTGCGCTGTCCGTATGGCCGGCGATTCGCTACGCCAGTTTATAACAGCGACACCAATCCGCCGCCGTGGCGCTCCAGCCGTCCTGCTATCTCAAGTTCCAGGAGTACCGTTCGCACGACGGCGGGCGAGGTGCGCGACAGGCGCACCAGATCGTCGATCGCGACCGGCGTTGGTCCCAGCAGGTTGATGATGCGCGTGCGGTCGTCCTCGCGCGGCTCGTTGTCCAGCGGCCCGGAGGTGTCCCGATCCGGCTCCTGTGCCGGCACATCGCCGCCGCGGCCGAGAATCGGCTCCAGAACAGTGATGACGTCGGCCGCTTCGGTCACCAGCATCGCGCCCTGCTTGAGCAGGCCGTTGGTGCCCTCGGCGCGCGGATCGAGCGGCGAACCAGGCACCGCGAACACTTCGCGGCCTTGCTCGCCCGCAAGCCGCGCGGTGATCAGCGAGCCTGAGCGCTTGGCCGCTTCGACAATGACCACGCCGAGTGCCAATCCGGAGATCAAACGATTGCGGCGCGGAAAATCGCGCGCCCGCGGCTCCCAGGTCAGC
The DNA here is from genome assembly GCA_035546875.1 of Pseudolabrys sp. GTDB lineage: Bacteria > Pseudomonadota > Alphaproteobacteria > Rhizobiales > Xanthobacteraceae > Pseudolabrys. The sequence continues at coordinate 11,641 of DASZVZ010000026.1, forward strand.
GGCATTTCCGAAATCGCCGCGCCCTTTTCGAGAATGCTCTCCAGCAACTCCTCATGCTCCGGCGGATAAATGCGGTCATGCCCGCCGGCGAGCACCGCCACCGTGCCGGTTGCGAGGCTGGCACGGTGCGCCGCGGCGTCGATGCCGCGCGCCAGTCCGGATACGATGCCGAACTCGGCGGCGCCGAGGTCGCGCGCGAAACGCTCGGCAATTTTTGCGCCGGCGGCGGATGCGTTACGCGAGCCGACAATTGCCACCAGCGGCCGCGTCAAAACATCCGGATTGCCGCGCACCGCCAACAGGGGCGGTGCATCGTCGATCATCTGCAGGCGTGCGGGATAGTCGGGCTCCCCGAGTGCAACGAAAGAAATGCCGCGCGTCCGCGACGCGGCAATTTCACGCTCGGCGTCCTCACGCGAGCAGATGCGCGGGGGACCGGATGCGCCGCCGCGCCGCGCAAGATCGGGCACTGCCGCCAAAGCGGCGCGCGCCCCACCGTAATGATTGACGAGGATGCGGAAGGTACGGGGCCCGACATTGTCGCTACGGATCAGGCGCAGCCAGTCCAGCCGCTGTTCGTCATTTAGCTTTACGCCGTCGGCCACGCCGTCCCCCGCAATTCCGGAGCGCACCATCGCCCAGGCGGGAAGACTCTACAACCTCTGAGTGAATCGATATCAGCTTTTCGCGCCAATCTTGCCTTCGCTGCCTTTGAGCAGCCGGGCGATATTCGCGCGATGCATGACCCATAACAAAAGGCTGAGGAGGACAAACAACAGGGCCGTTCGCGGCATATGAAGGGCCCACAGGACGATTGGCGTCACCGCGCTTGCGATCAACGCGGCGAGCGACGAATAGCGGGTCATGGCTGCGACCGCGAGCCAGATGGCGCCGAAGATCAGTGCGCACTGCCACGCAAGCGCAATGAGGAGGCCAATATAGGTGGCGACGCCTTTGCCGCCCTTGAAGCCGAGCCAGACCGGAAAGAGGTGGCCGAGAAAGGCCCCGAGCGCGGCGGCGAGCGCTGCATCGCTGCCGGCGAGTCGCTGCGCTGCCAGCACGGCAACCGTGCCCTTGAGCGCGTCGCAAACAAGCGTCGCCGCTGCAAGGTCCCTGCGGCCGGTGCGCAGCACGTTGGTCGCGCCGATATTCCCGGAGCCAATACTGCGAATGTCAGTGGTGCCGGCAAAGCGTGTGATGATCAGCCCGAACGGGATCGAGCCGAGCAGATAGCCGAACGCAAGGGCAAGCGCGATCGCTAGGGTCATACGTATTCGTACACCGTGCGCCCGGCGACGATCGTGCGCACAACGCGACCTTGCATACGGGCTTCATCAAAGGGCGTATTTTTGCACTTCGATTTCAATTCGGCCGGATCGAGCACCCACGGCACATCCGGATCGATAACGATCACGTCCGCAAGAGCGCCCGTCTTGAGGGTGCCTGCGGGCAAGTTGAGCAGCTCGGCCGGCCGTGTCGACATCGCGCGCAGCAATGTCTTCAGGTTGATTTCACCGCTATGCACCAACCGCAGTCCGGCGGCCAGCATGGTTTCGAGTCCGATGGCGCCGGCCGCCGCCTCAGCGAAGGGCAGGCGCTTGGTTTCGACGTCCTGCGGATTGTGATCCGACATGACGACATCGACCAGTCCGCTCGTTACCGCATCGACCAGCCGCTTGCGGTCGTCCTCCGCGCGCAAGGGAGGCGACATTTTCAGGAACGTGCGATAGGGCCCGATGTCGTTCTCGTTCAATGTGACGTGATTGATCGAGGCCGAGGCCGTGACGTGGAGGCCCTCGTCCTTGGCGCGGCGCAGAACATCGAGCGATTCACCGCAGGTAATCGAGGCCGCGTGATAGCGGCCATGCGTGAGTGCGACCAGGCGCAGGTCTCGCTCGAGCACGACGGTTTCCGCGGCCTTCGGCGTGCCGAGCAGGCCGAGGCGCGTAGCGAATTCGCCTTCGTTCATGACGCCGTCGCCGACAAGGTCGCGGTCTTCCGTGTAGTGAACGATGAGCGCGTCGAAATCGCGCGCGTACATCAGCGCGCGGCGCATCACCTGTGCATTGGTCACGCTCTTCTCACCGTCGGTGAAGGCGACCGCTCCGGCCGCCTTGAGCAGGCCGATCTCCGTCATCTCCTTGCCTTCGAGACCCTTGGTCAGCGCGGCCATCGGGTGGACGTGAACGATTGCCGTGTCGCGCGCGCGGCGCAGCACGAAATCGACGGTGGCTGGGTCGTCAATTGCGGGCGAGGTATCCGGCTGGCAGATGATCGTGGTAACGCCGCCGGCAGCGGCGGCCTGGCTTGCGGAAGCAAGCGTCTCGCGATGTCCCGCGCCGGGCTCGCCGATGAACGCGCGCATGTCGACGAGTCCGGGCGCGACGATTTTCCCGCGGCAATCGATGACGTCGGTTCCTTCCGGAACGCCGGCTGCGCCGATACCGCTTTTTGCCTCGCGGATCACCCCGTCCGCCATCAGCAGGTCGCCGCGAATGTCGAGATCGCGCGACGGATCGACGATCCGGGCATTGGCAAGCAGGATCGGGCGGCGGTCGGATAACATCATGCGTTGGGCAAATTGCGCGACAGCGCTTCGAGCACCGCCATGCGCACGGCCACTCCCATTTCTACCTGCTCGCGCACGAGCGACTGCGCGCCGTCGGCGACGATGGAGTCGATCTCGACCCCGCGATTCATCGGGCCCGGATGCATCACCAGCGCGCCAGGCTTGGCGTAGGCGAGCTTCTTTTCGTCCAGTCCGAAGTAGTGGAAATATTCGGACATCGAAGGGACGTAGGAACCGTTCATGCGCTCGCGTTGCAGCCGCAGCATCATCACGATGTCGGCGTCGGCCAGCCCCTGGCGCATGTCGCGCGCGACCTCGACGCCGAGCCGCTCGACGCCGGCGGGAAGCAGCGTGGATGGCGCGACCACGCGCACACGCGCGCCCATGGAGTTGAGCAGGAGAATGTTGGAGCGCGCCACGCGCGAATGGGTGATGTCGCCGCAGATCGCGACCAGCAATCCTTCGATCCGGCCTTTGTTGCGGCGGATGGTGAGCGCATCGAGCAACGCCTGCGTCGGATGCTCGTGCGCGCCGTCGCCCGCGTTGATGACGGAGCAGTCGAGCTTGCTCGCAAGCAGTTCGACCGCGCCCGACGCATGGTGGCGAACCACCAGGATGTCGGGGTGCATGGCGTTGAGCGTGATGGCGGTATCGATCAGCGTCTCGCCCTTGCGCATGGCGGATTGGCTCACCGCCATGTTCATCACGTCGGCGCCGAGACGTTTGCCGGCGAGCTCGAACGACGACTGCGTGCGGGTCGAGGATTCGAAGAAGAGGTTGATCTGGGTGCGGCCGCGCAGAGAGGCGCGTTTTTTCTCGACCTGGCGGTTGAGCTCGACGAATTCCTCGGCGAGGTCGAGCAGGCCGGAAATTTCCTCGCGCGAAAGTCCCTCGATCCCCAACAAATGCCGCCGGTTGAGGACGAACGACGATTTCGGCGCGATGTTCATTAAAGGCACGTCTATAGGCGCAAGTTCCGGCCCCGGCAAGGCCGGATGCCGCGCGGTCCACATGCGGTGCGGCAACGGTTAACGGAACTACGCGCGGTTCCTCGTGTTGATCAAACAATGGTCGGCATTGTGCCGGCCAAAAGCCACATCCGGAGGAACGCCTGAGGCAGGCGATAAGGAGACGACCAATGAAAACGATCATGAAATTTGCCGCCGTTGCGGCAACGGCGGGCGCGCTGGCGCTCGCGACGACGACGCCGAGCCAGGCGCGCTGGCATCATCATCACGGCGGCGGCTGGGCCGCGGCGGGCGCAGGCTTTGCGGCGGGCGCGATTGTCGGCGCGGCGGCGGCCAACTCGTATTACGGCCCGGGCTACTACTACGGTCCCGGCTATTACGGGCCGGCCTATTATGGCCCGTACTACGCGCCGGCGCCTTATGCATATGAGCCGGCTTACGTCGCGCCGGCGCCGACCGGCCGCTGCTGGATCTCGACCGACAAGGATCGCGGGTTCGGTTACTACGGGCCCTGCCGCTGATTACGGCGCATTTATTTGGAAAGTGAGCAAGGCCGGGTGGTAAGCCCGGCCTTGCTGCTTTGGCGCCACGATTACGTCACGATCCGTTCACCGGCGGTTCAAGGCGCCGCGGCGTAAATCAAACCGTGACTCGCCGGAGTTCGGCGGTTTCGAATTGGGGGATTATTATGAGAAAATCCATATCGCAGGTCGTCGCGATCGGCATCGGTGCGATCGCTCTCGCGAACACGGCGCCGGTACAGGCTGCGCCGATGACAAGCGGCGCCGCCGCGCTGCATGTGAACGTAACGTCGCCTAAAACCGATGTGCGCTGGTGGGGCTGGGGCGGCTACTATTACGGACCGGGCGTGTACGTCGGTCCGCCGGTCTATGCGTATCCCGGCCCCTATTACGCGCCGCCGCCGCCGGTTTACGTCGCACCGCCGGTTGTCTATGCACCGCCGCCCGTGCCGGGCCCAACGCGTCAATGCTGGGTGTCGACCGATAACGATCGCGGATTCGGGTACTGGCGCGCCTGTTGAGTCGATCGAACGTCCTGATCAGCCAAAAGGCGGACAGCTTGTCCGCCTTTTCTTTTGCTTTTCGGCGGCAGGTTCATGATTTCCATCCACGAATTTGTGAAGCGTTGTTCCGCTTCGAATCGGAAACCGATCGCGGCGCCTTTTGTTGTCATCGTGACTGGCGCGCGGAGCAAAACCGCGCGCCACTTCTGCGCAAAGAACATGCACGCGCGGAACGTCCGGAACTCGACGGACGATGGAACCTGCACGCTTCGTGACAAAAAAGGAGAAGCACGATGGTCAAACTGAAAACAATGGCGAAAGGAATCGCGACGCTTGGCGTCGCCGGTGCGCTGGCGATCGCGGCAGCGACGCCGAGTCAGGCGCGCTGGCATCATGGCAGCACCGCGGCCGCGGCCGGCATCGGCTTTGCGGCCGGTGCGGCGGTAGGCGCGGCGGCTGCAAGCGGCCCGTACTACAACGGCTACTACGCCCCCGGTTACGCCTACGGCCCGGCCTACGGCGCGTATGCGTACCAGCCGGCTTATACGTACGGCTACAGCACCAGCCCGTCATGCATCAGTGACGGCGGATATGGTCGCCCCGATCTCGGCGCGTGCCAGTAACACCGCCAATATCGGATGACGTTGCGAGGGCGGGCCCGAAAGGCCCGCTCTCTTTTTTTGACGTCTAGATACGCGCGAGGCGATCGAGCGCGCCTTGCAGGATGAAAGCCGCGGCATGCTGATCGATTACTGCGGCGCGCTTTTTGCGGCTGACGTCCGCGGCGATCAGGTCGCGTTCGACAGCGGCCGTCGATAGCCGCTCGTCCCACAGCGCGATCGGCAATTCGGTGAGCTTGGCGAGATTGCGCGCGAACGCGCGCGTCGATTGCGCGCGCGGTCCTTCCGACCCGTCCATGTTGATCGGCAAGCCGAGCACGAGACCGCTCGCGCGCCGCTCGGCCGCAAGCGCCAGCACGCGTCCGGCATCGGCGGTGAAATTCTTGCGCGCGATGGTCTCGACGCCGGTCGCGAGCTTGCGGTCCGGGTCGCAGGAGGCGACGCCGATGGTTTTGGTTCCGAGATCGAGTCCGATCAGCGCTCCGCGCTGCCCGAAATGCGGCGCGGCTTCGACGAGCGGAAGGACGATGGCCATCGGGCGAGCGGTAGCACGGCCGTTGCTTACGGCACAACGTTCGGCGGCAGCGCCGCCGCGTGCGCGGCAATATCGCCCGCGGTCGTCAGCCATACGCGTTCGTCGGCGTTCGCCGTGATGTGCTTGAGCGCGCGGGCAAGATGTCTGAAGCGGTGCGGCCAGCCGACGATGTAGGGATGCAGCGCGATGCCCATCACCAGCGGACGCTTGACGCATTCCGTGCGCATGACCTCGAAAGCATCGATGATCATGTCGGCAAACTCGTCACCCTCGCGCTTGCGCGCGGCGATCTGCGGAATGTCGTTGAGCTCCTGCGGGTAGGGCACCGACAAGATGCGGCCCTTGCGCGTCTTCATCCAAACCGGCTGGTCGTCATGGCACCAATCGAGCAGGTAGGTATAGTCGGCCTCCTGCAACAGATCGGGCGTGAGCGGGGACTGCGAGATCCAAGGGCCGAGCCAGCCTTGTGGACGTTTGCGCTCGTGCTTTTCGATGGTGGCCGACGTTTCGGCAATAAGCCGGCGCTCCTCGTTTTCGGATAGCGTGCCTTGCCGTTCGGAATTCGTTCGTCCATGGCCGACGATTTCGGCGCCGCGCTTGCTGAACGCAGCAACCGCCTGCGGCGCGTGTTCGTACATGGCGGCATTGACCAGGACCGAGACCGGCAGCTTCAGCTCCGCAAACAGGTCCGCCAGGCGGAATACGCCGACGCGGTTGCCGTAGTCGCGCCAGCTATAATTGAGGACATCAGGCTGCGGCCCGCCGGGCGCGAGCTCGGCGCCAAGGCCCTCGCCGAAGGAAAACCACTCGAGATTGAGGCCGATATAGACGGCAAGCCGCCTGCCGCCCGGCCAGTCGTAGACTGGCCGCTCGTTGATCGGCGAATAAGGGTAGCGGTCGTGGGTTCGTGCCGGCATGCGCGTAAATTCATCCTTTTGCGGTGGGCCGCAGAGCAGAATAGCCTAACGGCTGTGCAGGCAAATGCGGATTGCGCCCGAAATTCACCCTCTGCTATAGCGCAGGCGGATCGGGGCAAAACCCCGTCGTTTTGCTCGAACAAAAAGTCATGTCAGTCGATACCGACACCGTCCGCCGCATCGCCCATCTCGCCCGCATCGCGGTCGCCGACGACGAGGTCGAGCATCTCAAGGGTGAGCTCAATGCCATGCTGGCGTTCGTCGAGCAGTTGCAGGAAGTGAATGTCGAGGGCGTAGAGCCGATGACATCGGTCACTCCGATGGCGATGAAGAAACGTGCGGATGTGGTCACCGACGGCGGCGACGCGGAAGCTGTTCTGAAGAACGCCCCGGCGAGCGAGGATCACTTCTTCCTGGTCCCCAAAGTGGTCGAGTGACATGTGCAGCGCGTGTGAGGTGGCGTTCTGGCAGATGTGCGATGTGCTCGGCTTGACGCCGGAGCAGGTACGCATAGCGATGGAGACGGGCCAATTCCCGTCCGCGCCCAATCCGCCCGCGCAGTTTTCCTGCGATGCGCCCGCCGAGGCGCAACCGGCTTCCAACGAGCCGAAACCGTGAGCGATCTGACGTCTCTCACGATTGCCGACGCGCGCGACGGACTGAAGAAGAAATCCTTCACGGCCGCCGAGCTTGCCGACGCTCACCTTGCCGCGATGGAGAAGGCCCGGGCGCTCAACGCCTATGTGCTGGAGACGCCGGAGCGCGCAAGCGCGATGGCGAAGGCCGCCGACGCCCGCATCGCGGCGGGGAAGGCCGGGCCGCTCGAAGGCATTCCGCTCGCGATCAAGGATCTGTTCTGCACCGAGGGCGTGCGCACGACCGCGTGTTCGCACATCCTCGACAATTTCGAGCCGACCTATGAGTCGACCGTTACCGCGCAGCTCTGGCGCGACGGTGCGGTGCTGCTCGGCAAGACCAACAACGATGAATTCGCGATGGGCTCCTCGAACGAGACTTCGCATTTCGGCTCGGTGGTCAATCCATGGCGGCGCAAGGGATCGAACACACCGCTAGTGCCTGGCGGCTCGTCCGGCGGCTCGGCTGCGGCGGTCGCCGCCAGACTCGCGCTCGGTGCGACCGGTACCGACACCGGCGGCTCGATCAGGCAGCCGGCGGCCTTCACCGGCACGGTCGGCATCAAGCCGACCTACGGGCGCTGTTCGCGCTGGGGCATCGTCGCGTTCGCATCCTCGCTCGACCAGGCCGGGCCGTTCACGCGTACCGTGCGCGACGCCGCGATCCTGCTGCGATCGATGTCCGGCCACGATCCGAAGGACACGACGAGCGCCGACGTCCCGGTTCCCGATTATGAGGCGGCGGTCGGAAAGTCGGTGAAGGGCCTGCGCATCGGCATCCCGAAGGAATATCGGCTCGACGGCATGCCGGCGGAGATCGAAAAGTTGTGGGAGCAGGGGCGCGCGTGGCTCAGGCAGGCGGGCGCTGAGCTGGTCGAGGTGTCGCTGCCGCATACGAAATACGCGCTGCCGGCTTATTACATCGTCGCGCCCGCCGAAGCGTCGTCCAATCTCGCGCGTTATGACGGCGTGCGTTACGGCTTGCGCGTTTCCGGCCGCGACATCATCGACATGTACGAGAAGACGCGGGCGGAAGGTTTCGGCGCCGAGGTGCGACGGCGCGTGATGATCGGGACCTACGTGCTGTCGGCCGGTTATTACGATGCGTATTATCTGCGCGCTCAGAAGGTGCGCTCGCTGATCAAGCGCGACTTTGAGGAATGCTTCAAGGCCGGCGTGCACGCCATGCTTACGCCCGCGACACCATCGGCCGCATTCGGCGTCGGCGAAAAGGGCGGCGCCGACCCGATCGAGATGTATTTGAACGACGTGTTCACGGTGACGGTGAACATGGCGGGGCTGCCGGGCATATCGGTGCCCGCCGGCCTCGACGCACACGGCCTTCCGCTCGGCTTGCAGTTGATCGGACGGCCGTTCGACGAGGAGACCTTGTTTGCGCTCGGCTCGGTGATCGAGCAGGCGGCCGGAAAATTCGCGCCGGAACAGTGGTGGTAAACGTGGCGGCGAAACCATCAAAGCTCATCAAAGGAGCGACCGGCGACTGGGAAGTAGTCATCGGCATGGAAGTGCATGCGCAGGTGACTTCGAAGTCGAAACTTTTTTCCGGCGCGTCGACCGAATTCGGCGGCGAGCCGAATTCGCACGTCTCCTTGGTTGATGCCGCGATGCCCGGGATGCTGCCGGTCATCAACGAGGAGTGCGTGCGTCAGGCGATCCGCACCGGCCTCGGGCTGAAGGCGAAGATCAATTTCAAGTCGGTGTTCGACCGGAAGAACTATTTTTACCCGGACCTGCCGCAGGGCTATCAGATCAGCCAGTACAAATCGCCGATCGTGGGCGAGGGCGAGGTCACCGTCGATCTTTCCGACGGCGAGAGCGTCAAGGTCGGCATCGAGCGGCTGCATCTCGAGCAGGATGCCGGCAAGTCGTTGCACGACCGCCACGCGACCATGTCGCACGTCGATCTCAACCGCTCCGGCGTGGCATTGATGGAAATCGTGTCGAAGCCGGACATCCGCTCCGCCGGCGAAGCGCAAGCCTTCCTGTCCAAGTTGCGCTCGATCCTGCGCTACCTCGGGACTTGCGACGGCGACATGGAGAAGGGAAATTTGCGGGCCGACGTGAACGTGTCGGTGCGCAAACCGGGCGAGCCGCTCGGCACGCGGTGCGAGATCAAGAACATGAACTCGATCCGCTTCATCGGACAGGCGATCGAGCATGAGGCGCGCCGCCAGATCGACGTCATCGAGGACGGCGGCAAGATCGAACAGGAAACGCGGCTGTTCGATCCGAACAAGGGCGAAACGCGGCCGATGCGCACGAAAGAGGAGGCGCACGACTACCGCTATTTTCCCGATCCGGATTTGCTGCCGCTCGAATTCGACGCCGCCTATGTCGCGGCACTGAAGCAACATTTGCCTGAGTTGCCCGACGAGAAGAAGGCGCGCTTTGCCGCTGACTTCGGCCTTTCCGCTTACGATGCCGGCGTGCTGGTCGCGGAGCGCGAAACCGCGGACTATTTCGAGGCGGTGGCAAAAGGGCGCGACGCCAAGGCGGCCGCGAACTGGGTCATCAACGAGTTGTTCGGCCGCCTCAACAAAGAGGGAAAAGACATCGCTTCGTCGCCGATTGCATCGTCGCAGCTCGGCGCCATTCTCGACCTGATCGCCGATGGAACGATTTCCGGCAAGATCGCCAAGGATCTTTTCGAGATCGTGTGGACGGAAGGCGGCGATCCGCGCGCGATTGTCGAGAAACGCGGCATGAAACAGGTCACGGACCTCGGTGCGATTGAGAAAACGGTCGACGAAATCATCGCCGGGAACCCGGACAAGGTCGCCGACGCCAAAACAAACCCGAAAGCGATCGGCTGGTTCGTCGGTCAGGTGATGAAATCGTCCGGCGGCAAGGCGAATCCGCAGGCGGTCAACGAGCTTCTGAAGAAAAAACTCGGTCTCTGATCCGCGCGCGTGCGCCGATGCCGCTTCACCGTCGTTGCAGGTCGACGCGCGCCGGTAAATTTGCCTCGACAGTCGGATGCTGCGGCCTTCGGAGCGTGCGCGCGAGGTCAATTTGCTCGCGACCACGGCTGTTCAGGCGCGAATCACTTGACCCCGATTCGCTCGTTTTGAGTCCGATTTCGCCCCTCGCGGGGTGTCGAATGAACATTTTCTGTGAAAAAAATTTGCACCGTTTGCGAACCGGATTTCGGCCGGCGACGGCGCCGGATTTTGCGCGAACACGACGCAGACGATGTCCCGCAACGATGTTTGCAGGTGCTTTCATGCGCGCAAGAAAGCGTTATTTTATCGATACATTTCGCAAGGAAGCGCATTCGGGAAAATGTTTTGCGACATTCGTCGCTGCATGTGATCGCAACGCGCGCGACGACGCGATCGATTAACATCGTGCGACATTTGCGATCGCGCGCGTACACGTTTCGTTAAGCGGAGTCGCTGTTTTTTCAATTGTACTGTAGTAATCGGAGTGCAGTGCCGGTCGATTCGCGGCCGCACTGATCCGACACCCGCCATGGATTTCATGGCTAGGAGGGCAGCAATGGCGAAACGTAGAAAGAAGGCAGTGAAGGCAGCGAAGAAGACCCGCAGGAAGAAGCGGCTCTAGTCTTCTGCCTTGCCGATCTCTGACTAAGCTGTCGGAGATCGCGTCTTACGGGCCGGTGCGCGCAGCAAGTCGATGAGCGCAATGCGATCGACCTGCGGCGCCCCGGTTCCGAGTTGACGAGAGAGGGCGTCGGCGAGACCCAGATTTCGCCGACGCCCTCTCTGTGTCTGGAGCCCGCGGCGGCGGTCCAGAGATCCGGCGCTTGCGAATTGCGAGACGGTGGACGTCTCGCCTCGACGAGATCGCCACCAGCATTACTTCTTGTCGGCGGTGCTCTTGTCTGCCTTGGCCTTTGCTTTGGCTTCCTTGGCTGCGGCTTTCGCCTTCGCCTTTTCCTCTTTGGCCTTTTCGCGCGCCGCCTTCTTCTCTGCTTTCGCTTTCGCCTTGGCGTCCTTGGCCGCTGCCGCCGCCTTGGCTTTTTCTTCCTTCGCCTTTGCTTTCGCCGCGGCCTTGTCCGCTTTGGCTTTCGCCTTCGCTTCCTTGGCTGCCGCTTTCGCCGCTGCTTTTTCTTCTTTCGCCTTTTGTTTGGCGGCCGCTTTCTCTTCCTTGGCCTTTTGCTTGGCTGCGGCCTTATCCGCCTTCGCTTTCGCCTTATCGTCCTGCTGCGTGGTGGACTGAGCCTTGGCGAAGGTGATCGGAGCCGCGGCGACGAGCGACGTCGCCACCAGCGCGGCTACAACATGTTTGAGCATTTCATTCCTCCCAACCCCGTTTACACAGCACCGTTATCCTGAAATGCCGGTGCCACCATAACGTTATGCGTCCCCGGCGGGGCCGTCCATGGGTTGTGGCTGTTGTGCTTTGCGGCAGAGGGAACTAGTGGTCTTGCGAAACCCGATGGAGTGAAGCAATGGCGCGTGCAACGGCCAGGAAGCGAGCGAAAACGAAGGCAAAATCGAAGGGGGTGCGGAAGCCGAAGGTCACGGCGAAATCGAAGCGGCGACCGATCGAGCTCTACTACTGGCCGACGCCGAACGGCTTCAAGATTTCGATCATGCTCGAGGAATGCGGGCTGCCTTATGTGATGAAGCCCGTGAATATTTCCAAGGGCGAGCAGTTCGAGCCGCACTTTCTCAAGATATCGCCGAACAATCGTATGCCGGCGATCATCGATCCTGACGGACCGGGTGGGCGTCCGATCTCAATCTTCGAATCCGGCGCGATCCTACAATATCTCGGACGCAAGACCGGCAAGTTCTATCCGGCCGACGAACGCGGACGCGTCGAAGTCGATCAGTGGTTGTTCTGGCAGATGGGCGGGCTCGGTCCCATGGCCGGGCAGGTGCATCACTTCCGCAACTACGCGAAAGAGACGCTCCCCTATGCGATCAATCGCTACGTCGATGAGGTCAACCGGCTTTACGGCGTGATGAACAAGCGCCTCGCTGACCGCGATTATCTCGCCGGCAAGTATTCGATCGCGGACATGGCCTGTGTCGGCTGGGCGAATGGCTGGGAGCGACAGGGACAGGACATTAATCAGTTTCCGCATTTCAAGGCGTGGCTTGAGCGCGTGAAAGCGCGGCCGGCGGTACAGCGCGGGATGAAGCTCGGCCTGGAGTTGCGGCAGGGCATCGACATGAAAGATCCGAAAGTGCAGGCGGTGTTGTTCGGGCAGCGCGCGCGCTGACGCGGCAATCGCAAACGTCTCGATCCGGTCAGTTGGCGCGTGCCTGCGCGTGCTGCACGCCGCCGTCGGTCCGCGTCCAGATGTGGCGCTTGCAGAAGATGAGCACGCAGCCTTCAACCCTTGCGTAGCTCGGGCTCGGCATGTGCAGCCGCGCGGCGTACGTGCGGCCGTCATCGGCATTGTAGATCTGGCCGGTCCAGCTATCCGGCCCGTGCTGCGTCATCCCGTAGAGCACCGTCAATCCGATGAGCGGCCGGCCCTTCTTGGCGGCGTCCGGATTTTTCTTGTCGGTTTTCGGCGCGCCGGTCGCGGGATCGGTCGGGTTCTTCAGCCAGACGACGGTGCCGCACAATTTGCCGCCGCAATTGAAGATCTGCACCTTGGCCGCGCCGTCCTCGGAAACCCATGTGCCTTCCGGATTGGCGGCAAGCGCGGCGCCGGAAAAGAGGAACGCGCCGGCAAGCGCGGCAGCGCGCGTCCACGAATTCGTTTTTCTATCTGCCATCGCGCGACATTCGACCGTAGTTATCAGGAGCTGAATCGCTTGCCTTAGCGGCCCGTGAATCCGGCACGAATGGACGTAAATTTGCGGCACTTTTCCGGCAAAGGCTATCGCGAAGTCGCAGCCGGCAGGGCCGTTCACCATCGATTCATCGCGATGGTTAAATTGGGATTCAAATGTTCTCCCCGATAGTCACCCTGTTTCGGGCGCTTTTTGCCCGGGCAACAGGGGCGCGCCGCAAGCCGCAAAGGCAATACCGGCGCGAAAAAGGGGAGGCCATCATGGCTGACACGATTATTGCGGAGCCGATTGATGCCGGCGGCTGCTTCGAACTCGGCATGAAGTATTCGGTCGGAAATTCGGTGCCGGTCGACATGATTGCCGCCCACAAGTGGTTCAACATCGCGGCAATGCGCGGCAACAAGGACGCCATCAGGTTGCGGCGCGAGATCGCCGAGCAGATGAGCGATTCAGAGATTGGCGCCGCTCAGCGCGCCGCGCGCGATTGGCTCAAGGCCCATCCGCAGCCGGCCGCGGCCGAACTTCGCGTGGCCGCCTGACGCTTCGATCCGCCCGGCGCGGGGGACGCCGGGCGAATTCGGGTTTCAGTTCTTCTGGATCCAGAAATTGTACATGCCCGCGAAAGTTTTCGGATTTTCGCGCTCGTAGGCGTGCCAGCGATCAAGATCGGACGGCGACCAGCCGGCCGCGGCGAAGACGGACCGGTAGTGCAGGTGCGCCTCCTGCGGACTGAACTCGAAGCCGATGAATTTGAGGTTCTGCTCGGCGAGAAATTCCTTGATCTGCGGGATGTTCAGTCTTTGCTCGTGGACGTGGAAGAGAAGATCGCGGCATGCGCTGACGCTGTAGAAATCGTTCATCCGCGAGAAGACCTCGGCCATCGCGGGGTCTTGCAGCAGATCCTGCCGGCAGCGGCGGATATCCTCGGGGCTCGGCCGGTATCCGCGCTTGGCGATCATGTCGCGCGCCGCGACGATTTCCGCTCTGGCGAGTTCGCTGTAAAGCCCGACCTGCATCACGCCGTCGGGCCGCATCAATTCGATCAACGCGCGCCAGCCTGCCAGCGGATCGGCCATGTGATGAAAGACACCGCCGGCATTGATGAAATCAAATGTGCGGCCGATCGATCGAAGCGCAAGGATGTCGGCTTGCGCGAACTCGATTTTTCCGGCGAGCGCGGGCGGTGTCTTGCGCTTTGCGTGCGCGAGACTCGCAAGGCTCAAATCGACCGCGAGCACACGCGCGCCGCAATAGCTTTGAGCGAGCTCGAGCGCGTGCCGGCCGGTGCCGCAGCCGGCCACAAGAATGTCGAGATTGTCGCCGTCGCCGGTCCGGCGAAATGAGGCCGACGGAAATTGCTGACGGATGTGATCGCTAAGCGCAACCGGTTGAGATATCGCGGTTAATCCGACCCAGCGCGGATAGGGATTTTCCTCGTATTGCTGTCTGACCGCCGCCGTGACGTCGCCCCCGATCGGCGTCAGCCGCGCCATGGTCTCGCGCATTTTTTTCTCTTCGCGCGGCTCGCTGATCTGCTGTCGCACAACGGCGGCGGCCGGCGCCGGCCAGGGCCGTTCCGACAATTCTTGGGCTGCGTTTAGCGAATGCAACGGGACATACATGGCGAGCGCGAGCAGCTGCAATGGCGCGATCGCATCGCCGTTTTCCGCCGAAGCTTTGAGGCGCGCGACTTGTGCCAGCTCTTCGGGCGCGGCCGCAAAGACGTATTCGTTGATGAAGCACTGTTGTGCCAACGCTCCGCAGAAACGGAGCACATTTTCGTGGGCGGATCGCTCGCTTTCGAGGGCGCCGCGCAACACCGTCGCGCGCAGCGATGTCAGAAAGCGCTCGAACGCGACGTGACGCACGACCGTCGATGCCAGGACCGTTTGCACGTACGGATCGTCGGCAATGGCGGCGATGCCGTCCGTGCCCAGCAAGTCTTCCGCCGGTAAAATCGTCGGCCATGTGTCGGTTGCCTTTTGAAGCGCGTCCGCAAGCACAGGTTTGAGCAGCTTGAGCGCTTCAACGACCTCGCCGAACTGCTCGAGCGTTTGCGGTGCGAGCGTCGCGACTTGTGCGAATTGCGCGGAAGCCTTTACCGGTTTTTCCTGTGCGAGATAGACGAGGCCGAGATTGTTGCAGGCCGCGGCGTTGGACGGATCGAGCGCCAGGATCTTCTTGTAGAGATGCGCAGCCGCACCAAGTTCGCCCCGATCGTCGTGCGCGATTGCGCGCTCGAGCAAAGCGGCGGCGTCGTTTGCGCCGGGTCGTGCGCCGGTGAATTGAGGCTGCTTTTGCGCAGCGCGCCGTTGCTTGCGATTCATGCGGCTCGATCTCGATCGTCACGCGAAAGCGTCATTGAATTGATATACGCCGATCAATATCGGCTTTTAGGCGCGCGGCGTTTGACAGGGCGCTGGCCGGGCCCGGGATAGGCCGGATTTTCGTAGCAAGTGCCGCCCGTTCCGCTGATCGTCGCCAGGCATTGTGCGTGCGTGACAAATCCGCAGCTGCTGCCGTTGTCGCCGTCCGCGCCGCTGAAGACTGCGCACCATGGGTAGAGGATTTCCGCGTGCACTGGCGCAGTCTGGAGCAGCACGATCGCGAGCACTGCTGCGGTCAGGAATCCTGCGAAGCGCTTGAACATCGACGTCTCCGTTTTCGGTCGGGCAGAGAATAACCCGCGTTACTCTTTCGACACGTGAGCTTGCTGAAAATTATTCCCGAACACGTTGCGCGCACTACCGGCAGCGTGAAAGGTCCGCAAGTTTCCTTGCCAATGGGGATGGTTGTCGGGCATATGCAGCCAAACGGAGACGTGGCCGAGTGGCTGAAGGCGGCGGTTTGCTAAACCGTTATACGCTCCAAAGGCGTATCGAGGGTTCGAATCCCTCCGTCTCCGCCAGCCACCCCGACTGAATTTGCGAGGCCGGGCTATCACCTCCGCTTCGAAGCGCGCGCGAATCGCCGCAAC
>DASZVZ010000027.1:0-10965 GCA_035546875.1 Pseudolabrys sp.
CCCGACGGCCATGCACATTGCGGCGGCGGAAGAGATCCACCATCGTCTGATCCCAGCGCTGCGCAAGCTGCGCAATGCGCTGAACGACAAGGCGATGGAGTGGGCGCGCATCATCAAGATCGGCCGCACCCACACGCAGGACGCCACGCCCATCACCCTGGGACAGGAATTCTCCGGCTACCGCACCCAGATCGAGAACGGCCTGGAGCGGCTGAACCAGGCGCTGCCCAAGCTGATGCAACTGGCCCAGGGCGGCACGGCGGTGGGCACCGGCCTCAACTCGAAAAAGAAGTTCGCCAGACTGTTCGCCAATCGTGTCGCGGCCATCACGCGCCTGCCCTTCGTCAGCGCCGACAACAAGTTCGAGCACATGGCGGCGCACGACGCTTACGTGTTCGCGCACGGCGCCATCGTGTCGGCGGCAACGGCGCTGTTCAAGATCGCCAACGATATCCGCCTGCTCGGCTCCGGTCCCCGCTGCGGCCTGGGCGAGCTGAGCCTGCCGGAGAACGAGCCCGGCTCCTCGATCATGCCTGGCAAGACCAATCCGACCCAGTGCGAGGCGATGACCATGGTGTGCTGCCAGGTGTTCGGGAATCACACTACGATCACGGTCGCCGGCAGCCAGGGCCACTTCGAGCTCAACGTCTACAAGCCGGTGCTGGCGCACTGCATGATGCAGTCGATCCGCCTGCTGGCCGATGCCGCCCGCTCATTCACCGACAACTGCGTCATAGGCATAAAAGCCAACAAGCCGCGCATTCGCGAGCTGATGGAACGCTCGCTGATGCTGGTGACGGCGCTGTCGCCGCACATCGGCTACGACAAGGCTTCGCAGGTCGCCAAAGCTGCCCATAAAAACGGCACGACCTTGCGTGAAGAGGCAATTCGGCTCGGATTCGTGACCGGCGCCGAGTTCGACCGGCTGGTGCGGCCTGAAAAAATGACGAAGCCCGCCTGAATTCGGCGTGCGCGGCCCGGTAGTTGCCAGCGGTACCGATGTTTTTCCGCCGGCACGAAGCCTCATTTGCCCGCGACTGCTGCCTGACGCTTTGATTTCGTGCGGTTTTTGAAATCACGGGCGCCGTCGAAACATCAATTGTGTCATGTTTATGAAAGTACAATCTTCGCGTCTCGAACGATACGTTAAGCACCGAGCCTATAACTGCGAAGAACCTCACATTTCGAAATGTAATTGATGTCGGTCAATTTCTTTCCAATTGCGTTCAACTAACCGTGTATTGAACCGGCGGCGAAATTGTCCGCACTATTGGTCTGCGCCTTCTTTCGGAATCACGCTGCCGTCTTCGCTAAGACGGCTGATCGCCACCCGGTCGGCGCAGGTGGCGCGGACGGGCTGGCTGTCAAACGATCCCGTTCCGAGCGGAGCCGTTACGGTCGAGTGGAGACATGGCAGACGTCGTTAACCTTCGTATCGCCCGCAAGCGGGCAACCCGGCAGCAGGAAGAGTTGCGTGCAAGCGCCAATCGCCTTGCGCACGGCCGTCCGGCCGCCGAGCGCAAGCTCGATGCCGCGCAGGCGGAGAAAGACAGCCACAACCTCGATCGGCATCGGATCGACAGAGGAGACGGCCGATGAAATCCCCGGTTGTCAAACGCTCGATCGTTATCGCCGGCCACAAGACGAGCGTCAGCCTTGAAGACGCGTTCTGGAAAGGGCTGAAGGAAATCGCCGGCGGCCGCGACATGACGCTGTCGGATCTGGTGGCGTCGATCGATACCGGACGCCATCACGGCAATCTTTCGTCCGCGATCCGGCTCTACGTTCTCGATCATTATCGCGCGCAGAGCCGCGATGAGCGCATGGTGCGCGACACGCCGCCGGAAGTCGCGGCGGCACGGCCGGCGCCGTCAGTTCTGCGGGCCGACTGAGGCCTCAGGCGTAACCGGCTTCGGCATCGGCGCAACCACCACCGGTGGCGGCAACGGCGGCGCGGCAGGCCGCTTCGGCGCTGTCGGCGCGTGCACCGGCTTTTTCTCGACAACCGCCGGCTTCTTCTCCGCAGCGGCCGGTGGCGCGCTGGTGAGCGTCGGCGCCTTCGGTTCGATGGCGGGTTGACGCGCCTGCTCGATCGCCTCTTGCCGCTTTGCCTGCTCGATCGCTTCGAGCCGCTTCGCCTGGCGGTCGACCGCGCGCAGCGTCAGCCAGCCGGTAAGCGCCGATACGTCGATCGTGCGTGACGGCGACTGGATCGGCCCCTTCAGCGCCATGAAAATATCCGGCCGCGCATTGGCGACGGTCTCGCCCGTTCCCGACATCACCAGCCGCGCATCGATCGTGCCGTCGGTCAGGTCGAGGCTGCCGGCCATCGACATGTCGGCATCGTCGCCGTGCGCATCGACGTGGGTCAGCCGCACTTGCCCGGCGCTGATGACGAGATCGCCGCCGACCTTCTGCAAGCGCAATTGCCCGGTCTTGAGCGCCTGGTTGACCGTGTCGGCGATCTTGTCGTTGTTGATCGGCAGGCCCTTGTCGACGGCGCGCGCCACGACGTCGAAGGCGCGCGGATCGAGCCCCGCGATCTGTGCGTCGCTCAGTGTCAACGTGCCGGAGCCGCGCAGCGAGCCGATCATCGCGATCGGCGTCAGTCCCGCGCCGTCCACTTCGAGCGCGACGCCGAGTCGGCCGGCGAGCGGCGGCCGCGCCCCGGACGGCAAAAGTCCCGTCACGTCGGCATCCTTGAGCGCAAGCCGCGCGTGCGTATTCATTCCTTCGCCGGCCTTCTGAAACGACACATCGCCCGAGAGGCGGCCGCCGGCGACATCGCCGGACAAGTCGTCGATCGCGATCTCGTCGCCGCCGAAGCGCACCGCCGCCTTCATCTGCCGCACCGACAGCGCCGGACCGAGCGTGGCGCGCGCAGCCTTGAGCGTCACCTTTCCGGCCGCATTGACGAAGCGCCCGAACGGCGCGGCCGGCCACAATGCGGCGTCGGCCTTTGCCGCCGGCAGGTCGAAAGCGCAGGCGAGCAGCGGACCGGCATCGATTCGGTCGCCGTCGATATCGCCGTTGATCTGCAGCGCCGCTGACGCGTCCACCTTCATGCGGCCGCGCAATGCCGAACCGCACAGGTTCGCGTCGAACTTCGTGACATCGACGCTGCGGCCGGCGACGCGGTATTGCGCGGACAACAACGTCGCGGGTTGCGGCGAGCGATGCGCCGGCCACACTTGCAGGCTGCCGGTCCCGGTTGCCCCTTGCGCCATCGAAAAGCGGCCGCGGTTCAAGGCTTGCGCCGAGAAATCGGCGGTGGTGAGCTTCACGTCGAACTTCAGATCGCGGTCGGCCGGCCCATCCACCAGCACTTTCATTTGCGCGGGACCGTCGTTCTCCGCCGGAAGCCAGTCGAGGCCGGCGAGCTTGAGCAAGCCGCCGGAATGCGGCGCATCGATCGTGGCGTTGACGCGCACGGCCGCGCCCCAGGGGTTCGCCCAGCGCCCGCTCACGCGCGCCTTGCTCTCGATGTGCATCGCGTTGAGCTCGCCCGCAATGTCGAGCGTCGCGGTCGTGATGTCGTTGGCGGTGCCGACGTCGAGCGCGCCGTGCAATTTCGTCTGCCCCACGCGGTCGAACACGCGGGTCAGCGCGGCGGCATCGGGCGCGACTTTCGCCGCCAGCGTCGCGAGCGCCGACGTCTGCCGCGCTTCCAGATCGAGCGTGAGCGCGCCGCGCGGCGGGCCAGCGCCGGTGTCGATGCGCCCGCTTGCGGAAAACGCCGCACCGCCGAGATCGGCGACCGACAATTTGTCGACCGCAAGCCCGCTGCCGTCGATGCGGAATTGCGCGCTTGCCTTGCTCGCCTCGATGCCGCCGTAGGTGGCGTGGCCGATATCGAGCGCGATCGTCATGTCGTGCGGACGCTCGACCGAGGAGCCGGCAAACAGCGCGTTGGCAAAGCCGAGCGCGGCGTCGATGTCGAGCTCCGGCGCGGTGAGCGCGGCGTCGAGGCGCGACGGCCGCGAGCCTGCCGCGAACGTGTAGGCGAGCCGCCCGGAAACCGCCTCGCGGTCGAAACCCGCCTGTAGCCGCTCGATGGCAATTTTCTCGCTGCCGAGCGTCATCTCGCCGCGCAGCCGCAGAGGACGCGGCCTGCCTTGTGCCGGCTCCGGCTGCCCGGCGAGCCAGGCCGCAAGCTTGCGCGGATCGCCGGCATCGACGGCCGCCGGCCCGGTGAACGTCACGCCGGCGTCGCTCACCGCGAGCCGGCCGCTGAGCCGCACTTGCGTGAAGCCCGGCGCGCGGAATTCGAAGCGGTCGAGATTCCATCCATTGGCGTCGGTCGAGATGTCGCCGCGCACGGTCTGCACGGTGTTGCCGCCGAGAGTGATCTGGTCGATGCCGATGCCGAGCTCGATCGGGAACGTCGGGCGGAACGCGCCGCTCGCCATTTCCGCAAGCTTGCGGAACGCTGCGGCCGGCGGCGGGTGGGTGGCGTCGGCATTTTCCAGCACGCGGTCGAGGTCGATCTGACGCCCGGACAGAACGCCCTGGAAATGCGGATGCGCGCCGAACCTGAAATCGGCGGTACCGGTGAGCTTGATGCCCTGTTCCTCCGAGCCGTACACGAAGTCTACCTGCTCCATCAGCGCGCTCGCGGGCGTCACCTTGATCTTGCCGCCGACGCGCCAAGGCTGCGTCACGGCGCCCGCGCTTTGCCGCGCGATGCCGACCGGGCGCGCGAGCTTCAGGGTGCCGTCGAAGCTCGGCGTTTCAGCCGCAAGCGACAGCGTGCCGTCCGTCTCGACGCTGAGCGGATGATTGACAGGGTCGACGTTGACGTGAAGTTTCAGCGTGCGCTCGGCGGTGAAGCGGCCCGCAGAAACGCGATAGGGATAAAGATCGTTTCCGATCTTGAACGCGCCCTCGCCTTTCAACGGCCCGAGCAGCGAGCGGACTTCGCCGTTGAACCAGACCTTGTCGAGGATGATGCCGGCGCCGTTCGCCGCATCGCCGAGGACGATCGTTCCATCCTCGATGCTGAGCCGGTCGATCGACAGCGCATCCGGATCGAACTTGAGCGCGATTGATGGCGCCTGCACACGGCCGGCCTTGTCGAGTCCGAGGTGGAGCTCGGGGCCCGCGACATGCATTTCGGTCGCGCGCCACTCGCCGCGCATCAAGGGGCCGAGGCCGAACTCGATGACGAGTCCGCGAGCGCGCAGTTGATCTTTGCCCTTCGGCCCGATCTCGACGTCGTGCAGCATGAGCCGCGGCGACGGCAGCAGGCGCGCGTCGATCGCGCCGGTGACGCGCACGTCGACGCCGGCCAGCCGGCTGGCCTCGCGTTCGAACACCGAGCGGTAGCTGCCCCAGTCGACGACGAAAGGCCCGACCAGCGCCGCGACGAGCGCCAGGATGATCGCGATGGCCAATCCGAGCAAAGTTGTCTGCAACGCTAACTCCGGCGCAGGTCCGCGGCCCGCCCGCGTGCGCGCTTGACAGCCTGAAATCCTACGCCATTTGCGCCAACTTTGGCGGCATTTCTATGTCGCACGGCGCGTTCAGCCGAGCGCGATGATCTTGCCGGGATTCATGATGTTTTGCGGGTCGAGCGCCCGCTTGATCGCCGCCATGGCCGCGAGCGCCGGCGGTCCGTACTCGTCGGGGAGGTATTTCATCTTGCCTTGCCCGACGCCGTGTTCGCCGGTGCAAGTGCCGTCCATCGACAGCGCCAGCTCGACCAGCCGCTCCATCAGGAGTTTTGCGCGCTTGACCTCGTCCTCGTCGCTCAAATCGACCAGCAGCGAGAGGTGGAAATTGCCGTCGCCGACGTGACCGAGCACCGGCGCGACCAGATTGAGCGCGGCGATTTCACGCTGAGACGCCTCGACGCATTCGGCGAGCCGCGAGATCGGCACGCAGACATCCGTGGCGAACGCCGCGGCGCCGGGCCGCAGGCTGCGCGCCGCCCAGTAGCCGTCGTGACGCGCCTGCCAGAGCCGGCTGCGTTCCTCCGGTTTGGTCGCCCACTCGAACGGGCCGCCGCCAAAATCCTTGGCGATCTCGCCGAAGCGTTCCGACTGTTCGGCGACACTCGCATCGGTGCCATGGAATTCCACGAACAGCATCGGCACTTCCGGCAGATTCAATTTGGAATAGTTGTTGACGGCTTTGATCTGCAATGCGTCGAGCAGCTCGATGCGCGCGACCGGAATGCCGGACTGGATGGTGAGAATGGTGGTCTTGCACGCGGCATCGACCGACGGAAACGGGCACACGCCCGAGGCGATCGCTTCCGGAATGCCGGATAGTTTCAGCGTCAATTCGGTGATGACGCCAAGCGTGCCTTCCGCGCCGACGATCAGCCGCGTGAGATCGTAGCCGGTCGACGATTTCTTGGCCCGGCGCGACGTCGTCATCAGTTCGCCGTTCGCCATCACCACCTTCATCGCCAGCACGTTGTCCTTCATCGTGCCGTAGCGCACCGCATTGGTGCCCGAGGCGCGCGTCGAGGCCATGCCGCCGAGCGAAGCGTCGGCGCCGGGATCGATCGGGAAGAACAGGCCCTGGTCGCGCAAATATTCGTTGAGCGCCTTGCGCGTGATGCCGGGCTCGATCACGCAATCGAGGTCCTCGGCGTGCACCGCCAGCACCTTGTTCATGTCGCGGAAATCGACCGACACGCCGCCGAACGGCGCGTTGACGTGCCCCTCGAGCGAGGTGCCGGTGCCGAACGGGATCACCGGCGCGCGGTGCTCGGCGCAGATGCGCACGATCCGCTGCACGTCTTCGGTGGTTTGCGGGAACACCACCGCGTCCGGAGGCTGGTTCGGCACCCAGGTCAGCGTATTGCCGTGCTGCTCGCGCACCGCCTGCGAGGTCACCACCCGGTTGCCGAAAGCAGCCGTGAGCGCGGCGATGGCGGCGGCGATGCCGCGCTCGTTGCGCCCGGAATTCGGCTGTCTGACGGTGGCGTCCACCGGAGGTTCTCCCCGCGTTTTCACGACGTTACCAGAATAGCGCGGGCGCCGGCAAAACAGCTGCCGGCGCCCGCCGATCTCGCCCATTGCCGTATCAGGAAGCCTTGCGGAACGGCAACAACATTCCGACCCGCTTGCGATAACCTCGGTATTCGTCGCCGAACACCTCCACCAGGTCGCGCTCTTCGAGGAAGATGCCGACAAAGATGTAGGCCGTCGTCACCGCGGCAAAGAGCAGGTGCCCCTGCGTCATCGTCGGCGCGGACCAGAATGCGACGATGAAGCCGAGATAGATCGGGTGGCGCACAAGCTTGTAGAGGACCGGTGTCCTGAACCGGGTCGGCGGCATTGCGCGGCCGGCGAGGTTGTTGAAGACCTGGTGCAGCCCGAACAACTCGAAGTGGTTGATCAGGAACGTGCTGAGCAGCACCAGGAACCAGCCGAAGAAGGACAGTGCGAGTATCGCCGCCGCCGTGTCCGGATTCGCGACGTGCCACACGACGTCCGGCATTGGCCGCCACTGCCACAAGAGCAGCGCCAGCGCGAGCGTCGAGAACAGGACGTAGGTGCTGCGCTCGACCGACTTGGGCACGAAGCGCGTCCACCACTCCTTGAACCCGCGCCGCGCCATCACGCTGTGCTGGACCGCGAACAGCGACATCAGCAGCACGTTGACGACGATCGCTTCCGTCACCGGCACGACGGCGCCGGTGTCGATGGTCTTCGGCACGCCCACGCCGCTGATGAAGCCGATGGCGTAGAGAAACGTGACGAAGAAGAACAGATAGGACGCAACTCCATAAAGGAGCGCGATGAGCCTGCTCATGGATCTCTCCTGTTGTCGTGGATATTTTCAATCGCGCCGGCTTTCAGCCCGTCGCCGCTCAAGTGCCGCCGCACCCTATGAGGCGCGAAGAGCTTGCCAACCCTCACAACAGAGGGGGTTTCGGTTGCTGCGCCGCCATCATCGCTCCGGCGAGAACGAGGAGCGCGCGGGCGGCAGGCGCGCCGATTGCGCGGTCGAGCTTGCGCCACGCGCCCTGCTGCGCGTGCAAGCGCAAGGTGGCGGCGCGCCCGCGATAAAAGTCGATGTCGATGGTGCCGTTGCTGCGGCGGCGGATTTCTTCGGTGTGCATGGCGATCCTCCATCCGATTCGATGGCGGCAAGATGCGCGCGTGCGCCGGCCAAAGCTTTGAGCGCGGCTTGATTTGTCCTTGAGGACCTCTTGATTTCTCTTTGCGCCGGGCGACTGTATAGTCCCGCCCACACGACGCCAGGGCAGTAACGTGTTGTTTCTGTTTGGAGATTTTGCGCTCGACACCGAGCGGCGCGAATTGCGCGCGCGCGGGCAGCTCGTCGCCGTCGAGCCGCAGGTGTTCGACCTCCTCACCTATCTGATCCGCAATCGCGACCGCGTCGTCAGCAAGGACGACCTGATCGCGTCGGTGTGGGGCGGGCGCATTGTGTCGGACTCGACGCTCGACAGCCGCATCAATGCCGCGCGCAAGGCGGTCGGCGACAGCGGCGAGCGGCAAGCGCTCATCCGCACCGTCGCGCGCAAAGGCGTCCGCTTCGTCGCCGGCGTCGAGCAGAAGCAGGAGCCGCAAGATGCCGAGCCGGCGCGCCCGGCGATCGCGCACAAGCAGGAAGTCTCCTTCTGCCGTTCGGACGAAAGCATAAACATCGCCTACGCCGCGGTCGGCAGCGGACCGGTGCTGATCAAGACCGCCAACTGGCTGACGCATCTCGAATACGACTGGGAAAGCCCGGTGTGGCTGCCCCTGCTCCAGCAGCTCGCGCAGAAGCATCGTCTCATCCGCTACGACAGCCGCGGCAACGGCCTGTCGGATCGCAACGTCGACGAGATCTCGTTCGCCGGCTTCGCGCGCGATTTCGAAGCCGTCGTCGGCGCGAGCAAGGCGGCGCGTTTCGCCGTCCTCGGCATTTCCCAGGGCGCCGCGATCGCCATCGACTACGCGGTGCGCCATCCGGACCGCGTGACCAAGCTGGTGCTGCACGGCGGCTACGCGCTCGGCCGCAACAAGCGCGGATCGGCCGAAGAGACCGACAAGGCGAATGTGTTCCTGTCGATGATGCGCCACGGCTGGGGCGACGAGCACTCCGCCTTCATGCGCGCGTTCGCGTCCGTGTTCATTCCCAACGGCTCGCCCGAGCAGATCAAATGGCTGGCCGATCTTCAGCGCGTCACGACGACGGCGGAGAACGCCTTGC
Organism: Pseudolabrys sp.; assembly: GCA_035546875.1. Classification (GTDB taxonomy): domain Bacteria; phylum Pseudomonadota; class Alphaproteobacteria; order Rhizobiales; family Xanthobacteraceae; genus Pseudolabrys. The sequence goes on from DASZVZ010000027.1 coordinate 9,175, forward strand.
GCATCCGCACCGCCTGCGACGACATCGACGTCGTCGCCCTGCTGTCGAAAGTTTCGGTGCCGACGCTGGTGCTGCATTCGCGCCACGACAACGTGTCGCCGCTCGAGCAGGGACGGCTGCTCGCGACCTCGATCCCGAACGCCCGCTTCGTCACGCTCGACAGCGACAACCACGTGCTGCTGCCGGGCGAGCCGGCCTGGGCGAAATTCATCGCCGAGCTTGAAGCGTTTCTCGCCGAGTAGAGCCGCGCCGCCGCCGACCCGCCGCCAACTGGACGCGATAAGTGAGCGCTCCAAGTGGACGCGATAAGTGGACGCGCCCGCCGCACTTGTCGTAGCGTGCGCGCCGCGTTTTCAGCCTTGGAGTTGCGGCATGGCCGGCCCCGTCATCGCGGTTACCGACAGCGTCTTCCCGTCCCTCGATCCGGCGAAAGCCGCGCTGGCGAAGCTCGACCCGACCTTTCGCATGTCGAAAAGCAGCGGCGCCGACGACATCCTCGCGGTCGCGCGCGACGCCGACGCCATCCTCGTTACTTATGCGAAACTTTCCGGCGACCTCATCCGGGCGCTCACGCGCTGCAAGGCGATCGGCCGCTTCGGTCTCGGAGTCGACAACATCGACCTGCCGGCGGCGAAGGAGAAAGGCATCGCCGTCAATTACGTGCCGGACTACTGCATCCGCGAGGTCTCCGACCACGCGATGGCGATGCTGCTCGCGTTGATCCGCAAGATCCCGCTCTCCAACAAGCTGGTGCAAGGCGGCCGCTGGGAAATGCCCGCCGTGGTGCCGATCCGCCGCATCGAAGGCACCGTGCTCGGCCTCGTCGGCTTCGGCAACATCCCGCGCCTGGTCGCGCCCAAGGCGCAGGCCTTCGGCATGAAGGTGATCGCCTACGACCCTTACGCCAAGCCCGAGGTGTTCAAGGCGGCGAATGTCCAGAGCGTCGATTTCGACACGCTCCTGAAAACCGCCGACTATATCTCCGTGCACGCGCCGCTCACGCCGGCGACGCGCGGGCTGATGAACGCCGACGCCTTCGCCAAAATGAAAAAAGGCGCCTACATCGTGAACACCGCGCGCGGGCCGCTGATCGACGAGCCGGCGCTCATCGCCGCGCTCGACAAGGGCCAGGTCGGCGGCGCCGCGCTCGATGTCGTCGCCGCCGAGCCGCTCGCCAAGGACTCACCGCTGCTCGGCCGCGACAACGTGATCGTGTCGCCGCACACGGCGTTCTATTCGATCGAGGCGCTCGAGGAATTGCAGAGCAAGTGCGCGAGCGACGTCGCGCGCGTCCTCTCCGGCGGCAAGGCGGTCTATCCGATCAGCGCGTGATCCGCCCATGCTCGACCGCATCGACCTCGAACCGGTTTTCTTCGCGCCCTTCGTCTCCTCGGTGATGCGCGTCGAGCCGGCGTGGATCGACTACAACGGCCATCTCAACATGGCCTATTACAACGTGCTGTTCGACCGCGCGGTCGACGAGGTTTACGAATTGCTCGGCGTCGGCGCCGACTACCTGAAGACGCACAACCACTCGACCGTAACCGCCGAGGTTCACATACGCTATCTGCGCGAGTTGCACGAAGGCGACCCCGTGCGCGTCACCTTCCAGCTGCTCGGCTACGACGAGAAGCGCTTCCATTATTTCGAGCAGCTCTTCCACGCCACCGAAGGCTGGGTGTCGGCGACCTCGGAGAACATGACGCTGCACGTCGACATGGCGGCGAAGAAGGTCGCGCCCTTCCACGCCTCCGTCATGGCCTCGCTCGCGCGCATGAAGGCCGCGCACGC
>DASZVZ010000028.1:0-12030 GCA_035546875.1 Pseudolabrys sp.
TTCCCCTGCCCGACCTTGTTCAGGATCGCCTCGGCCATGATCGATCGCGCCGAATTGCCGGTGCAGAGAAAGAGCGTGTTGTATATTTTTTCGGTCATGCTTATGCCGAGCAGCAGGCCGACGCCTTTTCAGCGGCCGGCGCCGGCTCGCAGCACACCTTGGCGTGAGCGACGCGCGCACCCTTTTCGACGCCGTCGCCGTAATGCGTGCTTTCGCCGGTGGTGAAGAACGTTTCCCACGAAATGCCCGCAGGGTCGTCGATCCACGACTTTTCCGACTTCGCGTAGCAGCACGTCGTCTTGCCTTCTTCCAGAATCTCTCCCCCCGCCTTGCGCAGCCGCGCATAGACTTCCTGCAGCTCACTTTCGGATTCGACCTGAATTCCAAGGTGATCGAGGCCAGGCGCACGCCCGCGCGCCGAGATCGCGAAATTCATGCGCGGATCGTCCAGCATCCACTTGGCGTAGTCCTCCTTCACGACGGCAGGCTTTGTCGCGAACAACTCCGAATAGAAGCTGACGGCGCTGTCGATGTTTGCGACAGAGACGTGGACGTGCATGCGTTTCATGACGCGAACTCCTTGCGGGTTGCCGGTTTTTTCGCACGGACAGGCTTGCAGACGGCCGGCGCGCATTTTTCCGCGGCGCCCCGGCAACAATTTTCGGTCAGAAAGCCGAGCAGATCGTTCATCGCCTCGAAGCGCGCGGCGTAGATCATCGAGCGGCCTTCCCGCCTTACAGTGACGAGGCCGGCTTCCCGCAAACGATCGAAATGAAAGGTGAGCGTGTTCGGTGCGAGGTCGAGTGCCTCGGCAACATTCCCGGCGGGCATCCCCTCCGGCCCTGCCTGCACGAGCAGACGAAACACATCCAGCCGGTTTTGCTGGGCCAAGGCAGCGAGCGCGGCGACGGCGGCATCGTTTTTCATATTTCAACGATTATTGAAATATGAAGCCGGCGTCAAGGATTATTTCAATAGCTGTTGAAATGACGGCAGGCGCGCGGGAACGGGAGGTTCAGGCGGCGCGGACGCGTTCGAAGAAGGCCGCCACTTTCGATTCAAGATCCTTGGCGCGCACCGACACCCGCTCGGTCAGATCCGCGACCTCGTTGAACGCGGTGGCGCTCTGCCCTGCGGCCAGTTCGACCGACAGGATCTCGACCGAGGCGCTCGCGGTACGGTGCGCGGCGGTCTGGATACTCTCGGCGATGTCGCTCGTCGTCGTGCTCTGCTGCTCGACCGCGGACGCGATGCTGTTGGCGGCGACCGTCACCTGCTCGATGGCGCGCGCGATCGCGCTGATCTCGTCGACGGATTTGCGGGTCGCGTGCTGGATGGCGGTGACCTGCTGCGATATTTCCTCGGTGGCGCGCGAGGTCTGATTGGCGAGCGCCTTCACCTCCGAGGCGACCACCGCGAAGCCCTTGCCGGCCTCGCCGGCGCGCGCCGCTTCGATGGTGGCGTTAAGCGCCAGCAAATTGGTCTGCGCCGCGATCGCGGAAATGATGCTCACGATGGAGCCGATGTGCTCGGCGGTGTCGTTGAGCGACAAAATAGCCTGGTGCGTGCGCTGCGTGTCCTCGACCGCCGTGCGCGCCATGTCGAGCCCGCGCGTCGCTTCCCCGCCGATATGCTGGATCGATCCGAAAAGCTCCTTGGTCGCCTCGCCGGTCGCCTTCACGCGATCGGTCGTCTCGGCGGCGGCCTGCGATGCAATCGTCATGCGCTTGAGCGTGTCGTGCGCAGCCTCGCGCATCGACGAGCACGTCGCGGTGAGCGAGGTCGAGGCTTCCTTGATGGCCTGGAGCACGTCGCCTATAGCGGAGCCGAAATCCGCAATCGCCTCGTCGATCGCCGCCCGGCGCGTTTGCGCGGCGCGCTCCGCCGTCTGGCGGTGCAGGGTCATCGCGTTCGCAACGTCGAAGGCGATGACTTCCGATATGAGCTTGGTGTTTTCGATCAGCTTGGACGGCGAGTACCTGTACTTGCGTCCGAGCGCATCGAGCGCCGCGCGCAGCAGGAAATTTCCCGCGGTCATGCGAAAGCGGCCGTCGAGGCCGAGCATGGCCTCCTGGGCGACGGTCCTGCGGCAGGATTCCAGATAAGGCCCGTCGAGCTCGCCGCTCAGGAGCGCGGCAAGATGCGCGACCTCGAGCTTCCTGATCAGGTCCCGGTGGACCTTGGTGATGTGGGCGACGTGCGGGAGATTAGCGGTCGCATCGATTATGGCTTCGACCGCCGCGTCAACATGCGGCTCGACGATCGGCCACATCTTCTTGATGGCGCTGCGCGCGCGTGCGTCCAGCCCGTAGAGCCGGTAGCGCGATTCGACGCCCTGGATCAGTTCGTCCGGCTGCCCCATGTCCCCCGACCGTCCAAAATCAACGCCGGACGGTATGACAGATTCGTTGTTCCACCCTTAACGAACGGGAAACCATGCCGGGCGCGCGCCGCCCGCCTGCACGCATCAGTAGGCGCGATGGCCGTGATACAGCCGGGAAATGGAGCCGCGCAGGCGCGCGAAGGCGCGCGGCAGCCATTGGACGAACCGGTGCGCCATCAGCGGCAAGCGCCGGGTGACAAGCCGCGCGGCCAGAAGCGGCAGATCCATGAGGCCGGGCAGCGGATCGTCGGCGGCAAAGGCCGCGAACACCAGCGGCCGGCGGAAGGTCTTCAGATAGGCGGCAAGCGTCGTACGTCCGACCGCCATTTCCTGGCAGGCGGCGACGAAATCGCGCGAGGCGTGCATCCAGGTCGCGCCGGGCCGGCCGCGCGCCGGAACGACGCCCTCGCCGACGGCGAGTTGCCAGAGCATGTAGGGGAAATCGACGCCCGCCGCACCGCCGAGGGCCGCCCAGGTCCAGGTGCGCGCGTTGACGTCGAGAACCTTGTACGCGCGATCGCGGCTATCGTACTTGAACTCGACTTCGACAATGCCGCTGTAGTCGAGCGCCTCGAGGAATTTTTCGCCCGCTGCCGCGACATCGGGGCAATCGACGCTCTCGACCAGCGTGCTGGTGAAGCCGAAATTGATCGGATATTGCCGCGCGCGCCGCGCCACCAGCGAGGCGACAGGGCGGCCGCGGTCCCAGACGCCCGCGTAAGAGAACTGCGCCTCGCCGCCGCCGGGGATCAATTCCTGGAACACGATGCCGTCATGGCCGACCAGCGCGACCGCCTGATCGTAGGCGTCGAGCAACGCCGAGCGGTCGTCGACCTGCCATGCCTTCGCCAGCGTGAATGCGTTGACGCTGTTGCGCAGCGCAGGCTTGAGCACCAGCGGAAAGCGGCACTCGAGGCGAACGACTTCCATGCGGTTGCGCGGATGAAAGCTGCGCGGGCTGGCGATACCGACAGACGCGGCATGCTGGTAGGTCAGCCGCTTGTCGAGCGCCCAGCGCGAGGTTTCCCAGTCCGGCGTGGTGACGCGGAAGCTCGCCGCGAGCTTGGCGTGATTTTGCGCGATCAACTGGACTTCGGCGTCGCCGCCGGGAAACAGCACGCAGCCCTCGAGGCGATGGTCGTGGCCGATGCGCAGGAGATCGTTGGCGGCGTGCGGCCGCTCCGGGCCCGCCCAGATCGCGCTCGAGGTCGTGTAGCGCGAATAGCGCGTGATCCGGTTGTCGTGCGTCAGGAAGAAGACCGGAATGCCGTGACGGCCGAGGCTGCGCGCGACCGCAAGCCCGCCGTGCGCGCCGCCGACGATGAGCGCGCCGGGTCTCGTTGCGAATTTGCCGCTCGGCCTCATCGTCCCCTACGCGAAGCGCCCCCGCCTCACTGCTGTGGCTGCATGGCCGGCCGCGCGATACCGGGCGCGGCCGTGCGTTCGGCGCCGCCGAGCGCCGCGCGCGTCACCGCGCGCGCGGCATAGCCGCAGCCGGCGACGAAGCGCGGCAGCGGACCGAAGCTGCCGACCGCGGGCGAGCCGAGGAAGTGCAATCCGGCAACCGAGGATTCGAAGGCGCGCGAGAGCACCGGGAAATTGTCTCGCACCGCGATCTTCGACAGCAGATCGGGGGCGAGCACATTGAGCTTGCCAATGTCGGTCTTGTAGCCGGTGGCGAGCACGGCGTGGTCGAAGGTCTCGACGCCGCTGTCGAGATCGAGCGCAACGCGGCTGCCCTTCGCCTGCGCCGCGCGCAGCGTGCGGCCGGCATTGATGCGCACGCCGTCGGCGCGCACGCGCAGCCAGGCGCTTGCCGCCGCGCGCAGGGATCGCGCGCTGAGCTTCGCGCGCAGCGAAGCCGGCAGCGCATGCAGCATGCCGGGCATGTCGACCAGCCAGTTGAACGGGAACGGCCCGATGGCCGACGGCGCGGTGAGCACGCTGTGCACCCACCAGACCATCAATTCGCTGCGGCCCGCTTGCGAGGATTCCGCGCCGATCCAGCGCACGTCGCCGCGGCAGATCAATTCGACCTCGGCGCCGGCTTCGTTGAGCAGAACGGCGGACTCGCATGCGCTTTGCCCGCGCCCGATGACGGCGACCTTCTTGCCGCGGAAATCGGCGGGCTTGACCATCTCGGAGGAATGGCTCACGAGCGCCGGCGGCAGGCCGTCGAATTCGCGCGGGCGGAACGCCTGGTTGGTGAGGCCCATGGCGACGACGACGCGCTTGGCTTCGACCGCATCGCCGTCGGCGAGCGTGACGCGGAAGCCCTTGCGTCCGGCCGCGACCGATTTGACGAAGCGCGGGTCGACTTCCGGCACGGCGCGGCGCTGGAACCACTCGCCGTAGCGCACGAAATCCTTGAGCGGCAGGTTCTCGACGCGCGCAATACCGTGCACATGCGCGAAGATGTCGAGCGAGTGCTCGCCTTCCGGGTCGACGATGTTGGAGGCGCGCCAGGGCGAGCGCAGCTTCATGCCGCTCGGCATGTTCTTGCGCCAGAAACCCATGGTATCGCCGAAAATGCGGAACGGGACCTTCGCCGCCTTCAAATGCGACGCGGTAGCGAGCCCGTAAGGCCCGGCCCCGACGATCGCGACGTCGCACGTTTCGTATGACATGACAGTTCCTATCTGCGCCCCCGCGCCGATTGACCGAAAATGAAGATGTGCAGGCCGAGCCTCCGCTTCGTGACGAGGAACAGCGCGGCGGATTCGAACACCATCGCGGCCGACGTCGCGATGGCGGCGCCGGTGACGCCGTAACGCGGCGCGAGCGCGACGCAGCCGACGAGATTGACGGTAAAAGCGCCGGCATAGACGAGCGCGCAGGCGCGCTGCTCGCCGAGCATGTTGAGAAGCCGCTCGGCCGGACCGACCGAGGCGCGCGCCAGCGGGCCGACGGCGAGAATGAACATCAGCGGATAGCCGGCGGTAAATCCGGGCCCGAACAGCCAGAGCAGCGGCTCGCCGAGCGCAAGGATCGCAATCGTCGCCGCAAGCGAGGGCCAGAACGTCCAGCGCACGGCGCTTTGAACCAGCGCGGCGAGCCCTTCGCGGTCGCCGGCAAGATGATAGGACGTGAAGCGATGCGCGATCACCGCGGAAACGGAGAAATAGACGAAGGCGACGAGCAGCAGCGTGCGCGCGGCGGCGTAATAGAGCGCGACTTCCTCCGGCGCGCGGAAGAATTTCAGCACCAGCACGTCGGTGTAGGTCAGCAGCGTGTAAAAGCCGACGACGAGGATGATCGGCGCCGATGTGCCGAGCCAGAGCTTCATGTCGTAGCGGCGCGGACCCGGCGGAACGATGCGCGCGACGCGACGGTCGACCATGACGAGCTGAACGAAGGCCATCGACGCGGCGGCGACGATGACCGCCATCATCGCGGTCGTGGCGTCGGCCGGAACGCCGGCCCAATAGGCCGCCGCCATCAGCAGCAAAATCGCGATCGGGCGCCAGAAGAAATGCGGCGCGAGCGCGAGGTTGATCCAATTGTAGCAGCGCGCGACGCCGTCGAGCATGATCGAAAGCGTAAAGAACGGCACGGCGATGCAGGCGAGATAGAGCGGCTGGATCTCGTTCGGGTCGAGCTTCGCTTCAAACGTTTTGATCAAAATTGCCCCGATCGCGCCGACCGCAACCGCGCTGCCAAAAGCGATGCGGCGCGTGCCGCGGACGAAGCCGCGCAGGTAATCGAGCCGGCCGCTCGTCGTGTATTCCGGAACGAAACGTTGCGCCGCGAGCGGCAGCCCCAAATGGATGGTGTCGCCGAGCAGCAGAACCCAGGTCCAGGCGTAGACGTAGATGCCGAACTGATAGCGCCCCATCCAGCGCGCCAGAACGACTTGCGTCAAATAGACCGCGGCGGCGCTGGCGACACGGATTGCGAATGCGGCACCGGCGTCGCGCTTGATCATCGCGTGCTCGCCGCGCAGCCAGCCTTTGAGCTGCGCGAGCGCCGACGCCAAAGCGAAGCGCCGGCGCGCGGACGTATGGGTGAAATCGGCTGCGACCATTCCGGGACTCAGAACTCGGGAAATTCCCCGGAATGTGTGTACTGCCAAGAAGTTAACGCGCCGCTGACCGGATCACAGACTCCTCGGCTAATAAATTAATGTTTCCTGTCAAATGCTTGCGAAAGCCGCCCCGGCGGCCGGCGGCGCATCAGGAGGTAGCCGGTTCGGGCGCACCGATATCGACAATGTAGTGAAAGGAATTCGGCAGCGGCTGGCGCCCCGCGATGATCGGCTTCTTTTCGACCACGCTATACTTGAGCGTGGTGAGGCCGTCCTTCTCGATGAAGCTGCCCATGTCATGGCGGCGGGTGTCGAATACCTTATGGGTTTCGCGCGCGCGCTCGGTCCACACGCCGGGTGAGACGTAGCCGTTGTGCTTGTGCGGAAGCCGCTCGTAGGTGCCGTCGCGCCTTCCATAACCGACGCCGGTAATCTTGCAGCGCTGGCCGAGCTCGAGATCTTCCGGCCCCCAGCCCCAGTAGCAGTTGGGAAAGCCGTTGACCTTCTCGAAGGCGGCGTTGTCGAACATCACGATGGCGCCGAAGAAATTATTCCAATCCTCGTTCATCGACAGCCCGTACCAGATCAACCGCACCGGCAGCGCGGACCAGGAATAATCCGCCCAGATCGGCAGATAGTCGACGTCATGGATGACGACGTAGTCGTTGTCCTCGCGCGCCAGCAGATAACCGCAATTGGCGAGACGACCGCGGTTGAACGGGTCGGTGCCCTTTTGCTCCACGATGTGGAGCGACACCGCGATTTGCTTGTCGAGCTTGTCGCGCTGGAAATAGGTGACCATGTGCGGGATGAAGCGCGCGAGATGCTCCGCACGGTCACGGTACGGAACGACGATGGCCAGCCGTTTGGAATAACGCGACGCGAAATCGGCCGTGTCAAAAGTCAACGGCATGCAAATTCGGCACCGTTTGCGGTCACCACAAGCGGGATAGCCAAACGCCCGTGATTCCACCAGCGGCTACCACTGCACGGCCACCCGTCCGCTCCCTGTCCTGTCAGGCGGGTCACGCGCGGCGTTCCATTTTCTCTATATATTTCAGAAAGATTCAAATGCGGTCGACGCGGTTTAGGATGAAACCAGCGCCGGCGATGCGCGGTGGAAAATTTTCTTCTGCCCGCCCCGCACGCTACAAACTCATTGGTAAGCGAACGAGCGCGCAATTTTGCAAAAACCGTTGCACGGTTTTGTCCGATCGTCTGTAGTCATGTCGCGCCGCCCGCGCGAAGCGCCAGTACCGCCATGGAATTGCAGCCCATAGAGAGCGCCCCTCGCCCGCGCGATGCCGACCGCATGGCGGACAATGCCAAGCGCGCGAGCAATTTCCTCAAGGCGCTCGCGCACGAAAGCCGACTGATGATCCTGTGCATCCTCGCCGAAGGCGAGCGGTCGGTGAGCGAGCTCGAACAGCTTCTGTCCTTGCGCCAGCCGACGGTATCGCAACAGCTCGCGCGATTGCGCGCGGACGGGCTGGTGTCGACGCGGCGCGACGGCAAGATCGTCTATTACAGCCTCGCCAGCGCCGAGGCGCGTTCCATCATCGGCGCGGTTTACGACGTGTTCTGCCGCAAGATGCGCCGGCGCTGACGCGCGGCAGTTCTGGCTTGCGATATTTCCGCCGGCATTCGTTTCGGGGGAGAAGACGCCATGAAAATCCAGCATGCCGCAATCCTGCTTGCCGTCGCGTGCGCAAGTCCGGCGCTAGCCGCAGTGAGCGAGGACGACGCCAAGAACGGCGTCGTAGAATGCACGACCGCCCTCCTCGCCGATCACAATCCCGGTCTCGCCGAAAATCCCGACAGCATCTTCTGTTTCCAGGCCTACATCAGCAATTTCAACACGCAGCCGCGGAAGTTCGGCAGCAAGAAGAAATTCCTCGGCACGCCGCACTGGATCGCGCACCACGTCAAACGCGCGGACGATTCGCCGGAATCGAAGGATAGGCCCGACACATGGTTCACGATTCCGGAGCTCGCGAAGCAGCGCATCGCGCCGACCGACGACAGCTACGCCTTCTCGAAGAAATTCCGCGCGAGCCACAGCAACTGGTACGAGCGCGGCCATCTCGCACAGAAATACCTGGCGGAACGGCTGGGCGGGAAATCCGGCTGGTTCACGCACAACGTCATCAACGCGGTGCCGCAGCGCTCGCAATTCAACAAGGGCGCGTGGCTGACGCTCGAATGCTTCACCGGCGCCTGGGCCAACAAGTTCGGCGAGGTCTGGGTGATCGCGGGCCCGGTTTACAAAAAGACCGGTTCGCAGTCCTGGCTGCGCTCGGACGCCAACAAGGACGCGCTGCCGGTTGCCATCCCTCCCCGCATGTTCAAGATCGTGGTGCGCAAGCTTCCGTCGGGCGATTGGGATGCGCTCGGCTTCGTCTATCCGCAAACGCACAAGACCTATGCCAAGGCGCCGTTCGATCCGGAAATCTGGCTCAAGTCGGTCGACGACATCGAGCAACTGACCGGCGAGAAATTTCTCACCTCGCTGCCGAACGCAGCGCAGATCAAGGCGAAAACCGCGACGAAAATCTGGCCGCTGTCGAAGACGGACTTCGACACCGGCTGCAAGAACCAGAAGGCCGACGTGCTTTAGGCGCGACGGCTCTCCAGCCGCGAGCGTGCTTGTGGTAACCAAGCGGCATGCGCCTGCTGACGCTCAACATCTGGAATGTCAGCGAACCGCTTGAACGGCGGTTCGCCGCTTTGAAAGCCGGCTTGCAAAAATTGCGGCCCGACATCGTCTGCCTGCAGGAGGTCGATCGCGATCCGCTCTCGACGCAGCGCCAATCGGACATCATCGGCGAGGTTTGCGGGCTTCACCATCGGTGCGACTACGGCGAGTTGTCGACGCTCAGCCGGTTTCCGATCGTGCGGTCCGCGACCGCCGATCTTCCGCCGGCGGCCAATGACCCGGGGCCTTGGCCGGCATTGCTCGTCGAATGCACGACCGATGGCGGCCCGTTGGCGGTCGTGAACACGCATTTCACCTGGCGGATCGACACCTTGCAGGAAAGAGTGGCGCAGGCCGAGGTGCTGCTGCCCGCGATCGAGCGTTTTGCGGGACGCGACACGCGCAAGATCCTTTGCGGCGACTTCAATGACGATCCGGATTCACCGGCCATCCGCCTCATTCTGGACAGCGGCTTTCGCGACGCCTTCGCGGAGCGCCATCCAAACGACATCGGGCTTACGTTCTCGCTCGACAATCCACACGTCGACCGCCGCTATACGCGCAGCCAGCGGCTCGATTACGTTTTCGCGGCGGGCGGACTGACGATCGACGATTGCGCGGTGGTTTTCGACGGCCGGGACGGTTTCGATCTCGCGTCGGATCACTACGGCGTCTTCTGCACGTTCGCCTAGGCGGCGGCCGCCACGTCAATCAGGCGCATCTGCACGCGCTCGGCGCCCTGCCAACGATCGACCGAAAGACAGCCGGCTGCGTGCATCGGCCGGCCGCGGTTTTCGGCGAGCGCCTTGCCGAGCGGCTTGTCGGCCGCGCGGAAGGCGATCGCGCTCACGAATTTGCCGTCGCCGGAACGCAAGCGCACGCGGATGTGATTGTCACCGACCGGATCGACGTAGGCGAGCGTGTGCGCCGGCAGCGCCAGCATCGGCTCCGGATTGCCGGCACCGAACGGCCCGGCGCGCGAGAGCGTCTCGACCAGCTCGACGCTAGCGCCGCCGGCGCTGAGCGCACCGTCGATCAGCAACGACGTCTCGCGCCGCGCGACTTCGACCGCCGCGGCAAGCGCGTCTTCAAGGAACGCGCGAAACGCCGCGAGCGCATCCTTGCGCAGCGTGACGCCGGCCGCCATCGCGTGGCCGCCACCCTTGAGCAACAGCCCGTCGCCGACCGCCTGCCGCACGACCTTGCCGAGGTCGACGCCCGCGATCGATCGTCCGGAGCCGGTGCCGACACCGCCGGGCTCGAGCGCGATTGCGAACGCGGGGCGGTTGTAACGTTCCTTCAGCCGCGCGGCGATCAGGCCGACGACGCCGGGATGCCAGCCGTCCTGCGCCGTGACGACGACGGCGCCCTTCTCCTCGATGCCGAGCGCGGCCATCGCTTCGGCTTCGGCCTGTTGCAGCATCTGCAATTCCATCGCCTGCCGCTCGCGGTTGAGCCGCTCCAGCTCGCCGGCGATGCGCGCAGCTTCCGTGCCGTCTTCCTCCAGCAGCAGGCGCACGCCGAGATCGGCGCGACCGATGCGGCCGCCCGCGTTGATGCGCGGGCCGAGCAGGAAGCCGAGGTGCCACGGCTCCGGCGGGCCGGAAAGACGCGCCACATCCATCAGCGCGGTGGTGCCGACATGCTCGCGCCGGCGCAGCGCGATGAGGCCCTTGACGACGAAGGCGCGGTTGAGGCCCGACAGCGGCACGACGTCGGCGACCGTGCCGAGCGCGACGAGATGCAGGAGCGATAACAGATCGGGCTCCGGCCGCGCGTCGCTCCAGAAATTGCGCCGGCGCAATTCGCGCGCGAGCGCGACCAGCGTCACGAATACGAGGCCGACCGCCGCGAGATGGCCAAGGCCGGAAAGATCGTCGGCGCGGTTCGGATTGACGATCGCCACCGCGGGCGGAAGGTTCTCGTCGGCCTGGTGATGGTCGATCACGACGGCGTCGAGGCCGAGCTTTCTCGCTTCGGCGAGCGGCTCCACGCTGGTGGTGCCGCAATCGACGGTGATGAGCAGCTTCACGCCGCGCTCCGCGAAGGAGCGGATGGCGTCGACGTTCGGGCCATAGCCCTCGAAGATGCGGTCGGGAATGTGGATGATGGGATCAAGGCCGCAGCGCCGCAGGAAATAGGCGAGCAGCGCGGAAGCGGTCGCGCCGTCGACGTCGTAATCGCCGAAGATCGCGACGCTCTCGCCGTTTGTCACCGCATCGGCGATGCGCGCGGCGGCAACCGGCATGGCGGTGAGCCCGTGCGGATCGGGCAACAGCCGCTTGATGGTCGGATCGAGATAGGCTTCGACCGCGTCCGGCTCGACGCCGCGCCCGGCCAGGATACGCGCCAGCAGTTCGGGCACGCCGCTGCGCTGCGCGATGGCGAGCGCGCGCGCCGAGCCGCGCTCGTCGAGACGGTCGCGCCAAGCCTTGCCGGTCGCCGATTGCGCGACGCCGAGGAAGAAGTTTTCGTCCGATTTGAAGGCCGGAAGCGCCATGGTTTGCGGGCGTTGCCGCCCGTTTCGAATCGGTTGTCAGAAGATCTTGCGATACTGGATGAAACCGGGGCGGTCCGCCAGTGTGTCATAGAGCGCGCGGGCGGTGGCGTTGCTTTCGTGCGTGAGCCAGTGGACGCGGCTTGCGCCGCGCGCCTTGGCCTTTTCCTCGACCGCCAGAATGAGCGCGCGGCCGAGCCCGTGCTTGCGCGCATCGGCCGCGACGAACAGATCCTGCAGGTAGCAGTAGTCGCCGATCGTCCAGCACGAGCGGTGGAAAAGATAGTGCACGATGCCCTTGAGCGCGCCCTCGACATAGGCGCCGAGCGCGAACATCGGCTCGTCCGGATCGTGCAGACGGGCCCAGGTGGTATCGTAGGTCTCGCGCGGCAGCTTGGTCTCGTAGAAATCGAGATAGCCGCGCCACAGCG
>DASZVZ010000029.1:0-19700 GCA_035546875.1 Pseudolabrys sp.
CTTGTCCAGATGGGCCCGCACAAGATCGACCGCGCACGCTGGGACTGGAAAGAGGTCGGGAAAAATCCGTTTTTCTGCCCCGACGCGACGCAGGCGAAATTCTTCGAGGATTATCTCGACGGGGTGCGCAAGGCAGGCTCGTCCTGCGGCGCGGTGATCGAGGTGGTGGCCGACGGCGTGCCGCCGGGGTTGGGCGCGCCGGTCTATGCCAAGCTCGACGCGGATCTTGCCTCCGCGTTGATGGGCATCAACGCCGTGAAAGGCGTGGAGATCGGCGACGGCTTTGCCACCGCGGCAATGAGCGGCGAGGACAACGCCGACGAGATGCGGATGGGTAATGAACGCAAGCCGCGCTTTCTGTCGAACCATGCAGGCGGCATTCTCGGGGGCATCTCGACCGGCCAGCAGATCGTTGCGCGCTTTGCGGTCAAGCCGACGTCGTCGATCCTCACGCCGCGCAAGACCGTCGACCGCTACGGCAACGAAACCGAAGTGATGACCAAGGGCCGCCACGATCCGTGCGTCGGCATCCGCGCGGTGCCGATCGGCGAGGCGATGGTTGCCTGCGTGCTGGCGGATCACTATCTGCGTCACCGCGCCCAGGTGGGCGAGGGGACGGCATGGCCTTTCGCCAAGCCCGGCGCCTGAAGCCGAGGAATTTCGTGTCCGACAATCACCAGCGTGTCGAAGCCGCGGTCGCCGCTTTCGCCAAAGGCGAGATCGTCGTGGTCATGGATGACGACGACCGCGAGAATGAAGGCGACTTATTCGTCGCCGCTTCGCTCTGCACGCCCGAGAAGATGACGTTCATCATCCGCAACACGTCGGGCATCGTGTGCGCGCCGCTCGGTGTCGAGCTCGCCCGGCGGCTGCATCTCGAGCCGATGGTCGCGGACAACGAGGCGCCGCTCGGCACCGCCTTCACGGTCTCGGTCGACGTACGGCACGGCCTGACCACCGGCATCTCAGCCGAGGAGCGCACCAATACGGTGCGCGCGCTCGCCAACGGCAACAGCGGCGCTGCCGATTTCGTGCGGCCGGGCCATGTATTCCCGCTGGTGGCGCGCCAGGGTGGCGTGCTGATGCGCTCGGGTCATACCGAAGCCTGTGTCGATCTCTGCCGTCTTGCCGGACTGCCGCCGGTCGGCGTGCTCGCCGAACTGATGAAGGACGACGGCACAATGATGCGCGGGCCGGACGTCGCCGCGTTCGCCGCAAAGCACAATCTCAAACAGGTTTCGATTGCCGAACTGATCGCCTACAGGCAGGCGCGGGACAAGCTTGTCGAGCGTGTCGGCGAGTTCACGCTGCCCTCCGAGATCGGGCCGCTTAAGGGCTACGCCTACCTGACGCCGTTCGACAAGGTTCATCACATGGCGTTCGTTTACGGCAAGATCGGCGATGGCAGGAACGTGCTGGCGCGTCTGCATCGCGCCGACGTGATCGGCGACGTGTTCGGCGGCGCCAAGTCGATCCGCGGCGCGCTGGCGCGCTTCAAGGCGGATGGCCGGGGCGTCATCGTGTACCTGCGCGATGGCACCGCCGGCGTTCCGGTCGCTGAAATCCCGCACGAAGGAGATACCGGCACGGAAGCCGCCCGCTCCAGGCAGTGGCGCGAGATCGGCCTCGGCGCGCAGATCCTCAAAGACCTCGGCATTTCCTCGATCAGGCTGCTGGCGTCGAGCCAGCGCACCTATGTCGGTCTCGGTGGCTTCGGCATCGAGATCGCCGCCACCGAGCCGATCGACGGCTAGACTCCTTCAGGCGAGATTCATCATCTTCAGCGCCGCGCGGCCGTTCGGGCCGTACGGATTGCCGAGGCTCTCGCACATCTCGAAGTGGTTGTAGTCGGCCGCCTCGACCAATTCGACCGGCTTGCCGGCGGCCTTCACTGCGGCGGCAAAGTCGCGGTTCTGGCGCTGGAATTCCGGCGTCTCGTTGGTTCCGTAGGTGCAGATGACGGGCGCGCGCAAATTGCCGATGTGGCGTTGCGAGCTCAGCGCCTGCTCCATGGCGTCGGTGAACTTGATGTAGGAACTGCGCGCCGACAGTCGCGGCGGCTTCAAGTCGTACATGCCGCTCATGCAGAGGCCGCCTTTTATCATGTCGTCCGGCGCGCCGAATTCCTTCCAGTCGGTCGTCAACGCGACGCCGCACAGATGCCCGCCGGACGAATGGCCGCCGATATAAAGACGGTTGGCGTCGCCGCCGAAGCTCGCTGCGTTCTTGTGCGTCCAGACGATTGCGCGGCGCACCTGGTCCGCCATCACGGTCAGGTCGCCTTTCGCTTCGATCACATTGGTGAAGTCCAATGCAACATAGTGCGCGCCCGCATTGACGAACAGTTCGGCAGGGAAGGCATAATCCTTGGATGCGCCCGAGCGCCATGCGCCGCCGTGGATGAAAACGAAAACCGGCGCATTCGATTTCTTCGACTTGAAAATGTCGAGGGCTTCGACCGGAGTTGATCCATAGCCTGCGCGTATCGGATTGCCGAGGCGCGCGCGTGTTGCGGCGCTGCTCGATGCGTAGCGTTTGATGATTTGGCGGAGAAGCGGCGCATAAGAGCTCTGGTCGTACGCCGCGTCGAGCTCGACCTGATCCATGTTCATCCAGACGCTCGTGCCTTGAGCGTGCTGTGGCGGGCCGAGCGGACAATTGTTCGCATGCGCCGCGCTTGCGCCGAGCGCAGCCGTTGCGCCTGCAACTCCGACAGCCTTCAGAAAGTTTCTTCGATCCTGGTACATGGTTTCCCCCTTTTGCGGTCGGCCTGACGCGCGCTGCGATCAGTCTAATCGATCATGCAATCAAAAAACTGGCTTTCGGTCCGGCTCTGCTGCATCGCGAAAGATTCGAACCGAACGCTTTCCGGATTGCGAGCCGCGCGGAAGGGGCAAATAATGCCTTGTGCACCTGTGCAACTGGGGGAGTAGTCAATGACTGCCGTAACATCCGCGGGCACGTCCGCTTGGTATTGGAATCGCTGGTCACAACTCGTTCTCGGTCTGATCGCCATGATGGCGATCTCTTCGCCGCAATATGTGTGGACGCTGTTCACCGGTCCGCTCAATCAGAAACTTGGAACGACGCTTGCCGAATTGCAGTGGACGTTCTCGCTGCTGATCATCCTGCAAACTTGGTGCTCGCCGCTGCAGGCCTATCTCGTCGACCGCTTCGGACCGCGGATCTTGATTTCCGTCGGCGCGCTGATGTCGGGCGGCGGTTGGGTGCTGTCGAGTTACGTCAGCAACATCTGGGCGCTGTATTTTACCTACGGCGTGATCTGCGGCTTCGGCACCGGCATCATCTACGTCGGCATCATCGGGCTGATGGTGCGCTGGTTCCCGGATCGCCGCGGGCTTGCGACCGGTCTCGCCGCCGCCGGTTACGGCTTCGGCGCGATTTTCACCAGCTTCCCGATCGACAGCATGATCAAGAGCTCCGGCTACGCGCACACGCTGGTCGTGTGGGGCATCATCCAGGGCGTCATCGGCATCGTTGCCGCGCAATGGCTGCGCATCCCGCCTGAGGGCTGGCTGCCCGAGGGTTATTCGCCTGCCGCCGCTTCGACGTTGCAGGCCAAGCGCAGCTACACGCCGCAGGAGATGCTGCAAAACCCGATCTTCTGGCTGCTCTTCGTCATGATGAGCATGATGTCGACGTCGGGCCTCATGGTCGTCTCGAACGTCGGGCCGTTCGCGAACGAATACAAGGTGTCGCAGGCGCTCGTACTCGGCATGGCGGCGCTGCCGCTGTCGCTGACGCTATCGCGCTTCACCAACGGATTGACGCGGCCCTTCTTCGGCTGGGTTTCGGACCACATCGGGCGCGAGATGACGATGTTCATCGCCTTCTCCCTCGAGTGTGCGGCGATCCTTGTGCTGTTCGCTTTCATCGACAAGCCGGCACTGTTCGTCGTGCTGACCGGCCTCGTGTTCTTCGGCTGGGGCGAAATCTTCTCGCTGTTCCCGTCGACGCTGACCGACACGTTCGGGCCGAAATACGCGGCGACCAACTACGGCTTCCTCTACATCGCGCAGGGTGTCGGCTCGATCCTCGGTGGACCGGCGGCAGCCTACATCAAGCAGATGACGGGAAGCTGGACATCGGTGTTCATCATCGTCGCGATCCTTGACATCGTCACCGCGCTGCTTGCGATCACCGCATTGCGCGCAATGCGCGCGCGGCACATCAAGTCGTCCTAACGCGAATAAAGATCGCATAAATGTGAGGCCATCCGGAGACGATCCGGATGGCCTTGCCGTTTTCTTTGCCTCGTTGCCGTGGCAGCATGCGCCCGGGGGCGAAAGGGAACGGAATGCTGCGCCGGATCTTTACGGCTGCCGCGGTTGCCGCGATTGCGATCGGCATCGCGGGCGACGCGCGTTACGGCTTTGCCGCGGGCCCGCTGCGTTACGTCGACAAGAGTCCGAGCGCGGTTCCGGTCGACGTCGAACTCGTCATCGCGGTCGACGTCTCGTTTTCCATGGATCCCGACGAGCAGGCGCTGCAACGCGAAGGCTATGTGCTGGCGCTGACCTCGCGCGAATTCCTGACCGCGCTGCGCGAAGGCGCGAACGCCAAGGTCGCGGTCATGTATTTCGAGTGGGCGGGGCCGGGCGACCAAAAGATCATCATGCCGTGGCGCCTGATCGACGGGCCGGAAGCGGCGGACGCGGTCGCCGCCGAGATTTCGCGCGCGCCGTACCGCCGCGCGTCGCGCACGTCGATTTCCGGCGCGCTGAAATTCGCCAAGCCGCTTTTCGACAACAGCGGCTATCGCGGCCTGCGCCGCGTCATCGACGTGTCGGGCGACGGCGCCAACAATGCCGGCGATCTCGTCGTGCCGGTGCGCGACGACGTGCTCGCCGCCGGTATCACCATCAACGGCCTGCCGATTCTGCTCAAGCGGCCTTACGCCGGCACCATGGATATCGAAAACCTCGACATCTACTACGAGGATTGCGTCATCGGGGGGCCTGGCTCTTTTGTGATCCCGATCCGCGAGCGCGAAAAATTCATCGAAGCAACGCGCACCAAGCTCGTGCTGGAAATCGCCGGCCGCGAGCCGATCCCGCGCGTCGTTCCCGTGTCCGCAAAGGCCCCGCGCATCTCCTGCACCATCGGAGAAGAGATGTGGCAGAAGCGCTGGGGCGGTTACGATTTCCGCTGAAACCTCAACTGACCTGCCCGGCCTTATGCCGGGCATCCACGCCTTGCCTTGGGTTGCCGCGTAAAGGCGTGGATGGCAGGGACAAGCCCGGCCATGACGAGCTACCTCCTGAAGATCCCCACCACTTCCACATGATAGGAATAGCGGAACTGGTCGACCGGCGTAACGCCGGCGAGACGGTAGCCGCCGCCGATCAAGATTTTCGCATCGCGTGCGAAGGTTGTCGCGTCGCATGACACGGCGATCACGACGGGCACGTCACTCTTCGCCAGTTCGCGCGCCTGCGCTTCGGCGCCCTGGCGCGGTGGATCGAACACGGCGGCGTCGAAATTTTTTAATTCACTCGCCAGAAACGGCCGGCGGAACAGGTCGCGCGTTTGGGTGTCGATCGGCTTCAACCCGCTCGCCGCCGCCGCGCGCTTGAGCGCGCCGACGGCGGCTTCGTCATTGTCGGCGGCGGTAATGCGCGCGCGTTCGGCAAGCCGTAGCGCAAAAGGACCGACGCCGCAGAACAGATCAGCGATTGATCTTGCATTTCCGGCGTGGCGGATGACGAGCCGCGCCAGCGTCTCTTCGCCGTCCGCGGTCGCTTGCAGGAATGCGCCGGGCGGCAGCGGCACCTGCGCCTTTCCGATCCGCAACAGCGGTTGCGTTTGTTGCGCGACGATTTCGCCGTGACGCGTGAGGCGCGCGAGACGATGCCGGGCGGCGATACGCGCGAGCGCCGCCGTGCGGGTCGTATCGAGCGGCCCGGAACCGCGCACGTCGACGTCGAGACCGGAGTCGGTCGCTGTCACCTGGATATCGAGCGGCTTCTTCGCCGGCCTGAGCGTCTCGGCGATCGCCCAGGCAGCCTCGACAGCGCCGTCAAGACCGGGCGCGAGGATCGGGCACTTGTCGATGGCGACGATCTGGTGGCTGCGCGCCGCGGCAAAGCCGACTTCGAGAACGTCCATCTGTCCACGCCGCGCGTGCAGCACGGCGCGGCGCCGGCCATGCCCGTGCGCATCGATGATCGGATCGAGCGGCGCAACAATCCCGGCATGCGCCATCGCTTCGGCGACGAGGCCGCGTTTCCACAACAGATACTCGGCGAGCGACCAGTGCTGGAGCGTGCAACCGCCACAGATGCCGAAGTGCTTGCAGACGGGGGAAACGCGCTCGTGCGACGCGTGCTCGACGTGCAGGAGATGGCGGCGGTCCGGATGACCGATTACAGGCTCGACCGTCACCGTTTCGCCCGGCAGCGCGTGGGGCACGTAGACCGCGCCGCTTGCGGTATCGGCAATACCGTCGCCGCGGTGGCCGAGGCGGGCAATGGTGAGGCGTTCGGTCATGCCTCGCCTTAGCCGACCGGCGGCTAGGTCCGCAACGCGTCAGGCCGCGTGCACCACCTTGGGCATGTAGCCGCGGCGCGTCAGCGCGTGGAAGCGCCAGGTCAGCAACACGGCGTAGAGCGCAATTCCGATCGTGAATCCGGTCCAGACACCGGTCACTCCGAGGCCGGCGGGAAATCCAAGCGTAAAGCTAGCCGCGAAGCCGACCGGCCAGAAGCTCAGCGCCGCGAACACCATCGGAATGCGCGTGTCGTTGAGCCCGCGCAGGGCGCCCGCCGCGACGGTCTGTATGCCGTCGACGATGAAGAACGTCGCGCCGATCAGGAGCAGCGTTGCCGCAAGCGCGATGGTTGCGTCGGCGTCGCGGTCGCCGGCATCAAGAAAGGAAAGCGGGATGACGTCGCGCAAGGCGACGATGAGAACGACCATCGCCGCCATGAACGTGGCGGCAAGCGCAATTGCCGCAAATCCGGCGCGCCGGCTCGACTGCGCGTCGTGACGGCCGACGGCCTGACCGACGCGCACGGTCGCCGCCATCGAAATGCCGAACGGCACCATGAACACGATCGCCGCAACCTGCAACGCGATCTGGTGCGCGGCGAGCTGCACGGTGCCGAGCCAGCCGACCATCACGGCGGCGGAGGCGAACAGACCGTATTCCAGCAGGAACGAGCCGGAGATCGGCGCGCCAACGGCAATCAGCTCGCCCATCAGCGGCCAATCGGTTCGCCAGAAGCGGCCGAGCACGCGATATTTCCTGAATGGCCGCTGCTTGCAGGCGATCCAGAATCCTGCGACGCACGTGCCGAGATTGACGATCGTCGTCGCCGTACCCGCGCCCGTCATCTCGAGCCGCGGCAAGCCGAAGGCGCCGAAGATCAGCGCATAACCGAGAAGCGTGTTGATCGGAATCGCAACGAGCGTGATCCACAGCGCCGGCTCCGGCCGGTTCACCGCGCCCATGAAGCTGCGTAGCGCAATGAACCACCAGCCCGGCACCATGCTCCAGGCGAGCCCGAAGAGATATTCGCCGGCAAGATGCGCGGCCTCCGGCTCCTGTCCGAGGGCGAGCAGGATGCGTTCGCCCTGCAACTGAATGGCGACGAGCGGAATGCCGAGCAGCAGGGAGGCCCACAAGCCGACGCGCAGCGAACGCCGCACCATGCGCGGGTCGCGCGCGCCGAATGCCTGCGCGGCGAGCGGCGCGACGGCCGACACGAGCCCCATGCCGAGCACGAAGCCGACGAACAAAACGATCTGCGCCAGCGCGGAACCGGCGACGGCCTTGTCGCCCAGCCGGCCGACCAGCACGAGATCGCTGGTCATCATCGCGATCTGGCCGAGCTGCGTGAATGCAATCGGCAGCGCGAGACGGATCGTCTCGGCGATTTCACCGCGCCAAACGTCGCGGCCGTGCGCCGCCATGGTCGTGCTTTCATGCGAAGAGCTTGTCATGCCGGGCAACGTAGGGCCGGTTGTGGCGACAGCAAGGCTGGACGGACAGAATATGCAGCGGACACAGATTTGTGTCGTTGCGGCGACACCGATCAGCGCGGTTCATGCATTCATCGCGCGAGCTGATAAACGTGCTCGCTCGTCGCGCCGAGCAGGAATTCGGCGTTGCCGTCGCCGCCCGCAATCGGCGAGGGGATCACGCCGGCGACGCGCCAACCGAGTGACGTGACGAAGGCGGATATGTCGTTGCAAATATCCGCGTGAACCTGCTTGTCGCGCACGACGCCTTTCTTGATTGCGGCGCGGCCGGCTTCGAACTGCGGCTTGATCAAGGCGACGAGCTGCGCGGGCGGTTTCGCCAAAGCCAGCGCCGGCGGCAGCACCAGCTTGAGCGAAATGAAACTGACATCGACCGTGATCAAGTCTGGCCGGTCGCCGAGTTGATCGAAAGAGAGCGCGCGGATGTCGACTCCCTCCATCGAAATAATTTCCGGCCGCGCACGAAGACTGCCGTGCAATTGGCCGTGCCCGACATCGACGGCGTAAATCCGGGCCGCGCCACGGTCGAGCAATACCTGCGTGAAGCCGCCGGTCGAGGCGCCGACGTCGAGGCAAATGCGCCCGCGCGGATCGAAGCCGAAATGATCGAGCGCCGCCGCGAGCTTCACGCCGCCGCGCGAAACGTACGGATGCGCAGGGGAGGCGGACAGCGTCGCGTCGATGTCGATCTCGTCGGATGCCTTGCGCACCGGCATGTCGTTTGCGGTCACAAGGCCGGCGGCGATGGCGGCCTGCGCCCGCGCGCGGCTCTCGAACAGGCCGCGCTCGACCAGCAACCGATCGGCCCGCAGGCGCGTGGGCATTTATTTCTCCGTCATTCCGGCCGAGCGAAGCGAGAGCCGGAATCCATAACCCCTGTCTTCAAGATAGAGACAAGATCGGTGCAATACATCAGCGCGGGTGGATATGGAGTCCGGGCAATGACGATCAGGCCAGCCTCACCGTCTCGGCGGCGGCGTCCTTGCCCAATGCCTCGAACACCTTGGCGACGATGCCTTTGGCGTCGAGGCCGGCCTGCGCATACATCGCCGCGGGCGAATCCTGGTCGATGAACGCGTCCGGCAGCACCATCGCGCGCACCTTGATGCCGCGATCGAGCACGCCGTGCTCGGCCAAGGCTTGCAGCACATAGCCGCCGAAGCCGCCGACCGAGCCTTCCTCGATGGTGATGAGGACCTCGTGCTCGCGTGCCAAGCGCAGCAGCAGATCGACGTCGAGCGGCTTGGCAAAACGCGCGTCGGCGACCGTTGCGGAAAGCCCGAGCGTCTTGAGCTCGTCCGCGGCCTTCAGGCATTCGCCAAGCCGCGCGCCGAAAGACAGCAGCGCCACCTTGTGGCCTTCGCGCACGATGCGGCCCTTGCCGATCTCGAGGGGCACGCCTTCTTCCGGCATCACGACGCCGAGACCTTCGCCGCGGGGATAACGGAATGCGCTCGGCCGGTCGTCGATAGCGGCGGCTGTTGCGACCATGTGCACGAGCTCGGCTTCGTCGGCGGCGGCCATCACCACGAAGCCGGGAAGGCAGCCGAGATAGGCGACGTCGAAGGAGCCCGCGTGCGTCGGCCCATCTGCGCCGACGAGCCCCGCGCGGTCGATGGCAAAACGCACCGGCAGGCGCTGCACGGCAATATCGTGCACGACCTGGTCATAGGCGCGTTGCAGGAAGGTCGAATAGATGGCGGCAAACGGCTTGAAACCTTCCGATGCGAGGCCGCCGGAAAACGTCACCGCGTGCTGTTCGGCAATGCCGACGTCGAAGCAGCGGTTGGGGAATTCCTTTTCGAACAGATCGAGCCCGGTGCCGGACGGCATGGCGGCGGTGACCGCGACGATCTTGTCGTCCTTGCGCGCTTCCTTGATCAGGCTTTCGGCGAACACCTTGGTATAGACTGGCGCGCGCGCCTTCGATTTCGCCTGCGTGCCGGTCGCGACGTCGAACTTGACCACGCCGTGGTACTTGTCGGCGGAAACTTCCGCAGGACCGTAGCCTTTGCCCTTCTGCGTCACGACATGGACGAGGATCGGTCCGGCCTCCGCGTCGCGCACGTTGCGCAGCACCGGCAGCAGATGATCGAGATTGTGGCCGTCTATCGGGCCGACGTAGAAGAAGCCGAGCTCCTCGAACAGCGTGCCGCCGGTCCAGAAGCCGCGGGCAAATTCCTCCGCGCGCTCAGCCTTCGTTTCGAAGAATTTCGGCAGATAGCGCGCAAGCTGTTTGCCGACGTCGCGCAGCGTCCGGTAGGTCTTGCCGGAGATCAGCCGCGCGAGGTAGGCCGACATGGCGCCGACGGGCGGCGCAATCGACATGTCGTTGTCGTTGAGGATGACGATCAGCCGCTCGTCGCGTGCGCCGGCGTTGTTCATCGCCTCGTAGGCCATGCCCGCCGACATCGCGCCGTCGCCGATTACCGAGATGACGTTGTTCTTCCTGCCGGCGAGATCGCGCGCGACCGCCATGCCAAGACCGGCGGAGATCGACGTGGAAGAGTGCGCGGCGCCGAACGGATCGTATTCGCTCTCTGCGCGCTTGGTGAAACCGGAAAGGCCGCCGCCCTGACGCAGCGTGCGGATGCGGTCGCGGCGGCCGGTGAGGATCTTGTGCGGATAAGCCTGGTGCCCGACGTCCCAGACCAGTCGGTCAGCCGGCGTGTTGAACACGTAGTGCAGTGCGACGGTCAACTCGACGACGCCGAGGCCTGCGCCGAGATGCCCGCCGGTGATGGCGACCGCGTCGATCGTCTCCTGCCGCAGTTCGGCTGCGACCTGCGGCAATTGCTCCGGCGCGAGCCTGCGCAGGTCGTCCGGAGTGCTGATGCGGTCGAGCAGCGGCGTTTTCGAGGCTTCGGACAAGACGCGCTCCGCAACGTGAGGGCCGGCAGTACGGCCAATGTGGCCACTACATTGCGGGCTGCCAATGGCTTACACCAGACCCCCGCTTCGGGGCAATTCTACGTGCGGGCGCAGCAGGATAGGGGCCCGGTCAGGCCCGCTTTGGCCGCATGGCCGCGACGGTCGCCTCGGGCTTTATCAGGCGCGTCATCAGATCGAACGGCCCGCAGCAGATCAGATAAAAATCGTAGGCCGCTCCGAGCCGCTCATTGGCCATCAGGAACTGGAAATGCGCCTGGAAGAAACGCCAGCGCCGGCGCCCGAAATTCCCCACCCACAGGTCGCGGAAGCTGATGGCGACGACGCTCGGGTTGCGCCGATCGGACCCGGCGTCGATACCGTGATCGGCGACGGGGTCGAACGGCCAGAAATTCATGATGTCGTGGCGCGATTGGTAGTCGACCCAGTCGATATCGGACGCCAGGGCGAGCCGCCGCAGGCGGTCGCGGAACCACTGCGCCTGCCGGTGAAAGCCGACGATCGGCAGATTGGCGCCGACCGTGAGCAGGCGCACACTCTTGCCGTGGCGGCCGAGATCGGGATCGCGCATCAATGCGCGGTCGAGCACGTCGACGGCGAGGAAGGAGCCGGACGAGTGGCCGATGATGATGACTTCGTCGGCATCGGCCGAGCGCACCGAGTCGACGACGTAGCCGGCGAAGGTTTCCATCCGCTCTTCCCAGTCCGGCCGCTGACCGTGCGCGAACTGGTGCGTGGAGACGCCGTCGTCGCAGAGATAAAGCAGATAGGTCTGCGGCTCGGTGATCCAGAGGAACGTCGCGAACGAGCCGATACCGGTTGCGACGGCGACGAGCCACGATAGCAGGGCCGGCGCACCCAGCGCCGCCACCAGCTTGAAGCACAGCGCGCCGACGAGCGCGCCGCAGGCGATGAAGAACGTCATCAGCACCAGCGGATAAAGACTGAACAGACCGAAACGCCAGTGCGCGCGCAGAATCCGGAACAGCACGCCGTTGAACAGCGTGCTGCCAAACGTGCGATACATATGCAGGATCTTCCACCACGAAGGCCGTGCAAAATCGCGGCGGATGATGTCTTCCCAGCGCAGGAACTCGTAGGTCGTATCGACGGTCCAGTCGCTGCCCTGCGTGGTCATCTCCCAGGTCGTGATGAACCGCGTCGGATCGTTGATGGCGGCGCCGACCCTGCCGGTCAGGCCGTATAGCTCGCAGGCGCGCCGGTATTCGCGGCGAAACATGCGGTAATACTCGGCCAAGCCGCGCGGATCGTAGCCCTGCACATAGATGATGAGCCGCCGCCGGACCTGCACGGAGCGCCGTCAGTCGACGTCGAGCGGTTCGGCGCCGGTCGGCTTGCCGGAAGCGTCGAGCGTTATTTTTTCGACGCGCGCTTCCGCCTGACGCAGCAGTTCCTCGCAGCGGCGCTTCAAGGCCTCGCCGCGCTCGTAGATCGCAACCGACTCCTCGAGCGCGACCTTGCCTTCCTCCAGGCGCTTGACGATCGATTCAAGTTCCTCGATCGCCCGCTCGAAGGGCAGCTTCTTGACGTCGGCGTTGTTGTTCTCGGCCATGGTGTTCCGGCGATCGGGCCGCCCCTTGCGCTCATGTGCTCATATAATGACGAATATAGTCGCGATCAGGGAGCGCGACGATCCACCTTGCGCCACCGGTCGCCGGTCATCCCCAGCACAATGGCGCGCGGAACGAGCCGCGGCAGCACGGTGACCACCTTGTTGGGAAAGCCGGGCACCACGACGCGCTTGCCGCGCACGAAACCTTGGTACCCCTCGCGCGCCACCCGCTCGGCGCTGAGCGTCAGAATCCGCGGGAAATAGCCGTGTGGAATGCCGGCCCGTTCCTGGAATTCGGTCCGCACCGGCCCGGGACACAAGGCCGTGACCCGCACGCCATCCGGCGCCAGCTCCGAATGCAGCGCCTCGCTGAACGAGAGCACGTAAGACTTGGTCGCGTGGTAGATCGCCATGCCGGGCGAGGGCAGGAAGGCTGCGATCGAGGCGACATTCAGAATGCCGCCGCGATGGCGCTTGAGGCTGTCGATCCAGCGCAGCGACAGATCGGTGAGGGCGCGTGCATTGAGGTCGATCATCGCCAGTTCGTCGGCCCGCTCGCGCGCGGCCGCCTCGCCCAGAAGACCGAAGCCGGCGTTGTTGACGACCGCCGACGGCTCGAGCCCGCGCGCGGCGAGCGCTTGCGCGAGCTGCGCCGGACCGCCGGCCGCGCCCAGATCGGACGCGATCACGTACGGACGCTGGTGGCCGCGCCCGGCGATTTCGGCGGCGAGCGCTGTCAGTTGGGCCTCGCGCCGTGCGGTGATCGCGAGCGCGTGGCCATGCTGCGCGAACACGCGCGCGAGCGCGGCGCCGATCCCGGCGGAAGCCCCGGTGATGAGAGTGACCGGCTGCATGGATGACATCGCTTAACGAATGCTCGACAATGACGCTAGCGTAGATTTCGGAGCACCTCAAAGCAGACGGGAATGAGCGACCTCAAGAACAGAATCGTGCTGGTGACGGGCGCCGCCGGTGCCATCGGCGCGGCGGTCGTCGCGGCGGTCCGGCATGCGGGCGGAAACGCGATCGCGACCGATCTGTCCGGCCGTAACGGCATCGACCACGCGCTCGATGTGACGTCCGAAACGGACTGGCAGCAGGCCGTGGGCGAGATCGAGCGCAAGCACGGCCGGCTCGACGGCCTCGTCAACGCCGCCGGCATCGCCGTGCTTGCGACCATCGAGAAGACCGATTTCGCGGATTGGCGGCGCGTGCTCGCGGTCAACCTCGACGGTACCTTCCTCGGCTGCAAGCACGCGCTGCCGCTCCTGAAGAAAAAGGGCGGCTCGATCGTCAACCTGTCGTCGGTGTCGGGGCTCGTCGGCGGCCACAATCTGGCCGCCTACAACGCCTCGAAAGGCGGCGTGTCGCTGCTCACCAAGTCGATCGCGCTCTACGGCGCGCGGCTGAAACCGCCGGTGCGCTGCAATGCCGTGTGCCCCGCCTTCCTCGAGGGGCCGATGGTGGACGGGATCATCAACGCCACGCGCAACCCGGACATGGTGCGCCAGCGGCTGCATCTCGACATTCCGCTCGGCCGTCTTGGCCAGCCGGCCGAGGTAGCCGATCTCTGCGTCTATCTGTTATCGGACGCATCCGCCTTCATCACCGGCGCGGACCTCCCGATCGACGGCGGATTGACGGCGAGATAGATCATCCGTGCATCAGCGCGCTGACGTGCGCCGCGACCGAGCGCGACAGGCCCTGCAGGTCGTAGCCGCCTTCGAGCACGGAAACGATGCGCCCGTCGCAACTTTGGTCGGCGACTTCCATCAGCTTTCGCGTCACCCAGGTGTAGTCGTCCTCGACCAGGTTGAGGTTGGCGAGCGGATCGCGGGTGTGCGCGTCGAAGCCGGCGGAAATGATGAGGATGTTCGGCTGAAACGAACGCAGCCGCGGCAGGATCGCCGTCTCGAAGGCATCGCGAAAGGCGTCGCCGCCGTCGCCCGCCCGCAGCGGCGCGTTCACGATATTGTTGTGCTTGCCGCGCTCGCTGCGCGCGCCGGTGCCGGGATAGAGCGGCATCTCGTGCGTCGAGCAATAAAGCACGCTTGGATCGGACCAGAAGATGTCCTGCGAGCCGTTGCCGTGATGCACGTCGAAATCGACGATCGCCACGCGCTCGGCGCCGTGCTTCTTCTGTGCGTGGCGCGCTGCAATGGCCGCGTTGTTGAAGAAGCAGAAACCCATCGCGCGTTCGGTCTCGGCGTGGTGGCCGGGCGGACGCGTCGCGCAGAACGCGTTGGATGCCTTCTTCTCCATCACCTCGTCGACCGCCAGCGTCGCCCCGCCGACGCCGCGCAGCGCCGCCTCGAAGCTGCCGGGCGACATCGTGGTGTCGGCGTCGATGCGCACCAGGCCTTCCTTCGGCGATGCCTCGCGGATGGCTTCGGCATATTCGATCGGATGGCAGAGCGCGACCGACTCGAGTCCGGCAAGCGGCGCCTCGGCGCGGGCAAGGTGCTGGAATTTCTCGTCCTCGAGCGCCTGCTCGATCGCGCGCAGACGGTCCGGGCGTTCCGGATGGCCCATTGGCGTCAGGTGATTGAGGCAGGCGGGGTGGCTGATGAGAAGCGTGGACATTGCTGTTTCTTCTAACGCGATGAGCCGCCTTGGGGCAAATGAAGACGGCAAGCCCGCGCTACGCCTTCGGCCCGAGGCTGACGCCCTTCGGCGGCGGCATGCTGTCGGGCACGAAAAAATCGACCTGTAGCGGCTCGCGCGGGTCGACACGGTAGCGGTCGAAATCGGTGACGCCTTCGCCTGCGAGAAACGTGTCGTCGATAAGGAAGTTCCCGGTGAAGCCGCGCGCGGGCTTTTGGAAAATGCGATACGCGGCATCGGCCAGAATTTCAGGCTTGCGCGAACGCCGCATCATCGCGTCGCCGCCGAGCAGGTTTCGGATCGCGGCGGTGGCGATCGTCGTGCGCGGCCACAGCGCGTTGACCGCGATGCCCCTGCCGCGCAATTCGCCGGCAAGCCCGAGCGTGACCAGACTCATGCCGAACTTCGCCATCGCGTAGCCCGTGTAGGGCGCGAACCATTTTTCCTGCATGTCGAGCGGCGGCGAGATCATCAGGATATGCGGATTGGCGGCGCGTTCCAGAAAGGGAATCGCGTATTTCGACACCATGAACGTGCCGCGCGCGTTGATCTGGTGCATGAGGTCGAAGCGGCGCATGTCGGTCTGCGCAACCGGCGTGGTCTGAATGGCGCTTGCATTGTTGACCACGATGTCGATGCCGCCGAACTTTGCGGCGGCCTTGTCGAGCGCGTCCCTTACCGCGGCTTCGTCGCGAATATCGACCGCCAGCGGCAGCGCGCCGCCGCCTGCCTTCTCGATCGCGGCGGCGGCGGTATGGATCGTGCCTTCGAGTTTCGGGTGCGGCTCGACGGTCTTGGCCGCGATCGCGACATTGGCGCCATCGGCGGCGGCCTTGAGCGCGATGGCGAGCCCGATGCCGCGCGAGGCACCGGTGATGAAAAGCGTCTTACCCTGCAATGACATCGCTCGCTTTCCGTCCGGGTATTCGCATCGACGCGGCGTCAGATTAGCGATTTCGTTTTCGCTCGTCCCCGCTTTCGGCGGGGCCTCGGTGCCCAGGCGACGCCGCCGTCACAATTACCCCCCTACATTGTCAATAATGCCGTCTGTGCTTTATAAGGCAGCCGCGCCATTTAGCGCTCCGTGACACCAAACAACCAACGGAGCGACGAACCATGAAACGCTATGTGATCGAACGGCATATCCCGGGCGTCGGCAAGCTCAACCGCGAGCAGCTCAAGAGCGCCGCAGCGACGTCCAACGACGCGCTCGCGAAGCTTCCCGCCGTGCAGTGGGAGCATTCCTACGTCGTGGACGACAAGACGTTCTGCATCTATCTCGCCGAAGACGAGGCCGCGGTGCAGGAGCATGCGAAGCTCAGCGGGTTCCCGGCCAATAAGGTCACCGAAGTGCGCACGATCATCGATCCGATGACGGCGATGTAACCGAAGGACGCCGCCGGCCGAAAGGCCGGCGGCGCTTCTTGACACTGGAAGGAAAGGCAATGGCCGGGAAATCTGCACCTCGCACCGCAAGCGGCAAGCGACGGAACAAACCCGCGGAGCGCCATCGTGTGGTTGAAGTAACGGTCGTTCTCCTGGAGGACGGCTATTCCTCAACGGCGATCGGGCCGATTGAAGTGTTCCATTCCGCCGGAGTGGTATGGCAATGGTTGCGCGGCGAGCAACAAAAGCCGCGCTTCCATGTGCGTGTCGTCTCCCTCGACGGGCGCATGGTGAACAGCCTTTGCTCCGTTGGGATGATGCCGAACTGCTCGATTCACGACATTAAACACACCGACATCATCATCGTTCCCGCATCCGGCTGGGACGTGATCGAGCGCATCGCGAAGCACTCGGCGCTCACTCCCTGGCTGCGCAAATGGCACGCGCGCGGCGCTTATATTGCAGGCGTCTGCACTGGTGTCGCGTTCCTCGCGGAGGCCGGGCTGCTCGATGGCCATCAGGCGACAACGCATTGGGGTGTGGCGGACATCCTGCGCGAGCGTTATCCCAAGGTGCGCTGGCGCGTCGATCAGTTCGTCACCGAAGACGGCCGGCTGTTTTGCAGCGGCGGCGTGTACGCCTCGATCGATCTCAGCCTTTATCTGGTGGAGAAATTCTGCGGCCACGAAGTCGCCCTGCAATGCGCCAAGTCGCTGCTTTTGAGCATGCCGCGCAACCGGCAGTCCGGCTATGCGGTGGTGCCGCTGTCGCGTCCTCATTCCGACGAAAAAATCAGGCAGGCGGAGGATTATTTGCAGCAATATCTCGATCGCGACGTGTCGATCGACAGTCTTGCCGCGCGGGCCGGCATGAGTCCGCGCAATTTCATCCGCCGCTTCAAGGCGGCGACGGGCCGCCTGCCGGGCGCCTACATTCAAATGTTGCGGGTGTCGGCGGCAAAGGAAATGCTGGAAGACGGCGCGACGTCGATTCAGAACGTGTGCGCGAAAGTCGGCTACGAGGATCTCGCGTTTTTCAGAAGCGTGTTCAAGCGCCATACCGGCATGACGCCGGCCGAATATCGCGACACCTTCGCGCATATGAATTTCGAACCCGGGGCGCTTGTCGGCGGCGCCGCCGAGCCGGCCCAGATCGTGGCGAAAAATAACTTATCCCCGCCTGCCAAACCGCACTTACATTGAGCGCGCCTTGTTCGGCTGAGGGCGTCATCTAGAGACGTCGCGATGACGGGACAGGGCGCGGCGGCCACGACAACGGCCGCCGCGGATGGAGCGCCGGGAGGCGCAGGGCCCTTGCGCCAAAGGGCCCGCGCGCCTTCGCACGGCGCGCAAGGTGGGCCGATCGCAAGGTCCGCCTTAAGGGCGCTTCGCCAGCGCCCGGGCGCCTCCCGGCGCTCCATTCCCCCTCGCTCGGGGAAAGGAAAAAGGGACACCGGCGTACCCTGCGCCGTAAAGAACAAGGGCGGCGAAGCTTGCCTGTTCGAAAGTCGAATTACCCGCTCAACGCCGCGTCCGCGCCGTTCACGCTGGCGGCGCCTTCGGTGACGGTACGTTCCAGTCCTGAAGATTGCACCGCAAGATTTTCGGCAAAGAAGCGCGCCAGCGCCGTGCGGCCCGCGTCGCCGTCGCCGCTGCGCAAGCCGGCAAGCGCTTCTTCCGCCAGCATGCAGCCGCCGGCGGCGTTGCCGAACAGCCGCAGATAGGGCGTCGCGCCCGCAAGCGCGGCATCGGATGATTTCTGCGCCACGAGCCATTGCGACGCGCGATCGAGGCTGTCGACGGCTTCGCCGAGCCGTGACGCCGTTTCGCCGAACGCGGTGTTGTTGCTCGCGCGTACCGACTTCACTGTACGCCGCAATTCTTCGATATATCCTTTCACCGTCTCGCCGCCGTTCAATGGAATCTTGCGCGTGACAAGGTCGATCGCCTGGATGCCATTGGTGCCTTCGTAGATCGCGGCGATGCGCGCGTCGCGATAGTGCTGTGCCGCGCCGGTTTCCTCGATGAAGCCCATGCCGCCGTGCACTTGCACGCCGAGCGAAGCCACTTCGATGCCGATGTCGGTCGAAAACGCTTTCGCGATTGGCGTCAGCAGCGAGGCGCGCTCGTGCGCGGTTTTTCTCTCGGCGTCGCTCTTTGCGCGCTGTGAGCGGTCGATGGCGACTGCGGTCGCGTAGCAGATCGCGCGCGCGGCCTGGGTAAGCGCGCGCATCGTCAGCAACATGCGCTTGACGTCGGGATAGTGAATGATGACGCCTTCGGCGCCCTGTTTGCGTTCGTTGGCGTACGCAATCGCCTGCTGCGTCGCCGTCTCGGCGATGCCGACGCCTTGCAGGCCGACGGCGAGCCGCGCGCGGTTCATCATGGTGAACATCGCGAGCATGCCTTTGTTCTCTTCGCCGACGAGGTAACCGGTGGCGCCGCCTTTATCGCCGTAAACCATGGTGCAGGTCGGCGAGGCGTGGATTCCCATCTTGTGCTCGAGGGAATGCGCGCGCAGGTCGTTGTGCTTGCCGTCCGGCAAAATCTTCGGAACGAGAAAGAGTGAGATGCCTTTCGTTCCCGGCGGCGCGTCAGGGAGGCGCGCCAGCACGAAGTGGATGATGTTGTCGGTCAGATCGTGTTCGCCATAGGTGATGAAGATCTTCTGGCCGGTGATGCGGTAACTGCCGTCGCCCGAGCGCACGGCCTTGCTGCGCAGCGCGCCGACGTCGGAACCAGCCTGCGGCTCGGTGAGCTGCATCGTGCCCATCCATTCGCCGCTGACGAGTTTGCCGAGATATTTCCGCTTGAGGTCGTCGCTGCCGAAGGAGTCGAGCGCGTCGACCGCGGCCATGGTCAGCACCGGGCCGATGCAGAAGGCCGCCGACGCGGAGTGCCACATCTCGATGCAGGCGGCGTTGATTGCGTGCGGCAGTTCCTGGCCGCCCCATTGCGCTGGCGCGGCAAGTCCGTTCCAGCCGGCGGCGGCCCACGACGTGTAGGCGTCCTTCCAGCCGGGCGGCATTGTCACGCTGCCATCCTTGAACGGCGTTCCGAACCTGTCGCCAGTCCGGTTGAGCGGCGCGATCACGTCGGTCGCGAACTTGCCCGCTTCTTCGAGCACGGCGTCGACGGTCGCCTCGTCGAGATCGCCGTAAAGCCCGCTCGCCAGGGCTTCATTCAGGCCGGCGGCGTGCTTGAGCGCAAAAGCGATGTCGGAAACCGGCGCGCGGTAGGGCATG
>DASZVZ010000030.1:0-6443 GCA_035546875.1 Pseudolabrys sp.
TGGATCATCTGCTTTTCGCTCATCGTATTTGTGGCGCTGCTTGCCATGCTGCGCTTCACGCGCCTTGGCCTGGAAATGCGCGCGGTGACGCAGAACCGCGCGATGGCCGCGGCCATGGGCATCCGCACCGCGCGCATCGATGCGCTGACCTTCGGACTCGGCTCTGGCATTGCCGGCATTGCGGGCGTTGCGCTTTCGCAGATCGATAACGTTAGTCCCAACCTTGGGCAGAGCTACATCATCGACAGCTTCATGGTCGTCGTGTTCGGCGGTGTCGGCAATCTATGGGGCACTCTGGTCGGCGCGTTCGCGCTTGGCATCGCTAACAAATTTCTCGAGCCTTACGCCGGCGCCGTGCTCGGCAAGATCGCTATCCTGGTGCTCATCATCCTGTTCATCCAGAAACGGCCGCGCGGCATGTTCGCGCTCAAGGGCAGGGCGGTGGAGGCATGAAAGCGTTTCCGCTCACTCGCCTGCTCGACCGCAGCGCGACGGCTTTCCTGGTGCTGCTCGGCGCGTTCGCGGTCGCCGTTCCGATTCTCAATCTGCTGGTGCCGCCGGCCTCGCCATTCCATGTCTCGACTTATCTGGTAGCGCTTTTCGGAAAGTACGCCTGCTACGCGTTGCTTGCCCTCTCGATCGACCTGATCTGGGGCTACGCCGGCATCCTGTCGCTCGGCCATGGCGCCTTTTTCGCGCTCGGTGGCTACGCCATGGGCATGTATCTCATGCGGCAGATCGGCACACGCGGCGTCTACGCCAATCCGATCTTGCCGGATTTCATGGTGTTCCTGAACTGGCCGGAGCTGCCTTTCTACTGGTATGGCTTCAATCATTTCATCTACGCGGCGCTGATGGTGCTGCTCGTGCCGGGCCTGCTTGCTTTCGTGTTCGGCTGGTTCGCGTTCCGCAGCCGCGTCACCGGCGTCTACCTTTCCATCATCACGCAAGCGATGACTTACGCGCTGATGCTCGGCTTCTTCCGCAATAATTTCGGATTCGGCGGCAACAACGGGTTGACCGACTTCAAGGACATTCTCGGATTCAACGTGCAGGCCGAAACGACGCGCAACGCGCTTCTGTTCATCTCCTGCCTCGCGCTTGCGATCTGCTTCCTCATCTGCCGCGCGGTGGTGACGTCGAAATTCGGCAAGGTGCTGATCGCGATTCGCGATGCGGAAGCCCGCACGCGCTTCCTCGGCTATCGCGTCGAGGCCTACAAGCTGTTCGTTTTCACGCTCTCGGCTTGCATGGCGGGCGTTGCGGGGGCGCTCTATGTGCCGCAGGTCGGAATCATCAATCCGAGCGAATTCGCGCCGGCCAATTCGATCGAGGCCGTGATCTGGGTCGCCGTCGGCGGCCGCGGAACGCTCATCGGCGCGGCGCTCGGCGCCTTCGTCGTCAACTACGCCAAAAGCTATTTCACTACCGGGCTGCTGGCGCCGTACTGGCTGTTCGTGCTCGGCGGAATGTTCATCGCGGTCACCTTGTTGTTGCCGCGCGGCATCGTCGGAACCGCCCGCCACTGGATTTCGCTGCGCAACGAAAGGCGCACGGCGGTCGATCCCGCCGTGGCGCCGCACGCGGCCGAGTGACGGAGGGCAGGATGGATCAACAGACCACATCGGCTCTCCTCTATCTCAGCGGCGTCACCGTCTCTTTTGACGGATTCAAGGCGCTCAACGAGTTGTCGTTCGTGATCGAGCCAGGCGAGATGCGCGCCATCATCGGCCCGAACGGCGCCGGCAAGACCACGATGATGGATGTGGTCACAGGCAAGACGCGACCAGATGACGGCGAAGTGTTCTTCGGGCAGGGTGCCTACGATCTTTCCAAACTCGACGAAACGGAGATCGCCGAACTCGGCATCGGCCGAAAATTTCAGAAGCCGACCGTGTTCGACATGCATACGGTCGAGGACAATCTTCTGCTGGCGCTGAAGAATGACCGCCGCGTGCGCTCGACGCTGATCGCCGAGACATCGGCCGCACAGGAACGCCGCATCGACGAGATTCTCAATACGATCAGGCTCACGAGCGCCCGCCGGCGCATCGCCGGAGGTCTTTCGCACGGCCAGAAGCAGTGGTTGGAAATCGGCATGCTGATCGCGCAAGAGCCGAAGCTCCTGCTCGTCGATGAGCCGGTCGCGGGTATGACCGACGCAGAGACCCAACAGACCGCGGAGCTGCTCAAGGAGATAAACCGTGACCGTACCGTCGTCGTGGTCGAGCACGACATGACCTTTGTGCGCGAACTCGGCGTGAAAGTGACCTGCCTGCATGAGGGATCGGTTCTCGCCGAAGGCAGCATCGATCAGGTTTCGGCGAACGAGCGAGTGATCGAGGTTTACCTTGGCCGATAACATGCTGAACGTGCAGTCGATCGATTTGCACTACGGTGCAGCTCAGGCCTTGCGGGGCATCTCGCTCATGGCGGAGGCCGGGAAAGTAACCTGCGTGCTCGGCCGCAACGGTGTCGGCAAGACCAGCTTGCTGCGCGCGCTGATGGGCCAGCAGCCGGTCAGTAACGGCGCGATCATGTTGGCAGGCGACGATATCACCACATTGCCGACCGTCGAGCGCGTGCGCCGCGGCGTCGCTTATGTGCCGCAGGGACGCGAGATATTCCCGCTACTGACTGTCGAAGAGAATCTCAAGACCGGTTTTGCTCCACTGCCCCGCAACGAGCGCACCGTGCCTGACGACGTGTTTTCGCTTTTTCCTGTTCTGCGTGACATGCTCGGCCGCCGCGGCGGGGATTTGTCCGGCGGCCAGCAGCAGCAACTCGCGATCGGACGTGCGCTGGTGATGCGCCCGCGGCTGCTTCTGCTCGATGAACCTACCGAAGGAATCCAGCCGTCGATCATCAAGGACATCGGCCGCGCCATCGCCTATTTGCGTGGTCTCGGCCAGATGGCCATTGTGCTGGTCGAACAATACCTGGACTTCGCGCGAGAACTTGGAGACCATTTTGCCGTGCTTGATCGTGGTGCCGTCGTCTATTCATGCGACAAAACAACGGTGGACGAGGGGGCGTTAAAGCGGGCCTTGGCGATTTGACCGGCCGCCGCTTAGGATCGTCCGCGCAATCGGCGTGGGCGTGGCTGACGGACAAGGTGTTTGCGCGTGTCTGCGAGCGTTCTCGGAAGCGATGAGGAGATCTTTGCGGCTAACCGGGCGAGCGGAAAAATTTCCGTCGCCGTCGGCCTGGCGGCCAACAAGCCGCGCCGCACGCGCGTGCATGAAGCGGGTTCATTGCGCGTCCGGTTTCCCCATGGCGATGAAGACACGCTCGAAGCGGTCATCCTCAACACAGCGGGAGGGATGACGGGGGGAGACCGTTTCGCCATTGATATTGCGGTCGAAGCCGGCGCGAGGTTGTTAGCCGGCACCGCCGCGGCGGAGAAAATTTATTGCTCTCTCGGGCCGGATGTTGAACTTGCGATATCGCTCAACATCGATGGTTCGCTTGCCTGGTTGCCGCAGGAAACGATCCTGTTTGACGAGGCGCGCCTGTCGCGCAGGATCGATGTCGACCTTGCGCGCGATGCGACGCTGTTGATGGCGGAAGCCGTCGTGTTCGGACGCTCCGCGATGGAGGAGACGGTCGTGAGCGGATATCTTGTCGATCGTTGGCGCGTGCGTCGCGGTGGGCGGCTGTTATTTGCCGAGACGATGCGGCTCGATGAGGATGTCGCCGCGAAAATGGCGCAGCCGGCGATCGCTGCGGGCGCCGTTGCCGTAGCAACCGTGCTGATCGTCCCGGGCACCGACGACAACGTCTCGGCCGTGCGCAGCCTTTCGGACAGGTTTGCCGGCGAAGTCGGCATTTCCTCCTGGAACGGCATTGCCGTTGCGCGCCTGTGCGCGCGCGACGGCGCGGCGTTGCGGCATGATCTTTCGGCGGTGCTTGCGGCGCTGAAGGCGCCGTTGCCGCGGCTTTGGCTCACTTGAGGTCGCGATGAACCTCACGCCCCGCGAAAAGGACAAGCTGATGATCGCCATGGCCGCGATGGTCGCGCGCCGCCGGCTCGAGCGTGGCGTCAAGCTCAACCATCCGGAAGCCGTCGCGCTGATAACCGACTTCATTCTGGAAGGCGCGCGCGATGGCAAGAGCGTCGCCGAGCTGATGCAGAAAGGCGCGCACGTGCTCACGCGCGCGCAAGTTATGGACGGAATTGCCGAAATGATTCACGACATTCAGGTCGAGGCCACATTCCCCGACGGCACGAAGCTCGTCACCGTGCACGATCCGATCCGATGAGAGAGAACAGATGAAAAGAAAGCTGGTTACGATCCTCGCCGCCACGCTCGTTCCGAGCGTGGCCTTCGCGCATGTCGGCATCGGCTCGACCGCGTCGTTCGCGGCGGGTTTCGCGCACCCGCTCAGCGGCCTCGACCATGTGGCGGTCATGGTCGCGGTCGGCTTGTGGGCGGCGCTCAAAGGAGGGCGGGCGCTGTGGGTTTGGCCTGCCGCTTTCGTCACCGCGATGCTGGCCGGCGGCGCGCTCGGCATGGCGCATGTGCCGGTGCCGTTCGTCGAGCCCGGAATATTGGCATCGGCCGTCGCGCTCGGGCTGCTGGTCGCGCTTGCCGTCGACCTGCCGATCTGGCTCGGCGCCGCGATCACCGGCGTGTTCGCGCTCCTGCATGGCTACGCGCACGGCAGCGAGGCGGCGGAGACGATCGGCGGCGCCGAATACATGGCGGGATTTGCGGTCTCCACAGCCTGCCTTCATCTCGTCGGCATTGCCGTCGCGCTCGGTTTGGGGCGCGTTCGCAGGCGCGGCCTGGTGCGCGCCGCGGGCGCGGCTTGCGTATTGATCGGTCTCGGCCTTGCGGCCGGCGTCCTTTAGGAGCGCGCGATGATTCCGGGCGAGCTGTTCATTAAGGATGGCGAAATTGAGATCAACAGCGGCCGCAAGACGGTGACGCTGACCGTTTCAAACACCGGCGACCGCCCGATTCAAGTCGGCTCGCACTATCATTTTTTCGAAACCAATCCGGCACTCAAGTTCGATCGGAAAAAAGCGCGCGGCATGCGGCTCGACATTGCGGCCGGCACGGCGGTGCGGTTCGAGCCGGGACAGACGCGCGAGGTCACGCTCGTTGCGGTCGCGGGCAAGCGGACGATCTACGGCTTCCGACAGGACGTGATGGGCAGACTCTGAGGTCACGATGGTCGCAAAAATCAAACGCAGCGTGTATGCCGACATGTTCGGACCGACCGTTGGCGACCGCGTGCGTCTCGCCGACACCGACATCATCGTCGAGGTCGAGAAGGATTTTGCGATTTACGGCGAGGAGGTGAAGTTCGGCGGCGGCAAGGTCATCCGTGACGGCATGGGCCAGTCGCAGGCGACCAACAAGCAGGGCGCGGTCGACACCGTCATCACCAACGCGCTCATCCTGGATCACTGGGGCATCGTCAAAGCCGATGTCGGCATCAAGGGCGATCGCATCGCCGCGATCGGCAAAGCCGGCAATCCCGACGTTCAGCCGGACGTCACCATCGTCATCGGTCCTGGAACCGAAGTGATCGCGGGCGAGGGGAAGATTCTGACGGCCGGCGGATTCGACACTCACATTCATTTCATCTGCCCGCAGCAGATCGAAGAAGCGCTGATGGCGGGCATCACCTCGATGCTGGGCGGCGGCACCGGTCCCGCGCACGGAACGTTTGCAACGACTTGCACGCCCGGACCGTTTCATATCGGCCGTATGATTCAGGCGGCGGATGCGTTCCCGATGAATCTCGGCTTTGCGGGCAAAGGCAACGCTTCACGTCCGGCGGCGCTTGAAGAGATGGTGAAAGCCGGCGCCTGTTCACTCAAGCTGCACGAGGATTGGGGCACAACGCCGGCGGCAATCGATTGCTGCCTGTCGGTTGCAGATGACTACGATGTGCAGGTGATGATCCACACCGACACGCTGAACGAGTCGGGCTTCGTCGAAGACACCATTAAGGCCTTCAAGGGCCGCACCATCCACGCCTTCCACACCGAAGGCGCCGGCGGTGGTCACGCGCCCGACATTATGAAGGTCGCGGGCCTGAAGAATGTGCTGCCGTCATCGACCAACCCGACGCGGCCGTTCACGCGCAATACTATCGACGAGCATCTCGACATGTTGATGGTGTGCCACCATCTCGATCCGTCGATTGCCGAGGATCTTGCATTCGCGGAAAGCCGCATCCGCAAGGAAACCATCGCCGCCGAGGACATCCTGCACGACATCGGCGCGCTGTCGATGATGTCGTCGGATTCACAGGCGATGGGCCGGATCGGCGAAGTGATCACCCGTACCTGGCAGACGGCCGACAAGATGAAGAAGCAGCGCGGCCGCCTGAAAGAAGAGAAGGGCGACAACGACAATTTCCGCGCCAAACGCTACGTCGCTAAGTACACGATCAACCCGGCGATCGCGCACGGCGTGTCGAAGCAC
>DASZVZ010000031.1:0-121766 GCA_035546875.1 Pseudolabrys sp.
GAAAACGTCACAGAGAAGAAGGCGATCGCGCTGATGCTGGCGCAGCCCTCGATGATCAAACGGCCGGTGCTGGAGCTCCCCGGCGGCAAGCTTCTCGTCGGATTCAAGCCGGAAGAATACGCGAAGGCGGTTTGAGCGACCGACCGCGGCCGAATTCTGCCGAACCGCCGGCGGAACGTTTCGGCGGAGCCGGGAGTTTTCTCCGAGACCGGAGAACTCCTTGTTCACGCGACCGCTTGAAGCACCCGCGCCACGGACAGCCGCGAGCATCCATCTCGCGGGCGTGGTAGCCGTTTGCGTTCTCGCGGCGCTGGCGATGCCCGGCCTGCCGCTGGCGAACAGTGCGCCAAAGCCGGTCAGGTTGGTCGGCGCACCGGAGACCGGCAGGCCTTGCGGCGAAAGGACTTGGCCCTATCGCGGGGAAGGCTGTCTCTCTCACGCGAAAGAAAACGGGGCTCCTGCGCAATCAAACGCGCCGCAGGCGAGCGGCGCGGAAAGCAATCCGTCGGCCGAATTGACGCCGCTGACCGCCTCCGGAGGTAAGGTGATCCCCGGCAAGGCATCCGCCTCAGGCGCACCGGGCGCCTCGGCGGCCGCGGCAAATACAAGCGCCCGGCACGCGTCGACCGACGGCATGGCATCCGCGGACGACGAGCAACCAATGCCCGAGTCGCGACAGCAGAAGCGGCACCACCGGCATCACGGCTTCTTCTTCGGATTCAGGTTCTAGCGTTTTGGTTCATGCGCGGCGCGCTCGATCGCGGCTGCGTCGATCTTCGGGTGGGGGAAGATCGAGACGTAGAACTTCGCTGCTTATCCGGCCTTGCCGTCGAAGCAGAGGCAGGGGCTGATCTTTTGCATTATGGCGCGCCTTCTCCGGCAGCGGACGCTCGCGGGTTTTCGTGTCAGGATCATGTCGGGTCGGCGAGGCGGACGTTGCTTCCGTCAAACGATCCTTCCGGTCACGCTGCTCCAAACGGCGAGGTGCTTTTCATGAAAATGTACAAGAAGCGCGACTTTCCCGTTTCCGATATCCGCCGCTTCATCGAGCCGGGCCCGATCGTGCTGGTGAGTTCGGCCTGGAAGGAGAAGCGCAACATCATGACCCTGGGCTGGCACACGGTGCTGGAATTTTCCCCGTCGCTCGTCGGATGCATGATCTCGAGCGGCAATTACAGCCATGAGATGATCCGCAACGCGAAGGAATGCGTGATCAACGTGCCGACGGTCGATATCGCGCGAACGGTCGTCGGTATCGGCAACTGCTCGGGTGCCGATGTCGACAAGTTCAAGAAATTCAAATTGACGGCCCTCGAGGCTGAGGAGGTCAAGGCGCCGCTGATCAAGGAGTGCTACGCAAACCTCGAATGCAAGCTCTACGACGGATCTCTGCGCGACAAGTTCAGCTTCTTCATCTTCGAGGTGGTCAAGGCGCACGCGCCTGCCGCGCCGAAATATCCCAAGACCATTCACTATCGCGGCGACGGGATATTCATCGTGTCAGGCCGCTCGCTCAACCTGCGCCGCTTCTTCAGGCCGGAGATGCTGTGAGCCCGTCATCCTGAGGTGCCCGCCGAAGGCGGCCTCGAAGGATGATCGGTCCTGGGCCGTCACCCTTCGAAGGCTCCCTTCGCGAAGCCGCCTCAGGACGACGGTCAGATGCCTGCTATCGAGGTGCCGTCTACCCTTGATCCCGCCCGCTTTCCCTGCCACATGCGCCCCATGAACAAAGCGCTGCGCCCCGACGATTCGATCCCCCAAAACCCGCTCGCCACCCAGGTCGAGCGGCGGCGCACCTTCGCGATCATCTCGCATCCGGACGCGGGCAAAACCACCCTGACCGAGAAACTCCTGCTGTTCGGCGGCGCCATCAATCTTGCCGGGCAGGTGAAAGCCAAGCGCGACCGGCGCTCCACGCGTTCCGACTGGATGGCGATAGAGCGCGAGCGCGGCATCTCGGTCGTCACCTCTGTGATGACCTTCGACTACGACGGCCGGGTGTTCAATCTGCTCGATACGCCGGGCCACGAGGACTTTTCGGAAGATACCTACCGTACGCTCACTGCGGTTGACTCCGCTGTGATGGTGATCGACGCCGCCAAGGGCATCGAGGCGCGCACGCGCAAGCTGTTCGAGGTCTGCCGCCTGCGCGACATTCCGATCGTTACCTTCATCAACAAGATGGACCGCGAGAGCCGCGATCCGTTCGAACTGCTCGACGAGATCGAGAAAACGCTCGCGCTCGACACCGCGCCAATGACCTGGCCGATCGGGCAGGGCCGCGACTTCGTCGGCACCTACGACATCGCGAGCAACACCGTTCGTCTGCTCGGCGCTGACGGAAAAACAAGCGATCCGCAGCCGGCGAACATCCCGGCCATTATTCCGCAAGGCTCGATGCTAAAGGCTGACGCCGTCGAGGAGGAGCTGAAGCTGGTGAAGGAAGCCTGCAAGCCCTTCGACTTTGTGTCGTTCCGCGAGGGTCATTTGACGCCGGTCTATTTCGGCTCTGCGCTGAAGAATTTCGGCGTGAAAGATCTGCTCGACGCGCTCGCCAATTTCGCGCCACCGCCGCGCGCACAGGTATCCAACACCCGCACCGTCGACGCGCACGAAAGTGCGATGACCGCATTCGTGTTCAAGATCCAGGCGAACATGGATCCGAACCATCGCGACCGCATCGCCTTCGCGCGGCTTTGCTCGGGAAAACTCGATCGCGGCATGAAAGCGAAGCTGGTGCGCACCGGCAAGCCGATGACCCTTTCAGCGCCGCAGTTCTTCTTCGCGCAGGATCGGTCGGTGGCGGACGAGGCTTACGCCGGCGACGTGGTCGGTATCCCGAACCACGGCACGCTGCGCATCGGCGACACGCTGACCGAAGGCGAGAGCATTTCATTCCTCGGCGTGCCGAATTTCGCGCCGGAAATCCTGCGGCGCGTGAAGCTCGGCGATCCCATGAAGGCGAAGAAGTTGAAGGAGGCTCTGCAGCAGATGGCGGAGGAGGGCGTCGTGCAGGTGTTCCGCCCGCTCGACGGCGCGCCGGCGCTGGTCGGCGTCGTCGGTCCGCTGCAGCTAGACGTACTCAAAGTCCGGCTGGCGGAGGAATACGGGCTCGAGATCGATTTCGAGACGCCGGAATTCCAGCTCGCGCGCTGGATTACGGCCGACGATCCGAAGAAGCTCGAGGATTTCGTGCAGGCGAATTATTCGAGTGTCGCCGACGATCTCGACGGCGACCGCGTATTCATGGCGCGCAACCAGTTCATTCTTGATTATACGCGCGAGCGCGCGCCGGGGCTGACGTTCACGGACATCAAGGACGTGAAGGGGCGTAGTCCGTCATCCTGAAAAGCCGCGCCCGGTGTACGCGCCTCGAAGATGAACGGATGACGCTCGAAGGGCGCCTGCGCCGTTAATTCACCTTCACATTCGCGGCTTTGATGACCGGCGCCCAGCGCGCGATTTCGCCGTCGATCTGCGCGCGGAACTGCTCCGGTGTCGAGCCGACCGGCTCCATCAGTTGCGTGGCGAGCTTGTCGCGGATAGCCGGAAGCTTGATGAATTCGACCACGTCGCGATTGATCTGATCGATAATCGGCTTGGGTGTGCCGCCCGGCGCGATCAGGCCCATCCACGCGTCGGCTTCGACGTCGATGCCGCTCTCCTTCAGCGTCGGCACGTCCGGGAGGAACGGTGAGCGCTTGGCGGTCGAAACCGCGAGCATTTTCACCTTGCCAGCCTGGGCCTGCGGCGTCACCGAGATTGCGGGCAGGCACGCCATCTGAGCGTCGTTGCGGATCACAGCCGTGATCGCCTGGGGCGAGCTCGGATAGGGGATGTGCACCATCTTGGTGCCGGCCTTGATCGCGATCGCTTCCATCGC
Source organism: Pseudolabrys sp. (assembly GCA_035546875.1). Classification (GTDB taxonomy): domain Bacteria; phylum Pseudomonadota; class Alphaproteobacteria; order Rhizobiales; family Xanthobacteraceae; genus Pseudolabrys. The sequence continues at coordinate 3,884 of DASZVZ010000031.1, forward strand.
GAGATGCGACAGCGAGCCGTTGCCGATCGAAGCAAAATTGTATTTGCCGGGGTCGCGCTTGATCGCGGCGACGAGCTCGGCGACCGAATTGACTTTCATCTGCGGGCTGACGGCGAGCACGCTTGGCTGCGTGATCAACTGCGTGATAGGCGCGATGTCGGTCTTTGGGTCGTAGGGGAGCTTCGAGAATAGCAGCGTGTTGATCGCGAGCGGGCCGCCGATGCTGACGCCGATGGTCGAGCCGTCAGGCGCCGCTTTTGCCACGGCGTCGGTGCCGAGGTTGCCGCTTGCGCCGGGCTTGTTTTCGACGATGAAGGTTGCCTTCGGATATTCGTGCTTGAACTCCTCGGCGATGAGCCGGGCGACCGTGTCGGGCGTGGAGCCGGGACCGAACGGCACGACGATCTTCACGGTGCCGGTCGGCCACTGTTGCGCCTGCGCGGGCGCGGCCGCCAACAAAAGCGTCAAGGCAAATGCATAAGGAAATTTCATCGCGTCCTCATTCGGTCACTCGACGTCGCGCCCGAGATAGGCGCCATCGGCTTCCAGCAATTTTTGCAACTCGTCAATGGCAATATCCGCGCATCCGCGTCGGCCGGCAACGGCGAGGTGCGCCGCGGTTCCAGCGGCTTGGCCCATGACGAAGCAGCCGCCAGAGACGCGCGCGGCGGATTGGCCCTCATGCGTCATCGAGGCGCAGCGTCCGGCGACCAGGAGGTTGCGGAATCCGCGGGGCACCAGCATCCAGTAGGGCAGGTGATTGAAGCCGCGCGATTGAGGAATGGCCGGCCACTTCCACTCGACGTCACCCGCGACATGGTTTTCGATCGGCCAGCCATTGACGCCGATGGTGTCGGCAAAGCTCGCGCATGTGAGCACGTCGTCGGCGGTGAGTTGATAAAGCCCGCTGATGCGGCGCGTCTCGCGGATGCCGAGCTGCGGCGGAATATCGACGATATAGGCTTTGCTGAACCCCGGCACTTCGCGGCGGAGGAATTCGAAGAAGGCGAGCGCCTGTTTGCGGCCCTCGATTTCGCCGAAGCTCAGTTCGAGCGCATCGGTGCCGTCGATCGCACGGCCGTTCGCGGTCTTGACCTGCGTAACGTTGACGCGCCACTCGACCGAATGTTTCTGCGGCCGGACGATCGCGCCTTTGCGCGGAAACGTCGTGCCGCGCCGCTCGGCCGCTTCCATCAGCGCAGGTATCGAACGCCAGGCGTCTCCCGCGATCACCGGATCGACGCCGTTCACCCGAAACATCATGGTCGGGTAAAGCGTGTTGCCGTGCTCGTCACCGTGCTCGAACGGCGCGCCCGCGAAAGCGGCGAGGTCGCCGTCGCCGGAGCAGTCGATGAACACGCGGCCGAGGATGGCGCTGCGTCCGGATTTGGTCTCGAGCAGCAGCGCCTTCACCGTACCTTCGTCTTCCATCAGCACGCCGGTTGCGAGCGCGTGAAAGCGAACGTCCGCGCGCTTGCTGAGCAGAAGATCGTCGGCCGCGCATTTGTACGCGGCGGTGTCGTAGGCCTGCGCGAATGTCTTGCCGAGCACGAGATGCGGCGCGTTGAGTCCGTGCAAATTATCGATACGGCCGAGCAGTTCGTCGGCGATACCGTGCACGACTTGATGAATCTCGCCGTGCACGTTGGCGTGCAGGCCGCAGAAGTTGGTGACGCCGGCGGCCGTTCCCATGCCGCCGAGAAAGCCGTAACGCTCGATCAGCACAGTCTTGCTGCCGTGCCGTGCGGCCGAGGCGGCGGCGGCGATGCCGGCCGGGCCCCCGCCCAGCACGACGACCTCATATTCCCCGCTTACCGGCACGCGCCGTGCCGGTTCATCGACGTAAGACGGGGTTGCGGGCATTGAAGATTTCCTATGTCTTTCCGCGCCTTGCATTGGCTGCGGCCATCGCCTCTACTGCGCCCCGACAGCCGGACCGATATGAAGAGTGCCACGTAACATGGGTCTCGTCGTTCTGATAATTGGGCTCGTTGTTTTTCTCGGCGCCCACGTTTTTGTGACGTTCCGCGAGAGGCGCGCGGCGGCCATCGCGCGCTTCGGCAACGGCTATCGTGTGCTGTTTGCGCTCGTCTCCCTGATCGGGGTTGCGCTGGTCGTCTGGGGCTATGCGCAGTATCGGGCGACCGACTGGATCCAGATCTGGACGCCGCCGGCGTTTATGCGCCACATCACCGTTGGTCTGATGTTGATCGCGTCAATTCTGGTCGTCGCTACATACATTCCGAGCCGCATCAGAGCCGGGGCGAAGCATCCGATGCTCGCGGGCATCAAGACCTGGGCCTTCGCGCATCTGCTGTCGAACGGCGATCTGGGCTCGATCGTTTTGTTCGGCGCGTTTCTGGCGTGGGGCGTTTATGCGCGTATAGCGGCCAAACGCCGCGGCGACCTTGGCAAGACCGATGCGCCCGCCGGCTGGACCAACGATATCATCGTCGTCGTCCTCGGCGTTGTCGTTTTCCTCGCACTTGGACTTGCATTCCATCCGGTCGTGATCGGTATTCCCGTTTTCGGAAGGTAACTGCTCGTGTCAGTACAAGATGAAATAAAGAGGATCACCGCTCCCGACATTCGCGCGCGCAAAGGCGGCGAGCCGATCGTGTGCCTGACGTCGTATCACGCGCATACCGCGCGCATCCTGGACAAGCATTGCGACGTGATCCTGGTCGGCGACTCGCTCGGCATGGTGATGCACGGGCTGGAAAGCACGGTGCCGGTCACGCTCGACATGATGATCCTGCAAGGGCATGCGGTGATGCGCGGCTCGAAGCGCGCACTGGTCGTGGTCGACATGCCGTTCGGCTCTTATGAAGCCTCGAAGGAACAGGCCTTCATGAGCGCGGCCCGCGTGCTCAAGGAAACCGGCTGCGGCGCCATCAAGGTCGAAGGCGGCGCGCGCATGGCAGAAACGATCCGCTTCCTCAGCGAGCGTGGCGTGCCCGTGATGGCGCATGTCGGCCTCACGCCGCAGGCGATCAACGTCATCGGCTCGTTCCGTGCGCAGGGACGCGAAGAGGCGGAGTGGGCGCGTTTCGAGGACGATGCGCTGGCGGTCGCGCAGGCGGGCGCGTTCTCGGTGGTGATCGAGGCGGTCGCCGAGCCCCTTGCGCGCAAGCTCACCGAGGCACTGGTGATCCCGACTATCGGCATAGGCGCAAGCGTTGCCTGCGACGGCCAGATCCTGGTGCTAGAGGACATGCTCGGCCTGTCGCCGCGGGTGCCGAAGTTCGTCAAGCGTTACGGCGACCTCGGCCCGGGCATCGAGAAGGCGGTGGCCGATTACGCCGCCGACGTGCGGAAGCGGGCGTTCCCGTCGGCAGACCACGTCTATCCGATGAAGGGTAAGAAGCCCTAAGCCCCTGAATATTAACGACTGTGGCGGTATTTTTGCCTTGCCGCCGCCACACCGATAGGGTCTTTACGGGGCGGGTTTGGTCGGGAGCCATTCGTGGCCGATATTTTTCACGAAGTAGATGAGGAAGTCAGGCGCGAGCGGCTGCAAAAGCTGTGGGAACGCTACAGCATCTACATCATCGCCGTGGCCGTCCTGATAGTCGCCGGCATTGGCGGCTGGCGCGGCTACCAATGGTGGGAGGCCAAGAAGGCCGCCGAGGCTGGCGCCGCCTTCGAAGCGGCCGTCACGTTGAGCGAGCAGGGCAAGCACGCCGAGGCCGAAGCGGCGTTCGCCAAGGTCGCGGCGCAGGCGCCGTCCGGCTATCGCGCGCTGGCGCGGCTGCGCGCTGCCGCTGAATTGGCCGCCACCGATCCGAAGCAGGCGGTCAAGGCTTACGACGAGCTTGCCGGCGACGGCTCGCTCGGCGAAACGATGCAGGATCTCGCGGCCGTGCGTGCCGGCCTGCTGCTGGTCGACAGCGCGGCTCTTTCGCAGATGCGTCAACGGCTGGAGCCGTTGACCGCGCCCGGGCGGACGTTCCGTCACACGGCGCGCGAGCTTTTGGCCCTGTCGGCGTGGCGTAGTGGCGACGTGACCACGGCTAAGCATTTCATCGATATGATCGCGGCCGATGGCGAGACACCGGCCGGCACACGCGCGCGCATCGACGTGCTGTCGGCATTGCTCGCGGCGAGCGGCAAGGGTTGATGACCATGCGCTATCGCTTCGATCGCATCGTTACCGTCGCTGTGCTCATCGCCTTCGGCGCGGCGCTTTCGGCCTGCACGGATTTCGATCCGGAAAGTCTCGACGTCTTCCACCTGAACGAAAAGAAAAAGCTGCCGGGCGAGCGCAAGCTGCTGTTTCCGGAGGGTGTGCCGGGCGTGAGCGAAGGCGTGCCGCCGGAGCTGATCAAGGGCCATCAGCCCCCGCCTGACGCGGCGGCAACCGCTGACGCCGTGCCAGCAACTACCGCCGCGAAGCCGGCGGCTGCCGAGTCGGGCGGGATGACGCCGGCCAGGCGCGCGGCGTTGGAAGCGCAGATTGCACCTTCAGACGAAAAGACGAAACCGAAGCCGAAAACCAAGCCGAAGCCGCGCGTAGTCAAGCGCGCGCCGGAGAAGCCGCCGACGCAGATCACCGTGCAGCCTACGCAACAGCCGGCCGCGCAGAAACCCGCCGCGCAGCAGGCGACCGGCACGCAGGCGCCGTGGCCGGCGACCACGCAGCAGCAGGGCACGCAAGCACCTTGGCCGAGCACAGCGCAGCAACCCTCCGGCGCGCCGTGGCCTTCCGCGCCGCCGCCCGGCACGTTCTCGCGTTAGGTGGGCTGCCGCGCTAAGAGTTGGCGCGCGCGCGGGCGGATCTCATGAGCTTCACCATTGCCATTGTCGGCCGGCCCAACGTCGGCAAGTCGACGCTGTTCAACAGGCTGGTCGGCCGGCGTGTGGCGTTGGTCGACGACAAGCCGGGTGTCACGCGCGACCGCCGCGAAGGCGAGGGACGGCTTGGCGATCTATCGTTCACCGTGGTCGATACCGCAGGGCTCGAGCAGGCATCGGCGGAAAGCCTCTCCGGTCGCATGCGTGCGCAAACTGAAGCCGCGATCGCCGAAGCGGACGCGATTTTCTTTCTCATCGACGCGCGCAGCGGTCCGACGCCGGTTGATCACGCTTTTGCCGGCGTCGTGCGGCGATCGGGAAAGCCGACGGTTGTCGTCGCCAACAAGAGCGAGGGCACAGCCGGCGATGCAGGACGGCTCGAGGCCTACGCTCTCGGTCTAGGCGAGCCGGTCGCGATTTCCGCAGAACACAACGAAGGCATGGCCGATCTCTACGACGCCTTGCGCGCCGCCGCGCCTGATCTGACCGCTGAACGTGAGGAGATTGAGGGCGAGACATCGGAAAAGGCACACCCGATCCGCGTCGCGGTTGTCGGGCGTCCGAACGCCGGCAAATCGACGCTGATCAACCGCCTGATCGGCGAGGAACGCCTGCTCACCGGGCCTGAGGCGGGTATCACGCGCGATGCCATCGCCGTCGATCTTTCGTGGCAGGGGCACGACTTCCGCCTTTACGATACCGCAGGCCTGCGCCGCCGCTCGCGGATCGAGGAAAAGCTGGAGAAGCTGTCGGTCGCCGACGCGCTCAATGCGATCCGCTTCGCAGAGGTCGTCGTCGTGCTGCTCGATGCCGAAAATGCCTTCGAGGAGCAGGATCAACGCATCGCCGATCTGGTTGAGCGTGAAGGCCGCGCGCTGGTGATCGCGGTCAACAAGTGGGACCTTAAAGAAAAGACGCCCGGCGCGATCGGAAAGCTGCGCGAGCAAGCCGAAGAGAAGCTGACGCAGGTGAAAGGCGTGCCGCTGGTCGCCGTTTCCGGTCTGACCGGCGAAGGACTCGACCGCCTGATGCAGGCGATCGTCGACGCTTACGCCGTATGGAACAAGCGCGTCACGACCAGCGCGCTCAATCGCTGGTTCGAGCAGGCCACCGACGCGCATCCGCCGCCGGCCGTGTCCGGACGCCGCCTGCGCCTCAACTACATCACGCAAGCCAAGAGCCGGCCGCCTAGCTTCATCCTGTTCTGCACCCGTGCGGACGCGGTGCCGGACGCCTACAAGCGTTATCTGGTGAACGGGTTGCGCGAGGCTTTCGATCTGCCCGGAACGCCCATCCGGCTCACCCTGCGCGAGAAGGAAAACCCGTACAAAGGCCGCGCCAAAAAGAGATAAGCCGGCGGCCGTCATCGCGCGCGCCGATAGAAGGCATCAGCAACAATGATTGGCCTTCATGTGCGCGCGTTCCTAAACTTTCGGCAGCGAGGCGAGCATGCATGTCGATTTCAAAACCGTGGACGTCTTCACCGACCGGCGCTTCGGCGGCAACCCGCTTGCCGTCGTTCTCGATGCACGCGGCCTGACCGACGAGCAGATGCAATCGATCGCAGCCGAGTTCAATCTCGCTGAAACGACCTTCGTTCTGCCGCCGAGGCATGCCGCGCATACGGCCGAAGTGCGGATATTCACACCGCGCGCCGAGCTTCCCTTCGCCGGCCATCCCAATATCGGGACGGCCTTCGTTCTGGCCGCACAAGGCGGCGTCAAAGAGCCGCTGGCGTTCGAGGAGAAGGCGGGTCTCGTTCGCCTCGACGTGCTGCGCGACGGTCCATCCGTGGTCGGTGCCCGCCTTGCGGCGCCGCAGCCATTCGCGCGTGGCGACGACGTGTCGCTTGAAGCGGTCGCAAAGGCATGCTCGCTCGACGCAGGCGATGTTGAAACCGCCAATCACCATCCCTGCATCGCTTCATGCGGCGTGGCGTTCGTATTCGCGGAACTCAAGGCGCGTCCCGCCCTGGTGCGCGCGCGGCCGCGGGCGGATGTGTTTTCAGAACATTTTCCGATGGATCGGGCGACCGGCATTTTTATGTATACGCGGAGCACCGACGGGGAGGTCGATATCTACGCGCGGATGTTCGCGCCGCTCTACGGTGTCCCGGAAGATCCGGCGACCGGCAGCGCCAATGTCGCGCTCGCCGGCTTTCTCGCAGGCATGCGGCCGGAACAGGACTTGGCGTTGCGCCTGCGCATATCCCAGGGCCGTGAAATGGGCCGGCCCAGTCTCTTGCAAGCAAGCGCCGAGAAACGCGACGGCCAACTCGCCGGCATGTGGATCGGCGGCCTTTGCGTTTCGGTGATGCAAGGCCGGCTCGAAGTGTGAGCGGCGCGCCGATCAGGACGGCGGGTTGAAATCCTTGAACCGGCCGGCGCGAAAATCGTAAAGCCTGCCGTTGTCCGTGCAGCTCGGCAGGCAGAGGGGCACGATTGCCTTCGCGACTTCTTCCGCGGACGGCAACGTTTCCGGATCGACGCCTGGCCAGCCGCTCTTATACATGCGCGTACGCGTCGGACCTGGACCGAACAGGTTGACCCGCACGTTGCTCGATGCGCACTCGGCGGCATAAGTGCGGGCCAGAGCGTCGAGCGCCGCCTTCGTGGCGCCATAGGCTCCGGTGTAGGCCTGTGCCATCCAGCTCAATCCGGAAGTAACAAAGACCACGCGGCCGGCCGGCGCGCGCTTGAGCAGTGGGTCCATGGTGCGGATCAGCTGCCAGTTGGCGGTGACATTGACGGCGAAGATGTTATCCCAGGCCTGCGGTTCGACATGGCCGAGCGGGGAGAGCGTGCCGAGGATGCCGGCATTGCCGACCATGACGTCGAGCCGCTGGTAGCGCTCGTTGAGCGCGAGTGCGAGCCGCGCGATGCCGTCGGAGTCTTTGACGTCGAGCGGCACGAGCGTGGCCGTGCTGCCGGCGGCCTTGATCTTGTCGTCGAGCTCTTCCAGTCCGCCCACGGTGCGCGCGACAGCGACCACATGCGCGCCGGCGTGCGCGAGATGTACGGCGAGCGCCGCGCCGATCCCGCGCGAGGCGCCGGTAACGAGCGCAGTGCGGTCGGCGAGCGGTTTGTGATTTTCAGCCATTCTTGGTCATGGCCGGGCTTGTCCCTGCCATCACGTCTTGGTCGTCACAGAAGGTTTTAAAGGCGTGGATGCCCGGCACAAGGCCGCGCATGACGGTATTAAATCGCTTCCGCCAGCAGCGACAATTGCCGGGGCGAGGCGTCAGCAGCGGCCTGGTCGGTAAGGCCGGTCGGGTAGTCGCCGGTGAAGCAATGATCGGTGAATTGCGGATGCTCGGCGTCGCGACCGTTTTCGCCCATCGCGCGGTAGATACCGTCGACCGAGAGAAACGCGAGCGAATCCGCGCCGATGAACTTGCGCATGCCTTCGAGATCGTGGGTCGCCGCCAAGAGCTTCTCGCGTTCGGGCGTGTCGATGCCGTAATAGTCCGGGTGCTTGATCGGCGGTGAGGCGATACGGAAGTGCACTTCCCTGGCGCCGGCGTCGCGCATCATCTGCACGATCTTGCGCGAGGTCGTGCCGCGCACGATCGAGTCGTCGACCAGCACGATACGCTTGCCGGTGACGACGGCGCGATTTGCCGAATGCTTCATGCGCACGCCCTGGTCGCGAATCGTCTGCGTCGGCTGGATGAAGGTGCGGCCGACGTAGTGATTTCGGATGATGCCGAGCTCGTAGGGAATTTTTGCCGCCTGCGCGTAACCGATCGCCGCCGGAACGCCGGAATCCGGCACCGGCACGATCACGTCCGCCTGCGCGGGCGCCTCGCGCGCCAGTTCCGCGCCCATGGTCTTGCGCATGTCGTAGACGTGGCGGCCGCCGACGATCGAATCCGGCCGCGAGAAATAGACGTACTCGAAGATGCACGGCCGCGGGCGCATCGGCGGGAAGGGTTTGTAGGTCTGCGCGCCGTCCTCGTCGAACACGACGATTTCGCCGTTCTCGACGTCGCGCACGTATTGCGCGCCGATCATGTCGAGCGCGCAGGTTTCCGATGCCAGGATCGGGCAGCCGTCGAGCTTGCCCATCACCAGCGGGCGGATGCCGAGGGGATCGCGCGCGCCGATGAGCTTCTTGTTGGTGAGGCCGACGAAGGCGTAGGCGCCCTCAAGCTGGCGCAAGCCTTCGATGAAACGGTCGACGAAGCGGTTGCGCCGCGCGCGCGCGACGAGATGAAGGATCACCTCGGTATCGCTGGTCGATTGCATCATCGCGCCTTCGCGCACGAGCGCCTTGCGCAGCGTGATGCCGTTGGTGAGGTTGCCGTTATGGCCGATGGCGAAGCCGCCGCCCTCGAGCTCCGCGAACAGCGGCTGCACGTTGCGGAGCACCGTTTCGCCGGTGGTCGAGTAGCGTACATGCCCTATGGCTGAAGTGCCGGGCAGGCGGTCGATCACGTCGCGCTTGGCGAACGTGTCACCGACGAGGCCGAGGCGGCGCTCGGAATGGAAGCGCTTGCCGTCGAAGGTGACGATACCCGCGGATTCCTGGCCGCGGTGCTGCAAGGCATGCAGGCCGAGCGCGGTGATGGCGGCGGCGTCGGGATGACCGAATATGCCGAAGACCCCGCACTCCTCGCGCAGCCGGTCGGCGTCCGGATCGAACGCCATGTCATCAGGGGCTGCTTCGAAGGGTTCTGCCATCGGGCCTCGCGTCATTAACGTGTTGCCGGGGTCGTCGTTCTCGGAGCCGCCGGCGCCGCCTGGTCGGGGCCGGTATCCTGCGGCGTCTCTTGATCCTCGGGCTTCGGCCGCTTCAGCCTCTTTAAGATGGTGCTCTCGGGGTCTTCCGGCAACATCGACATCAGCCACTGGCCGGTGCTTTGCAGGACCACTTTCGACTTCGCCCCACGCACCCAGTCCGGCTGGCTGCGGTCAGGAACCAGCCAGGCGAAGAACAGGAATGCGATCACGACGATGATCAGGCCACGACCGAGCCCGAACAGGAAGCCGAGGGTGCGGTCGAGCGCGCCGACCCGGCTGTCGAGGATCATGTCGGAAATCTTGACGGTGATGATCGACACCACCAACAGTGTGCAGAGGAACACGCCCACGACCGTGACACCGGCGGCGACCATGTCGCTGTTGAAGTAGGTTTTAACGGTCGGCAGCAGCTTGCTGTAGGAATAGAGCGTGACCAGGGCCGCGACGCCCCAGGCACCGATCGAGAGGATCTCGCGCATGAAGCCGCGGATCATCGCGAGCAACCCCGAGATCAACATGACAACCAGCAGGATGATGTCGAGGAGCGTGATCGGCATCGGGCGCGTCAGCTCTGCGGCCGGTCATTGACCGGCGTTTGGCGTGGCGAATCCGGCAGGGGCCGGAGGTGACCGGGCGGCAGCGGCATCATCAGTGGCAAGTCTTTAATCTTACGCCCTTTTTTCGTCCGGGCCGGGCTGACGCGACAACGTTCTCAGGGCCGTCTTAACGGCCCGTGTATAGCCGCCCACGGCGATGCCGTCACCCACCTTGTCCACGGCTTTTCGCGTGTTTCTTAAGATCAGGCTTGCCTGGCGCGCGGCGCGCGCGAGCCGCGCGCGGCGATGTCGGCGACCAGCGTGGAGAGGCTTGCGACCTCGGTCAGCCTGATGCTCGCATCGGCATTTTCCCCGCGCGCGGATTCAGGCACGACCGCGCGCGCGAAACCGAGCTTGGCCGCTTCCTTCAGCCGCGCGGCGCTCTGCGCGACCGGGCGTACGGCGCCCGAAAGCGAGACCTCACCGAAATAGACGGCGTCCGCTGGCAGAGGTGCGTTGGCCAGCGAGGAGACGAGGGCGGCGGCGGCGGCAAGGTCGGCAGCCGGCTCCTGGATACGCAGCCCGCCGGCGACATTGAGATAGACGTCATGGCCTGACAGCCGCACGCCGCAATGGGCTTCGAGCACCGCCAGCACCATCGACAGGCGGCTCGGGTCCCAGCCGACCACGGCACGCCGCGGCGTGCCGAGCGTCGTCGGCGCCACCAACGCCTGAATCTCCACCAACACCGGACGCGTGCCCTCGATGCCGGCAAAGACGGCGGTGCCGGGCGAGCCCAGCTCGCGCTCGGATAAAAACAGCTCGGACGGATTGGCGACCTCGCGCAAGCCTTCGCCGGTCATCTCGAACACGCCGATTTCGTCTGTCGGGCCGAAGCGGTTTTTCACCGCGCGCAGGATGCGGAATTGATGCGAGCCTTCGCCCTCGAACGACAGAACGGCGTCGACCATGTGCTCGACTACGCGGGGACCTGCGATCTGTCCGTCCTTGGTGACGTGGCCGACGAGAATTACGGCCGCGCCGGAGCGTTTCGCGAAGCGGATCAACGCCTGCGCCGATCCGCGCACCTGCGTCACGGTGCCCGGCGCGGACTCGATCGTGTCGGTCCACATCGTCTGGATCGAGTCGATGACGACAAGGCGCGGCGTCTTGCCTTCGCCGAGCGTCGCGACGATGTCCTCGACCGACGTTTCCGCGGCAAGCTCGACCGCCGCGCCCGAGAGCCCGAGCCGCTCCGCGCGCAGCCGCACCTGCGCGACCGCTTCCTCGCCGGAAATATAGACGGCGCGATGACCGGCGCGCGCGAGCGCGGCGGTCGCCTGGATCAGCAGCGTGGATTTGCCGATGCCGGGATCGCCCCCGACCAGCAGCACCGAGCCGCGTACAAACCCGCCGCCGGTGACGCGATCGAGTTCGGCAACCCCGGAGGGCAGGCGCGGCGCTTCATGCGCCTCGCCGGTGAGGGGCTCGAGCGCGAACAGCCGTCCTTTGCCCGGCTTACGGCCGGGCCCGCTTGTCGGGGCTGCCGCGCCTTCCTCGACCAGCGTATTCCATTCGCCGCAGGCCTCGCACTTTCCCTGCCAGCGGGTGAAGGCGGCGCCGCAATTCTGGCAGACGAAGGAAGGAGCGCGCCTCGCCATGATCACTCCGCGTGGTAGACGCGGTGATAGCGCCTGCCGAGACTGGTGAGCACTTCGTAGCCGATCGTGCCGGCGGCCGCGGCGAGATCGTCGACGGTGATTTCGTCGCCAATCAGTGTCGCCATGCCGCCGCGATGAAGGACGCCGTCGGGCAGGTCGGTGACGTCGATCGCCGTCAGATCCATCGAAATGCGGCCCGCCAGCGGGCAACGCTTGCCCGCCACGATTGCGTCGCCGCCCGGCGTCTTGTCGGACGCGCTTGCCGCGCGCAAATAGCCGTCGGCATAGCCGACCGCAACGATCGCGAGCCGCGTCGTACGCTGCGCAGTCCAAGCCGCGTCGTAGCCGACGGTCTCGCCGCGCTGGATGGTGCGGATTTGCAGGATGCGCGCGCGCAAATTGATCACCGGGCGTATCGGATTGCTGTGACCGGGCGTCGGATTGACCCCGTAGAGCGCGACGCCGGGGCGCACCATGTCGCAATGTGCGGCGGAGCCAAGGAATACTCCGGAGGAATTCGCGAGCGAAGCGGGGATCCCGCGGTAGAGAATGCGGACTTCCCGGAAAAGCTTGATCTGCTGGTCGTTGAGCGGATGCTCCGGCAATTCCGAGCAGGCGAGGTGGCTCATCAACAGCGTGATGCCGTGATTTTCGGCGCGGATGCGTGGCGCCAGTGCCGCCGCTTCGCTCGGCGTGATCCCGAGCCTGTTCATGCCGGTATCGACGTGCAGCGCGGCGCCGCCGCGCCATTGGCTGGTCGCAACAAACGCATCCCACTCGGCGAGTTCGACCAGGCTGCCGATGACGGGGCGCGCGTGGATGTCGGCATACGCCTGCACCGTATTCGGCATCAAACCGGAGAGCACATAGATGACGGCCGCCGGTACAGCCGCGCGCACACGCTTGGCCTCCGACAGATCGGCGACGAAGAAGGTTTTGCATCCGGCTTTGGCAAGCGCCGGCGCGACCTGGTCGATGCCGCAGCCATAGGCGTCGGCCTTGATGACGGCTGCGCATTCCGCCGGCATCGCGCGGCGCGCCAGCGTCTGCCAGTTGGCTGCGATCGCCCCGAGATTGACTGTGAGTATGCCCCCCGCTTCGTTTGCAGGCGGGCCCGCGGTCTCGATGTCTTCGGGCAGCGGCAGAGGTTCGGTTGCTGACATGGCCTTGGTCATAGCCGCCCCGCCGCGGGCCGTCCATGCGGCGGGATAAACACTGCGATCACATCCGGTCGGGCAGATGGTCCTGGCGTGCGAGTGAGGAGAAGCGCGTTACGGCGCCGTCGAACTGCAATTCAACGGTGCCGGTAGGGCCATGGCGCTGCTTGCCGATGATGACTTCGGCCTTGCCGTGGACCTTGTCCGCTTCCGCCAGCCACTCCGCGAACTTTTCGCGGTTGGATTCCATCGGCTTGCGCATCTGGTGATAGTACTCCTCGCGGAACAGGAACATGACTACGTCGGCGTCCTGCTCGATCGAGCCCGATTCACGCAAGTCGGCGAGCTGCGGGCGTTTGTCGTCGCGGCTCTCCACCTGGCGTGAGAGCTGCGACAGCGCCATGATCGGCACGTTGAGCTCTTTCGCCAGCGCTTTCAGCTTGGTGGTGATTTCGGTGATTTCCTGCACACGGTTCTCGTTCGACCGGCGGGTCGAGCCGGTGAGCAGTTGCAGGTAGTCGATGATCAGCAGGTCGAGGCCCCGCTGGCGCTTGAGCCGGCGCGCGCGCGCGGCAAGCTGCGCAATCGAAAGGCCGCCGGTTTCGTCGATGAAGAACGGCAGCTTCTGCAATTCGATGGCGTGATCCTTGATCCTCTCGAAGTCGCTCTCGCTGATGCCGCCGCGGCGGATCTGGTTCGACGGGATACCCGTCTGCTCCGCGATGATGCGAGTGGCGAGCTGTTCGGCCGACATTTCGAGCGAGAAGAAACCGACCACGCCGCCATTGATCGTTTGCGTGTGCCCGTCGGGGCGCACCTCACCGCGCCAGGCACGCGCGATGTTGTAGCCGATATTGGTGGCGAAGGACGATTTGCCCATGCCGGGACGGCCGGCCACGATGATGAGGTCGGAAGGTTGCAGACCGCCCATCATGCGGTCGAGATCATCGAGACCGGTGGCCATTCCGGACAGCTTTCCATCGCGCTGGAAAGCATGTGCGGCCATGTCGATGGCGGTGGTGAGCGCATTGGAGAAGACCTGGAAGCCGCCGTCGTAGCGGCCGGTCTCGGCGAGTTCGTAGAGTTTGCGCTCGGCCTCGTCGATCTGGTCGCGCGGAGAAAAATCGACCGGAGCATCGTAGGCGACGTTGACCATTTCCTCGCCGACGAGAATGAGCGCGCGGCGGACCGCCAGATCGTAGATGGTGCGGCCATAGTCCTCGGCGTTGATGATGGTGGTCGCCTCGGCGGCGAGGCGGGCGAGATACTGGCTGACCGTCATCCCGCCAATGTCGGCGGCGCCGTCGAGAAACGTCTTGAGCGTGACGGGGGTAGCGATCTTCCCGGCGCGGATCAGGTCGCGCGAAAGCTGGTAGATCTTCTGGTGAATCGGCTCCAGAAAGTGCTGCGGCTCGAGGAAATCGGAGACGCGGTAAAACGCCTCGTTATTGACGAGGACTGCGCCCAACAGCGCCTGTTCCGCCTCTATATTGTGCGGTGCGGAGCGGTAGAGCGGCGCAGGTTCTTCGACCTGCTTGCGAAGTGCCGAATCAGCGGGTGCCATGGATGTCGGTGCTTAGTCTTGAATTGTGGCATAGCACGGCATCGGCGCAGGTAAGCTGGGCGCTCCCTGGTTCTCCCGTAATTCACATGGCCTGATCAGCGGGGGGAAATGCAGGTTTCTTCTTGACCGTCGCGGCACGCGCCGAGCACCGAGCGCAAAGCGCGTGAGTTCACTCGCCGGCGAGACGTAGCGGTGGATGATATTCGCCTTCCGCCTTGCGCAAGCGCTGCTCTTCGCGGCCGATATAGTCTCGTGTCATCGGAACCACGCCTTGGCGCTTGGTGAGCTGAATCTGCATCACCATCATGGCCTGTTCGCGGAACGCCATTTCGGAGGCGGCGAGGTAGAATTCCCACATCCGGACAAAGCGTTGGTCGTAGATGCGCTCGACTTCCTCGCGGTGCGCGAGGAACCGTTCACGCCACGCTTTCAAGGTCTCCGCATAGTGCAGCCGAAGGATTTCGATATCGGTTACCAGCAGCCCTGAACGCTCGATTACCGGCAGGACTTCCGACAGGGCCGGGATGTAGCCGCCGGGAAAGATGTATTTGGCGATCCACGGATTGGTGACGCCCGGTGGCTCCGAGCGGCCAATCGAATGCAGCACCATCACGCCGTCGTCGGCGAGCAGAGCAGCGCTTTTCTCGAAGAACGTCTTGTAGAAGCCGACGCCGACATGCTCGAACATACCCACCGAGACGATACGGTCGAATTTCCCGTCGACGTCGCGGTAATCCTGCAACCGGAATTCGGCTTTGCCGGACAGGCCTTTTTCTGTCGCCCGTTCGTTGGCGATGGCAAACTGTTCTTGCGACAGCGTGACGCCGGTGACGTTGGCCCCGGCGACTTCGGCGAGATAGAGGCCGAGACCGCCCCAGCCGCAGCCGATGTCGAGAATGCGGTTCCCCGGTTTGACCAGCAGCTTGGCCGTGAGATGCCGTCTCTTGGCGAGCTGGGCATCGTCGAGCGATTGCTCGGGTGTTTCGAAATAGCCGCAGCTGTACTGCCGGTCCGCGTCGAGGAAGAGGGAATAGAGCCGGCCGTCGAGATCGTAGTGATGCGCCACGTTGCGGCGCGAGCGCCGACGCGGATTGAACTGGCTAAGGCGCCGGCGCAGGTAGCGGATCAGGTACTGCGGACGCGCCCAACGCGGCATATCGGAGTTTTGCCCGAGGGCAATGGCGAGGACGTCGGCGATCGAGCCCTGCTCGACCACGAAAGTACCGTCCATGTAGAGCTCGCCGAGCTTCAGCTCGGGGTCGAGCAGGAGGCTCAGTTCCGCGGCTCGGCTGGCAAAACGCACCGCAACCGGCTTGCCGGTGCCGTCGCCGCACGTAAAGACCTTTCCCCGCGAGGTTGTGACGCGAAACGACCCCCGCCGGATGAACGTCTTGAGCAATATCTGAAGCAACCGGTCCATCGGCCGCCTCCATCACCAATTACTAAAAACCGACCAGGCTCAATTATCCCGGACCCCCACCATTACAACACGGCGGGGGAAAATCCGTTCGGACGCCATGATTTAACCAAAGTCAAAGCCGCGCAGCAATGCTGCAAATCGTATCCCCAGGCATGCAGGGCGAGGGTCACAACCGCGCAAGAATGCAGTATTGAATTCGAATCGCGGGGAGCGCACTGCCGGGGGGCGGGCGGCGGCTCAAAGCAGGCATTCACGAAAGGTCAAGGTCAGATGTCCGGTCTTGGACGGTGTATTTTGTCGATGGCGGCAGTCTTAGCGTTGGTAGGACCTGCATGGGGGCAGGAGAACGTCGAGGCTGGCAAGACACCGGCGCAGCTTTATGCGTCCGATTGCGCGATCTGCCACAAATCGCCGAACGGCCTGTCGAAAGCGGGCGGATTGCTTGGCCTGCAAAGCTTCCTGCGCGAGCACTACACGGCAAGTCGCGAATCTGCGGCCGCTATCGCGCAGTATCTGCGGACGGTCGACAAGGGGGCGCCGCCTGAGCGGAAACGCCCGCCGGCGCGCACGCGAACGACCAAAGACGAGAAACCCAAATCTGGTGAAAAGACCGGCGAGAAGGCGGCCGAACCCCGCGGCAAAGCCGAGAACGGCAAACCCGTAAGCGGCAAGGTCGACGGCAAGGCCAAAAAGAAGCCGGCTGAAGCCGAGCCCGCTGAAACAAAGCCAGCCGAAACAAAGCCGGCCGAGTCAAAGCCCGAGGAGCCGAAGCCGACGCCGGCTGCCGCGTCCAAGTCTTCTTCCGAGAAACCTTCGGAGGCCAAGCCGGCCGCGGCGGAAACGACGCCGAACAAGCCAGCGGACAGCAAACCGGCCGAAAGCAAGCCGGCGGACAACGCGCCCGCCGACAAGCCTGCCAAGTCCGACTAGTCCACGCTTACTTTTCGGCGGCTTCCGCTTTCTTCTTGCCCTTGGCGGGCTTGGCGGACGCACCTTCGGCATCGTCGTCAATCTGGTCGGCAGGTTGCTCGCGCTCGCGGCGTTGGTCGGCAGCCTCCGGCTCGAAGAACACGGCGGCCGCGTCTTCAGCCGCCGCTTCCGCTTCTTCTTCCTCGCCGGGCTCGCGTCGCACGGTCACGTCCTCGCCGCGCGCCAGCCTTTGCGCCTCGTCTTCGCTGCGCGCGACGAGAACGATTACGTTCGCCTCAACGTCCGGATGCAGCGCCAGCGGCACCTTGTATTGGCCGATCGATTTGATCGGCGTATTGAGCGCGACGTGCGCGCGGCTCACCACGATGCCGTCCGTGCTGAGCAGGCCGGCGATGTCGCGTGTCGTGACTGAGCCGAAAAGCTGGCCGGCTTCCGACGCTTGCCGCAGCACGATAATGCTCCTGCCGTCGAGCTTGGCGGCAAGCTTGCCCGCATCGCCCTTCATTTCGAGGTTGCGCTTCTCGAGCTCGGCTTTCATGCCTTCGAAGCGGGTCTTGTTCTCCTTGGTCGCGCGCAAAGCCTTGCCGCGCGGCAAGAGAAAATTGCGGGCAAAGCCGTCTTTGACGCGCACCACGTCGCCCATTTGACCGAGCTTGCCGATGCGTTCGAGCAGGATCACTTCCATTTTTCTGTCTCCATCTTTTTCGTTGTTGCAAGAATTCCGCTATTGCCGAGCCGCCGGCCCGCGCTTGCGCGCGAGACGGCCGCGTATGTCCGCAATGTTGTCGGCAATCCCCAATACGCAGAGCGCCAGGATCGGCCAGCCAAACACGATCACTGCCGCGTACGCGCCGCCGAGCAGGACGATGCGGCTGTTAAGGCCGCGCAAAAGGGTATGCAGCACCGCGAAGCCGAGGATGCCGTAGGCCATCAGAAGGCTCGCGGACAGGGCGCCACCCATGATGCCGATGAGACCACCGAGAAAACTCGCGATGAGCGCTGCCGCCAACAACGCGAGAATGCCTCGCGGAAACTCGATCGTTCTCAGATCGGGCCATGGCCGCTGCAGCCGGCCGGAAAATTTCACGATCCGTGCGGCGAGCCAAAGATTGAGGGTATTGGTGATCGTCGTCAGTACGGCAGCGGTCGGAGGCAGCGCCACGACCAGGAAGTCGACGAGCCTGCCGATGCCGTCTGCGCTCGACCCGCCGCTACGCCCTGACGATGGGGCGTCGACACGCATCAATTGTTCAAGCGCGCCACGCAATCCGGCGCGGAAGCTTTCGGAATCCGTGCCGAAATTCGGAATTGCGACGAGGACAACGGCTGCGCCGAGCAATGCGGCCCAAATCACGAGCCGGCCCGGAGGATACCATTCGAGCGCCGGTGCGCCCTGCGCCGGGGCAGGGCGGGCGAGCATCGAGAGATAGCCAAGCCACCAGGCAGGGGCGCCGGCGGCGATTAGAAATACGAAGAAGTAAAGGCCGCCGAGGCCGACAGCGAGCGCGGTGGCGCCGCCAAGCGCGCCGATGAGCGCCGCCCAGTGACTCCAGCCGAGTGCCGCGATCATGATCGGCAGCGGCGCAAGATAAAACAGGAAGATCGACAGCACCGATCCGGACACGACCGAGGCAAACAGCAATGCCGCGGCAGCACCCGCACCGATCCCAATGAGTCCGATCTGCATCATCACGAGCTGTCCCGCTCCGTTGAGCGGTTAGAGACGGATCATTCCGCCCAACCATCGGCGCCCGGGCGACCCCGGATGCCTCGTCGTCTGTGTCTAGCGTATCACGTAAGGCAGCAAGCCGAGGAAGCGCGCACGCTTGATCGCTTGCGCAAGTTCACGCTGCTTCTTCGCCGAAACCGCGGTGATACGGCTCGGTACGATCTTGCCACGTTCCGAGACGTACCGCTGCAACAACCGCACGTCCTTGTAATCGATCTTCGGCGCATTGGCGCCGGAGAACGGACAGGTCTTGCGGCGGCGGAAAAACGGGCGGCGGGCGCCGCCTTGTGAAGAGAATGCCATGGTCTACTCCTCCGCTGCCGGCGCTGCTTCGGCTTCCTCGCCGCCGTCTTCGCGCGGCCTGCGCTCGCCGCGGTCACGGTCGCGGAAACGTCCGCCGCCACGGCCATCGCGCTCGTCGCGATCGCGGTCGGATTTGCGCATCATCGCCGAGGGACCTTCCTCGTGTTCCTCAACGCGGATCGTCAGGTAGCGGAGGACGTCTTCGTTCAACCTCTCCTGACGCTCGATCTCGTTGATCGTCGCCGGCGTTGCGTCGATGTTGAGCAACGTCATATGCGCCTTGCGATTCTTGCGGATGCGGAATGAAAGCGACTTGACGCCCCAATATTCGTTCTTGGCGACCTTGCCGCCCATCTGACCGATCACGCCGGTCAGTTGCGCGGTCAATTCCTCCACCTGCTGCGCGCTGAGGTCCTGGCGCGCGAGGTAGACGTGTTCGTATAGCGGCATGAATGCCTTCCCTTGTTAACCCAATGTCCTTGATTCCGGCGCCAAGCCCCTCGAGCCGTCCAGGGAAGGCTCGAATGCTCTGAAGGTGGAAGCACGGGACGCCGGGCCAGAAGGCCCTACCGTTTTTGCGGGCAAAAACAGCCGTCCGTTCAGCTCCCAGCCGGGATCAACGGAGCGCGCGGGTTATACGGGGGAAAACGGGTAAAACGCAAGCCGAATGGTCAGGCTGCCTTGGGGCCCGGACTCGCGCCGTCTTTCTGCAATCGGTCGGCAAGCTTGACCGCCAGGTCCACCCCCTCGCGGATCTGGAGCGCGTGCTTGGGGTCACTTGAGGTCTTCTTGCGTGCCCGATTAAGCGCTTCCAGCAGCCGGTCGAGATGGTCGGCAAGAAATTTTTGGCGAAATGCCGGATCCTGGCGAGCACGCGCCAGATCGTCCTCGGTCACCAACTCGCCCATGGTCCCCATCTCGCGCTGGTAACTGAACAATCTAGCCGAGGAGAGTTGTCGGTTCGTTACTAAGGGCTCGTTAACTTGACAGCGCCCGCAGCGCGGTGTCTTTCGGCCCGTTTTTCGCCGGCTACGCGAAATTGCAGATACCCGGGAATACCAACCCCGGCAAAAGGGTCATGCATGGCAGTCGCATTGGTATTCCCCGGGCAAGGCAGCCAGGCGGTCGGCATGGGCAAAGCGCTCGCTGCGGCATTTGCACCGGCGCGTCGCGTGTTCGATGAGGTGGACGACGCGCTCGGCACGCCGCTCAGCACGATCATCTTCGAGGGCCCGGCGGATGCGCTTACGCTCACCGAGAACGCGCAACCCGCATTGATGACCGTCTCGCTTGCGGCGATGCGCGCGCTCGAGGCAGAGACCGGCTTCGACCTCAAGCGCGACGCGAAATTCGTCGCCGGCCATTCGCTCGGCGAATATTCCGCGCTCGCCGCCGCCGGCTCGCTGTCGATCGCCGACGCGGCGCGGCTCGTGCGCGCACGCGGGAAGGCGATGCAACTCGCCGTGCCGGTCGGCACCGGCGCGATGGCGGCATTAATCGGCCTCGACTTCGAGCAGGCGGCCGCTGTCGCCGCCGAGGCGGCGCAGGGGGAAGTCTGCCAGGCTGCGAACGACAACGGCGGCGGACAAGTCGTGATCTCCGGCAACAAGGCGGCGGTCGAACGCGCTGTCGAAATCGCCAAGTCAAAAGGCGCCAAGCGCGCGATGCTCCTGCAAGTGTCCGCTCCCTTCCACTGCGCATTGATGCAGCCGGCAGCCGACGTGATGAAAAGCGAACTTTCGAAAGTCAGCGTCAAGGCGCCCGCGGTGCCGGTCATCGCTAATGTCGAAGCGAAACCGCTGAGCGACCCGGCCGAAATCGTGCGCGCGCTGATCGCGCAGGTTACCGGCACGGTGCGCTGGCGCGAATCCGTCGCATTCATGGCAAGCGCCGGCGTCGATACATTTTATGAGGTGGGCGCCGGCAAAGTGCTCAGTGGTCTCGTCAAGCGCATTGCCGATGGCGCGCGTACGAACGCTATCGGTACGCCTGAAGATATCGCGGCCTTCAAGATGGCGCGCGCTTAGAAAGCAAGGGAGCGATCATGTTCGACCTGAGCGGCAAAACCGCGCTCGTGACGGGCGCGACCGGCGGCATCGGCGGCGCGATCGCGCGGGCTTTGCATTCTCAGGGCGCCGCCGTCGCGATTTCCGGAACCAGGCAGGACGTTTTGACCTCGCTCGCCGGCGAACTCGGCGCGCGGGTCCATGTGTTGCCGTGCGACCTCTCGAACGCGGAGGAGGTCGAAAAACTGGTGCCGGCGGCCGAGGAAAAAATGGAGAAGCTCGACATCCTCGTCGCCAATGCCGGCGTGACGCGCGACAATCTTTTTGTGCAGTTGCGTGACGAGGACTGGGACAAGGTCATCACCGTCAATCTAACGGCAACGTTCCGCCTCGCGCGCGCGGCGGTGAAAGGCATGATGCGCCGCCGCTTCGGCCGCGTCATCGGCATCACGTCAGTCGTCGGCGTCACCGGCAATCCGGGCCAGGGCAATTACACGGCCGCGAAGGCCGGCATGATCGGCATGATCAAGACGGTGGCGGCCGAATATGCCAGGCGCGGGATCACCGCGAACTGCATCGCGCCCGGGTTCATTGCGACGCCCATGACCGACAAGCTCAACCAGAAACAGCACGAGGCCATCCTCGACCGGGTTCCGGTTGGGAGGCTGGGGACGCCGGCGGACGTGGCGGCTGCAGCGGTCTATCTCGCGTCCGACGAGGCCAATTACGTCAATGGGACGACGTTGCACGTCAACGGCGGGATGGCCATGTTTTGACGGGAAATGCTTGGCATTGCGAGGGTTGGGTGGCTAGGCTTGCGCGCGCTAGTCAACGGATATTAAGTGTGGTAACCGAACTTTGGCCCGGCTGGGGCGGCCCGATGGCGGAAAGAAGTACCGCAATTGGAGTGCGTCTCGCCGTCGTCAACCACGACGAGGCCGTACCGCGATGGCTGTGATCGCACTCCCGGTCACAAGCCCAATCCAGAAACGCACGAGGTTGGAACGATGAGTGATATTGGCGAGCGGGTTAAGAAGATCGTCGTGGAGCACCTGGGCGTAGAGCCCGAAAAGGTGACTGAGTCCGCAAGCTTCATCGATGATCTTGGCGCCGACAGTCTCGACACGGTCGAGCTCGTGATGGCTTTCGAAGAAGAATTCGGTTGCGAGATTCCGGACGATGCTGCCGAAACCATTCTCACCGTGGGCGACGCCGTCAAATTTCTCGAGAAGAACGCTAAAAGCTGACACGCGTTGCAGCGATTTCTCTGTAGCTCTTCAACTCGTAGCCTCGCGAGCTGTGCCCGGCATCACGGGGCATAGCGCGTTCGCCGTTGGCGCGGAGTTTCTGCCATGAGACGTGTCGTCGTCACCGGCATGGGAATGCTGACGCCGCTTGGGTGCGGCGTCGAGACCACGTGGCAGGGCCTCATCAACGGCAAGAGCGGGGCGAAGAAGATCGAGCGTTTCGACGTCTCAGATCTGCCCTGCAAGATCGCCTGCATCATTCCGCGCGGCGACGGCAGCAACGGCTCGTACAATCCCGACAAATGGATGGAGCCGAAGGAGCAGCGCAAGGTCGACGAGTTCATCGTCTTCGCCATGTGCGCGGCGCGCCAGGCGCTCGACGACGCGAACTGGCATCCGGAAAGCTATGAAGAGCAGACCAAGACGGGTGTCCTGATCGGCTCGGGCATCGGCGGCATAGAAGGGATCGCCGAAACGGCAGTGACGCTGCATGAAAAGGGTCCGCGCCGCGTTTCGCCGTTCTTCATTCCCGGGCGCATCATCAATCTTGCGTCGGGCTTTGTGTCCATAGAGTTCGGGCTCAAGGGCCCCAATCACTCCGTGGTCACCGCATGTTCGACCGGCGCGCATGCGATCGGCGATGCCGCGCGCATGGTCGCGCTGGGCGACGCTGAAGTGATGGTCGCCGGCGGCGCAGAATCTCCGGTGAACCGCATCGCGGTCGCCGGGTTCTCTGCGCTGCGCGCGTTGTCGACGGGCTTCAACGATCAGCCTGAGCGGGCGTCGCGTCCTTATGACAAGGCCCGCGATGGATTCGTCATGGGCGAAGGCGCGGGAATTGTCGTGCTGGAATCGCTCGAACACGCCAAGGCACGCGGCGCCAAGGTTTATGCCGAACTTATCGGTTACGGATTATCCGGCGACGCCTACCACATTACCGCGCCGTCACCGGATGGCGACGGTGCCTTGCGTTGCATGACCATGGCGGTCAAACGAGCGGGTCTGACCGTCGGCGACGTCGACTATATCAACGCGCACGGCACCTCGACGCCGCTTGGCGACGAAATCGAGCTCGGCGCGGTGCAGCGGCTCGCCGGTAATGCGGCTGGACGCATTGCAATGTCCTCGACCAAGTCGTGCATTGGCCATTTGCTGGGTGCGGCTGGTGCGGTCGAGGCGATCATTTCGATCCTGGCGATTCGCGACGGCATCGTGCCGCCGACCATCAATCTCGACAATCCTTCAGTCGAGACGCCGATCGACCTCGTGCCGCACAAAGCGCAGAAGCGCGGCATCGACGTGGTCTTGTCGAATTCTTTCGGATTTGGCGGGACAAATGCGTCCCTGGTGTTTCGTCGCGTTGTGGACTAGCGCCCGCAGCCGATGGAACAAGACCCCAGCTTTCGCCATATTTGGCCCTAACCTTTGGTACCAATTGCGCTTTGTGCGACTCTGCCGGAGCGCAGGTGGCTGATCAGCTTCGCCCTTAGACAGGGCGCAATCCGGAGCTTTTCTGACGTGACAATGGGCGAGCCGACAGCAGGAAGCGCGGCGTGAATTCCGGTCCGCCAAATGCCGACGGCGGCCGCGGTCCGGCTTCGCCATCCGGAAACGGCGCGGCCCCGCGTCCGGGCGCGAGCGTGCCGCAGCAGCCCACGCGTCCGGTTGCGGGCGCCTTCGTGCCGCCGCCAAGCCGCCCGACGCAGCCGCCCGGCGCGCCCGTCGAGAGAAAACCGATCACACCGCGCAGTCCGCGCACCGCGCTCGAACCGGAGCGCGTGCCTGCGCCGGCGCGTCGTTCACGCCGCGCGCGTCATCCACTGGTGATCGCGGGAAATGCGATCTTCACCGTGCTCGTCGTGTTTTCAGTCGCCGTTGGCGGCGCGTTGTGGGTTGGCAAGCAACGCTTCGAAGCGCCCGGTCCGCTCGAGCAGGACAAGATCGTCAACATTCCGCGCGGTCTCGGCATCAAGGACATTTCCGACGTGCTGATGCGCGAAGGGGTAATCGATCAGCCGTGGGTATTCATCGGCGGCGTATTGGTGCTGAAGGCGCGCGGGGGATTGAAGAGCGGCGAATATCAATTCACCAAGCACGCGAGCCTTGCCGATGTCGTTGACACCATCATCGAGGGCCGCGTCGTTCAGCACGCGCTTACGGTGCCGGAAGGGCTGACATCGGAGCAGATCGTCGCGCGGCTCCTGGAAAACGATGCGCTCTCCGGCCAGATCAAGGAAATCCCTCGCGAAGGAACGTTGCTGCCGGAAACCTACAAATTCACACGCGGCACCGCGCGCGAGGCAATTATCCAACGCATGCAACAATCCGAGCGGCGCGTCTTGCAGGAAGTCTGGGAACACCGGATGCCGGGCCTGCCGATCAAAACGCCCGAAGAGCTCGTGACGCTCGCCTCGATTGTCGAGAAGGAAACGGGACGGCCGGACGAACGCACGCGCGTAGCGGCGGTGTTCGTCAACCGGCTCAAGAACAAGATGCGGCTGCAATCCGATCCGACGATTATCTACGGCCTGACGGGTGGCAAAGGCTCGCTCGGCCGCCCGATCATGAAGAGCGAGATCGAACAGCACACGCCATACAATACTTACGTCATCGATGGCCTACCGCCTGGCCCCATTGCAAACCCCGGCCGCGCCTCGCTTGAGGCTGCCGCCAATCCGGCGCGCACGAAGGAGCTTTATTTCGTTGCCGACGGCAACGGCGGGCATCTTTTTTCCGACAATTACGATCAGCACCAGAAGAACGTGGCGCGGCTGCGCGCAATCGAGCAGGAGCATAACCAGAACGCCGCTGGCGACGCCGCGAAACAAGCTCCTCCCGCCGCTCCTCCGCCGGCGCCGCCCAGCGGCAAGCCGCAGTTGCGCCGTTAGCAACGCGCGTGTCGCCCTTGTGAGGGCGGGGAGGCGCCGCTAAGGTCGCGCCCGCATTTGCCTTTCATAGAACGAGATTGTCGCCGATGGCTTTGTCGAGCATGACCGGCTTCGCTCGCCGCCACGGTGCGGTCGGCGCTTACACGTGGGCGTGGGAGCTTAAGTCCGTCAACGCAAAGGGTCTCGATCTCAGGCTGCGCATGCCCAACGGCTGGGACGCGATCGAAGCGCCGGTGCGCGCACGCGGCACGGCCAATCTCGCGCGCGGCACGGTCTATGCCAATCTAACCGCGGAGCGCAAAGGCGTCGCGTCGACTGTCAAAGTCAACGAGCCGGTGCTCGCGGCCGTGGTCGCGACGATCAACGATCTTGCCAAGCGCGTGCACGCGGCGCCGCCGAGCCTCGACGGAATACTGTCGCTCAAGGGCGTGATCGAGGTGACCGAAGAGGCCGAGAGCGAAGAGGAGCGACGCACCGCCGAGGACGCAATTGTCGCGGGCTTCGACGCAGCACTCGGCGAAATGCTGGCGATGCGGCAGGAAGAGGGCGCTGCGCTCGGCCGGGTTCTGGCGGCGCGCCTCGATGAGATCGCAGCATTGGCGGCACGCGCGGAAGCGGCGCCGGGCCGCAAGCCGGAAGCAGTCAAGGCGCGGCTCGTGGAGCAGGTGACGACGCTGCTTGCCGCCTCGCAGCGTTTCGACAGCGATCGGCTGCATCAGGAAGCGATTTTGCTGGCGGCCAAAGCGGATATCCGCGAGGAGCTCGACCGGCTCGCCGCCCATGTCGCCCAGGCGCGGCGGCTCATCGCCGACGGCGGGGCAATCGGCCGACGACTCGATTTTCTCGCGCAGGAGCTCAACCGCGAATCGAATACGCTTACGGCCAAGGCGAACGACGTCGAACTGACCAATATCGGCCTTGAGTTGAAGAGCGTGGTCGAACAATTCCGCGAGCAGGTCCAGAACATCGAATGACGATGAAGCGCCGCGGCATGATGTACGTGCTGTCTTCGCCCTCGGGCGCGGGCAAGACCACGCTCTCGCGCAAGCTGCTCGCCGGCGACAGCCACATTCATCTTTCGGTGTCGGTCACCACGCGGCCAAAGCGTCCGGGTGAGCGCGAGGGGCGCGACTATTACTTCGTCACGCGCAAGAAGTTTTTCGAGATGCAGCACAAGGGCGAGCTGCTGGAGTGGGCGAAGGTATTCGGTAATTTCTACGGCACGCCGCGCAAGCCGGTGGCGAAAGCGCTTACCGCCGGGCGCGACGTTCTTTTCGATATCGACTGGCAAGGCACGCAGCAGCTGCGCGAGAAGGCACGTAGCGATCTCGTCAGCGTGTTCATTCTGCCGCCGTCGGTATCGCAGCTCGAACGGCGGCTGCACCGGCGTGGACAGGACGATAAGCTGATCATCGCCGAACGCATGTCGAAGGCTTCGGAAGAAATGAGCCACTGGGCGGAATACGACTACGTTGTCGTCAATCGCGACCTGCCGCACGCCTTTGCCGAATTGCGCGCGATCCTCATCGCCGAGCGACTCAAGCGCGAGCGCCAGCCTGCATTATCGAACTTCGTGCGGAAATTGCAGAGCGACTTGCGGAGGCGCTAGCCGCCGTGCGCGGCAAATGCCTGCGCAAGCGCGACAAAACCTTCCACGGGAATTTCCTCGGCGCGCGCCGTCGGTTCGATGCCGGCTTGGGCGAGCAGCGCCTGCGCGTCAACGCCGAGCGATTTCAGGCTTTGCCGAAGCATTTTGCGGCGCTGGCCGAAGGCCGCCTCGGTTACGCGCTGCAATGCTTTCGAATCGCAGGCGAGCGGCACTGCGCGCGGCTCCAGCCGCACGACCGACGAGGTCACCTTGGGCGGTGGCACGAAGGCCGACGGTGCGACGTCGAAGAGGATCTGCGCCTCGGTTCGCCAGCCGGCCAATACCGAGAGGCGGCCGTAGGATTTGCTGCCGGGCTTGGCCACGATGCGTTCGGCGACCTCGCGTTGAAACATCAGCACCAGCGCGTCGTACCACGGCGGCCACGGCTCGGCCGTGAGCCAGCCGACCAGCAGCGCGGTCGCAATGTTGTAGGGCAGGTTGGCGACGACGCGCGCCCGCTCAGGTCCGAGATGTGCGGTTATGTCGACCGTGAGGGCGTCGCCGGAGACGATGTCGAGCCGGCCGGGATAACGCGCGGCGATCTCTTCAAGGGCCGGAAGTGCGCGCCCGTCGCGTTCGATGACGACGACGCGCCTCGCTCCAAGCGCGAGGAGCGCACGGGTAAGCCCGCCGGGCCCGGGCCCGACTTCGACGGCGGTGATGTTCTCGAGCGGTTCTGCGGCGCGTGCGATGCGCGCCGTCAGGTTGAGGTCCAGCAGGAAGTTCTGGCCAAGCGATTTTTTGGCGGAAAGCCCGTGCCGGCGAATGACGTCGCGCAAGGGCGGCAGGTCGTCGATCTGACTCATGTTATTTTGCCGCAGCGAGCGCCCGCGCCGGCGCGGCAAGGCGGGCGGCAAGTGAGAGCGCCGCAATGAGGCTCGACGGATCGGCGCGGCCGGTGCCCGCGATATCGAAAGCGGTGCCGTGATCCGGCGAGGTGCGCACGAAAGGCAACCCGAGCGTAACGTTGACCGCGGTGTCGAAGGCCAGCGTCTTGATCGGGATCAGCGCCTGGTCGTGATACATGCACAGCGCCACGTCATAGGTCGCGCGCGCGCGCGCGTGAAACAGCGTATCGGCCGGTACCGGCCCGCGTGCATCGATACCATCGGCCTTCAAACGGGCGACCGCGGGCGCAACGATCATGTTGTCTTCCTCGCCCAGTGCGCCGTCTTCGCCCGCATGCGGATTGAGGCCGGCAACCGCCAGCCGCGGCCGTTCGATGCCGAAACGCGTCCTTAGATCGTGGTCGACGATGCGGCCGGTCTCGATGACGAGGTCGGCTGTGAGGCGGCCTGGAACATCCTTGAGCGGCAGGTGGATGGTGACCGGTACTACGGCGAGGTCGCGCGACCACAGCATCATCACCGGATGCGCGGCGCGCCCCGTCGCTTCACGCGCGAGCTTCGCAAGGAACTCGGTGTGGCCGGGCTCGGCGAAACCGGAGCGGTAGAGCACATTTTTGGCGACGGGATTAGTGACGATCGCGGCCGCGCGGCCCGCGAGAACATGTTCGACGGCGATGCGGATCGAAGCGATCGCGGCCGGCGCGCTCGACACATCGGGCTTGCCGGGCGCGGCCGTAATTCTCGCGCCGACCGGCGCCAGCGGCAGTGCGCGCGCAAACGCGGCGCCGGCCTCTTCCGGTTCGACGACCGCGATGGGAACATCGAGTGATAGAGCCGCCGCGCGCCGGGCGATGAATTGTTCGTCGCCGATCAGATAGAACGGCGGCAGCTTGAGTTCCGCTCGGCGCCGCCATGCGATGAGCGTGATATCGGGGCCGATGCCCGCCGGCTCGCCGAGTGTGAGCGCCAGAGGGGCAGGCCCGCGCGTCGTCATCTGGTCTTGTATTCTATCATCGCGGACTTGCGAGCTTCTTCCAGGAACCGCTTCGACTCCTCCTCGAAGCGCTTGCCGTAAATCTCCTGCCGCACTTCGCTCCTGACCGGCGAGTCCTCCGCGCTTTGCGTCTTCTGGCATAGGGCGAACATCTGCAAGCCCTGCGCGACTTGCTCCGGATTTGTCAGCTGGCCGACCTGCATGCTGTCGAGCAACTGGCGCAATTTCTCCGGCAGATTGGCGGAACTGCGCATGATCGGCGCGCGCACGGCGACATCGCGCGTCGCCCGCGCCATCGGAATTCCATCCTTGCAATTCTGGAAGCGGGCGCGCAGCGCTTCGGCTTCCTTCCGCTTCGCCTCGACCGTGGCTGCGCTCGATCCGCTCGGCGCGATCACCATGATCGGATAGATTTTATAGAGATAGCCGACGGCGGTGGCGGGGTTCTCGCCGCGGCTTCGCATCGCCAATGTGACGTCCGAATCCGCGACCGTCAACGAAGACTGAAATTTTCCGCGCACCAGCTGATTCCAGGTGAGATCGGCGCGCAGCCTGGCCTTCAACGCATCGACCGATACACCCGAGCGCGTGATGCTTTGCGCGAATGCCTCGGGCGTCAGGCCCATCCGTTTCGCCATGGTCCCGAAAGCCTCGTCGACCTCCTTGTTGCTGACCTCCAGCGAATACGGCTTGGCGGCGGCAATCTTCACCTGGTCGTCGATCAGGTCTTGTATGATCTGCTGGCGGCTCGCCTTCTTGTGGGTGGAAACCTCGACGAGCTTCATGCGCTTTTCGACGTCGAGCGCGGTAATCGGGACGCCGTTGACCATCACCACGACTTGCGCGCTGGCCTGCCCGCAAGAAAAGGCGAGGCCCGCCATCGTGATGATTGCGACGATCCAGGAGCGGGTGGTGAAATTCGAAGCGCTTTTCATCGGTATCTCGACACTCGGTTTTGCCGTTGACGGCCGGCGCGTCAGTGGCCGCCTATGCCGCCGACATTCTGGCTGACGGCGGTGCCGCCGAGGGTGCGCAAGCTCAGCTGCAGCATGACCTGATGGTCGAGCACCGGCGAGCCGGTCACGTCATATGAATAGCTTGTGATGTAATTCACGCCAAATATAAGGCAATCGTCGATGTAGCCGAGGCCGATGCGGTACTGATCGAATTTCCCGGCATTGATGTCGTAGCGGGCGGCGCCCGACAACACCCAGTTCGCATCGAGCTTGATGGACGTCGAGCCGAGGATGCCCTGCCGGCGGGTGAGGAAACCGATCTCGGGCTGCGCGGCATAGTCGCCGTAGAGAAGCGACACGCTCCAGCGGTCGTAATTGGCGCGCGCTTCAAGCTCGGTGCGCTTCGCCTCGAAGGTCTCCTGGTCGAAGCGGAAGCGCGACGTGAAAGTGTAGGTCTTGTTCGGCTGATAGGAGAACCGCGCGACGTAGTCGGAGCGGGCGGTGTCGAGACCGCTGTCGAGGCCGGTATTGCTGACGCCGCCGACAGCGAACGAGTTCTGTCCGAACAGGCTGTACGACTGGCCGAACAATGCGTTGACGAAGCCGCCCTGGTTGACCTGCGCGGTGTATTGCGCGCCGACGTTGGCGCGGCTGCCGCCTTCCACGCGGTCGTATCCGGAATATTTGTCGACGCTGAAAAGATTGCTGTCGTCGAAAATCAGGCTTTGCGCGTCTTCGTTCGGAAATTTGTTAATCTGTGTCTCGTTCGGCCGGAAAATGACTTGCGCAATCGGCTCGACGGTTTGAGTGCCCCAGGATTCGACGCTCACGAACGGATAGCGGTACTCGAGGCCGATCGCCGGCATGGCGCGAACGATGTTGTTGTCGCCGGGCGTGATGAAGTTGGAGACGCCGGGTTCGTTTTCGATCTGCATCGACGCGGCATCGGCGCGCAAACGAATGAACGGCGTGAATTGCTGGCCATACTGGTCGGTGATGGTGCGGCGCCAGTTTGTCTCCGCCGAAAAACGCGTGTAGTCGCCCGGAATGCCTCGCAAGAGGCAGTTCGAGGGGTTCTTGATTGCCGGGTCGGCAGTTTGCTGGCACGTCCCGTTGTTCAGCGCGCCTTGCGTTATCGCATCGAAGTCCGCGGTATTGCGGCTGAGGCTTGTCAGATTGATCTTGTAGCTCAGCTCGCCCCCGAGGATCGGATTGTTGAAGGTGTAATTGTAATCGAGAACCGGATGGATGATGGGCAGCTGGCCTTGCGAGTCAGCCGTCGAGAAGCCGTAATAGTAGATGCTGCGGACGTCGAAATAGCTGCGGTCGCCTTTGCCGGTAAGATAAATCTGCGAGACGCCTTCGTTGATTCCCTGCTGCAGCGGATCGAGCGAGTTCGAATAACGCATCAGGTTGGGATGGTAATCGGCGAGAAATTGCTTGTCGCTGACCGCGACACCGTCCCAGCCCCAAACCCACTTGTTGTTGATGGCAAACTGGCCGGAGGTTTCCACCGCGCCGCGCCAGTCGCGGTCGCCCGGCGCGCCGCTGTCGAACGCGCCGCGGTTGAACTGGTAAAGCCCGGCGCCGCGAATGCTGAAGGAGCCGTTTTCGAAGCGCTCGCGGAATTCCCCCTGCAACAGCGGTCCTTGCTTGCTGGTGATCATCGGCGCGAAGGTCGCGTCATAGTCCGGCGCCAGCGCCCAATAGTAGGGAATGGTCGCGCTTGCGCCGTAAATCGAACTGAAGCCGACGGTCGGCACCAGGAAACCGGTCTTGCGCTTGACCGTCGGATCCGGCGCCGAGAAGTAGGGCATGTAGGCGAGAGGCTTGCCGAAGAATTCGAGGCTCGCGTCCTCGAAATAGATCATCTTCTCACTTTGATCGTGAATGATGCGTGCGGCCTTGATCTGCCATAGCGGCGGCTTCTTCGGATCGTCGCGGCATGGCCCGCAAGCGGTGTACACGCCGCTATGGAAGACCGTGAAATTTCCGCTCGAGCGCTCGGCGCGGGCGGCTGCAAGACGCGTCTGATCGGGCGTGTCGAGGCGCAGGGAATCGACGAATCCATTCCGGTAGTCGTCGGAGAGATCCATGATCTCGCCGTACGTGACCTTGCCGTCTTCTTCGGTGAGCCGGACGTTGCCTTCCGCGTGCAGTCGCTTGTTCTTTTCGTCGTAGGTCACCTTGTCGGCTTCCAGCGTCGACCCGCCGTAATAGATCTGGACGTTGCCGACCGCGGACACGCGATGATTGGTGTAGTCGTAGTCGATCTCGCGCGCCTGCACGAGCATCTGCTTCTGGCCGGCCTTGCTGCGGTCGACGGGAGGCTTCGGTTTTTTCGGACGCTCGGGGAAGGAGAGTTGCTGTTGCGCGAAAGCGGGCGTGAACGCGAACCAGCCGCAGCCGACCAGCGCAGCGAGGACGATCGCGCAAGCAGTTACGCGCACGGGCCGATACAATCCCACGATTGGACGAGCGTCAGGCAGCGTCGCCATCACCCGTCCTCCTGATACAACAACGCAACAAAGCCGGTGAGACCGCCGACAAGCACAGGCAGCCAAGCCGCTGCCACGGGGTGCATCAGCTCGGCCTTGCTCAGATCCTCGGTTACTTTCGACAGTACATAAAGCAGAAACCCGGCCGCCACGCCACTTAAAACCATCTTTTGCACGCCGCCGAAGCGGAAGAAGCGTAAACTTACAGCAGCGGCAAGGAAAACCATCGCGCCAAGTAAAAACGGCAGCGCCAAAAGCTTCTGGAACTGGAGCCTATAGCCTGCCGCAGCAAGTCCAGCATGTTCTGCGATGTTGATATACAGTGGCAGTTCCCAAAATGGGACGGTTTCAGGTGTTGCAAAGCTTTCGCGTACCTGCTCCGGCGTCAGGTCGGTCTTGAGCAAGTATTCGGGGCGGTCGAGGGGGACCGCCCCGGTCGCATAGACCCGTGCCTCGCTAAGCCGCCACACGCCCCGCTCGAGCATCGCATTGCGGGCCTCGATACGCTCCTTGAAGTGGCCGGCGTTGTCGAAAGTGAACACGGTCACGCCGCTGAGCTCGACGCCCTGGTCGCGGCTCGCCTTCGCATTGATGATGGCCTCGCCGTCACGGCTGCGTTGGCGCACCCAGAAGGTGCCGCCGCTGCCACCGAACATCGCCGACTGTTTGCGGCCGAATAGTTCGGCCTCGTAGCGCTTCGACCGCTCCTGCAGCGTGGCCGAGATCGGGTTGTACAGCGTGGTGGCGACAATGCCGAGGATGAACGCCACCAGCAACGCCGGCGTGATGAATTGCCAGGCCGACATGCCGGCGGATCGCGCAATGACCAGTTCGTTGCGTCGCGACAGATTGAGGTAACAGGACATCGCGCCGATCAGCACGCAGAACGGAAAGATGCGCTCGGTCACTTGCGGCACGCGGTAAAGCGAGGTTTTCGCCACCAGCAGCGCGGATACGTTGGGAATTTCGGCGGCACGGCGCATGAGCTCGATGTAATCGAGCAGCGCGACCAGCCCGAAAATGCCGACAAATACCGCCATCACCGCGCCGAGAAAGCGCATCCCGAAGTAGCGTGAAAGTTTTCCGCCGACGATGGTCATGGCTCAGGTCATTCCGATGCGAAGCGGCGAGTGATGCGCTCGGTGAGCGCGGTGAGCCAATTGGCAAGGAAGGCGGGCGGTTCGAGCACCAGACCGCGGTAGATGACGAACACGCCGAAAGCGAAGGCGGCGGCGGTCGCGACGTATTGCACCGACAGTGCCCACGGATAGTTCACGCCGAACACGGTCGAGGCAAACCCGATGATCCGCAAAAGTCCGACCGCGCCGATCGCCCCGAGCAGCGACATCGTACGGCTTTGCCGGTTGGTGCGGGGTGCCCCGAGATAGGCGAAAGCGATGACGACGAAGGCGAGCGGATAGAGCGGCGCCATCAGGCGGTCGTGCAGTTCGGCGCGAAACTGATCCGGCTGTTCGACGTATATCTGGTCGGTCGGGTCCGGCCAGATGAGCTGCCAGAGGTAGCGCTCGCGGATCGAGTATTTCACCGTCTGTGGGCCGCCGGCAAAGCGCGAGAGATCGAAGGCGTAGCGGTCGAACACCACCATGTTCGGATCCGGCTGCTTGGCCTCTTCTCGCTGCACGCTCCCATTCTGCAAAATCAGGAACGTGCCTTTGTCGTTTTCCAGAAGCTCGCCCACTTCGGCAAGAATGGTGAAACGTTCCGCCGGATTGCGCTGGTCGTCGACGAAGATGCCGAGCAGTTGCCCGTTGGTGCGGCGCGCGCGGATGTGGATCGTCACACCCCGTTCGATGGTGGTGAAGCGACCCGGCTGCACGATCGTGCTCACGACATTGGCGCGCACTTCGGTCAGCCAGTTGCGCAACATGCGCAAGCCCTGCGGCGCGAAATAGGCGCCGATGACGGCGACCATCAGCGACACCACCACGGCGACCGACATGAACGCGCGGAACAGCGTCCACGGCGACATGCCGGCCGCATTCATCACGATGATTTCGGAGTCGTTTGAGAGTTTGTTGAGGACGTGCGCTACCGCGATCAGCAACGCGATCGGCGCGATCACCAGAATGAGCAGTGGGATGATCAACCCGGTGATGCCGATGAACACCAGGATCGTCTGCCCTTGGCTCGTCATCAGATCGATGTCGTGCAGCGCCTGCGTGACCCAGATGACCGCGGTCAGGCTGACGAGCACAACCAGGAACACACCAAACGTGGTGCGAAAAATGTAGCGGTTTATCGACCCCATCCGCTGCGCAGTCCCCGTTTGCAGCCACGCAAAATCATTCGCTCCGGCTCTCCCGGCCGGATGCGGTGAACGCAGGGTAAACCGAAGCCCCCGCAGGGGTATCTTGATCGGTGGACAAAGTGGCCGGGCAAAGGCAAAGCTATTGATACCGCACAATAAATTCGCCGGTAACACGCCGCGCTGACGGGCCGGAGTCGGGGCTCGAAATCGGCCGATTCGAGCATTTCGGGCTTCCGGAAAGAGAATCGGCCCCGGACCCGCCGGAAAGCTGTGCAATTTTCGCCGTTTAGCGCTTTGCAGAGGCGGGGGCGGCGGTCCATATGGGGCTCAGAATTTTTACGCCCGCCTCGCGCGCTTTGTCATGAAAAGGAACAGTCCCATGTCCGACGCCTTGAAGCTCGGGTTCGCCCCCTTCGCGACGCCGGCCAGGGGAATTCTGATCGTGTTCTGCGATGACGGTCTCGCTTTCGGACCGGCAACGCGCCGCGCGCTCGGTTCGGCGCGCGAAGTTGTCACGCGTGCGGCGAAGACGGAGCGCTTCACGGGCAAGACCGGATCGAGCCTCGACATCGTCATGCCGAGCGGCCTTTCCGTATCGCGTCTTGTCGTTCTCGGCGCAGGCAAGATCGCATCGCTCGACGACAAGAGCTTTCTCAAGTTCGGCGGCGTCGCCATGGGCAAGGTGCCATCGAGTGCGGGCGAGGCGACGATCTTCGCCGAACTGCCGAACGGCGCGATGAAGGCCGAGCAGAGCGCCGATCTCGCGCTCGGGGTCATGCTGCGCGCCTACAGGTTTGAAAGGTACAAGACCAAGCGAAAGGACGAAGACGACCGCCGCACCGCGGTAAAGATTTCGGTCGCGGTCGGCGACGTCGGCGCGGCGCGCAAGGCCTTCCTGGCGCGCGAGGCGATCGGCGAGGGTGTCGTGATCGCGCGCGATCTCGTGAACGAGCCGGCCAACGTGCTTTATCCGGAAGAATTCGCCCGCCGCACGCTTGCGCTCAAGAAGCAGGGTGTTGCCGTCGAAGTGCTCGACATCAAGGCGATGAAGAAGCTCGGCATGAATGCGCTGCTCGGCGTGGGTCAGGGCTCGCGTCACGACAGCCGCATGGTCGTGATGCGATGGAACGGCGGCAAGAAAAGCGACGCGCCGGTCGCTTTTCTCGGTAAGGGCGTGTGCTTCGACACCGGCGGGATTTCGATCAAGCCTGCGGGCGGCATGGAGGACATGAAAGGCGACATGGCGGGCGCCGCTTGCGTCGTCGGTCTTATGCACGCGCTCGCCGCGCGCAAGGCAAAGGTCAACGCGATCGGCGTCATCGGGCTGGTCGAGAACATGCCGGGCGGCAACGCGCAACGCCCGGGCGACATTGTTACGTCGATGTCGGGCCAAACGATCGAGATCATTAATACCGACGCCGAGGGCCGTCTCGTTCTGGCCGACGCGCTCTGGTACACCGCCAAGCGCTTCAAGCCGAAATTCATGGTCAATCTGGCAACGCTGACCGGCGCGATCATGATCGCGCTCGGCCACGAGCACGCAGGCCTCTTCTGCAACGACGACAGGCTTGCCGACCGGCTCACCAAATGCGGGCTCGCCACCGGCGAACTCGTCTGGCGCATGCCGCTCAGCCCGGAATACGACAAGCTGATCGATTCAAAATTCGCCGATGTGAAGAACACCGGCGGGGCGCGCTGGGCCGGCGCCATAACCGCCGCGCAATTCCTGCAACGCTTCGTCGCCGACAAGACGCCGTGGGCGCATCTCGATATTGCGGGAACCGGTTTCGATTCCCGCCAGACGGAGATCAACAAAAGCTGGGGATCGGGCTGGGGTGTTCGGCTGTTGGATCGGCTGGTGACGGACTATTACGAGCGATAGCGGGTAGGACCGGCGGCGGCGCGATGACCGAAATCCTTTTCTATCACCTGCAAGGCCAGCGTCTCGAAGGCGTGCTGCCGACGCTGCTGGAGAAATCGCTCGAGCGCGGCTGGCGGGTGATCGTGCAGGGGGCTTCCGAGGAGCGCATCGAGGCGCTCGACGCGCATCTGTGGACTTACCGCGACGACGGCTTCCTGCCGCATGGCACCTGGCGCGAGACCGAGGCGGCATCGCAGCCCGTGTTGCTGATGCTCGACGAGGGGAATCCCAACGCGGCGGCGGTCCGCTTCCTGATTGACGGCGCGCCGGTGCCGGAAGACGCGGGGAGCTATCAGCGCATCGTGCTGCTGTTCGACGGTGACGACGAAGAGGCGGTTGCCGCCGCGCGCGAGCGCTGGGCCGAGGCCAAGACAAAAGGCTTCGAGGCGACCTATTGGCAGCCGGATGCGCAAGGGCGCTGGGTCAAGAAGGCCTGAGTTTTGCCGGGTTCGGCCTGGGCCAATGGCCTATTCGGCCTTTGGACTATTTACCGAACTCGCGTCGCCGTCTTGCTCCACGCCATTATCATGACGCAAAATACCGTTTAACGGACAAGCGGATAGCCAACCGGGGTGGTAGTCTTGCGTCGATCATTCGCCGTTCTTCGGCTTGCGCCGGCCATTATCGCGGCTGTCGCGCTCGCCGGCTGCAGCAACCGCGCGCAGCTCTTTGGAGCCGAAGGCGGCTGGTTTTCCCGGCCTCTGGACCCATTCGGCAAACCGGACTGGTCGATTGCGTCGTCATCGAACGCGCCTGATTTGAGCAAGCGCCCGCCGGTCGGATCCGAGGAACTGGTGAACCCGGACGGCAGTTGCGCCGCGCCGGTCGCGGATGCTTCCGCAACCGCGCAAGCGGAGGCGACCGAGGGCGCGGGCGCGGCAACCGGCGGCCCCGCAGCGGCGCCGACGGCATCGGCCGCTTCTGCGGCCGCGCCGCCGCCTGACAAGCTTCAACCGGCCGGTGTCGGATCAGCCCCGTCGTTCGGCGCCGCTCCTTCGATGGGTGGTGTTGCGCTCGGCATGACCGAGTGCCAGGTCGTGCGCCGCGCCGGTCAGCCGCAAAATGTCGAGATCAGCGCTGACGCTGCCGGCGAGCGGGCGACCGTCGTGACTTATCTCAGCGGCACCGCGCCGGGCATCTATCACTTCACGGCAGGCCGGCTGAAGGTCATCGACAGCGTCCCGCAAGCGGCCAAGCCCGAGAAGCCGAAGAAAAAAACGAAGCCGAAGCCGAGAACCGCAGGCTCGGCGCAGCACGCCTACGTCCAGTAGGGATCAGGCCGTTTCCATCGCGGCGCTTGCGGCAAGCCACTCTTCTTCCGCCGCTGTGAGCGCGTGCGCCGTTTCCGCACGGGTCTTGGCGAGCGCCGCGGCTTTTGCCGGCTCGCGCGCAAACAAATCGCCTTCGGCAAGCGCTGCGTCGATTTTCTCCAGTTCGCGCGTGAGGCGTACAATCTCCGCTTCCGCCTGCGACACGCGTTTGCGCAGCGGGCCGAGCTCGGCGCGCTTTTCGGCGGCGGTGCGGCGGTCGCCGGCGGTATTGCTCTTCGGCGCGCGCGCACGCGGAGACGTTTCGTCTTGCTCCGTCAGCACCCGCCGGCGGTAGTCGTCGAGGTCGCCGTCGAACGGCGATACCTTGCCGCCTTGCACGAGCCAAAGACGGTCGGCGCAGGTTTCGAGCAGATAGCGGTCGTGCGAAACCAGAATAACCGCACCGGGATAGTCGTTGATCGCCTCGATCAGCGCCGCACGGCTGTCGATATCGAGGTGATTGGTCGGCTCGTCCAGAATAAGCAGATGCGCGCCCCCGAAGGTGGCGAGGCCGAGCATGAGCCGCGCCTTTTCGCCGCCCGAGAGTTTTTCGACCTTTTTGTCGGCAGCGAGAGCGGAAAATCCGATCTGGCCCGCCATGGCGCGCACCTTCGCCTCGGGTGCATCGGGCATCAGCTTGCGGACGTGGTCGTAGACCGTGGCGCCGGATTCGAGCTCGTCGAGCTGGTGCTGCGCGAAATAGGCGACCTTCAGGCGCGCCGCGCGGGTGATGGTGCCTTCGAAGGGCGCAAGCCGCCCAGCGATCAACTTTACAAGCGTCGACTTGCCGTTGCCGTTGGACCCGAGCAGCGCGATGCGGTCGTCGTTGTCGATGCGCAGATTAAGCTGTGACAGCACCGGGTGGCCGGGCTCGTAACCGACCGCGACGTCGTCCGTTGCGACGATCGGCGGTGACAGAAGCTTGTCCGGCGCTGGAATTCTGATCGGCAGCACCTCGCTGGTGACGATGCTCGCGACCGGCGCCATTTTCTCCAGCATTTTAATGCGCGACTGCGCCTGGCGCGCTTTCGTGGCCTTGGCTCTGAAGCGGTCGATGAAGGCCTGGATGTGCTTGCGCTCGGCGGCCTGCTTCTTCGCCAGCTTCTGGTCGAGGATCAGCCGCTCGCTGCGCTGGCGCTCGAAGGCGGAGTAACCGCCGCGATAGAGCGTGAGCTTGCAGCCTTCCAGCGCGAGAATTTGATCGGTCGCGTTGTCGAGCAGGTCGCGGTCATGGCTGATGATGATCATCGTGCGCGGATAGCGCGCGAGATAGTCCTGCAGCCACAGCGTGCCTTCGAGATCGAGATAATTGGTCGGCTCGTCGAGCAGCAAAAGGTCGGGCTCGGAGAACAAAATCGCCGCCAGCGCAACACGCATGCGCCAGCCGCCCGAGAATTCTGAGCAAGGGCGCTGCTGGTCGGCGTGCGAAAATCCGAGGCCCGACAAAATGGCAGCTGCGCGCGCCGGCGCCGCGTGCGCGCCAATGTCCGCAAGCCGCGTCTGGATTTCCGCGATCCGGTTCGGGTCCTGCTCGCCCTCGGCCTCGGCTATGAGCTGTGCGCGCTCGCGGTCAGCCATGAGGACGACGTCGAGGAGGCTTTCCGGCCCGCTCGGCGCTTCCTGCGCGAGGCGGCCAATGCGCCAGCGCCTGGGAACCTCGACGTCGCCGTGTTCGGTCCCGATATCGCCGGCGATTACTCCGAACAGGGTGGTCTTGCCGCTGCCGTTGCGGCCTACAAGGCCGACTCGCGCGCCTGCGGGAATTCGCGCAGAGGCTTTTTCAAGCAGCACGCGGCCGGCGACACGAACCGTAAGATCGTCGATGGTCAGCATCGCGGCCTTTTGGCCGAGACCGCCGCACTAAGCAATCCCTTCGCCACCGCTCAGTCGATTTTGCGTAGACCGCCCAGGCCGCTTTCGCGCTGGAAGATGATGAGGTCGAACGACGGCGTCTTGTCGTTGCCGATAAGAGAGGTGAGCAGGGCGTGCGCCTGACCGCGATGGTGGGTCTGGTGATTGAAGAAATGATCGAGCGCCGGGCTTAGCTCCTGTTCGATTTCGGTCGGCCTGACGATCGTGCGATAGCGGATTTTTCCGCGCAGATCGGCGTCGCTCAGTTGGTCGATATATGCGCCGATGCGATGGTCTTCGCTGCGGCGCGCGGCGCGCAACGCTGCAAATTCTTCGTAGAGAATGGCGTCGAGGTTTGCCGGATGGTCGCCCGTGCCGGTAAACCGCCGCATCCAGATGCGGTCGCCGAGCAGGAGATGATTGAGGGTGCCGTGCACCGACTTGAAGAAGGCGCCGCGATCGCCGCGATAATCGGCGTCCGAGAGGGTGGCGGCGGCGTCGTACAGCCGCTCATTGCACCAGGCGTTGTAGGCGGCAAACATCGTGTAGCGGGATTTCATTGGTGTCTCCGTCCGAAAATCCTAGGCAATGTCGCGCCCCGGCGCCACCCTCGGCCGATCTTGCCGCCCGGAAGATGCCCCGCTATAAGCCGCCGAAACGAAATTCCCTGCAATCTGCGAAGGAAAAACCGATGGCGGTTGAGCGTACGTTTTCGATCCTCAAGCCCGATGCCACCGCGCGCAATCTGACCGGCGCAATCAATGCCATGATTGAGAAGGCCGGCCTGCGTATCGTCGCGCAGAAGCGCGTGCACATCAGCCGCAAGCAGGCCGAGCAGTTCTACGCCGTGCACCGCGAACGCCCGTTCTTTCGCGAGCTCGTCGATTTCATGATCTCCGGCCCCGTGGTCGTGCAAGTGCTCGAGGGTGAAAACGCCATCGCGAAATATCGCGAGATCATGGGTGCGACCGATCCGGGAAAGGCCGCCGAGGGAACAATCCGCAAAGTTCACGCCAAATCGATCGGTGAGAATTCCGTGCACGGCTCGGATGCGGCCGAAACCGCCGCGCGCGAAATCGCCCAGTTCTTTTCCGAAAACGAAATCGTGGGCTAGGAATATCCGGCCGGCCTCGTTACGGTACCGGCCTGCCGTCTTGGGGCGGCCAAAAACAAACGAGCTTCCGGGGGCGGGAGGAAAAAGTGCACTGGGCCATCGGCACCGACATTGGATCGGCCGCATTCTGGCTGTCGGTCCTGCAGGTCATCTGGATCAACATCCTTCTGTCCGGCGACAACGCGGTTGTTATCGCGCTTGCCTGCCGCGGCCTGCCGCCGCGCGAGCGGATGTGGGGCATGATCATCGGCGCGGGCTTCGCGTCCGTGCTGCTCATCATCTTCACCGGTGTCATTTCCGTTCTGCTCACGTTGCCATATCTCAAGCTTGTCGGGTCGATCGCGCTGATCTGGATTGCAATCAAGCTGCTTGCACCGCAAGCGCACGACAAGGAAGACACGCCGGAGGCCGTTGACGATCTCTGGCGCGCGGTGCGCATCGTCGTGATCGCCGACATCGTGATGAGCCTCGACAACGTGATTGCGGTCGCCGCTGTCGCAAAGGGACAATACCTGCTGCTCGCGCTGGGGCTTGCCGTCAGCATCCCGATGGTGATCGCGGGTAGCGCGATCATCATGGCGTTGCTCGAGCGCTTCCCGATCCTCGTCTGGGGCGGCGCGGCCATTCTTGGATGGGTAGCCGGCGACATTTTCGCGGGCGATCCGATTGTGCAGGGCCTGTTCAGCGGCGTCGACCCGGCGCGGCTCGATCTTTTCGCCCAAATCGTCGGTGCCGTGCTGGTTGTGGTGTCCGGTTATATCTGGCGCCGCCGGCATCACGTCGCGCTGGAAAAGGCCTAGCCTTCGGGCTTAATCTTCCAGGATGAATCAAGCCGTGCGAGGTCCCGCGGGCGGAGTGCGGATCGGCGCATCCGCCTGTCCGCACGATTGTCCCTCGACTTGTGCGCTCGAGGTCGAGCTTCTCGACAACGGCACCATCGGCCGTGTTCACGGTGCGCGCGATCACGACTACACGGCCGGAGTCGTCTGCGCGAAAGTCGCGCGCTATGCCGAGCGCGAGCATCATCCGGATCGCCTGCTGAGGCCGTTGCGGCGTATCGGCAAGAAAGGCGAGGGCCGGTTCGAGGCGCTCTCGTGGGACGATGCGCTCGGTATCGTCGCCGAGAATTTCCTCAAGGCGGAACGCGCGCATGGCAGCGAGGCTGTGTGGCCTTACTACTACGCCGGCACCATGGGTCTCGTGATGCGCGACGGCATCAACCGTCTGCGCCACGCCAAGAAATACTCCGGCTTTCATTCCACGATTTGCGTCAACGCCTCGTACACGGGATTTGCCGCCGGCACCGGCCGCGTCGCCGGACCCGATCCGCGCGAGATGGCGCGCTCCGATCTCGTCGTGATTTGGGGCACCAATCCCGTCAACACGCAGGTAAACGTGATGACGCACGCGGTGCGCGCGCGCAAAGAACGCGGCGCCAAGATCGCGGCAGTCGACGTCTACATGAACGGCACGATGCAGCAGGCGGATCTGCCCGTGCTGGTGAAGCCCGGAACGGACGCCGCGCTCGCATGCGCGGTGATGCATTGCCTGTTCCGCGACGGCAAAGCGGACTGGAATTATCTCGAACGCTTTACCGACGCGCCGCGCGAGCTCGAAGCGCATTTGCGCACGCGCGATCCGGGCTGGGCTTCCGCGATCACCGGCACCCCGGTCGAGACCATCGAGGAATTCGCCCGGCTTATCGGCGAACGAAAGCGCGCATATTTCCGGCTCGGTTACGGCTTCGCGCGGTCGCGCAACGGTCCCGTCAGCATGCACGCGGCAAGCTGCATTCCGTCCGTGACCGGTGCCTGGCAATACGAAGGCGGCGGTGCCTTCCACAACAACGCGGCTATCTACCACTGGAACAAGTCGATGATCGAAGGGCACGACGTCCGCGATCCTTCGATCCGTATGCTCGATCAATCACGCATCGGCGCTATCCTGACGGGCGATGCCGAGGCTTTG
Organism: Pseudolabrys sp.; assembly: GCA_035546875.1. GTDB lineage: Bacteria > Pseudomonadota > Alphaproteobacteria > Rhizobiales > Xanthobacteraceae > Pseudolabrys. Next base: position 46,238 of record DASZVZ010000031.1, read on the forward strand.
TGCGGCGGCCCGCCGGTCACCGCTCTCATCATCCAGAACACCAACCCGATGTCCGTTGCGCCCGACCAGAACAAGGTGAAGGCCGGATTTGCCCGCGACGACCTGTTCACGTGCGTGCACGAGCAGTTCATGACCGAAACGGCGATGATGGCCGACATTGTCCTGCCGGCGACGACCTTTCTCGAGCACGACGATTTCTACCAGGGCGGCGGACACCAATACATCATTCTCGGCCCGAAGCTGGTCGAGCCGCCGGGCGAGGCGCGCTCCAATCACGAGGTGATCTGCGCGCTGGCGAAACGTCTCGGCGCTTCGCATCCCGGCTTCGACATGACGCCGCGCGAACTGATCGACTGGACCTTGCAGCAATCCGGCTGGGGCACGCTCGCAAATCTCGAAGCCAATCGCTGGATCGATTGCCAGCCGCCATTCGAGCGCGCGCATTATCTCGACGGCTTCAACTGGCCCGACAAGAAATTCCGCTTCAAGCCGGATTGGCCGAACGTGCCGTTCCGCAGCCCCTACCGCAGCGGGCCGTTCGAGCAGATGCCGAAGCTCCCGGATTACTGGACCTCAATCGAGGTTGCCGACGATGACTGTCCGTTCCGCCTGGCGACGTCGCCGTCGCGCGGCTTCCTCAACTCGACCTTCAACGAGACGCCGACGTCGCTGGCGCAGGAAAAGCGCCCCGAGGTGATGATCCACCCCGACGACGCGGTCGCGCTCGGCGTCGGCGACGGCGATTACGTCGTGCTCGGCAACAAGCGCGGGGAGGTGCGTATCCACGCGCGCCTGTTCGACGGCGTGCGGCGCGGCGTCCTGATTGCCGAATCAATCTGGCCGAACAACGCCTACCCCGACGGGTGCGGGATCAACTCACTCACCGGCGCCGATCCGATCGCGCCTTTCGGCGGCGCGGCGTTCCACGACAACAAGGTGTGGCTGCGGCGGCTTTGATCCCAGCCGCCGCGCGCCGGCAGATCTTTGGGGAGTTCTTTAGAGCTCTTTGCCGATTACGCGGTCGACGGAATAGGGGCCGCCGCCGCGCAACGCGATTGCGAGGAACAGGACCCCCCAGATGAAGGTCGGCTCCATTCGGAACCATCCCTGCGGCGGCATGTAGATAAAGGTGATGACGGCCATTTCGATGGCAAGCGCGGCGGCGAAGAACCGCGTGAACAGGCCGACAATGATGCAGGCGGCGCCGACTGTCTCCAGAAACATCGCTGAGTATAAGAAGAAGGGAGAAAACCCGGCCTTCTGCATGAACGCAAGCGCGCCGGCGGGATTCATCAGCTTCGGCCAGACGTGCACAAAAAGCGGCGCGCCGGCGACGATGCGGACCATCGGGTACCAAAGATCCGATACCGCGTCGTAAAATCCGGCGAGGCCTGGGAAAATCAGTTTTGGTTCGTTCCCTGCCCGTGTAGCCATTTCACTCCCCCGTTAATAGTGATGTCGCGGAAGCGGCGCTGCCGCATTGCCTTGAATCCTACTAACACCGCCCAGGCGGTTGAATTCATTTTCTCGTGCTTTTGCGGCGCGAAAAAATCCCGTCCCGGGGCGCCGGTCAGGTTGCCGCCTGCGAAACCGGCATTCCGTCGATCAGGCAGCGGCCGTTCTCCACGCGCACGCGGCCTTCCGCCAAAAGCTTGAGCGCCAGCGGATATATGCGGTGCTCCTGCGCGAGCACGCGGGCGGCGAGCGTTTCCTCGGTGTCGTCCCCGAGAACCGGAACGGCGGCTTGAATGACAATCGGCCCGGAATCCATTTCCGGCACGACGAAATGAACGGTCGCGCCGTGTGTTTTCGCCCCGGCTTCGAGCGCCCGTTTATGCGTGTCGAGGCCCTTGAAGGCGGGCAGGAGGGCAGGGTGGATGTTGAGCATCCGCCCCTCCCACCGCGCCACGAATGCGCCCGTGAGCAGGCGCATGAATCCTGCCAGGCAGACGACGTCGATGCGGTGCTTCTCAAGTGTATCCTGCAAGGCGCGTTCGAACGCATCGCGGTCCTTGCCGAACGTCTTGTGGTCGATGACTTCGGTCGCGATGCCGGCGCCGCGCGCCGTCGCGAGCCCCGCGGCATCCGGCCGGTTGGAAATAACCAGCGCGATCTCGGCCGGATAATCCTTGGCCTTGGCCGCTTCGATCAGCGCCGTCATGTTGGAGCCGCGGCCGGAAATCAGAACGGCGACGCGCTTGCGGCTCATGAAAGATCCAGTTGCCCGTCGTAGCTGACGCGCGGCTCACCGGCCGCGCGCGCAATTTCGCCGAGCACGAAGGCTTGCTCGCCCGCCTGCTCGAAAGCTTTCACCACCGCGTCGGCATCTTTTTTCGCAACGACCGCCATCATGCCGACACCGCAATTGAACGTGCGCAGCATTTCCGCTTGCGCGATGCCGCCCTCTTTGGCCAGCCACTTGAATACGGGCTTCACCGGCACGCGCCGCAAGTCGATGCGCGCGCCAAGGCCGTCCGGCAGCACGCGCGGAATGTTGTCGGGAAATCCGCCGCCCGTGATGTGTGCGAGCGCTTTCAACGCCTTCGTCTCGCGCAAAACGGCAAGACATGATTTCACATAGATGCGGGTCGGCGTGAGGATCGCCTCGCCGAGCGAACGTCCGTGCTCGAACGGCGCGGGCGCATCCCATTTCAATCCTGTCTTGGCGACGACCGAGCGCACCAGCGAATAGCCGTTGGAATGAACGCCGGACGAAGCAAGCCCGATCACCGCGTCGCCCGCCGCGATATCCGTGCGCGGCAGCAGATCGTTGCGTTCGGCGGCGCCGACTGCGAAGCCGGCGAGATCGTAGTCGCCCCCATGATAAAGGCCCGGCATCTCCGCGGTCTCGCCGCCGATCAACGCGCATCCTGCCTGCTTGCAGCCTTCGCTGACGCCGGCGACGACCGCCGCGCCGATTTCCGGATCGAGTTTTCCGCACGCGAAGTAGTCGAGAAAAAACAGCGGCTCGGCGCCTTGCACGACGAGATCGTTGACCGACATGGCGACGAGGTCGATGCCGATCGTGGTGTGCCGCCCGGTTTCGATGGCGATCTTGACCTTGGTGCCGACGCCGTCAGTGGCGGCCACCAGCACGGGGTCGGAAAACCCCGCGCGCTTGAGGTCGAACAATCCGCCGAAACCGCCGATCTCGGCATCGGCGCCGCGGCGTGCGGTCGCACGCACCAGCGGCTTGATGAGTTCCACCATCCGGTTGCCGGCATCGATGTCGACACCGGCCTGCGCGTATGTAAGGCCGCGCCCTTTCTCTGCCATGATGGCCCTCATAAATTCGCCGGGGTCGTACGTGGAAATCGCAAGTCGCGCAATGGCGTGATCATCGTTATAGTCAGTCTCGTCATGGGCGTGGGCGCCGGTAAAAACCGACGTCTGCCGGCGATCCGGGGCGCCGACCGTTGAGTATTCCAAACCTCATCACTTTGGGGCGTATTCTACTGGTGCCGGTCGTCGTGTGGGCGATTGCTTCCGGCGCGATGTGGATTGCCTTCGTGTTGTTCCTGGCGGCGGGAATCAGCGACGCGGTCGACGGCTATCTCGCCAAGCGCTTCCATATGACGACCGAGCTCGGCTCGTATCTCGACCCGCTCGCGGACAAGGCGCTTCTGGTCTCGATTTACGTTACCCTCGGCATCGCCGGCGCGATTCCGCGCTGGCTGGTCATTCTCGTGGTCTCGCGCGACATCATGATCGTCGGCGGCGTGATCCTGTCCTGGGTGGTCGGCAGCCCGCTTAAAATGAAGCCGTTGCTGGTGTCCAAACTCAACACGGTGGCGCAAATCGTGTTCGCCTGCGTGGTGCTCGGCTCGCTCGGATTCAAGATGCCGGCGCCGATGCTCGAACTTATCCTCATGATTATTGTGGCCGCCTTGACCTTGCTGTCGGTCGCCGCCTATGTGGCCGAATGGGTACGCCACATGGGTTCGGCGTCGGCCGAGCCATGAGCCCGCGCAAGCCCGCGAAATCGCGTCGCAGTCCCGCCAGGGGCGAGGGGATGACGTTCGAACGGCAAGTCGTTTTCTGGCTCGCGGCGCTCTTCGTCCTGGTGCTGGCGCTTTGGTTACTCTCAGAAATCCTGCTGCCGTTCGTCGCGGGCCTCGCGATCGCCTATTTGTTGACGCCGCTGACCGACCGGCTCGAGCGCGTCGGCGTCAACCGGCTCGCCGCCGCGCTCCTGATGATCACCCTGGTCGTCATGGCGATCGTCATCCTCATCTTGCTGGTCGCGCCGATTTTGGGCGGCCAGCTTTCGTCCTTCATTGACAGCATTCCCGGTTACGTCACCCGGGTGCAGACGTTGCTGAGCGATCCCAGCCGGCCGTGGGTGCAAAAGCTCGTCGGCGTCGGCTTCAATGCGGACAAATCGATCAGCGATCTGGTCACGCAAGGCGTGAGCTGGCTGACCACGTTCCTGCGCTCGCTGTGGTCCGGCGGGCGCGCGCTGGTTTCGCTGTTCTCCCTGGTGGTTATCACGCCGGTGGTCGCGTTCTACCTGATTTACGACTGGCATCGCATGATCCGCTCGGTCGACGCGTGGATTCCGGTTCACCAGCGCGCTGTCGTTCATCAGCTCGCGCGCGAGATTGACGCGGCGATCGCCGGCTTCGTGCGGGGCCAGACCGCGGTCTGTCTTATTCTCGGCTCGTTCTACGCGGTTGCGCTGACGGTGGTCGGCCTGAGTTTCGGTCTTTTGATCGGTCTTGTCGCCGGGATCATCACTTTCATTCCTTACGTCGGTTCGATGACCGGCCTCATTCTCGCGCTTGGCGTGGCGGTCGCGCAGTTCTGGCCGGATTGGGCGCCTGTCGTCACCGTGCTTGGTATTTTCCTGGTCGGCCAATTCCTCGAAGGCAATGTGCTGGCGCCCAAGCTCGTCGGCGAGAGCGTAGGCCTGCATCCGGTCTGGCTGATTTTCGCGCTACTTGCATTCGGCTATCTGTTCGGGTTTGTCGGATTGCTGGTCGCAGTGCCGCTGGCCGCGACCATTGGTGTGCTCGCGCGTTTCGCGCTCAAGCGTTACCTGCAGAGTTCGCTCTATACCGGTGAAAACCCAAGTTGATCCGTATGGGTAGTCTGGTCAGTCCGCGTCAGCTTGCTCTCGCGCTCGATCACGCGGAGAGCTTTGCGCGCGAGGATTTTCTGTCCGGCCCCCCGAACGAAGCGGCGCTCGCCTTGATTGACCGCTGGCCCGATTGGCCGGATCGCATGGTGGTCCTGGTCGGACCGGAGGGCTCGGGTAAAAGCCATCTCGCATCGATCTGGGCTTCGGACGCCGGCGCGCGCACGCTCTCCGCTCATTCGCTCACGCACATCAATCTGCCGGTGGCGCTCGCGACCGGCGCGCTCGTGGTCGAGGACGTCGCGCCCGAAAGCGTCGATGAGCGTGCGTTATTTCATTTGCTCAATCTCGCGCGCGAAGAGGGGGCGTCAATGCTGCTCACGGCGCGCTCGGCGCCGGCATCCTGGACGCTCGAAATCCGGGATCTCAGTTCACGCTTGCGCGCCTTGCCGCTTGTCACTGTTGCGCCGCCCGATGACGCCTTGTTGCGCTCACTTATCGTGAAGCTCGCCGCCGATCGGCAACTACACGTCGACGAAGCCCTGGTGAGTTTCATCACCGCACGGATCGAGCGGTCTTTTGCCGGCGCCCGTGCCGCGGTCACGCGGCTTGACCGTGAGGCAATGCGGCAGCAACGGCCGGTCACGCGCGCGTTGGCGGCGGAACTCCTGCGCTAGGCGGCCTTGACGGCAACGGCCGGTCGATCTGTCATCTGACTGACACGTATCTGAGATATAGAGCGTGTATTCAGACCCAGCGGACTATGACCGAAAACGGCCAAGCCATTGCCTTATCGGAGGAAAAAGCTCCGGTCACGGCGCCGGCGCAGCCGGCTTTGCCGCTGGCTGATCCGCAGGCCGGCCAAACGCTGCGCGCGCGCCCGGAGCGGTTTATCAACCGGGAGTTGTCATGGCTCCATTTTAACCGCAGGGTCCTCGAGGAGGCAGGTAATGACCGCCATCCGCTGCTCGAGCGGGTTCGGTTCCTGTCGATCTCGGCGAACAACCTCGACGAATTCTTCATGGTGCGCGTCGCTGGCCTGAAAGGTCAGGTGCGCGAGGGCATTGTCACCCAGAGTCCCGACGGTCTCACCCCGGCAGAGCAACTGGCCCGGATTGCCGAAACAGTAACGCTGCTCGCAGGCGATCAGCAGAGACGCTGGCTGGACCTGCGGCCGGCGCTCGCGTCGGCCGGCATCGTGCTGGTGGACGGCCGCGACCTGAAAAAGCAGGAACGCGCCTGGCTCGAAGAGCATTTCCTCACCCACGTATTCCCGCTGCTCACGCCTCTGGCGATCGATCCCGCGCATCCGTTTCCGTTCATTCCCAATCTCGGGTTTTCAATCGCGCTGCAGCTTTCGCGCGCCAAGGATGGCAAGGCGATGAATGCGCTCATCCGCATGCCGCAGAAGATCGAGCGCTTCATCCGTCTCCCGGCCGGTGAGGGCGGCATTCGCGTTATCACCTTGGAAGAGGCGACGTCGCAATTCATTGCGCGGCTTTTTCCCGGCTACACCGTGAAAGGACAGGGCGCCTTCCGCGTCATCCGCGATTCCGAGGTGGAAATCGAAGAAGAGGCGGAAGACCTGGTGCGGCTGTTCGAGACCGCGCTCAAGCGCCGCCGTCGGGGGTCGGTGATCCGACTCGAGCTCGACGCCGAGATGCCGGCTGAACTGCGCAGCTTCGTGCAGCGCGCATTTGCTGTCGCCGACGACGAGGTGTTTCTTGTCCGCGGCGTACTCGCGCTCAACGAACTTGCGCAGCTGAGCGGCTTCGACCGGCCCGATCTCGAATTCGTTCCGTACAATCCGCGCTATCCGGAGCGCATCCGCGATCACAACGGCGATTGCTTCGCTGCCATCCGGCAGAAGGACCTCATCGTTCACCACCCGTATGAATCGTTCGACGTGGTGGTACAGTTTCTGCAACAGGCCGCGCGCGATCCGGACGTCGTCGCCATCAAGCAGACGCTTTATCGGACCTCCGCGGAATCCCCGATCGTGAAGGCGCTGGTCGAGGCCGCCGAAGCCGGCAAGTCGGTGACGGCGCTGGTCGAGCTCAAGGCGCGCTTCGACGAAGAAGCAAATATCCGCTGGGCGCGCGATCTGGAGCGAGCCGGGGCGCAGGTTGTGTTCGGCTTCCTCGAGCTCAAGACGCACGCCAAACTTTCACTGGTGGTCCGCCGCGAGGGCGGCGCGCTCGCAACTTATGTTCACGTCGGCACCGGCAACTATCATCCGGTCACCGCGCGGCTCTATACCGACCTGTCGTTTTTCACCGCCGATCCGGCGATCGCGCGTGATGTCGCGCGCGTGTTCAACTACATCACCGGCTACGCCGAGCCGGCTGAAATGGAAAAGATGGCGGTGTCGCCGGTTAATCTGCGCAGCCGTATTCGCGAGCACATCGCGCAAGAGACCGCCAACGCCAGGGCCGGGAAGCCCGCGTCGATCTGGATGAAGATGAACGCGCTGGTCGATCCCGACATCATCGACATGCTATACGAGGCGTCGGCTGCGGGCGTTGCGGTCGATCTTGTCGTGCGCGGCATCTGCTGCCTGCGTCCCGGCATTCCGGGCTTGTCCGACAACATCCGGGTTAAATCGATTGTCGGCCGTTTCCTAGAGCACGGCCGCATCTATTGTTTCGGCAACGGACGCGCGTTGCCCCACCTGAAAGCCGCGGTCTACATTTCTTCCGCCGACATGATGCCGCGCAACCTCGATCGGCGTGTCGAAGTGCTTTGCCCGATCCTCAATCCGACGGTGCACGAGCAGGTGCTCGGTCAGATCATGGTGGCGAATTTCAAGGACAATGAGCAAAGCTGGAAGTTCTTGCCCGACGGTTCGTCGGCGCGCATAAAGCCGCCGCCGGGCGAGGAGCCGTTCAACGCCCACAAATATTTCATGACCAACCCGAGCCTGTCCGGACGTGGCAAATCGTTCAAGGAAACGTCGCTCAGCCTCCTCCGGCGCTTCGAAAGCGCGTAGGCGCAGGAAGTCGCGGCGCGCGCGTCCCATCGCCGTCCGGGCGCAGGGCCGGCTCGACCATGGGCCGCCGGTCGCCGTCATCGACATCGGCTCGAACTCGGTACGTCTCGTCATCTACGAGGGCCTCAAGCGCAGCCTGACGCCGATTTTCAACGAAAAGGTGCTCGCCGGTCTCGGGCGGGAAGTGCAGTCGACCGGCTTGCTGGCGCCGGAAGCGATCCGCAGCGCGCTCGCCGCGCTCAGGCGCTTCCGCGCGCTCTGCGACAGTCTCCGGGTGCGGAAAATCTGGGCGATCGCGACGGCGGCCTGTCGCGACGCCAGGAACGGCCGAGCGTTCATCGCGCAGGCGCAGCGGATCTGCCGCGTCCGGATCGAGATTTTGTCCGGCCGGCGCGAGGCGCATCTCACCGCGCTCGGGATCATCTCCGGCATTCATCGCCCTGACGGCATCGTCGGCGATCTTGGCGGCGGCTCGCTCGAGCTGATCGACATCCACGGCACGCGGGTCAAATCCGGCGTGACGCTGCCGCTCGGCGGCCTTGCGTTGCAGGACGCCGCCGGCAAGTCGCTAAAGAAGGCCGAAAAGATCGTGGAGCGCAAACTCGGCGACCTCGACATGCTGGAAGAAGGCGAGGGGCGCACATTCTATGCGGTCGGCGGCACCTGGCGCGCGCTGGCGCGGCTGCACATGTGGCAGACCGGTTATCCGTTCCACGTCATGCACAACTACCGGATCTCGGCGCGCGAGGCGCTCGAATTTTCCCGGCTGGTGCACCGGGTCGACACCGACACGTTGTCGCAGATCGAGGTCGTGAACTCAGCGCGACGGCCGCTGCTCGCTTACGCCGCGCTGGTGCTGGAAAATCTGGTGCGCGAGATCAAGCCGAAAGACGTGGTGTTCTCGGTGCTCGGCGTGCGCGAAGGCTTGCTTTATTCGCTGCTCAAGCCCAACGAACGCATGCGCGATCCGCTCATTGCCGCCGCCGCCGATCTCAACGTGCTGCGCTCGCGCTCGCCGCACCATGGCGAGGATCTGATCGCGTGGACCGACCGCTTCATGGCCTCGTCCGGGCTCGATGAGAACGCCGAAGAGCGCCGCCTGCGTCATGCGGCATGCCTGCTTGCCGACATCGGCTGGCGCGCCCATCCGGATTATCGCGGCGAGCAGTCGATGAACATCATCGCGCACGGAGCCTTCGTCGCCATCGACCATCCGGGGCGCGCGTTCCTTGCGCTCTCCGTCTATTTCCGCCACGCCGGGCTGAGCGAGGACGAACTGTCGCCGCGCCTGCGCGAACTCGCGACCACGCGCATGCTCGACCGCGCGCGCGTGCTCGGCGCTTCGATGCGTGTCGCATATCTCCTTACGGCGGGGCAGGCCGGCGTCTTGCCGAAGACGCCGATGGCCGTCCGGCGCGGCAAGCTGGTGCTGCGACTGCCGCGGCAATATTCGAAGCTGGCGAGCGACCGCGTGTTCAACCGCTTGCGCCAGCTCGCGCGCCTCATCGGCCGCGAGCCGGTGATCGCCACTGAATAATCAAGACTGCGCGCCGGGACGCTCGACCGCAACGACGCGGCTCTTTTCCACCGCCAGCGCCAACCGCCCGTGCTTGAGCGCGAGCGCCTTCTCGCCGAACAGCTCGCGCCGCCAACCTTTCAACGCAGGCACGTCGGCCTCGTCGTCGGCGGCGATGCGGTCGAGATCGTCGACGGTAGCGATCACCTTGGCGGCGACGCCGTGGCGCTCGGATGTCATGCGCAGCAACACCTTGAGCAGCTCGACGGTCGCCGCGCCGTTCATCGCGGGGCGGAATCTTTCGATGCGCGGCAACGTCTTCGGGTCACGCGCGAGCCCCCGCTGCACCGCCTCGACGATTGCCTCGCCCCAGCGCGAGCGCTCGAAGCCCTTCGGCAGCGAACGCAAGTTGCCGAGCCGCTCGATCGTGGTCGGCGCCTGGACGGCGATATCGCCGATCACGTCGTCCTTGAGCACGCGCCCGCGCGGCACGTCGCGCGTCTGCGCTTCGCGCTCGCGCCAGGCTGCGACCTCGATCAGCACCGCGAGCTCCTTCGGCTTGCGCACGCGGCTTTTCAGCCGTTCCCACGCGCGCTCTGGCTCCATGCGGTAGGTCTCGGGCGAGGTGAGCACGTTCATCTCGGCATCGACCCATTCGCTGCGCCCGCGTTTGGCCAGATCTTCCGCAAGCTTGAGGTAAACGTCGCGAAGATGCGTGACGTCCGAGATCGCGTAGGTCAATTGCGCGTCAGTGAGCGGACGCCGCGTCCAGTCGGTGAAGCGGTGCGATTTGTCGAGGGTATCGCCGGTGATACGCAGTACGAGCTGATCGTAGGAGATCGAGTCGCCATAGCCGAGCACCATGGCGGCGACCTGCGTATCGAAAATCGGATGCGGAATCTTCTTCGCCAGATTCCACACGATTTCGATGTCCTGGCGAGCGGCGTGAAATACTTTCACGACCTTCTCATCGGCCATCAGCGCAAAGAACGGCGAAAGGTCGATGCCCTCGGCGAGCGCGTCCACCACCACGGCCTCGTCGGTGCTGGCGATCTGCGCCACGCACAGCAGCGGGTAGTAGGTCGTCTCGCGCAGGAACTCGGTATCCACGGTCACGAACGGGTGGCGCGCCATGCGCGCGCATGTCTCGGCCAGCTCCTTCGTCGTGGTGATCGGCTGCATCGGGATCTTGAACCTAACCTATACCGGGGCGGTCATGGCAACCCGAGTCAGCCGCGCACGCGCGGCATCATGATAAATTCCCACGGGCTCGGCATCGGTCCCACAGGAACCTCGATCACGGTCGGCTCGCGCCGCGCGAAGGCAAGCCGCAGCGCCGCGCCCAATTCGTCCGGCGTGCGCGCGCGGCGGCCGGCCGCGCCGAAGCTCTCGGCGTATTTGACGAAATCCGGGTTGGCGAGGTCGCAAGCAATCAGGCGATTGCCGTAATCCTCCTCCTGAATGCGCCGCACATTGCCGAACGCTCCGTCGGCGAACACGATCGCCACAAGGGGAATGCGATGGCGCATGGCGGTGGCAAGCTCGTTGGCGGTGTAGAGGAAGCCGCCGTCGCCGTTGATCGATACCACCGGCACCTCCGGCCGCGCATGCTGCACGCCGAGCGCCGTGGCAAAGCCCCAGCCGAGATTGTCCTGGTAGCCGGGCGAGAGGAACGTGCGCGGCTTGTAGACCGGAAAGGCGAGGCGGGCGGCGAAACCGATCTGCGTCACCTCGTCGACGTAGATGCCGTCCTCCGGCAGCTCGGCGCGGATCACATCAAGGAAAGCGAGCTGCGGCGCGAGCTTCGCGAGCCGCGCGCGCAGGGCTCTCTGACGCTCCACCATTTCCTCCCGTCGCGACGCGCGCTTTTGATTGAAGGATGGCAGCACGTCGATTAGCCGGCGCAGGATCGGCGCAGCATCGCCCACGAGTGCCACCGCCGGTTTGCGCGAGCGTGCTGCCTCTTCCGGGTCGCTGTCTATGCGGACGATTTTCAGGCCCGCCGCGCCCCAGACGCTCTGCGGGATGTGCAGGCGCGTGCCGACCGCGAGTACGGCGTCGGCTTGCCCCCACAGCTCATGGCCGAGCGGCAGGGTGACGCTGAAGGGATTGCGGCTGTCGAGCACGCCGCGTCCGCGCCGGTAGCCGAGCACGGGCGCCTGCAACACATCGGACAGCGCGGTGACCTCGGGCGAGGCGTCCTGCGCCCCGCCGCCGCAGACGATGAGCACGCGCTTGGCACCGCCGAGGAGCTTTGCGGCCGCGCGCACCGTGCTCTCGTTGATCTTCGGCTGGCGCGTAGGCGCCGGCTGCACGATCGCGCCGGCCGCTCCGCGCTGCCCCCAGACGTCGATGGCGCATTCGAGCGCAGCCGGGCCGGGACGCCCCGCCGCCATCGCGGCGATGGCCTTGGCGGTCTTCGCCGAGGCATCGGACGGGCCCTTGATATGCGCGTAGTGATCCACGAGCCGCGCGATGATGCCGGCCTGGTCGCGGATCTCGTGCAGATGCCCGAAGCCGCGGCCGATCGCCGCCGACGGGATTTGCCCGAGCAGCGCCAGCACCGGCGCGTTCATGCCATAGGCGGTGAGCAGGGCGGCGCCCGAATTGAGCAGGCCCGGCCCGGGCACGACCGCATAGGCTTGCGGCTTGCCGGTCGCGAGCGCCGCGCCGAGTGCCATATAGGCCGCGCCCTGTTCGTGCCGGCTGTGGACGACACGCAGCTTGTCGCCGGCGTGGTGGAAGGCGTCGAACAGGTGATCGTTGTGGACACCCGGCAGGCCGTAGATCGTATCGAGGCCGTGCGCGATCAGGGTCGCGACCGTCGCCTCGGCGGTTGTCATCGAGGCCTTCGGTCGCCCGGCCGTCTTTTTCGTCGTTTTTTTTCTTGCCATCGGTTCCGGCGCTTTCGCCGACGAAGTGTGCAGATCGGAGCCGATCTGTCGAGGCGCTTGGCGGACCTTGCCTTGACAAAGCGGACCCCTCATGCGTTTTTCCGCGCGCTTTCACCAATTGACGATGAATCTGCCGAAATGACCATGCACCGTTACCGCACCCATACTTGCGGCGCGCTCCGTGAAGGCGACGTCGGCAAAGAGGTGCGGCTGTCCGGCTGGTGCCACCGCATCCGCGACCACGGTGGCGTGCTGTTCATCGATCTGCGCGACCATTACGGCATCACGCAGGTGGTTGCAGATCCGGATAGCCCGGCGTTCAAGCAGGCCGAGAAGCTGCGATCGGAGTGGGTGGTGCGCATCGACGGCAAGGTGCGCTTGCGTCCTGCGGGCACCGAAAATCCCGAACTGCCGACAGGTCTCGTCGAGGTCTACATCCGCGAAATCGAAGTGCTCGGCCCCGCGGCCGAACTGCCGATGCCCGTCTTCGGCGAGGCCGATTACCCGGAAGACATCCGCCTCAAGTACCGCTTTCTCGATCTGAGGCGCGAGCATCTGCACAACAACATCATGCTGCGCGGCAAGGTGATCGACTCGATCCGCCGGCGCATGAAGGAAGGCGGCTTCTTCGAATTCCAGACGCCGATCCTGACCGCATCCTCGCCGGAAGGCGCGCGCGACTATCTCGTGCCGTCGCGCCTGCATCCGGGCAAATTCTACGCGCTGCCGCAGGCGCCGCAGCAGTTCAAACAGCTCATCATGATCGCGGGCTTCGACCGCTACTTCCAGATCGCGCCGTGCTTCCGCGACGAGGACGCGCGCGCCGACCGCTCGCCCGGCGAGTTCTACCAGCTCGATCTCGAGATGAGCTTCGTCACGCAAGAAGACGTGTTCGCGGCGGTCGAGCCGGTGATCCGCGGCGTGTTCGAGGAATTCGCCGACGGCAAGCCAGTAACGCAGAAGTTTCCGATGATCCCGTTCGCGGACGCGCTGCGCAAATACGGCACCGACAAGCCGGACCTGCGCAACCCGATCGAGATGCAGGATGTGAGCGACGCCTTCCGCGGCTCCGGCTTCAAAATCTTCGCTAAGATTCTCGAAACCGAAGGCAACGCGGTCTGGGCGATCCCGGCGCCGAAGGGCGGCAACCGCGCGTTCTGTGACCGCATGAATTCATGGGCGCAAGGCGAGGGGCAGCCTGGTCTCGGCTACATCTTCTGGCGCGAGGGCGAGGAGAGCGGCGCGGGCCCGCTCGCCAAGAACATCGGGCCGGAGCGCACAAAGAAGATCGCCGACCAGCTGAAGCTCGGCGTTGGCGACGCCTGCTTCTTCGTTGCCGGCCGGCCGAAGGATTTCGTCAAGTTCGCCGGCCCCGCACGCACGAAAATCGGCGACGAGCTCGGCCTCATCGCCAAGAGCCGGTTCGAGTTGTGCTGGATCGTCGATTTTCCGATGTACGAGTGGCACGACGAGGAAAAGAAGATCGACTTTTCACACAACCCGTTCTCGATGCCGAACATGGGCGTCGAGGAGTTCCTCGCGCTCGATCCGAAGGATCAGGACAAGATCCTGTCGATCAAGGCATTCCAGTACGACATCGTCTGCAACGGCGTGGAGCTCTCGTCCGGAGCGATCCGCAATCACCGCCCCGACGTGATGAAAAAGGCGTTCGCCATCGCGGGCTACAGCGAGGATGTGCTGGAGGCGAAGTTCGGCGGCATGCTCAGCGCGCTGCAATACGGCGCACCGCCGCATGGCGGCATCGCGCCCGGCATCGACCGCATCGTCATGCTGCTCGCAGGCGAAGAGAACCTGCGCGAGGTGGTGCTGTTCCCCATGAACCAGCGGGCGGAAGACCTGATGATGGGCGCGCCCTCGGAGGTCACGCAGAAGCAGCTCAAGGAGCTGCACATCCGGCTGGATCTGCCGAAGAAGTGACCGCGCTTGCGGTCATCCCCGCGAAGACGGGGATCCGGTGCGCGGTAACCCATCGATAGCGCACGGCATACTGGATTCTGGGTCTCGCTTCGCTCGCCCGGAATGACAGTGGTGAGGTATCACTTCTCCGGCAGCGGGATGAATTCGATCTCGTCGCCCGGCACTTTCTGGAAGTGCCCGGCCTTCCAGTCGGCCTTGGCCTGCTCGATACGCTCCTTGCTCGAGGAGACGAAGTTCCACCAGATGTGGCGCGGACCGTCCATCGGCGTGCCGCCGACGATGACGAAGTGTGCGTCACGCGAGGCGGTTACCGTCACGGTGTCGCCGGCACGGAACACCAGCAGGCGCCCTGCCTCGAACTTGTCGCCGGCGATCTCGATTTCGCCGTCGATGACGTAGATCGCGCGCTCTTCGTGGCTGGCGTCGAGTGGCACCGAGGAGCCGGTCTTCACGGTCACGTCGGCGAAAATGGTCTCGTGCAGGGTCGGCACCGGCGACTTCGCGCCGTAGAGCGAGCCGACCACGACGCGTACGCTCTTGCCGTTGTCGCGCACCAGTGGAAATTCCGCCGTCTCGTGGTGGGCGAAGGCGGCTTCGACCTCTTCCTTCGCCTTCGGCAGCGCCACCCACATCTGCAGGCCATGAATGGGGCTGCCGCTGGCACGCAGTTCGGGCCCCGTCCGCTCGGAATGGACGATGCCGCGCCCGGCGGTCATCCAGTTGACCTCGCCGGGGCGGATGGCGGCGGCCGTGCCGAGGCTGTCGCGGTGCATGATCTCGCCGTCGAACAGGTAGGTGACCGTGGCGAGCCCGATGTGCGGATGCGGCCGCACGTCGAGGCCATGCCCGGAGCGGAACACGGCCGGCCCGAAATGGTCGAAGAAGATGAACGGGCCCACCATGCGCGTGCGCGCCGAAGGCAGCGCGCGGCGGACGGAGAAGCCGTCGCCGAGATCGACCGTGCGCGGCACCACGACGTTGGCGAGCGCTTCGCAGGCGTAGACGTCGCCCGCTGCGGGATCCTTGCCGGGAAAGAAACTCATCGGTGCACTCCATGGCCGGAAAAGCCGCGCCATGACGCCATTTTCGGGCTGTCACAATCGGCGCGCGTTGCCGCATTCAAGCCGCAAACGGCGCCGCGCTCAACAGTCGGCGACTCGCCTTGCGGCACTGGTGGCGTGGTTAAGAGAAGCGGTGAACGCGAATCACTCGGCTTGGAAAAATTCGCGCGACAGAATTTTAACGCGCGCGCAAGTGTGACAGCGAATGCCTTTCCCCGGGAATTTTTACAGATTCTTCTTGATCACTGGCTAAGTTACTGTATGTGAAAAACGACGCTGTGACTGACTGATGACGGTCGGGGGACAGCGACGGGTGACCGAGGGCCGTAAGATGCGGACTCCGGCTCACGAGGAGGTCTAAAGGAATTGAAACAGAGCGCAGTTCTCCGATCGGGCAAAGTGGCGGGATCGCCTGCCATCGTCCGAAAGAAAGAAACCGCCACGCCCGCCCCGGCGCCGGTCCAGACCGAAGAGAGGGATGACCATTTCGTAGTCCGTAACGGTGTGAAGTGCGCAGGCGCGCACCTCATCGTCGACCTGTACAAGGCGAGCCGTCTCGATGACATCGACCACATCGAGGCGACGCTGCGCCGTTGCGTGGACGTTGCAGGCGCGACGCTGCTGCACATCCATCTGCATCACTTCGAGCCGAACGGCGGCGTGTCCGGCGTGGCGGTGCTGGCCGAAAGCCACATCTCCATCCACACCTGGCCGGAGAACGGCTACGCCGCGCTCGACATCTTCATGTGCGGCAAGGCCAATCCGGACGCCTGCGTGCCGGTCCTGCGCAAGGCCTTCGCGCCGAAGAAGATCGCCGTCGGCGAGCATCTGCGCGGCAAGGGCGCGGCCTAGAGCCCCCTTCAGGCCTGTTGAAAGACCCGATGCCCGGCCTTGTGCCGGGCATTGGCGTCTTTAAACCTCCCCTTGAGGCGGTAAATGGCCAGCCGCAGGCGGGCCGTGACGAGGAGGGTTTGCCGATGGCCGAGAAGCGCTGGATCCCGGAGACCCTGTTCGACGACATGGGCTTCCGCATGACCTACGAGGTCGAGAAGGTCCTCTACGAGACCCAGACCGAGCATCAGCATCTCATCCTTTTCGAGCACAAGTTTTTCGGGAAGATGCTGATGCTGGACGGCGCCACCCAGATCTCCAGCCGCGACGAATACGTCTATCAGGAGATGATGAGCCACCTGCCGCTGTTCGCCCACGGCAACGCGAAGGAGGTACTGATCATCGGTGGCGGGGACTGCGGCATCGCCGAGGAAGTGCTCAAGCACAAGACGGTCAAGCGGCTCACCCAGGTCGAGATCGACGAGTCGGTGATCGAGTTCTCCAAGGAGCACTATCCGGAGTTCACCAAGCCGGTTTTCGCCGACAAGCGCTTCGAAAGCGTCATCGACGATGGCTTCAAATATGTCGGCGAGACCGGCAGGCGTTTTGACGTCATCATCGTCGACTCGACCGATCCGCAAGGGCCGGGCGCTATCCTGTTCACCAAGGAGTTCTACGCCCGCTGCAAGCGCTGCCTCGCCAAAGGCGGCATCCTGATCACCCAGAACGGCGTCCCGTTCTTTCAGTCGGGGGAGCTCACGACCACCATCGGCCATTTCCGCTCGTTGTTCGCCGACGCCACCTGCTACGTCGCGGCGATCCCGGTCTATGTCGGCGGCCATATGGCGATGGGCTTTGCCACCGACAACAAGCGGTTGCGGCAGGCGTCGGCCAAGGTGATCGCGGAGCGCTACCGCAAGGCGGGGCGTTTCCCGACCAAATACTGGTCGCCCGAGCTGCACGTCGGCGCTTTCGCGCTGCCGCGCTTCATTGCCGACCTGGTCGACAAGGCGAAGCGGACAAAGACCTCGGCGGCCAAGGCCAAGGCCAAGAAGAAACGCTGAGCTCGACGCCGGCGCAAAGCCGGAAATTTACGCCCCGCTAACCATGCCTGACCGCGCGGGGAGTGCCTGCCGGCTTTCCATAGCGACCTGCGCATAGCCTTTACGCCACCTTTACGTGAGCGTGGCTCAACTGCTCCCGGGGCACCAGGACCGGTGCCGCGTGACGCCAGGACGGTGGGGCGTGCGGGGAAGCGCGCGTAAAAATCTGTTGGCGATAGTGGCTGGCGCCGTTCTGGCGGCCGGGCCCTTGCTCGCATTCAACTATTGGCTGAACCGGTTGATCGACCGGCAGGGCCAGGAGGAGATCGACACCTCGGCGAGCCGCGCCATCTCGCTCGCCGAAGCGCGGGTCAACAGCGTCACCGAGGCTCTCGATGCGCTGGCTACTCAGGGCGTCGAGGCGTGCCGGCCCTCGCAGATCGAGGCCATGCGTTACGCGGCATTCGACGCGATCCCGATCAAGGAATTGTCGATCGTTGCGTCAGACGGACAGACCTTGTGCACGCACCTCGGCTTGCCGATCGGCCAGCGCAAGATTCTCTCATCCGAGCCGCTGAACGATGCGGGCGACTACACGCTCGACATCCTGGATATCGGCAAGAACGAGCGCATGGTGCGGCTGCGCCGCAAGGCGGCTTCCGGCACAAACAGCATCGCCGCCATCGTGCCGGCGACGCTGTTTCTGCCCCAGGTGGCGACCAAGGGCGGGCCGTTCTCGGCGCACGCCAGCATGAAGACGCGCGGCGGGGCGTTGATCGGCGAATCCGGCGAGGATGACCCGACGGCTTCCGCGGATTTCATCGCCCGCCAGCGTTCCGGCAAGTTCGGGTTCACCGCCGAAATCTCGATGCCGCGCAGCCAGGTGATCGCGAGCCACGGCGATCTTCAATGGCTCGGGACTTTCGCATCGGCGGCCATCGCGATCGTGCTGATGGCCTTTGCCGCGCTGCTTCCGAAGCGGCAACTGGACAATCCGGTGGCGGAGCTCGAGCGCGCGCTCGCCGCCGGGGAATTCATCCCGTATTACCAGCCGGTCGTCGACATCCGCTCCGGGCAATTGCGTGGCGCCGAAGTGCTGATCCGCTGGCGCAAGCCCGACGGCTCGCTGGTGCTGCCGGGCGCGTTCATTCCGCTCGCCGAATCGAGCGGTCTCATTCTCGATCTCACGCGCGACCTGATGCAGCGCGTGTGCGCGGAAGCGGGCGGGGCGATCGGGCGGCGGCCGGGGATGAAAATTTCATTCAACTTCGCCGCCAAACTGTTCAGCGACGAGTCGATCGTCAAGGAAGTGCAAAACGTCTTTGCCAGTTCGCCGATCGCGATGTCGCAGGTGGTGCTGGAGCTCACCGAGCGCGACCCGATCCAGAACCTGACCGAGACGCGGCAGATCATCGCCGCGTTGCAAGGCATCGGCGTGCGCATCGCCATCGACGACGTCGGCACCGGCCACAGCGGACTCTCCTACATGCTCAAGCTCGGCGTCGACATCATCAAGATCGACAAGATGTTCGTCGACGCGCTCGGCACCGACCGCAACTCCACGACCATCGTCGAAACGCTCGTCGATCTCGCCCACAACATGCGCATGGACGTGGTGGCGGAAGGCGTCGAGAACTTCGAGCAGGTGACGCACCTGCGCGAGCTCGGCATCCGCTCGGCGCAAGGCTATGTCTTCGCGCCGCCGCTGCCCGGCAGCGCGTTCCTCCAGCTGGTCGAGGCGATCGACCCGCTGCCAGCCGCCGCAGTCGAGCGCAAGGTCGCCGGCGCCGCGCGGCGCTATATGTCGGCGCGCAACAAGTTCGACGCCGCCTGACGGCCCGCGCAAATTGAACATTTCCCCGGATTGGCCTAAATAGCCGCCGGTTCGAGGGGAGACTCACATGATCAGAATTCTGACAGTGGCGGCGGTATTGGCGACGACCGCAGCGGCGATACCCATGCCGCAGGCTGCGGCGCAAGACAGCACGCTCGGCGGAGCGGTGCTGGGCGGCACGGCCGGTGCCATCATCGGCGGTGCCGCGACCGGTAGGGCGGGCGGCGCGATTGCCGGCGGCATCATCGGCGCGGCGGCGGGTGCTGCGATCGGCTCGCAGTTCGAGCCGCGGCACGGCTATTACTGGTACCAGGGCCGTTGCTGGCGCCGTTATCCCGACGGAAGCTACCACCGCATCCCGGTGCGTTATTGCGGCTGATGCGGGCGTGAAAAAGGGCGGCCTTGCGGCCGCCCAGTTTAAACGCCACGCGGGAGGAACCTCGGGACGGGTCGGCTACCAACACCGCCGGCCCGCGTGAGCAAATGTCACCGCCAGTCCGTCATGGGCGCGACGATTCGTCAATCCGCATTTTGACAGCTGAATGACAATGCGGCGCGCCGTGGTGCGCGCGCCACTATCCGAGCTCCGTCTCGATCGCCGAAATGATACGCGGGTCGGTCGGCTCCAGCGCCGACGCAAAGCCCGCCTTCAAGACGCCGTCGCGCCCGACCAGATACTTGTGGAAATTCCAGCGCGGCCTCTCATTCGGCAACGCTTCGGCTGCCCAGCGGTAGAAGGGATGCGCTGCCGGCCCCTTCACCACGGCCTTTTCTGTGAGCGGGAAGGTGACGTGGAATTCGCCCTTGGCGGTCGCTTCGATGTCACTCGCTCCGCCCGGCTCCTGACCGCCGAAATCGTTTGAGGGCACGCCGAGCAGAAACAGCCCGCGCTTGCCATAACGCGTCCACAAGGCTTGCAGACCGGCATATTGCGGGGTGTAGCCGCATTGCGAGGCGGTGTTGACCACCAGCAACGGATGTCCGGCATGTTCGGCGAGCGCAATAGTGCCGCCGTCGAGGGCGTTGAAGGTAAAGGCGTAAGCGGTGATGTGGCTCATGCCTGTGGCTCCGGCGGCATGCGAGCGGCCTGGCAGGGGCAAAGCGGCTGCGGGCAAGCCCAGCGCGGCAAACAGCATGTGTCGGCGATCGATCATGCGGATTACTATAGCGCGCCCGTGCGCAGGCTGGTGCAACACTGCGTGATTGAGCCCGGAACGGGCTGGACGGCCGGACGTTGAAATCACAGCATTGCAACGGTGTTGGGGTAATTGTCATGACAAACCTTCATCCGGCTTCCTCGTCGTCTCCGATCGCTGGCGCGCCCGTACTAGAATGCCCGGCCGGCCGCTGGTGGCTGTGCGCGCTGCTCGGACTGATCCTGCTCGCCGGGGGCATATTCCTGTTGTGGAATGTGGTCGCGGCCTCGATCGTCACGGCGATCTTCTTTTCCGCCGCGCTGGTCGTCGCCGGCGTCTTCCAGATCATTCACGCCTTCAGCGCGCGCGGTTGGGGCAGTCTGGTGTTGAGCGCGATTATCGGCGTGTTGCTGGTCGCCGGCGGCTTCATGTTTGCGGCCAATCCGCTGGCGACTTCGCTCGGACTCACGCTCGGCATTGCTGCCGTCATTCTGGTGTCCGGCGTCGTGCGCCTCGTGCTCGCGTTCCGTCACTGGAGCGATTATGGCTGGGTGCTGCTTGCTTCCGGCATTGTCGGCATTGTTTTCGGCGTTGTCCTGTTCGCCGGCTTCCCCTGGAGCGGCCTTGTGCTTCCGGGCCTGCTGCTCGGCATCGACATGGTCATGCATGGGTTGTGGTGGCTCGCACTCGGCTTCCTCGTACGCCGTCCGCGCGGTGGCATGCTGGCGTCCGCTTGAAGTGCGGCACGCGAAGGCAAATATTGCTATCGTGGCGGCGGGCAGGAGAGTGACATGAGCACAACTACGGTGAAGCAATATCCGGTAACGCACAGCGACGCGGAATGGCGGCGCCTGCTTACGCCCGAGCAATACGATGTCATGCGCGGCCACGGCACCGAGCGGCCGGGTAGTTGCGCACTCAATTACGAGAAGCGCGCCGGCACGTTCGAATGCGCCGGCTGCGGGCAGCCGCTGTTCATGTCAAAGAAGAAATTCGAGAGCGGCACCGGCTGGCCGAGCTTCAACGATCCGGAGCCGGGCGCGGTCGAAACCTCGGAAGATGACAGCTGCGGCATGGTGCGCACGGAGGTGCATTGCAGCCGCTGCGGCAGCCATCTCGGTCACGTGTTTCCCGATGGGCCGCCGCCGACCGGATTGCGGTACTGCATCAACGGCGTGGCGATGAACTTCAAGCCGGCCTCCTGACGGCGGGGCGGGGAACTCCGCCGGAACAACTGCAACGCATCTCCCGTTAGCCATCAAACGGGAGATGCCTCATGGACAAGAAATTGCTCGCAGCAGCCGCGCTCGCCGGCCTCTGCGCCTTCACGCCCGGCGTTTTGCTCGCGCAGTCGCGGCCTAACGGCGAGCGCACCAACCAGCAGCAAGGACAAAGTTCGCAAATTCAGCAAAACACGAGCCATCCGAGCGGCCTCAAACCGAGCGGCAATTCGCGTCTCGAGGATATCCGCCGCACGGCGAGCGGCGACCTGACGTTGACGGACGATCAGCGCGCCAGGAGCCGCGACGCGGTCGCGCACGCCCATCTGCATCGGCAGAATGATGTCGGCTTCACGATCACGGTCGGCGCCGCGGTGCCGCAACAAGCGCAAGCGCGCGATCTTCCCCCGAAAGTGGCCAAAGCCGTTCCCGCAAAGCACCGCTTGCAATACGTGCTTGTGCGCGATCAACTCGTCCTGCTGGACAAGCAGACGCGGCGAATTGTCGCCATCGTGCCCGGAATGGGGTGAGTCGCCGGAACGCTGCCTTGTAATCAGGCCGCGGCGTATTGGACGGTGGTTTCGAAGCTATAACCGCAAGCTTCGCATTGCCACAGGTGGCGCAAGCGGGTCGCGTCGAGATATTCCGACCACTCCGGCACATAAATGGGTTCGCCGCACTGTGCGCATTCCGTCATGGGACGGTGGCGGCGGAATTTGGTCGTTCGGCGGGCAAATGGTTCCATCGAGCCTCCTCCAAACCGGCTTACGCCCGGTTTTTGCGCACCAGCCCTTTTTTCAGCGATGCTACCGAAAAAATACCGACATTGAAGCAGCACCGCTGACGTAAGCGTTCGCCAATTGCGAATCTTTTTCTCTTCAAATGATGCTGCGAGATAGCGTCAATTTGACGACATCGCATTTAAAACGGGGACACACGCGAGCGTAACGTCCACGCGTGCCGATTTACGCCGGGTTTATTCCGGTCCACATCACGCGCGCATCAGACGATTGTGAAGTGCGCGCTGGCGCCGCTACCGCTAAATCGCGGCACGTGGGGGGTGAATGGGCGAAGGAGTTGTCGGAATGTTCGACAATGCGATGGAGCGTTATTCGTCTTACGTACTGAGCATCTTGCGCATTGTCGCGGCGCTTCTTTTCTTCGAGCACGGTACCTCGCGCCTGTTTGGCTTTCCGTCGCCGTTGCCGACGCCGCAGGTTTTCTCGCTCTATTGGTTTGCCGGCTCGATCGAGCTCGTTGGCGGTGCCCTGCTTCTCGTCGGGCTGTTCTCGCGGCCGGTTGCGCTGATCATGTCGGGCGAGATGGCGTTTGCATATTTTCTGAGCCATGCGCCGCACGGCTTCTTCCCGATCCTCAATCGGGGCGACGGCGCGATTCTTTATTGCTTTATCTTCTTCTACATCGCGTTCGCGGGGCCTGGCCCGGTCAGCCTCGACGTGCTGTGGCGGCGCAAGGCGGCGCCGCAGGCGCGCGAGCGGCCTGCACCGATGCGCGGCGTTACTTCTTCTCGATAGCGAGCCCTTTCGGACCGATGTTGATCTGCACGCCCTTCGGATCGCGGTTGTCCTGATAGACCTTGTAACCGAGCACCGCGACCGTGGCGCACAGGATGCCGATCAGCAGAAATAGAACATTGCGGTTGATTGCCATGCTGTACGGCCCCCTTGCTGTTGCCGCGCGATAACGCGCAAGGGTCGGCCGGGTTCCAGGGTACTCCCATAAGCCACTGAACTAACGTCGGAAATTATCGCCGCAGGCGCGCGAGCCGGGTGGCCTTGTCGGGGTTGGCGGCGCCGGGCGGCATGCGGCCCGCGAGCAATTCCTTCACCTGGTTGACCGTATCGAAAGCCTGATGCTCGGCGGCTTCCGGCGTCAGTCCCGCGGTGTGCGGCGTCGCGATCACATCAGCCCGTTTTGCAAGAAGGAGCGACGGCTTCTGGTCCTGCGCGCGGCCGACGTCCATCGCCACGCCGGCGATCTGCTTCTTGTCGAGCGCGGCCGCGAGCGCTGCTTCATCGACGAGGTTGCCGCGCGACAGATTGAGGAAGAACGCAGTTTTCTTCATCTGCGCAAAGGCTGCCGCGTTCATCAGGTTCTCGGTCTGCTCGTTGGCGATGACGAGGCAGACGACGAAATCCGAATTTTTCAGCACCTCGTCGAACTCGGCCTGCTTGACGCCCGGCGCCGCGACCTTCTTGAACGGGTCGTTGACCAGCACGGTCATGCCGAGCGCGACACCGAGCGGCGCCAGATATTCGCCGATCGCGCCGTAGCCGAGGATGCCGAGCGTCGCGCCCTTGAGCTGCTTGCCCATGCGCGGCTCGGCTTCACGGCCGGCGTGGTATTCGGCGGTCGAGCGCGTGATATTCCGGCCACAATCGATCATGTAGCCGATCGCCATTTCGGCGACCGCAGGCACGAATCCGGCGCTCGCATGCGTCACCAGGATTCCTTCCTTGCTCGCGGCAGCCACGTCGACGTTGCGGATGTCGATCGCGACGCGCAGGAAGGCGATGCAATCGGGGGCCTGCGAAAAGAACGCAACCGGCCCCGGCGTCTGCCGGTCGGTAATGACGAATTCGCAGCCGCGCGCTTCTTTCGCCAGCGCGCCGGCGTCGAGCACCTTGCCGGTCTCGTTGAGCTTGACCTCGCCGAGCGCGCGCAACGCGGCGAGCGCGCGTTCGCCGTAATAGTTCGCGAGCATGTCGGGAATGTGGGAGAGGAAGATGCGCGCCATCGGCGCATTTTGTCATTGCCGGCATCGATCCGGCAATCCATCCTGCGCGAATAAGCCATGCCCAGACGCAGCGCCGGCATTCTGATGTGGAAGCGTGAAGGCGGGGCCTTGCGCGTGCTGCTGGTGCATCCGGGCGGGCCGTTCTGGGCGAAGAAGGATGCGGGCGCCTGGAGCATCCCGAAGGGCGAATACGCCGAGGGCGAGCAGCCGCTTGCCGCCGCAAAGCGCGAATTCGCCGAAGAGCTGGGTGTCATGCCGCAAGGAGAATGCGTTCCGCTCGGCGAGATCAGGCAGAAAGGCGGCAAGCTGGTGACCTGTTTCGCGCTTGAAGGCGATTTCGACGTGGCTGCGCTCGTCTCCAATACTTTCGAGATCGAATGGCCGCCGCGCAGCGGCCGCAAAAGCGCGTTTCCGGAAGTCGATCGCGCGCAATGGTTCACTCTTGAGGAGGCGCGCGTGAAGGTGCTCGACGCTCAGAAGGAGTTGATCGACCGGCTGGTTCACGCGGTCGGCCGCATGCGATAATGCACGGCAGGAACGAGGCTCGCGATGGCCGAGAAAGTCCTCACCAAGCCGCGCACCAAAGTCGCGACCAAAACGGAGCGCCCGAAGCTCTGGAAGGTCATCCTGCTCAACGACGACTACACGCCGCGCGAATTCGTCGTCGAGGTGCTCAAGGCCGTCTTCCGCATGAACGAAGCGCAGGCCTACCGCGTGATGATGACCGCGCACCAGAAGGGCGCCTGCGTCATCGCCGTCTACACCAAGGACGTCGCCGACACCAAGGCCAAGGAGGCGACCGAGCTCGGCAGGAGCAAGGGCTATCCGCTCTATTTCACCACCGAGCCGGAGGAGTGATGTCGGCGCGTGCGATCAGAGCGCGACGCCGAATTTCGCCAGCAGCCACACCGTCACGATATAGAGTGCGAAGGTGAGCGCGCAGCAGGCCGCGAGCGTCACCCAGAAATTGGCCCCGTAGCGCAGCATCGCCGGCATCAGCAGGAACATCGGCAACGTCGGCAGCACGTACCAGAACGTCGATTGCGCATGCGCCGCGATCCGCTCGGCGTCGCCGGTGTCATGCCAGAGCCAGAGGATGCCGAGCAGCGAAACGAGCGGCAGCGAGACGATGAGCGCGCCGAGGGCCGGTGCGCGCCGCGCGACCTCGGACACGACGGCGATGATGACGCCGGACAATGCGGCCTTGACGGCAAGATAGAGCATGGCGGGCCTCGCTTGATTGAACGGGCAGCATAGCAGCAACTTGCGGCGGCCGGGCTTGACCCGGCCCGCCCGCTTGTGGACGCATAGCGCGCCATCATGCCGGAATGCCGGGACCAGCCCGGTCACGGCTTCGTACCGGGAGCAACAATGGTCCAACGCGTATTGATCACCGCCGGCGCGGCCGGCATCGGGCGCGAATTCGTGCGCGCCTTCGCCAAGAACGGCGCCAAGGTCTTCACCTGCGACATCGACGAGAAATCGCTCGGCGATCTGGCCAAGGAGATCCCCGGCCTCGTCGCGCGCCGCTACGACATGGGCAGCCGCGCCGAGATCGCGCGCATGGTGCCGGAGGCGATCTCCGCGCTCGGCGGCCTCGACGTGCTCATCAACAACGCCGGGATT
Organism: Pseudolabrys sp.; assembly: GCA_035546875.1. GTDB lineage: Bacteria > Pseudomonadota > Alphaproteobacteria > Rhizobiales > Xanthobacteraceae > Pseudolabrys. The sequence goes on from DASZVZ010000031.1 coordinate 72,161, forward strand.
GCCGGCATGACGCTGCCGGTCGACCAGTACCCGCCCGACGACTGGGACAAGGTCGTCGCCGTCAACCTCACCGCCATGTTCGACGTCACGCGGCTCGCCATCCCGCACCTGAAGCAATCGAAAGCGGGCTCCATCATCAACATGTCGTCGGTCGCCGGGCGTTACGGCTTTGCCAACCGTTCGCCTTACGCCGCGACCAAATGGGGCGTCATCGGCTTCACCAAGACGCTCGCGATCGAGCTCGGCGAGTGGGGCATCCGCGCCAACGCGATCGCGCCGGGCGCGGTCGATGGCGAGCGCATCCAGCGCGTGTTCCGCGGCCGCTCGCAGCTTTCCGGCCGCTCGATGGAAGAGGTGCAGCGGGAAGCTTTCTCCGAGCAGTCGATCGACGGCTTCATCGATCCGAAGGACATCGCGCAGCTCGCGGTGTTCCTCGCGAGCGACGCCGGAAAATCGATCTCCGGCCAGGTGATCCCGATCGACAAGGATAGGCAGAGGGCGTGAGTCATCCCGCTTAGGCGGGCACGATGCGTCCCTAAGCGGCATCACCGGGACAAGCCCGGTGATGCCAAGTCTGCGCAGGAGCTAGTCGAGCTTCGCGATGACCGCGAGCCGCGTGATCTCGCCGGACTTGTAGGCGTTGAGGAACGCCTCGTAGTTCCGAAACGACACGCAGCCGTTCGACTGGCCGTTCGGCCCGAGCATGTAGGTGTGCGCCAGGAGCCCCGAGCGGCCGAAGATCGCGCTCTCGCCGCCGACCGGCTTGAGGCGGATCGCCTCGACGCCGTGGAACAGGCTCTCGCGCAACGAGAGGTCGTACATGTGCGGCGGCGTCGCCCCGCGCATGCGCACGGCGACATAGCGCGCGTCGTCCATCTTGTCGCCGTAGCCCGAATGCGCCTCGAGCGCGCGGCCGTCCGGCAGGTACACCTTGCGGTCGGCGAGCACGTAGACGGCGGTGTGGCGGTCGTAAGGGCCATGCGGTTGCCCGCCGTCGTCCTCGCGGCCGGTGTCGTTCGGCGTCAGCGAGGCGACGCGCACCGGCCCGTAGAGCTTCTCGAACGGCGTCAGCTTGTGCGTGGGCTTATGCGGCGCGGTGGCCGTGTGTATCGGCCTGGTCGAAATCGCTTCGTTCGCCGCCTTGGTCGCGGCGCGCAGCTCTTCTCCTTCTCCCCGCGTGCGGGGAGAAGGTCGGGGTGAGGGAGCGTTTGCGTTTGCCGGGAGCGCCGCAAACCGCTCACGCGCCGCATTTCCGATCGAGCCGGTGATGTCGTCCGCGAACACCATCTCGCGCGACGGCGCGTAGGACATCAGCGACGCGCTCAGGATCGGGTCTTCTCCCTCGCGTTTCGGCGCGGCGGCAAGCGCGCTTGCGATTCTTTGTTCGCCTTCTTTCTGAGACGCTTGGAGCGGCGGCGCAGGGGCGAGTGCACCGGCGTCCGCGCCCAAGCTCGCAGTTGCCGTCGCATCTGCCGTCTCGCGCGCCGGTTCCGCGCTCGATCCGGTCGACATCTCGTCCGCGAGCCGCTCCGCCAGCGCGACCGCCGCCAACGCCGCTGGCCGCTCGCGCGGCAGCGGAATGCGCGCGGCGGCGACACGCAGGACATGCGGCCCCGGCGTCTTGAGCGCGACGCGCGGGTCGCGCGCCAGGACCTTCGGCGGCGCCGGGTCGACCAGCGCGATCTGCAATCTGGGGTTAAGGCGCGGTGCGGCCTGGAACTTCGGGCTTTGGCCGAACAGCGCCGCGCCGGCCGCGGCGAGCGAGACGGAGGCAAGCGCGACGCCGGTGAGCGCGGCATTGCGAGAAAGCGTCCGGTCGCCGCGCCTGCGCGGCGCGCGCCTTAAGCCCCTCGACGCGGAATCGGAAACTACCCCGTACGCCATCCCCAGCCCACTCGCGCCCCTCCTGGACACGTCGGAGCGGGAGGCACCGGTCGTGTACGGCGAAGGCCCGAGCTTTGCGGGATTTGGTTAAAGTGCGATTAAAGGTCTGCGTTTGCAGTATTGTCGAAAGAGCGGGGCTGACGAACTCGACCCCGCTCAAACACCACTACGCAGCTTTGGGCTGATTGTCGTTAGCTCGCGACTTACGACGCTTTGCTCTGGTTTTTTTGCGTTCCGGCAGAACGCAAGTTGCAATACCAGCCTCAGCGAACATCGTGCTCGATACGGCCCATTTTTTTGCCCAAGTGTCCGGAAGGTCTTTATTCATTGCAATAACGACCTTGCGGATTCCTCGCTGAATAATAGCGGCCGCACACTGTGAGCACGGGGGCAGAGGGGTTACATAGAGTGTGTATCCTTCCAAGCTTTCACGCGAACTCAAGAGGGCGTTGAGTTCCGCATGAACCACCATTTCGTATTTCGTGGGTCGGTCATCGTATCGTTCGGGATGGTCCAAAACCCCGCGAGGGAAACCGTTGAACCCCAACGCAGCGATCGTGCGGTCGGGTCGGACAAGAACCGCGCCAACTTTTGTCGATGGATCCTTGCTCCATTCTGCGATGTAGACTGCCAGATCCAAAAACCGGCCATCCCATTTATCGAGATCGTTTTCTTTTCTAGACATTGAACGTAATACTCCTGTTGCACGAAACCGGCATGGGTTCCATGCGTTTAAACGCAAGAGTTCCGCTGGACGAGTCGGAAGGGAGTTACTACGTACTGACTGCCAAGTGAGACGCAAGCAACTCTGCTTCGTTTCGCCCCCACAAGTGCCCTTGCGGTCTTCGTGGGCTACGCCGAGGCGCAAGCCTCGGCGTTTTGTTTAGCGAGGTGGGAACAACGTTGGCGGATTTCAAGGAGTATGAATTGACAACTCGTAATTTGTGGTAATTCGGCAACGTTTTGTCGCGCGTCGCGACAGCCTTTCGCTACTTTTTCTTCTTCCCCGCCTTGCTCTTCGCCTTCACCGGCGCGCTCTTCGCCGCCTCGCGGTCGGCGGCTTCCTTGGCGAGCCGCAGCGCGCGCAGCTTCGCGGTCTTGTCGCGCTCGGCCTGGATCGCGGCGTTGTATTCCGCCGTGGCGACCGCGCCGTCGCGCGCCTGCAATTCCTTCTTCTGGAACGCGGCGTTGGCGCGCTCGATGTCCTTCTGGCTCTTCTGCGTGCTCACGAACACCCCGTGGTTGACCCGCAGGTGTCGCACTTCATGCAGGTGCCGTTGCGCACCAGCGTGAAGTTGCCGCATTCGCCGCAGGCTTCGCCCTCGTAGCCCTTGGCTTTGGCTTCCGCGCGCTTCTCGGCGGCGGCCGCCTTGGCGGAGGCTTGCGGGCGCACCTCGAGCTCCTGCGCGGGCGAGAGCTTGGCTTCGCTCTTGAGCGCGGTCGCGCCGGCGGCTTCCGCGCGCGGCCCGGAGGCATGCAGGGCGGTCACCTTCGCGGCGCTCTCGCTCGCGCCGGAAGAGACGGCGGAGCCGCGCGCCTCCGCGGCCGCAACGCCCGGCACCACGCTCAGGCGATCGGTGCGCGAGCGCGTGAGGCCCTTCGACACCAGCTTGGAAGCGGGCGTCGGTTTGCCTTCCGCTTCGCCCTTGCCGAGCGCGTCGAAGCCGGCTTCCGACGGATCGACATGCGCGAGGTCGAAGCGCGCGAGGTAGGAAACCGCGAGCTCGCGGAACACGTAGTCGAGGATCGAGGTCGCGTACTTGATCGAGTCGTTGCCCTGCACCGGGCCCTGCGGCTCGAAGCGGGTGAAGGTGAAGGCGTCGACATATTCCTCGAGCGGCACGCCGTATTGCAGGCCGAGCGAGATGGCGATCGCGAAGTTGTTGATGATGGAGCGGAGCGCCGCGCCTTCCTTGTGCATGTCGATGAAGATCTCGCCGAGGCGGCCGTCATCGTACTCGCCGGTGCGCAGGTAAACCTTGTGCCCGCCGACCACCGCTTTCTGGGTGTAGCCCTTGCGGCGGTCGGGCAGCTTCTCGCGCTCGCGCAGCACGGTGACGCGCTCGACGATGCGCTCCACGACCTTTTCGGCAAGGCCGGCCGCGCGCGCGGCGGCGGGGCGATCGAGGAATTGCTCGACGGCTTCTTCCTCGTCCTCCTCGTCGGCGATCAGTTGTGCGTTGAGCGGCTGCGAGAGCTTCGAGCCGTCGCGGTAGAGCGCGTTGGCTTTCAGGGCCAACTTCCAGGAGAGGAGATAGGCTTCCTTGCAGTCCTCGACCGTCGCCTCGTTCGGCATGTTGATGGTCTTGGAGATCGCGCCGGAGATGAACGGCTGCGCCGCCGCCATCATGCGGATGTGGCTCTCGACCGAGAGGAAGCGCTTGCCCGTGCGCCCGCACGGATTGGCGCAGTCGAACACCGGATAGTGCTCGGCTTTCAGATGCGGCGCGCCTTCGACCGTCATGGCGCCGCAGACGTGGATGTTGGCCGCCTCGATCTCGCGCTTGGTGAAGCCGAGCGCGGTGAGCAGATCGAAGGTCGGCAGCGCCATGTCCTCCGCCGAGATGCCGAGCTGCTTCACGCAGAAATCCTCGCCCAGCGTCCACTTGTTGAAGGCGAACTTGATGTCGAACGCCGTCGGCAGCGCCTTCTCGACTTTCGCGATGGCTTCGTCGGTGAAGCCCTTGGCCTTGAGCGTCGTGTGGTTGATCGCGGGCGCCTGCGCCAGCGTGCCGTGGCCGACCGCGTAGGCCTCGATCTCGGCGATGTCGGCTTCCGAATAGCCGAGCGCGCGCAGCGCGTCCGGCACGGCGCGGTTGATGATCTTGAAGTAGCCGCCGCCGGCGAGCTTCTTGAACTTCACCAGCGCGAAGTCGGGCTCGATGCCGGTGGTGTCGCAATCCATCACGAGGCCGATCGTGCCGGTCGGCGCGATGACGGTCGCCTGCGCGTTGCGGTAGCCGTGCTGTTCGCCGAGCGTGAGCGCGCGGTCCCAGGCCATCTTCGCATGCGCGATCAGGGTCTGGTCGGGGCAGGCCTTGTGGTCGAGCGGCACCGGCGGCGTCGCGACCTTCTCGTAGCCCGTGCGCTCGCCGTGCGCGGCGCGGCGGTGGTTGCGGATCACGCGCAGCATGTGCTCGCGGTTCTTCTTGTAGCCGGGGAAGGGCCCGAGCTTTTCCGACATTTCGGCCGAGGTCGCGTACGACACGCCGGTCATGATCGCGGTGAGCGCGCCGCAGATGGCGCGGCCGGCATCCGAGTCATAGGCGATGCCTGAGGTCATCAGCAGGCCGCCGACATTGGCGTAGCCGAGGCCGAGCGTGCGGAATTCGTAGGACAGTTCCGCGATCTCGCGCGAGGGGAATTGCGCCATCATGACGGAAATTTCCAGCACGATGGTCCACAGCCGCACGCCGTGCTCGTAGGATTCGACCTGGAATTTGCCGGTCTTCTCGTCGCGGAACGTCAGCAGGTTCAGCGAGGCGAGGTTGCACGCCGTGTCGTCGAGGAACATGTATTCCGAGCACGGATTGCTGGCGCGGATTTCGCCCGAGGCCGGGCAGGTGTGCCAGTCGTTCACCGTGGTGTGGAATTGCAGGCCCGGATCGGCCGAGGCCCACGCGGCGTAGCCGATCTTCTCCCACAGCGCGCGCGCCTCGCGCGTATGCGCGACCTTGCCGTTCTTGCGCCAGGTCAGGTCCCACTTGCCGTCGGCTTCGACGGCTTTGAGGAACTGGTCGGTGACGCGCACCGAGTTGTTCGAGTTCTGGCCCGCGACCGTGAGATAGGCTTCCGAATCCCAGTCGGTGTCGTAGATCGGGAAGTGGATGTCCTTGTAGCCCTGCTTGGCGAACTGGATCACCCGCTTGATGTAGTTGTCCGGAACGAAGGCCTTGCGCGCGAGCTTGATCTCGCGCTTGAGGGCGGGGTTCTTCTCCGGCGAGAAGCAGTCGTCACCCGAGCCCTCGCAGTTCACGCAGGCCTTCATGATGGCCTTGAGGTGCTTCTGGTTGATCTTGGAGCCGGTGACCAGCGCCGCGACCTTCTGCTCCTCGAGCACCTTCCAGTCGATGTATTGCTCGATGTCGGGGTGATCGACGTCGACGACGACCATCTTCGCCGCGCGGCGCGTGGTGCCGCCCGACTTGATCGCGCCCGCGGCGCGGTCGCCGATCTTGAGGAAGCTCATGAGGCCGGATGACTTGCCGCCGCCGGACAGCTTCTCGCCTTCGCCGCGCAGCGCGGAGAAGTTCGAGCCGGTGCCCGAGCCGTATTTGAACAGGCGCGCCTCGCGCACCCACAGGTCCATGATGCCGCCTTCGTTGACGAGGTCGTCCTTCACCGACTGGATGAAGCAGGCGTGCGGCTGCGGGTGCTCGTAGGCCGATTTCGATCTGGTCAGCTTGCCGGTGAACGGATCGACGTAGAAATGGCCCTGGCCGGGTCCGTCGATGCCGTAGGCCCAGTGCAGGCCGGTGTTGAACCATTGCGGCGAGTTCGGCGCGCACATCTGCATCGCCAGCATGTAGCGGAGTTCGTCGAAGAAGGCCTGCGCGTCATCTTCCGTGTCGAAATAGCCGCCTTTCCAGCCCCAGTACGTCCAGGTGCCGGCAAGCCGGTCGAACACTTGCTTCGAGCTGTGTTCTCCCGTGGTCCGCTCCTTCTCGGGCAGAAGAAGAAGCGCTTCCTGGTCGGCTTCTGAGCGCCACAGGAACGACGGGACGGAATTTTCCTCAATCTTTCTAAGCCGCGCGGGCACGCCCGCCTTGCGGAAATACTTCTGCGCCAGCACGTCGGATGCGACCTGCGACCAGCCCTCCGGCACCTCGACATTGTCGAGTTTGAAGACGATAGAGCCGTCCGGGTTGCGGATCTCGCTCGTGGTCAGCCGAAACTGGATGCCTGCGTAAGCCGACTGTCCGTCCTTGGTGTAGCGCCGCTCAATCCGCATGTTTCTCAAGCCCCTTATTGGCCGCGTCGGTGCTTGTGTCGCACCGACGATTATCCCTTAGCGGACCCTGTCCAGTCCGCCTGTTTCCCAACTCTCGGTTCGACGCCTAACTGTTATCTAGGTCCGGCACTCAATCACGGCACCGGTTACGTCCGGGCTTTTGCGCCGCAGACAGCAAGTCCTTCTCCCAAGACACCATTTCTGGCGCGGGTGAGGAGCGACTGAGCGTCGTTTTGGAAGCCCGGAGGGAACTCAAAACTCACACGCACCGAACGTACTCAAAGCTAGGTGGACTCGCCTTACCCGTCAAGAACTAGATGCCAAAACTGAATCAAATACTAAATCTTGTGTCTCGTGCTGTGGATTTTGGGGATGAGCCCCCTCAAGACCGCGCCAGTATTGAGCTATTGAGCGCCCGCGGAAAGCGATTTTCTTCGTCCCGATCGATAGGTTTTTATGCCTCGCTCTATGACGGATAAATGACGGAAAAGCGGGGATTCACGCGGCGATCCGGCGCCTTGACGAGCTGCGGACGGTCGGGGATAAAACTTGGAAAAGGCTGCGCGAGGCGGGGCGGGAGTCTCTGATTCTCCCAAACAAAGCAAATAGTTAGAGCGATCGATACGATGTCGGCGCGCGCCGCCGAAGATACCCAACCCTGTGAATTGAACTGCCGCTCGAGGTACCTGTCATGAATGACCGTCGGCTGCGGCTATCTTTCCAGGCGCGTTTTGCCACAATGGCGGTCCGGCTGCGCACAAGCTGCCGCAATATGGCCGCCGAACTCTAATCCAACGACGCACGTCAAGGCGCAAAGCGGCAGCCGCACGGGGGAGGCCAAGTCGTAGCATGCACTTTCTCACGATGATCGACCCGCTGTACTCGATCTCCGGCTTCGGGGTGGGGTTGCTGGTCGGCATGACCGGGGTCGGCGGCGGCTCGCTGATGACGCCACTTCTGATTCTGCTGTTCGGGGTGCATCCGGCGACGGCCGTCGGTACCGATCTGCTTTACGCCGCCGCCACCAAGACCGGCGGCAGCGCCGTACACGGCCTGGCGCGCACGATCGACTGGCCCATGGTGCGGCGGCTCGCGACCGGCAGCATACCGGCGACCATCGTCACCCTCGCGGTTCTGTCATTCCTGAATCTCAACAGCATGGCCGCGCGCAGCCTGATCACCGTCGTGCTGTGCTTCGCACTGATCCTCACCGCCGGCGTGCTCATCTTCCGCAAAACGATCCTCAATTATTACCACGGCCGTTTCCCGACCCTCGATCCGCACAAGACCGCGCTTGCAACCGTCCTCGTCGGCGCAGCGCTCGGCGTGCTGGTGTCGATTTCGTCGGTCGGCGCCGGCGCGATCGGCGTCATGGCGCTGGTCATCCTCTACCCGAACCTGCCGATGGCGCGCATCGTCGGCTCCGACATCGCGCATGCCGTGCCGCTCACGCTTATCGCCGGCATGGGCCACTGGATGTTCGGCGCGGTGGATTGGCAGATCATCGGTTCGCTGCTGATCGGCTCGCTGCCGGGAATATTTCTCGGCAGCTATTTCACCACGCGCGTGCCTGAGCCGGCGCTTCGGCTTTTGCTGGCGGCGACACTGATCCTGGTCGCCGGCAAGCTTGCATACGACCACCTTGAAAATTCGACGTCGCTGCTTACCGCGTTCACTCGCCGCGCGCCGTAATATCGCGCCTTAGCCCTGTCCCGCGCCGCGCGAGGCAAGCCGGCGGGTGGCCTGCTCGGCGGCTTCCGGGATCGCGGCGATTTCGGTCCGCTGGCGCGGTAACGCGTAAGGGTGTTCTTTCTGCAGGAAGTCGATGAGCTTCTCGCGCACCTCGCAGCGCAAATCGAAGGCCTGACCGGATGAATTGGCGCTCATGATGGCGCGCACTTCTATCGTGCCTTCCTTGGCGTCGGTGACCTGCAGATTCACGACCTGCTTGTTCCAGTTCTTTGATTCCCTGACGATTTCCTCGAGCCTCTTGCGGATCAGTCCGATGGGCGCGCGATAGTCGAGGTAAAACATTGCGCTGCCGATCAATGCGCTGCCTTCGCGGGTCCAGTTCTGGAACGGTTGCTCGATGAAATAGGTGAGCGGCACGATCATGCGCCGCCAATCCCACAGCCGCACCACGACGTAAGTCGAGGTAATGTCCTCGATGGTGCCGAATTCGTTCTGCACGATCACCGCATCGTCGATGCGGATGGGCTGCGTCATTGCAAGCTGAATGCCGGCCAAGAGGTTGCTCAGCACCGGTCGCGCCGCGAGGCCGGCGATGATGCCGGCAACGCCCGCCGAGGCCAACAGGCTGACGCCGTACTGCCGGACGGCCTCGAAGGTCATCAGCGCCGCTGCGATGGTCAGCAGCACCAGCACGACGTCGGCGCTGCGCAGCAGGATACGCACCTGCGTGTTGTGCTTGCGCGCCAGCAAATTGTCGGCGACATCGAGATGGAAGCGGCGCAAGTAAAAGCCGGCCACGATATTGAGCGTAACGATTGCGGCCCAGCCGACGCAGGCGATGATTGCGATCAGGAGCAGCCGCGCCAGCAAATGCCGGCTTTCCTGGTCGAGCGGCAGCACTGGAATGGCGATGATCATCGCCAGCAGGATCAGCCCGAGCTTGGTCAGCCCGCGAATCTGCGTGATGACGGAAAAGACGTATGGATAGCGCTCGGCGATTAACCGGCGGACGAGCTTGCGCGCCCACTTATGCAGGGCCAGCGCGATGACGAGGGTCAACGTCAGGATCAGCACCGCGACCACGGGGTCGGGGAGCCAGTCGAGCAGGTTCTTGATCTCTATGAGTGCGGACCTGATCGAATCCATTCGCGTTTCGATAAATACACCAGTCGAAGCAAATGTGGCGATGATATCGACGCTGCACGCTGGACTTCACCTCGCCGAGGTGGCACAACGCCCGGGTTCCCAATCATAGCCAACGCATGCGGCGATGAAACGTTTCCTGTTGAAACTCTTCACCTGGTGGAATTCACAGACCTTCGGCACCCAGTTCTGGACCTGGGCCTACGGCGAGCTCGTCGGTGAGGATGAATTCGGCAACCGCTATTACCGCACCCGGGGCGGCAAGATCGATCCGAGGCTTGGCTTCGAGCGGCGCTGGGTTATCTACAGCGGCTATGCCGAAGCCTCGACCATACCGCCGTCCTGGCATGGCTGGATCCACCACACGGTCGACACGCCGCCGACGCAGGAGAACTACAAGCCGCGCGCATGGCAGAAGCCGCACAGGCCGAATCTGACCGGCACGCCCGGCGCGTTGCGTCCGAGCGGTTCGACGCTGGCGCAGGGCCGCCGGCCCAGGGCGACGGGTGATTACAAGGCCTGGACGCCGGAGGCGTGACCGCCCTTTCGGCGCCGCATTCCCCGTGTTAACCGGACCGCGCCCGGGGCGAGGGGTTCATCCCGCCTGGCGTGGCGGGAAAAAGCCGGCCTGATGGCGAGACTTTCTTTCATTGTAGCGGCAAGTGCGGCGGCATTCGCCGCGGCGCCGGCGTTCGCACAATTCGGGCCGATCTTCAACGACGGACCGCCGCGTCCGCCCGCCGACGTTCCGCAGCGGCAGGCGCCTCCGTTTCCAAGCCGGAATTTCCCGACCAACAACGATCGCTTTCCGACAGATAACGACCGGATGATACGGCCGCCCGCCGACATCCGTCCGGATGTCCCGCCGAACGAACCATTACCGGCGCCGATGAGCTTGCCGCCGTCCAACCGTCCTGGCGGCGGCAGCATCCAGTCGCAGCCCTTGCCCGCACTGCCCGGCACCGCGGGTCCTCCGCAAACCGGACCGCTCACGCCGGACACGCCGCAGCCGGCGCCGGCGCAACGCGCTGCACCGGGCCAGGTGCCGGCGCCAGGCACGCGTCAGTCGCGCGGCGCGCCCCAGCAGCCAAGCGACACTTCCGTGCAGCCGGGTGATGAGGTTGTGGTCGAGCCGCCGCCGGTCAAGATCAGCAATCCGACCGCCGTGTTCTCCGGCCTCGACAAGATTACCGGCCGCATCATCTCGTTCGACGTCGCGATCAACGAGACGGTGCAATTCGGCGCGCTGCAAGTGACGCCGCGTGTTTGCTATTCGCGTCCGCCGACGGAAACCGCGCAGACGGACGCCTTCGTCGAAGTCGATGAAGTAACGTTGCAGGGTGAAGTGAAGCGTATCTTCACCGGCTGGATGTTCGCGGCGAGCCCGGGTCTGCATGCGGTCGAGCATCCGATCTACGACGTGTGGCTGACTGACTGCAAAGGCGGCAAGAATCCGGCGGTTGCCGAAGCGCCGCCGGAGCCGCAACCCGCGGCGAAACCCGCCGCACGGCCGCCGCAACCCCCGCAGCGGCGCGCGCCCGCTCGTCCGCATCAGCAGGGCTTCACGCCCGCGTTGCGGTGACCGTTCAGCGCGCAGTGGCGCGCGCCAGCGCTTCGGCCCCCGACACCGGGCGGTCGACCGGCAACGCCGCAAAGTCGCCCTTGCTCGTGAGCGCCGCTTCCAGCAGCTTGTGATATTGCCGCCGCGAGACTTCGACCGCGCCGAATGTTTTCAAATGATCGGTGACGAATTGCGTGTCGAGCAGCTTGTATCCGCCGGCTTTCAACCGCGCGATCAGGTGCACGAGCGCAATCTTGGACGCGTCGCGCGCGCGATGAAACATGCTCTCGCCGAAAAAAACGGCGCCGAGTGAAACTCCGTAAAGACCGCCGACAAGGTTCTCGCCGTCGTATACTTCGACGCTGTGGCAATGGCCGCGGCGGTGCAGCCGGCAATAGAGCGTGCGGATTCGTTCGTTGATCCAGGTGCGCGCACGTCCGTGGGTCGGTTCTGCGCAGCCGTCTATCACCGCGTCGAAATCGCGATCGACCAGGACCGTGAAACGCGTGGTGCGAACGGTGCGGGCGAGCCGTGCCGGCACATGGAACGTGTCGAGCGGAATGATGCCGCGCCGCTCCGGCTCGATCCAGTACAACGCAGGATCGTCGGCATTCTCCGCCATCGGAAAAATGCCGCAGGCATAGGCCTTCAGCAGCACTTCCGGCGTTATCTCGACAAAGGCGCTTTCGCGGTTGGCCATTGTAAATTGGAACCTCGCCAGCCCTGCAATTTAGGCGATGCGCATGCGAGTTGCGAGGCCGCGTTTAACGGAACCTTCACTATAATGGTTCTCAATTTCAACAAGTTTGAAAACAAACGCGCCGCGTCGCGTTGTCAGCCCAGCGAGGGGAGCGCCGATGGCGGTGCCTCCCGCATCGGCAAGGAGACGGTCGATGAAAGCGGCCAGCGTACTGCTCGTCGAAGACGAGGCGTTGATCAGCGAATACGTCAGTGAGGAACTCAGCGAGCACGGATTTTCCGTGCACGCGGTAGCCAACGCCGAGGCCGCACTGAACTACCTGAACGAAGGTGCACCGGTGGACATCCTTTTCACTGACATCGATCTGCCCGGCGGCATGGACGGCTCCGAGCTCGCCGCGCGCGCCCGCGGGATGCGCCCCGATTTGCCGATCGTCTATGCGTCCGGCCGCTATTCGCCGTCCGCGCTCGCGCCGCTGGTGCCGCGCTCGATATTCCTGCGCAAGCCCTACGATACCGCGGAAGTGTGCACGCTGCTCGGCCGGCTCGCCGCCACCTGACGGCGGTCAGCTTTCCAGGCCGCCGCTGGCTAGGAATTGTTCGAGCCAGTGGATGTGATAATCGCCGTTGATGATGTCGGCTTCGCGCACCAATGCCCTGAACAGAGGCAGCGTGGTCTCGATGCCGTCGACGACGACTTCATCGAGTGCCCGCTTCAATCGCATCAATGCCTCCGTGCGTGTCTTGCCATGCACGATCAACTTGCCGACGAGCGAATCGTAATAAGGCGGGATGCTGTAGCCCTGATAGACGGCGGAATCGATGCGCACGCCGAGCCCGCCGGGCGCGTGGTAGTGCAGAATTTTTCCCGGCGAGGGACGGAATGAAACCGGATTCTCGGCATTGATCCGGCATTCGATCGCGTGGCCGCTGAAGGTGACGTCGCTCTGCTTGAGTGTGAATTCGTTGCCGGCAGCGGCGCGGATCTGCTCGAAGATCAGATCGATGTCGGTGATCATTTCGGTCACCGGATGCTCGACCTGAATACGCGTGTTCATCTCGATGAAATAGAACTTGCCGTCCTCGTAGAGGAATTCGACGGTGCCGACTCCGAGATAGCCGATGTCGCGCATCGCTTTCGCGACCGTCTCGCCGATCGAGTCGCGCGCCTTGGTGTTGAGCGCGGGCGAGGGGCCTTCCTCCCAGACCTTCTGGTGGCGGCGCTGTAACGAGCAATCGCGCTCGCCGAGATGGATCGCGTTGCCTTTGCCGTCGCCGAGCACCTGGATTTCGATATGGCGCGGCTTCTCGAGATACTTTTCAAGATAGACGGCGTCGTCGCCGAAGGCGGCTTTCGCTTCGGCTCGCGCGGTCGACAGCGCGGCCGAAAGTCCCTCCGGGCTGCGTGCGACTTTCATGCCGCGCCCGCCGCCGCCGGCAGCCGCCTTCACCAAAACCGGAAAGCCGATGTCAGCGGCGATTTTCGCCGCTTCCGCGTCGGAAGAGACGCCGCCCTCCGAACCCGGCACGACTGGAATGCCGAGCTTTCTGGCCGTGCGCTTGGCTTCGATCTTGTCGCCCATCAGGCGGATGTGCTCGGCCTTCGGGCCGATGAAATCCACGTTGTGCTCCGCGAGGATTTCGGCAAAACGCGCATTCTCGGAGAGGAAGCCATAGCCGGGATGCACCGCGTCGGCGCCGGTGATCTCGCAGGCGGCGAGCAGGGCCGGGATATTGAGGTAACTGTCTTTCGCGGCGGGCGGTCCGATGCACACGCTTTCGTCGGCGAAACGCACGTGCATGGCGTCCGCGTCGGCGGTCGAGTGTACCGCGACGGTCGGTATGCCGAGTTCCTTGCAGGCACGCAGCACCCGCATGGCGATCTCGCCGCGATTGGCGATCAGTATTTTGTCGAACATCGTGTCGGCTCGAACCGGTCAAACGCCGTCATTCGATGATCACCAGCGGCTCGCCGAACTCGACGGGCTGGCCGTCCTCGAACAGGATCTGGATCACCGTGCCCGCGCGCGGCGCCGGAATCTGGTTCATCGTCTTCATCGCCTCGACGATCAGCAGCGTGTCGCCCGCTTTCACCTTGCTGCCAACCTCGATGAACGGTTTGGCGCCCGGCTCGGGCGCGGCATAGGCGGTGCCGACCATCGGTGAAATCACCACGCCCGGATGTTTCGCCGGATCGAGTGCTGCCGTTGCCGGCTCGGAGACGGTCGGAGTCGGGGCGGCAACCACGCGCGGCGCGGCAACCGCCACCGGACCGCTGGTGCGTGCGACGCGCACGCGCTGTCCGTCCTGCTCGATCTCGATTTCGGTGAGGCCGGTTTCATCGAGGAGTTTGGTGAGCTCCTTGATCAGTTCGTGATCGACGACAGGAGATTTGGGTGACTTGGCCATGGTCAACGCTTTGCCTTCGCGCCGATCATGCCCGCGAGTCCTTCGATTGCAAGCGCGTAACCGTTTATGCCGAAGCCGGCGATGACGGCGCGCGCGGCCTTCGACACGTACGAGTGTTGGCGGAATTCCTCGCGCGCGTGGATGTTGGTGATGTGGCACTCGATGACCGGAATTTTCACCGCCAACAGCGCGTCGAGGATCGCGATCGACGTCGTGGTGTAGCCCGCGGGGTTGAGCACGATGCCGGCCGCTTTCTTGGCATGCGCTTCCTGAATCCAGTTGACGATCTCGCCTTCGAGATTTGATTGGCGGAACACCAGGTCGACTCCGCACTTCTTCGCGGTCGCGCGGCAAAGTTTCTCGACATCGGCGAGGGTGGCGCGGCCGTATTTCTCCGGCTCGCGCGTGCCGAGCAGATTGAGATTGGGTCCGTTGAGGACGTAGATGGTTTTGGGCATGGGCTGATCGAGCACCTGCGGGCCGCGGCGGCGTGCGGTTCTCACTTATAGGTGCAGATAAGGGGTGAGGGAAGCCCGAACCATTTTGCTGTTGAGAGCGCTTGTTCGCTTGTCAGGAGCGTTTGGCCGGCAACCCTTGCGTTTCGCGCGCCGCCCAGTCCACCACGTCCTTGAGTGCCGTTAACCTTTTGCGCCCCGCCGCCTTCGCCTTCTCGAACACGGTGACCTGCCGGTCCGCGCTGGTGCCGCGCGCGGCGATACGGTGCAGATGGACCATCTCGCCTTCGCACTTGAGCGCGGCGACGTCCTCGGCGATGAAATCGAACACCTGATCGAGCCATTCCTTCACCGTAAGCGGCGAGCGCGCGAACGGGTCGACGAACACGGCGGCGACGCCGTAGCGCTGCGCGTGCCACTTGTTTTCCACCGTGATCGCGCGGCCCACGCGGTCGAAGCCGGCGTTGAGCGCGCGGTCGCGGTCGAGCGCGCGCACCAGGCAGCGGAACAGCGCGGCAATGGCGATAGCGTCGTCGAGTCGCGTGCAGCTGTCGGTCACGCGCAACTCGATCGTCGGATTTGCCATCGACGGGCGCAGCGCCCACCAGATGTAGCTCGCGTCCGGAATGATCTTCGCCCAGGTGAGCGCGGCGATGTATTGCTGGTACTCGTCCTCGCTGTGAAACAGCTCCGGCAGGCCGGTGCGCGGCAACTCGTCGTAGGCGGCGAGGCGATAGCCGCGCAGGCCGCTGAGATGCCCCTGCCAGAACGGCGAGGATGTCGAGAGCGCCAGTAGGAGCGGCAGGAACGGCGTCAGCCGCATGATCAGATTGATGCGCGTGCGCACGTCCGGCACCGCCACATGCACGTGCATGCCGCACAGCATGTTGCGCATGCCGACCATCTGCAGGTCTTCCATGATGGCCCCGTAGCGCGCCTTCGGCGTCATGGTCTGCTCCGGCCAGAACGCCAGCGGAAAGGTGCCCATGGCGGCGATGCCGAGCTTGTGGCGGCGCGCCGCTTCACCAAGCGCTTTGCGATAATGCGCGAGCGCCTCGCGCGCCTCCGCGGGCGTGGCGCAGGGCGGTGTCGCGACCTCGATCTGCGACTGCAGCATCTCGGTCATCACGCGGTCGCCGAGCCGCTTCTGCGCTTCCTCGAAAAACCCCTTGCTGGTGTGCGTGACCGCGCGCCGCGAGGACGCGTCGAAGACGAAATATTCTTCCTCGATGCCGATGGAATACATAAAGCCGCGATCCGTCGCTGAAAGCGAGGCCAATATGACGCAAGACCGGCCGCAAGGCGATCACGTCGCCCTGCGGCCGGTCAATAATCGTTTCGCGGCGTTATAGTTTCAGATCAAAAAGCCGCCGTTCAGCAGCTCGGCTGGCCGCAACGCGCCGTATTGATCTTTTCCTTCAGCGCATCGAGCCCGACCGCGCCCACCACGACGTTGTTGCCGATCACGTAGCTCGGCGTGCCGTTGAGGCCCAGCGCCTCGGCCAGCTTGAAGTCTTCCTCGAGCGTGCTTTTGACTTCCGGGCTCTTCATGTCCTTGTCGAGCCGCGCCATGTCCACGCCGACTTCCTTGGCGACGGCGAGCGCATGCGCCTTGTCGGCGGCGCCGCGGCCGCCGAGCAGCTTCTGGTGGAATTCGAGATATTTCTTGCCGCTGGGATCCTGCATGCGCACCGCGACGGCGACTTGCGCGGCCTCGACCGAGCCCGGTCCAAGCACCGGGAATTCCTTCAGCACGATCTTGAGCTTCGAATCGTTCTTCAGGAGATCGAGCATGTCGGCCATCGCGCGTTTGCAGTAGCCGCAGTTGTAGTCGAAGAACTCGACGAAGGTGACGTTGCCCTGCGGATTGCCGAGCGTGACCTGGCGCGGCGAGGAGAACAGCGCCTTGGCGTGCTCGCGCACGGCGGCCTGATGCTTCTGCGCTTCGGCGGCGGACTGCCGTTTCTCGAGCTCCGCCATCGCCTCCTGCAGCACTTCCGGATGGCTGATCAGGTATTCGCGCACGATGTTCTCGATCGCCCCGCGCTGCGAGGCGGAGAAATCTTCCGCAAGCACGGCGCCGGGTACGGCAAGCGCGAGCGCCGCAGCGAACGCGCAGGCGATCAGGCGGAAATTCGTTTTCATTGTCATTGTCCTTGTCATGGGCGTCGTTAAATTCAGTTGATCTTTTTCGGCTTGTAGGTGGCGAGATCGTCGGCGCGTACCCAGGCGGGCGAGCCGATCGGCAGATTTGTTTTCGCCCGCTCGGCAAGCTGGCGGGCGGTCGGGTAGTCGCCGCGCGCGAAGGCCGCCTGCGCGGCCGAAAGGTCGGCGTGGGCGAGGTCGCCCTTGCGGCCATAGGCCATTGCGAGCTGGCTATAGGCTTCGGACGCTTCCGGCTCGCTGCGCAACGCGCTACGCAGCAAAGCGATCGCCTCCTCGGCATTTTTCTTCTCGTTGGTCGCGATCAAGGCCTGGCCGAGCATGATCTGGATCAGCGCCGGATGGGGCGCGAGCTGGACCGCATGGCGCAGCGGCGGGACCGCTTCGGCCGCATGTCCGCTTTCGACAAGCGCCTGGCCCTTCAGCTCGTAAAAATACGCGTTGTTCGGCTGCGACTGAATGAGGCCGTCGATCTGCGCGACCGCCTCGCGCAAGCCCGAATGGCGATAGGTCGCGATCGCGCGGGCGTAACGCGCAGGCAGGCTGTGATTGCTCGGCGGGTAACGGCGAAACACCGTATCGTACGCCTCGAGGAATCCGGACAGTTTCGCGCGCATGAGGTCATGGCGCAGCTGCAGTTCGGCCGAATCCTTCTTGTCCCAATACGGGCTCGCCTTGGCGATCTGTTCGAGCGAGGTGACGCGCTCGGCCGGCATTGGATGCGTCTGGAAGTACGGATTGATGTAGCGCGAATTGAAGAGTTGTTCGTCGCTCAGCCGCTTGAACAGATCATACATGCCTTTCGGAGATTGGCCCGATGCGTTGAGAAATTTCACGCCGGCATGATCGGCCTGATCTTCCTGCGTGCGCACGTACGCGAGCAGGCTGCGCTGGATCATCGATTGTGATCCGAGGATTCCGGCAACACCGGCATCGCCGCCGCCCTGGCTGGAGCGTGACGCCGCAACCATCGCGCCGGCGCCGAGCAGCAGGCCGATGATCGACTGTGTCTGTGCGGCGGCAAGTTGTTCGCGCAGTCGCATCAAATGCCCGCCGGCTAGGTGGCCGGTTTCGTGCGCAAGCACGCCGATGACCTCGTTTGGAGTCCTGCACTCGAACAGCGCGCCCGCATTGATGAAGATATGGCGTCCATCCATGACGAAGGCGTTAAACGCGCGGTCGTTGATGATCACGACCTTGATATTCTGCTGGCTGAGGCCGGCGACGCGCAGGATCGGCTTAACGTAGTCGCGCAACAGCTGCTCGATCTCGGTGTCGCGGATGATGGGCAGGCCGGATTTGGCTTGCGCGTGGGCCGGTGTCGACGCGGGACCTGAGCCGGCAAGCGCCAGCGCGGCGGCGGCAACGAAGGCGAGGGTGCGCGATGCTGGCGCCGCCCGCCGCGCCCTGATAGGTGTGCCGTTAACGATCATCTCTGCTTGCCACCGGCTCGCCGCAACCTAGGTGACGCGTCCGGGGGTGGTCAACGCGGCTCGCGATCACGTCTGCTTGCGGTAAATGCGTGGGCGGGACCAAGCGGATGGAATACGGCAACAGCGGGGCGGGGCTGCCCGGACGGGTTCATAAACGATGCTGGATGCGGCAAAACGCCTGCTGATTCCCTCCAAACGCAGCGGTGTTCCGCCGTTCATGGCCATGGACGTTGTGGCGGCGGCGGCGCGACTCGAAGCGTCCGGCCGCCGGGTGGTGCATATGGAAGTTGGGCAGCCGGCCGCGCCCGCGCCAAAGGCCGCCATTCGCGCCGCGCAGGCGGCACTCGCGCATGGACGTATTGGCTACACCGAGGCGCTCGGCATCGCGCCCTTGCGCGCGCGAATCGCACGACACTATCGCGACATCTATAATCTCGATCTCGATCCCGAGCGGGTTGTGGTCACCACCGGTTCGTCCGGCGGATTCATTCTTGCATTTCTTTCGCTGTTCGAGCCGGGTGACCGGGTGGCACTCGCCAATCCCGGCTATCCGCCATACCGCCACATTCTGAGCGCGCTCGGATGCGAGCCCGTGCTCATTGAAACGTCGGAAGCAACGCGCTGGGCGATGACCGGCGAAGCGCTCATCGCCGCGCACAAGCGCGCGCCGCTCGCCGGCGTGGTGATTGCGAGCCCGGCCAATCCGACAGGCACCATGATGGATGCGGATCATCTCGCCAAGCTGATTGCGGTTGCGGAAGCCGAAGGCGTCAAGGTGATCTCGGACGAGATCTATCATGGACTCGACTACGCGTTTGCGGCCGAGACCGCGGCCAATCTGTCGCCGCGCGTTGTCGTCATCAATTCCTTCTCGAAATATTTCTGCATGACCGGCTGGCGGATCGGCTGGATGGTGGTGCCGGACAATCTGGTGAGGCCGATCGAGCGCTTGCAGCAGAATTTAGCGATCTCAGTGCCGGCGCTGTCGCAATTCGCCGGCGAGGCGGCTTTCGACGGCATGCAGGAGATGCAGGCGGTCAAGCACGGTTACGAGGAAAACCGGCGCATCCTCACCGAAGGCCTGCCGAAGATCGGTCTCGAAAAATTCCTGCCGGTTGACGGCGCGTTCTATCTCTACGCCAATATCGCTCGCTTCTCCGACGACAGTCTCGATTTTGCCGGCCGGCTTTTGGAGGAGGCGGGAGTCGCGGCGACGCCGGGCGTTGATTTCGACCCGACCGACGGCAGGCATTTCTTGCGTTTCTGCTACGCAGGTTCTTCCGCCGACATGCACGAGGCAGTGCAGCGGATTGGAAGCTGGCTCAAGCGCGGCTGATAGCGGCGCTATCTGTTCTTCATCTGATTGAACGTCTCGAGAATGGCGCGCATGCGCGTGGTGTTGTCATGTGGGGTAATGGGCATGTCGACTTTCTGCTGCGTCAGGCGCTGTTCGCAGTTGACATAGGCTTCGGAAACGATGCTGCCGGTGAAATTGTCGAACTGGCGCTCTTCGCAGGTGTCGCTCGTCCACGGGATGAAAAGGATTGAAGCGAGGCGTCGCGCCTCTTCTTCACGTTTCGTCTGTGCCTCGGGGGACATTTTGATGACGGCGGGCGCCGGACCTGCCGCGCCGAACCTGAAATGCTGCGTCCGTACCCCGATCACGAACACCAAAAGGAAAATCGCGGCGAGGCCGCCCCCTGCTATCAGGGCGCGAACCGGCTCGCTCGAGAGGATGCCGGCGCGTACGCGCGCGCGTGCCGGCAAGCGGTGCATTCGGTCCCGGCGCATGGCTTCGACCGTCTATCCTTGAAAAACGGTTGCGCTGATCGCGGAATCTAGGCCCCCCGGCTTGAAGAAGCTTGAACGAATTCCTTCAGTTTTAACGAAGCGGAGAAACCGCGTGCCCGATACAGGTTTTCGCACCGCCACAACGCGACTTAAGGTTAGAAAATTCCTTGCGGCACCTTTTTGGTCGCGGGATGGAGCGTGTCCCAGGCTTGAGCGCTGTCGGTATAGATGTCCTGACTGGGCTTGTAGAGCGATGGGTCGTCGAGGCTTGCGGCCAGGAAACCGATAGCGTCGGGCAGCGCCGCGAGCTTTACAGCGACCGGAGAGCCGCAGACCGCACAGAATCCGCGCTCGACGGATCTGCCGGCGTTGCCGATGGTGGTGTGATAGCGCGGCTCGCCCTCGACGCGCACGGCGTTCTTCGCAAACATCAGGTAGGCGCCGTAGGCGCTGCCGGTTGCGCGCTGGCAATCGCGACAGTGGCAGTTCACCATCGCCATCGGCTCTGCCGTTGCTTCGTAGCGGATGGCACGGCACGAGCAGCCGCCTGAAATCTTCTGTCCCATGATGCCCCCGGCAGACCTCAACAGTGCTTAGACTAGCAGGCGTGTCGGCGGGCCGCTCGGCAAATTTTTGCTTGCCGTGTTGCGGGCAATTTTATCGAATTGGAGAAGAAAACATTGCTCGGGTGCCGGTATTACAGCGGGTCATGAGCAGTGTAAGTTCGATCGCCCTATCGGGAATGAACGTTGCGATGCTGCGGCTGCAGGTGTCTGCCGGCAACGTCGCCAACGCCTTCACCGAGGGTCCGCTGCCGGGAGCCGCAAACGCGTCGGGATATCCCGGCGCCTACGTGCCGCTGCGCGTCAATCAGGTCGACACGGCGGGCGGGGGGACCGGCGCGACGGTCGGAACGGTCACGCCGAGCTACATTGCGACCTATGATCCGGGCGCGCCTTTTGCCGACGACAAGGGCATGGTTGCGAGCCCGAATGTCGACCTCACGAGCGAAGCCATTGAGCAGATCATGGCCCGCTACAGCTTTGCCGCCAATGCCGCGGTAGTCCGTGTCGATGCGCAGGTGACTGCGACGCTTCTCGATACCGTCGTCTGACAATCTTCCATTGCCGAGCCGTTGGACGCCGGTCCTTCCATTCCGGGGGCGGGATACCTACATCCCACGCGTACTTCCACATAACCCCCAAAAGCCATGCTCGATTTCACATCGTCTTCCGACGTCGGGGGCGAAGGGCTCGCGCCGCTGCCGGCGTCCGAGACCGAAATCCTCGACGCTTATTCGAATGCCGTGACAACCGTGGCTGACACCGTCGGCCCCGCGGTCGTGCGGGTCGAAACGCGCGGCCCGAACGGCCGGCCGGGCGGGGTCGGCTCTGGCGTGGTGATCGCACCCGACGGCCTCGTGCTGACCAACAGCCATGTGGTCGAGGGCGCCAGGGAACTGCGTCTCCTTGATGCCGAGGGCCGCGTGATGGAAGCGCGCTCGCTCGGCGAGGATCCGGATACCGACCTTGCGCTGTTGCGCGCGGGCTCGGTGCGCGACCTGCCATCGGCGAAGCTCGGCGATTCCAAGAAGCTCAGGCGCGGTCAGCTCGTGGTCGCAATCGGCAATCCGCTCGGGTTTGAATCGACGGTGACCGCCGGCGTCGTCTCGGCGCTCGGCCGCTCGCTGCGTGGACGCAATGGCAGGCTGATCGAGGACGTGGTCCAGACCGACGCGGCGCTCAATCCCGGCAATTCGGGTGGGCCGCTCGTATCCTCGCGCGGCGAGGTGATCGGCATCAACACCGCCGTCATCATGGGCGCGCAGGGCATCTGCTTTGCGGTGGCCAGCAACACCGCTCAATTCGTTCTCGGCGAGCTGATCCAGCACGGGCGTGTGCGGCGCGGCTATATCGGCGTCTCGGGACAGACCGCGGCCGTGCCGCGGCGTCATGCCCGCAACGCCGGCATCGAGAACGCGAGCGGCGCGATGGTCACCGCCCTCGACGCGAAAGGGCCGGCGGCCGGCGCCGGGCTGATGACGCTCGACACCATCGTGCGCGCCGACGGCGAGCCGGTGACCGGCGTCGACGACTTGATCCGTTTGCTCAACGCCGAGCGGATCGGCCGCGTCGTCGCGATCGACGTGCTGCGCCGGGGACTTTTGCGCACATTCGACGTCCGGCCGCTGGAGCGGCCGGCGTCGAAGGCGGCGTAGTCAGCCCTTCGACTTCAGCGATTTGTAGAGATCCAGCGCTTCCGCCGGCTTGGTGTTCTTGTGCACCACCGCGTTGACGGCGGCGATCATCGCCTTCGGCGCGTCCGACTGGAAGATGTTGCGGCCCATGTCGACGCCCGCCGCGCCTTGCTGCACGGCGTTGTAGGCCATCGTCAGCGCGTCGAGCTCGGGCAATTTCTTGCCGCCCGCCATCACGATCGGCACCGGACAGGACGCCGTGACGGTCTCGAATCCGTCCTCGACAAAGTACGTCTTCACGTATTGCGCGCCGAGCTCGGCGATGATGCGGCAGGCGAGGCGGAAATATTGCGCGTCGCGCTTCATGTCCTTGCCGACGGCGGTGATGCCCATCACCGGAATGCCGCAGCGCAGGCCCGCATCGACCAGCCGCGTCATGTTGTGGATCGATTGCGTCTCGTATTCCGAGCCGATGAACACCTGCACGCCGACGCCGGCCGCATTGAGCCGCGCAGCATCCTCCATGTCCATGGCGATCTGCTCGTTAGACAGTTCGCGCAGGATGCTCGGCCCGCCCGATGCGCGCAGGACCATGGGCTTCGTGCAATCCGCCGGAATGACGCTGCGCAGAATGCCGCGCGTGCAGAACAGCGCATCGCACTGCGGCAAGAGCGGCACGATGGAAAGATCGACGCGCTCGAGCCCGGTGGTCGGGCCCTGGATATAGCCGTGGTCGATCGCCAGCATCACCGTGCGCCCGCTCTGCGGGTTGAAGGTGCGGGCGAGCCGGTTCTTCATCCCCCAGTCGAGCTGGTGCGATCCTTTCAGGAAAAATCCGGGCGCGGCCTGCGGCTTGTCGGCCTGATAGCGCACGCCTTCCTTGTCGGCTTCCGGCATTACATCCTCGCGTTACTTTATTATGCGCGCGCTCACGTGCTCGTTCACTTGCCCTTCACGGTGCCGCGCGGGGAATCCTCGTTCGCCATGCAGCGCTTCATGTAGGCCGAACGTTTGGCGCCGGTGAGCTTCTGCTGCTTGGCGCCGAATTCGCAGGTTTCCTGCTTCGGGTTTTTGGTCGCCGCGGAAGCGGGCGCGGCGGCGATCAGCATCGCGGCGCCGATGAGAGCAAATGTTCGCAGCATGGTCGGGCTCCTTGTCCGGAATCAGCTTACGCATCCTTGTGCGCAATTCATGACCTCAGCGCAACGCCGCCGCGATATTTCCACCGTCGACGGTGGTGACATCGGCGGTCGTCTTGAGCGCCAGCGCCTGCGCCAGGAACGCCTGCGCCACATCGTCGGCGGTCACTTCGCGGCCGAGCAGGTTGCCGCTCATGTAATCTTTCTCCGAGACGCCGCGCGCTTTCGAGCGTTCCTTGATGAAATCGTCGGTCAACAGCCCGGAACGGATGCGGTCGGCGTTCACGCCGTTGGCGCGGATGCCGTCGGCGCCGTAGTCGAGCGCATATTGCCGCACCAGCAGCAAGGTGGCGGCCTTCGGCAAGCCATAGGGCCCGAAATTCGCACCCGGGTTCACCGCCTGCTTGGACACGTTGAACAAGAGGCAGCCGCCGGTGCCCTGCGCCAGCATGATCTTCACCGCGGCTTGCGCGACTTTCTGGTGCGCGAAGAAATTCAATTCGAAGCTCTTGCGCAGGATCGCCTCGTCGACCTCGCCGATCTTGCCCTGCCAGGCGGCGCCCGCATTCGACACCGCGATGTCGATGCCGCCGAAGGTTGATGCGACCTGATCGAAGGCGGCCCTCACCGAAGCCGTGTCGGTCACATCGCAGCGCACCGCGATCGCGCTGTCGTTCACGGCTTTGGCCTTTTCCATCGCCGCGCCGGCGTCGAGGTCGAGCAGCGCTATTTCCGCGCCCGCCGCGGCGAAAGCCCGCGCGGTCGCTGCGCCGATCGCGCCGCCGCCGCCGGTGATGACGGCGACCTGGCCCGCGAGCGGCAGGTTCTTCGGCCCGCCGAGCTTGAACAGCTCGAGCGGCCAGTATTCGCAATCGAACATGTCGGCTTCCGAAATCGACTTGAACGTGCCGATCGCTTCAGCGCCGGTGATGCACTCGACCCATGCCTCCGCGATATCGGCGGCAATCGCCGCGTCCTTCTTGGTCGCGCCGAGCCCGAACAGGCCGAGGCCCGGCACCAGCACGACGCGGGGCAGGGGATCGAGCATCGTCTTCACGTTCTTCACGCGCGCGTTGTTGTAGGTGAAATAGGCGCGGTAGCTGTCGATGAACGACTCCGCGAGCTTGCGCGACGCCTTCCTGAATTCTTCGAGCTTGCCGGTTTCCGGCGGCGGCAAGATCAGCGGCCAGTTCTTGGTACGGATGGTGTGGTCGGGCGTGATCACACCCTGCCGCGCGTAGCGCGTGACGTCCTTGCCGTTGACGAAAGCCATGATCGCGTCGCTCACGCGGAAATCCGCGATTTGCCTCAGCCATGCGCCTTCGATCTTGCCGTCGGCGAGGCTGCACGCGCCCCGCACGATCGGCGCGACTTGCGCCAGCGGCGCGACGTTCTGCGGAAATTCGGCGGAAGCGAACACCGATTTGCGGTTTTTCTGCAAGCGCTCCTCGGCGAGCGTGACCATCTCGATCATGCGCTCGTAGGACTGACGCGCGTCGTCGCCGAACGTGAACAGGCCGTGCTTGTCGAGGATCAGTCCCTCGACCTCCGGATTCTTGTCGAACACCTCCGCCGCTTTTTTCGCGAGACCGAAGCCCGGCATCCGATAGGGCACGAAGCCGAGACGGCCGCCGTAAACTTCGGCGCACAGGTCGGCGCTGTTCGGCTGATCGATGAGGCTCAGCACCGCCGTCGCGTGTGTGTGATCGACGAACTTCGCCGGCATGAACGCGTGCAGCAGCATTTCCACCGACGGCGGCGGCGCCATCGGATCGATCAGCAGCGCGCGTTGCGCACGCGCCATCTCCTCGTCGGAGAGCGCCTCGAGCGCGCGCAGCCTGCGAAGAGGTGCAAGCCGCACCGCCGGCATGCCGGCAGGCTCGATAATGCCCATATCCCAGCCCGAGCCCTTGACGCAGAGCGCATCGACCTCCTCGCCGAGAAGGTCCTTCACCCTTGTCTTGAGCGAAGTGTTGCCGCCGCCATGCAACACGAGCTTGGGATCGCGGCCGAGCAAGCGCGTGGTGTAGACGCGCAGCGCGAGATCGGGCGCTATGGCGGCCTCGCCGTAATGATCGACCGCTGCCTTAGCGTCGCGCTCGACCCAGGCGGATTTCATTTTGTGGCACGCCGCGGCGAGGGCATGCGCTAGCCCTTGTCACCGAGGAGACGCTTGCCCCACCAGCCGCGCTTGGGTTGAGCGCTTTCGCCCTCGCCGGTGCTCGAAACAACCGGAGTCGGCGTGGGCGGCGGTGGAAACGTCGGCGACGGCATCGGCGCGGTGGTGTCGCTTCCGGCGCCGGGCGCAGGCTCGCGGATCGTGGAACGGCGGCGCGGCGCCTCGCTCCCCGTTTCGGGGGCAGCGGGCGGCGCTTCCGGTTGCTGCTGCGGCGAAGGAGGCGAGTAAGGCGCGCTCTCACGCGGCGGCGGTTCGTATTCGCGCGCAGGTTCCGGCTGCGGCGCGTCATCGAAATTCTCGGCTTGGTATGGCCGGCCCTGATCGTCGCCGCTCATGCCGGTGCTCGGCGGGAAATTGCCGTCGCCATTGCGTCCATGCCGGTTGCGGCGTCCGCCGCGGCGTCCGCGACGCCGCCGTCGCCGGCCGCCTTCGCCCTCGCGGCCTTCGCCGCCCGTCGGCTGGCCGCCCGGCTGATAGGGCTGCTCGCGAGCCGCGAGCTCATCGTGCGCACCCGTCTCTTCGCCGGGTTGCTCGCCGGCTTGCGCAATGCTTTCCGGCGCGTGGCTTTGGGCGCCTTGCTCGTGCGCAACGAATTGTTCGCCCTCGCGACCTTCGCCGCCGCGTCCACGGCCGCGGCCGCGGCGCCTGCGCCGCCGGCGGCGTCCGCCGCCTTCGCGCTCGCCCTGCGGCTGATCGCCGGGAACGTGCTCGTGCGCAAATTCCTGTGCGCCATCGTGCGGCCGCATCTCACCTGCGGCCGCTTCGGCGCTTTCTTCTTCCTCGATCTCCTCGTCGTAATGCTCTTCTTCTTCCTCTTCGACGGTCGTAACCGGCGGAGCGGCGCTTGCGGCGATCGCGCGCGCGGCCTCGACGGTGTGCACCTGTTCGCCGCGGTCGACGATGAAGGACTGCTGCGCCGGCACGGTCGCGTCGGCGGAGATCGTGATTGTGATGCGGAAGCGCTCTTCCAGGCTGCGCAGGTGCGCCCGCTTGTGGTTAAGCACGTAGAGCGCGACTTCCGAACGCGTGCGTACGATCAGATTGTGCGTCGCGCCCTTGATCAGCATTTCCTCGATCGCGCGCAGCAATTGCAGCGCGACCGACGAGACCGAGCGCACATGGCCGCTGCCGCCGCAGACCGGGCACTTCTCGGTCGAGCTCTCGAGCACGGAGGTGCGGATGCGCTGGCGCGACATTTCCAGGAGGCCGAAATGCGAGATGCGGCCGACCTGGATGCGCGCGCGATCGTGCCTGAGCGATTCCTTGAGCCGCCGCTCGACCGTGCGGTTGTTGCGGCCCTCGTCCATATCGATGAAGTCGATGACGATGAGGCCGGCGAGGTCGCGCAAGCGCAATTGGCGTGCGATCTCTTCCGCCGCCTCGATATTGGTCTTGAGCGCGGTGTCCTCAATGTGATGCTCGCGCGTGGCGCGGCCGGAGTTCACGTCGATCGCGACCAGTGCTTCCGCCTGGTTGATGACGATGTAACCGCCCGAGCGTAGTTGCACGACCGGCGTGAACATGGCGTCGAGCTGGCTCTCGATGCCATAGCGCGTGAAAATCGGCTGGGTGTCCTTGTAGAGTTTCACGTACTTCGCATGGCTCGGCATGAGCATGCGCATGAACTCTTTGGCATCCTTGTAGCCCTCGTCACCGGCAACGACGATCTCTTCAATATCCTTGTTGTAGAGATCGCGGATCGACCGCTTGGTGAGGGACCCTTCTTCGTAGACAAGCTTCGGTGCGGTCGACTTGAGCGTGAGGTCGCGCACCTGTTCCCAAAGGCGGAGCAGATATTCGAAGTCGCGTTTCACCTCGACTTTGGTGCGGCTTGCGCCCGCGGTGCGCAGGATGACGCCCATGCCCTCCGGCACTTCAAGATCCTGCGCGATCTCCTTGAGACGGCTGCGATCCTCGGCGCTCGTGATCTTGCGGGAGATACCGCCGCCACGCGCGGTGTTCGGCATCAGCACCGAGTAGCGGCCGGCGAGGGACAGGTAGGTGGTGAGCGCGGCGCCCTTCGTGCCACGCTCTTCCTTGACGACCTGCACCAGCATCACCTGCCGGCGCTTGATGACTTCCTGGATCTTGTACTGACGGCGGAAGCGCGGCATGCGCTCCTGGACTTCCTCGAGCGCATCGGCGCCGCCGACGGATTCGACCGCCTCATCTTCCGAATGATCGTCGCCGCCGTTGTGATTGTTTCCATTGCCGTTTTGTGGGTCGGAAGAGGCGTTGTGCGTAGCGCCTTCGGCGGTCTGAGTCTGATCGGCCGTGGTGCTTTCACTTGCCTCGCCGGCGTCGGGGGTAGCGGTTTCGGCCGCTTCCGCTCCGCCGGACTGATCGTCAGCGGCTTCGCTGTCTTGCGGTTCGAACGCAGCCGGCTCTGCCAGTGCGGCGGCCTCCGCGGCAACTTCCGCAGTCGATTCCGCGGACGGCGCGCCATCGGGGCTTTCACCTTCAGCGGGTTGGAGCGCCGATTGTTCGCTTTGGCCTTCCGGCATTTCGCTGGCGTCCGCTGCGAGCGGTTCGCTGCGTACAACGTTACGGTTTCGGTGTGCGTTGCGGTGGCGGTGCCGATTACGCCGCCCGCCATCCTCGTCGTCGCGCTGATTGCGCTCGTCTTCGGCGATCAGCGCCTGCCGGTCGGCAACAGGGATTTGGTAGTAGTCGGGATGGATTTCGGAAAACGCCAGAAAGCCGTGGCGATTGCCGCCGTAATCGACGAATGCCGCCTGCAGCGACGGCTCAACGCGTGTGACTTTGGCGAGGTAGATATTACCGCGAAGCTGCTTGCGGTTGGCTGACTCGAAGTCGAATTCCTCGACGCGGTTGCCACGCAAAACCACGACCCGGGTTTCCTCCGGGTGGCTGGCGTCGATCAACATCTTGTTGGGCATATTTGAATCTCACTGGGGCGGGCCCGCTCGCAGTCCGGCGCGCTGACAGCGCAGACCGGAGGAAAGGGAACTCCGCCTGATTGTGGTTGAAGGAAAAGGCCGTGCAGTCGCGCAAGAATCCAGCGCGGCCCGCGTCCTGGCGCGCGCCCGGAAGGGCTTCGCGGCGGAGGCGCGGCTCGGTCTGCTTGTGCTGGGCATCTTGCAGCATCGACTGCGACCCATGGTGCTGCGGCCTAGCCATCGATGCGGCCGCGTTTCTCGTCGCGGGCGGTTGTCAAAGCGAACGGCGAGGGCCGCGCGCTGATCCGGGTGTCCTTCACAAGGGGTCTCGGCTTGGCAACCGTCCGTCCGCCAACCTCCTCGAGGGGGCGACCCTGGAACGGCGCGCCGGATGCCCGAACGCGGTACAACCGGAACGAATAACCGTCAGCAATCACTTACATACGGTCCTAGCCCCGCGATGGCAAGGGACGGCGGTGCAGCGGCGCAACACCGCTGTGGGATGCGTCCGCAACACTCAAGTTCCGTTAACCGGCGCGCCGCTTAATAGAGTAAAACTCGGCGGAAAGGGTTGGATTCGTGACTGTCCCCGGAAGCCTCAAGCTTATTGCCGTCGCCGGCGGACTGGCCGGTGCGCTCGTTTGCGGCCTCACGGGGGCCGCACCGGCCGCGGATGATTCTCTCGCCACGGCGTCGAGCAAGTCCGGGCAGTTTCCGGTTGCAAGCGACGTACGGCTCGGTGGCGACGAGAAGCAGACGCGCTTCGTGATGGATTTCGACCGGAAGGTCGATCTCGCGACCTTTACGCTTGCCGATCCATATCGGGTCGTTATCGACCTTCCTCAGGTCGTCTTCAGGCTGCCTCCAAAGACCGGCGAGCGTGGGCGCGGGCTCATCAAGGCGTTCCGCTTCGGCCTTATCATGCAGGGAGGCTCGCGCATCGTGATCGACGCCGCGGGACCCGTGCGCGTCGACAAGGCATTCGCGCTTGCGCCGGGCGAGGGACAGCCGGCTCGCCTCGTGCTCGACCTCGTCACCACCGACCGCCAGAGCTTCCTTCACGACATGGCCTTGGGCACCCACGTTGCGCACAACAACAGCGCCCCGAATGTGAGTTCGACGCGCGAGGTGCCGGCCGATCCGCGTCCGCTGATCGTCATCGATCCTGGGCACGGCGGCATCGATACGGGAACCAAGTCGGGCAACGGAAAAGACGAAAAGGACGTTGTGCTCGCGTTCGGCCTCTTGCTGCGCGACAAGCTGGAAAAGACCGGCAAATACCGCGTGATCATGACGCGCAGCGACGACACTTTCATTCCGCTGTGGGACCGCGTCCGCTTTGCTCGCGCGCACAAGGCCTCGCTGTTCATTTCGGTGCACGCCGATTCCATCCCGAAGAGCGAAGGGCAGGCCGAGGGCGCCACGGTCTATACGCTGTCCGACCGCGCCTCCGACGCGCAGGCGGAGCGGCTTGCGGACGCGGAAAACAAATCCGACGTGATAGCCGGCGTCGATCTCACGTCGCAGCCCGACGATGTCGCCAACATCCTGATCGATCTCGCCCAGCGCGAAACCAAGATGTTTTCCTCGCAATTCGCCCGCACGCTGGTCGGCGAGTTCAAAGGCACCACGCGGCTGCACCAGCACCCGCTCAAATCGGCGGGCTTCATCGTGCTCAAGGCGCCGGATGTGCCATCGGTCCTGGTCGAGCTCGGCTACATGTCGACCAAGGACGACCTTGTTAACCTGTTGTCGGCCAACTGGCGCTCGCGGACAGCGGATTCGCTGGTTAGCGCCGTAAACACCTTCTTTGCGCCGCGTTTGGCGGGGGCGGGCGCCACGCCGGGCCCGGATTAACCGTGCGTTGGCGGCCTCAGTTTCAACATAAAACCGCGCGATCCCATGAGCCCTGCGGGCGCGCCAAGACGGGTGGTCGAACCTTGCAATTCCTGTCACTTTTCCCGCTTCGCGCGCCGGACGCTGCGGCGCGGGCCGGACTTCCGGCGGGGCCAAATCCATGAAGCTCATTCTGCGCTTCTTCGGCTTTCTGTTCGCGGCGGGCACGATCATGTTCGTCGTCGGCGTTGCCGCGGCTGCCGGATTGCTTTGGCACTTCTCCAAGGACCTGCCGGATTACTCCCAGCTGCAGGATTACGAGCCGCCGGTGATGACCCGCGTGCACGCGGGTGACGGTTCGCTGATCGCCGAATACGCGCGCGAACGTCGGCTGTACATTCCGATCCAGGCGGTGCCGAAGTTGGTGATCAACGCCTTCCTCGCGGCCGAGGATAAGAACTTCTACGAGCATGGCGGCCTCGATTTCATCGGCATTGCGCGTGCCGCGTTCAACTACGCGCAGAACTTCGGCTCCAACCGCCACCCCCAGGGCGCTTCAACCATCACACAACAAGTTGCCAAGAACTTCTTGTTGTCGAACGAGGTTTCGTTCTCGCGCAAGATCAAGGAAGCGCTGCTCGCGCTCAAGATCGAGCGCACCTACAGCAAGGACAAGATCCTCGAGCTCTATCTCAACGAAATCTATCTCGGCCTCGGCGCCTACGGCATCGCGGCGGCCTCGCTCGTCTATTTCGACAAATCCGTGCACGAGTTGACGATCGCCGACGCGGCCTATCTCGCGGCGCTTCCGAAAGCGCCGAACAACTATAATCCGTTCCGCCAGCGCGACCGCGCCATCGAGCGGCGCAACTGGGTGATCGACCGCATGGTCGAGGCCGGCTTCGTCAAACAAGCCGACGGCGAGAAGGCGAAAAAGCAGCCGCTGACTGTGACGCAGCGGCCGACCGGCGCGCGCATCTTCAACGCCGAATATTTCGCCGAGGAGGTGCGCCGCGAAATCTATGACCGTTACGGCGAGAAGAAGCTTTACGAAGGCGGTCTGTCGGTACGCACCACGCTCGACACCAAATTGCAGGGGCTTGCCCGCACGGTACTCGTCAACGGGCTCGTGCATTACGACGAGAACCACGGCTGGCGCGGGCCGGTCTCGCATATCGATCTCGCCGGCGACTGGGGCGTCAAGCTCGCCGACGTGAAGTCGCTATCCGACATTGCGCCCTGGCGCATGGCGGTCGTGCTTGAAGTCAACGATCAGTCGGCACGCATCGGATTCCAGCCTCCGCGCGAGCCCGGCGGTTTCGTCAGCAAGGAACGCGAAGTCGGAATCATTCCCCTCGATGGCGTGAAGTGGGCGAAGGCGGCCGAGGGGCCTGCGCGCGGCAAGGCGGTCACCAAGGTGACGCAGGTGCTTTCGCAGGGTGACGTGATCTATGTCTCGCCGGCGAAGTTGCAGGGACAATATCGCTTGCAGCAGGTGCCGGAAGTTTCCGGCGCGATAATCGCGATGGACCCGTGGACCGGCCGCGTGCTGGCGATGGTCGGGGGCTTCTCCTACGACCAGAGCCAGTTCAACCGGGCGACGCAGGCGCTGCGTCAGCCGGGCTCCTCGTTCAAGCCGTTCGTATACGCCGCCGCGCTCGACAACGGATACACGCCGTCCACGGTCGTGCTCGACGCGCCGCTTGAGATCGATCAAGGCCCGGGACTTGGCACCTGGCGGCCGGAAAACTACGAAGGCAATTTCTACGGGCCGTCGACGCTTCGTTTCGGCATCGAACATTCGCGCAACGTTATGACCGTGCGGCTGGCGCAGGACGTCGGCATGCCGCTGATCGCGGAATATGCGAAGCGCTTCGGCATCTACGACGACCTTCCGCCCTATCTCTCGTTCGCGCTCGGCGCGGGTGAAACCACTTTGCTGCGCATGGTCACTGCATACGCAATGATCGACGACGGCGGCCGGCGCGTGAAACCGACGCTGATCGACCGCATCCAGGACCGCTACGGCCACACCGTTTACAAGCACGATGAACGCGAGTGCCGCGATTGCGATGCCAAGAAATGGGCGAACCAGCCGGAGCCGACGCTGATCGATCGACGCCAACAGGTGCTCGACCCGATGACGGCCTACCAGATCACGTCGATGATGGAGGGCGTGGTCCTGCGCGGCACCGCGGGCGGCGTCGGCTTCCAGAAAGAAGTCGGCAAGCCGGTCGCCGGCAAGACCGGCACGACCAACGAGGAGAAAGACGCCTGGTTCATCGGCTTTACGCCCGACATCGTGGTCGGCGTATATGTCGGCTACGACAAGCCCAAGCCGCTCGGCCGCGGCATGACCGGCGGCCATGTGGCGGCGCCGATCGTGAAGGATTTCATGAAGGTCGCGCTCGCCGACAAGCCGGCGGTGCCTTTCCGCGTGCCGCCGGGCATCAAGCTCATCCGCGTCGATCTCAAGACCGGCCTGCGCGCCGGCCCCAACAGCCAGAAGGTGATACTCGAAGCCTTCAAGCCCGGCACGGCGCCGCCCGACAGCATGTCGGTCATCGGCTCGAGCGATAGCGACGGGCGTGTCCCGGCGTCGTGGAGCACAGGCGTCTCGCCCGATGCCGATCGCGCGGTGCGCTCGGGCACCGGCGGCCTGTACTGACCGGGCGGTTGCACGCCGGCCGCCGCAACGCTACATCCCCCGTCTGAATTGGAATCGCGGCTGACAAGCCGCCAATGGATAACGACATGCGCGCGGAAACACAGATTCTGGTCGAGGACATCAAGCGGTCCATTGGGCTGCTGAGGAGGCACCTTTGACTTCGACAGCGCGCAGCGGCGTCTCGCCGAACTGAACAAGAACGCCGAAGACCCCAATCTCTGGAGCGATCAGAGCCGCGCGCAGCGCGTCATGCGCGAGCGCGACGCGCTCGACGACCAGCTCAACGCCATCAGCCGCATCGAGCGTGAGCTCGACGACCAGCTCACCATGATAGAGCTCGGCGAGTCCGAGAAGGACGACAAGACCGTTACGGAAGCTGAAACCGCGCTCAAGCGCCTCAAGGTCGAGGTAGCCCGGCGCGAACTCGAAGCGCTGTTGTCGGGCGAGGCGGACGCGAACGATTGCTTCCTCGAAGTACACGCGGGCGCGGGCGGCACCGAAAGCCAGGATTGGGCGGGCATGCTTATGCGCATGTATGTGCGCTGGGCGGAGCAGCACGGCTACAAGGTTGAATGGCTGGAAGAGACCGAAGGTGACGGCGCCGGGATCAAGTCGGCGACCGTACAGATCAAGGGGCGCAACGCCTACGGCTGGCTCAAGAGCGAGAACGGCGTGCACAGGCTCGTGCGCATCTCGCCGTTCGACGCCAATGCAAGGCGGCACACGTCCTTCGCCAGCGTCAACGTCTTTCCGGTGCTGGACGACAGCATCAAGGTCGACATCAAGGAAAGCGACGTGCGTGTCGACACCATGCGCGCGGGCGGCGCGGGCGGTCAGCACGTCAACCGCACCGAGTCGGCGATCCGGCTCACGCACATTCCGACCAACATCGTCGTGAAATGCCAGAACGATCGTTCGCAGCATCGCAACCGCGCGCAAGCCTGGGACATGCTGCGCGCGCGACTCTATGAGCTCGAACTGAAGAAGCGAGAGGAAAAGGCCGCCGCCGACCAGGCCGCCAAGACCGATATCGGCTGGGGGCACCAGATACGATCTTACGTCTTGCAGCCGTATCAGATGGTGAAGGATCTGCGCACGGGCGTTTCGACCTCGAACACGGGCGCCGTGCTCGACGGCGATCTCGACGACTTCATGCAGGCCGCCTTGGCGCAGAAGGCATTCGGCGGCGGCCCGGAAGCGGTCGAGGATGTCGACTAGCGCCGTTCAACCGGCAAGGCGCTTGCCGGTTTCCGCTTCCCATTCGCTAAGCCATCGCCTGAAACGTCCGCCTTCCGGCGCGTTGGCGTGCCACGCGGCGAAAAGCGCGCCGTTCCCGGCGAACATCAAGACGGCATCAAGCCCTTTCGAGCGGGCAAGCGTTTCGAGCGCCTGCTCCGGTGACTGTGCGATCGGCCCCGCCACATTGAACGAGGTATTCACCGCAACCTCGACGCCGATGCGCCGCCCAAGTGCTTTGAGGTAGGCATAGGTGAGGGGATCGCTCACCTCGCGCACGATCTGCAGGCGGCCGGTGCCGTCGGCGTGCACGACCGACGGAATGCGCGAGCGCGCCTCCGGCTTCGCATGCGCCGTCAGCACCATGTAATTGTAGGCGTTGTAGTCGTCATCGCTCGCGCCCTCGGATAGTTCGAAGAACTGTTTTGCCGCGTCGAGCGTCATCATTGGCGCCAGCGGCCGGATCGCCTCGCGGTATTTCACCCGCGCATTGAGTATTTCGCGCGTCTGCGGATTGCACGGATTGGCGAGGATCGAGCGATGCCCGAGCGCACGCGGGCCGGTCTCCGCCGCGCCCTGAAAAAGCGCGAACACGGCATCTTGCGCGGTCATAAAAGCCATGAAGTCCGCCGCCGCCTCGACCGCGGGCTTGCCGAGCGCAATCCATTCGACGTCGTTTCGTTGGTCGAGCGCGCCACGGATGTCGTTCTCGTTCGCCGGCGACCCGCAATAAAATGCATGATTGAGTTTTTGGCCGATCCGGGCGCCGGCGAGGTAGGCGCCCATATAGGCCGCGCCGATTGTGACGCCGGCGTCGTTCGGCACTGGCGGAACCCAAAGATGCAGCCGCGCGCGCTTGCCGAGCTTGCGCAGATAATAGGCCTCGTCGAAACGCTCCAGGAGCCTCATGTTGGCGAGGGCGTTGAGGCCGACACCGCCGGTGAGTACCAGGTAGTCGCTTCCCGTCGTCCGGATAAGATGATCGATGACGTGCATGAGCGCATCCTCGAACACCATTTGCGCGGCCGCGGCTTTGTCGAGGCGCTCCTTCGTATTTTGCTTGTGGCGGATGTCCTCGATACGCAAAACGGCGTCCGGGTTCCACATGTCCGCGATCGCGATCGGCTCGCCGAGAATCCGGATCAATTCCTTGCTGTACGGCGTGTGAAGGATATCGCGCTGCCAGTTGGCGAGGTCGCGATTGAGCAGGACTTCGCCGTTCGGCCGCAGGTCGAAAATTGATTTAAGCGCGGCGTAGTAGGGATTCGTTTTGCGGTCATTATCGCCATAAGCGGTAGCGCCCATGTAGCGGCCTTCGCTCGACAGCCAGGTCCAACCGCCCTGCGTTGAGGAGATCACCGCATAGAAAATGCCGAGTGAATCGAACACGCTCTCGTTACGGGACAACAGCCGCATTCCCCCGCGGTCGCACGAATAAAGCGAAATGGCGCCCATATCGCCGAGGCCGTCGAGCACGGCGACCATTGTCGGCTTATCGCTGTTCGCAAAGGGGGAAGTTGCGAATGAAAACCAGGCGTGGTTGTCGTGGTGTGGCGTACCGATCACCGGCACCGGCTGCTTTAATCCGAGGTGACGGCCGAGGTGTCGACCCGCGCGCGTGCCGCGGTCGAGGTCACGCAAGTTGAATAGCGGCGTGGCTGTCCTGCGCACCATGCTGAAGCTTTTCGGCGCTTCCTCGAGCACAGTGCGGACGAGTGTCGCAAAGAGCGCCGGCCTGTCCCAGGACGCCAGCCATGCATCGATGTGTTCGGCACCGAGCCCCATGTCCTGCATGATCGCGAGCAAGGCGTCGATCGACCGATCGGGAAAGCGGTTAGTATGCTTTTCGCCGAAAAATCGCTCTTCTTCATTATTGCAAATGATGCGCGGCCCTTGTTCGCGTGTCACTTCGACGAGCGCGACCCCGGAATTGTGCGTGCCGGCGGCGGAAATGCCGGCGAGATAAACCGTTTCCCCGCGCGCGAGTTTGTCCGCGATGACGCGGAACCGCTCGACCGCGTACGGGCTGCTTGAGCGGTAGATTTCCCTGCGCGCAAAGTGCCACTCGAAAAGCTTCAGCGCGACGCGGAAACCAGCCGCGCCGAGCCACCGATGCCGAGGCCCTGTCCGCATGCGCGGCTTTCCCTCAACCGAATTCGCTGCTTGCGGATTAATCTATCCGGGATCGGGATGGCAACCGTAGAAGCGTCTTACAGGCCGCCGAGGCGCACGCCCGCGCGCAGGAACTTTTGTGGATCGAGCGCCTGATCGTTGATGCGCGTTTCGTAATGAAGATGCGGTCCGGTGGACCGCCCGGTCGAGCCGATCTTGCCGACGACTTCGCCGGCACGGACTTTCTGCCCGACCTTCACGTCGATTTCGGACAGATGTCCGTAGCGCGTCGAAAAGCCGTTGCCGTGATCGACCTCGACCATTTTGCCGTAGCCGCCGTCCCAACCGGCGGCGGTTACGGTACCGGCCGCGGTGACGTGCGCCGGCTCTCCCACGGCGCCGCGAAAATCGATGCCGCTATGCATGGCCGGGCGGCCGAGAAACGGGTCGGTGCGAACGCCGAAGGGCGACGTCATGTCGATTTCGCCGTACACCGGCTTGCGGACCGGCACGCTGATGAGCGCGCGGGAAAAGCGATCGGCCTCGGCACGGGCGAGATTGACGCGGTAGAGCTGGTGATCGAACGCGCCGGCATTCTTGTGCGGCGCCTTCAGCGGGATAAACGGACCGCCGACGGCGGCCGCGGGCGCATGCATCCTGTCGATGTTGACACCGAGATCGTTCAGCACCGTGCGAATGCGGCGTGCTTTGGTGTCGTATTGCTCTTCGAGATTGTTGAGCGCTTGTTTCTGGTGCTGCTCGACCTTGTCGAGCGCGACCGAGACCCGGTTGAGCATGCCGTCGATGCTGCCGGACGACGCCTTGGCGGCGACGCGCGTGACTGTCGGCTTCGGCTGCCGCGATTCCAGGCGCGCCTCGCGATCGGGCGGCGCAACCAGGATCACGGTATCGTTGATCGGGGAGGGCTTCACCGTGGGCTGCTGCGACGGGCGCGGCGGGTGCGTCGAGCCCGTCGTCAAAAGATCGCCTGAAATCGCGGATGTACGGGATTCAAGTACGCTTTGCCGCCGCAACAACGATTCCAGCTTGCGCTCGACTTGTTCCTGGTCGAGCAATTGCCGGCTGGTGATGCGGTCGATGGTCGCGCGCAATTCCGCGATCCGGTCCTCGTAGGCGAATTGCATTTCGGCTTGCCGGCCGATCAGGCGCGTAAGTACGTCGTCGCGGAAGGCGAAGTAAGTGCCCGTTGCGATCGACCACACGCCCATGACGACCAGCGTTCCGACGACGATCCAGAATGCGACCGGACCGACGCGCACCTGACGGCCGGCATGCGCGAGTGTGTAGCCGCCGTAGGCGTTCTGGACGTGCCGCGAAACAGCCGCGGCGGATTGACCGCGCGACGCGGGGGCGTAGTGGGGATTGGACGGATGCGACATCGACGCTCCCGCCGGCCCCGCCGAACGAGAGCCCGCGGACCAGCGTCTCGATATCAGCCGTTTATGGTTAAGAATCCGGTAATTCGCTGCGCTGCCTCGGCGAAAGCATGCGGTTTCACAGCGCTTTTGCCGCCGCCAATACTTCTTCTGCGTGACCGGGCACCGTGACCTTCGGCCATACCCGGACGATGCGGCCTTTGCTGTCGATCAGGAAGGTCTTGCGGATGACGCCCATGAACTTCCGCCCGTACATCGATTTCTCACCCCAGGCGCCATAGGCTTCCAGCATGCGATGCGTCTCGTCGGACGCCAGCGGGATCGTGAGCTTGTGCTTGGACTTGAAGCGATCTTGCGCCGCGACCGGATCGGCGGAGACGCCGAGGACGTCGGTGCCGGCTTTCGCAAAGGCAGCGCGCAGCCGGGAAAAATCCATCGCCTCGCGGGTGCAGCCCGGCGTGTCGGCGCGCGGATAGAAATAGAGGACGAGGTTGCGGCCCTTGAAATCCTTCAGCGCGATTGCGGAGCCGCCGTCCCGCGGCAGCGAAAATGCGGGCGCCTTCGCCCCCGCGGCAAGTTCACCGGCCATGTGCCTTCCTTTCGTCGCTTTCGCCCAGACAATACTGCACTTGCCATGTGGCGTTGGGTGGGCGCAATTAGCCCGCGGACATTGTACCAGCGGGTCGCGGCGGACCGAATCGGCCGTCGTTGGCGGTAGTCTCGCAATGCGGCAGACGAGGGGCGCCCCATAGCGCATGACAGGGACGGAAACGAGCCACACGCAAACGGGGCGTCATAAGGCGGATGTGAAGGTCCATCCGCACCACCGCGCCGGGCATCATCGTCATTATCATCGCCGTCCGTGGACGCGCTTTCGTATCGGCGTCGCGCGGTTCGTTCGCCGGCCTCTGGTTCGCCGCTTCGCATACGGCATCGGCGGTCTCGTCGTCGTATGCGCGATTTTGGCTGTCGGATTGTGGTGGCGTCTCGGCAACGGTCCGATCGAGCTCGACATTGCAACGCCTTGGCTCGCATCCGCGATCGAAGAAAACTTCGGCAGCGGTCACAAGGTCGTCGTCGGCGGCACGCAGATCGAGCGCGACGAGAACGGCCGCACGTCGCTGCGCATTCGCGACATCGTCGTGCGCGATGCCGATGGCAGCGTAGTGGCGAGCGCGCCTAAGGCGGAAGTCGGAATTTCAGGCAGCGGCTTGCTTAGCGGTCATGTGCGCGCCGAAAGCCTCAATCTCGTGGGCGCGGAAATGGCGGTGCGGATCGAGCCGGACGGCAAGATCACCGTCTTCACCGGCACCGACAAGCGCCCGATCGCGACCGCATCGCCGAGCGCGCAGGCGTCCGCGCGTCCCGGCGCGGGGGACAAGAGCAATCCGCTGCGCAGCGGCGTCGAAGATTTTGCCGCGGTCATGGCCTGGCTCGATGCAATCGGCCAGACTGGCCTCGATGGTCACGATCTGCACGAACTGGGTCTCAAGAACGGCAACCTGATCGTCGATGATCGGCGCAACGGCAAGCGCTGGACGTTCAGCAACATCAACGTCACCCTGATGCGCCCCGAACAGGGCGGCATCCTCTTCCGAGTTGCATCCGAAAATCCCGAGCAGCCGTGGGTGTTGAGTGCGGCGATGCGGCCGCTTAGCGGCGGCATCCGCGCGATCGGCATCGAGGCGCGCAAAGTGTCGCTGCGCGATTTGC
This sequence comes from Pseudolabrys sp., assembly GCA_035546875.1. GTDB lineage: Bacteria > Pseudomonadota > Alphaproteobacteria > Rhizobiales > Xanthobacteraceae > Pseudolabrys. Next base: position 111,719 of record DASZVZ010000031.1, read on the forward strand.
TGCTCGCGCTGCGCATGGGCGAAGGCGACATCGAGACCGATTTGCCGTTGTCGGCAAGCTTCCGCGCCGAGATCGCCGCGGACGGCACGCCGCAGACCGCGCAAGGCCAGATTCTCGCCGAAACCGGTTACATCAGAGATTCGAAAAACCCGGCGATCGCCGTCAACATCGATCGCGCCGACGTCCGGTTCACCTGGGACACCCTGCATCATGCGCTGATCGCGCCGTTCCAGATTCAGTCGTCCGGCAATCAATACACGTTGCTCGCAACGCTCGAGGCGCCGGCCGATCAAAACGGCGTGTGGTCGTTGACCGTCACGCGCGGCGATCCCGTCATCGATCCGGTGATCGTGGCTGGCACCGGCAGCGGCGAAGAGAGCACCTTCGCGTTCAACCGTGCCGTCGGTCGTGCGCGCATCGACACTGTGCGGCGGCGCATCGATATCGACCAGGCGGATTTCAGCCGCGTCGATGTGCGCCCCTCGCACAATATCGGCGTGGCGATTTCGGGGAGCTACGACTATTCCGGCGCCGTGCCGCATCTTGCCTTCGGTATCGCCGGCAATCGCATGCCCGTGTCGCTGATGAAACGGCTCTGGCCTGTGTTCACCGCCACCAACGTCCGCAGTTGGGTGGAGGGCCATCTTTCCGGCGGTACTGTCGAGCGCGTGGTGATCGCGGGCAACGCCTCACTGCCGGAATTTCAGAAAGACGGACCGCCTTTGCCGAACGAGGGCTTGTCGGTCGACATCGAAACAAGCGGCACCACCATCCGCCCGGTCAAGGATCTGCCCGCCATTCGCGATGCCGATCTCACCGTGCGCGTGACCGGCGGCACCGCCAACGTCGCGCTGGGCCGCGGCACCGTCGAAGTGTCGCCCGGCCGCAAGCTCAATATCGCCAACGGCCTCTTCGAGGTGCCCGACACGCATCCAAAGGGCGCGCCCGCCCGCGTGCGGTTCCGCATCGACGGGTCGGTGCCGGCCGCGGCGGAACTCCTGGCAAGCGACGCGCTGCGCGACACCGCCGGCATTCCGCTCGATCCCTCGACCAGCCGCGGCACGATCACCGCGCAGGTCGCGCTCAACATGACGCTCAAGCGTGGCGAGGGACCTGGGCCGACGACCTACGCGATCACCGCCGACCTCACCAATTTCGCGGCCGACAAGATGATCATGGGGCAGAAGGTCGAGGCGCCGACACTGCGCGTGACCGCCAATGGCCAGGGTTATCAGGTCAAAGGCGACGTGAAGATCAACGGCACGCCGGCCAATCTCGACTTCCGCAAGTCCAAGGGCGACCCATTTGCCAATCTGAAATTGCAGGCGACGCTCGACGAGGCGGCGCGCAATCGTCTGCACATCAATTTCGGCGGCGCCGTCACCGGCGCCATACCCGTCGTGGTGACGGGCCGCGTCGGCAGCGACGACAAGAGTGACCGCATCGACGTCGACGCCGATTTGACGCCGGTGAAAGTCGACAATCTTCTACCCGGCTGGGTGAAGCCCGCGGGCAAGGCCGCGCACATGACCTACACGCTGGTCAAGGACGACAAGTCGATCAGGTTCGACAACCTGACCATCGAAGGACCGGGCACGCTCGCCAAGGGCACAGTCGAGCTCGACAATACCGGCGATGTTCTATCGGCGACTTTTCCGACCTTCAATCTTTCGGAAGGCGACAAGGTTTCTTTGAAAGTCGATCGCACGCCCGACAATGTCATGCATGTCGTGATGCGCGGCGATGTCTACGACGGGCGGGATTTCGTCAAGTCGGCGCTGGCCAACACGCCGGACAAGTCGCGACACAAGCCTTTGGATTTCGATCTCGATATCAATATAGGGGCGGTTATCGGCCACAACGGCGAGGCGCTGCGCGGCCTCGATCTGAAGTTGTCGCGCCGGAGCGGACGCATCCGCAATTTCGTCATGAACGCCAAGATCGGACGTGATGCGGCGCTCATCGGCGATCTGCGCCTGCGCGCGCGCGACAATCATCAGGTCATCTACATCGAGACGGAAGACGCCGGCGCGCTCTTTCGGTACACGGACATGTATCCGCGCATGGCCGGCGGGCAGATGTGGATGGCGATGGACCCGCCGACCGCCGATGGAAGCCCGCAGGTCGGAATTCTGAGCATCCGCAATTTCGCGGTACGCGGTGAGCCGGGCCTTGACCGCGCGATATCCGGCGCGCCGGTGAACGCGCGCGGCGGGGTGGAATTTTCCGAATTGCGCGCCGATTTCACTAAATATCCCGGCCGCATGATGGTCCGCGACGGCGTCGTGCGCGGACCCATGGTCGGCGCAACGATCGACGGCACGATCGACTACGTGCACGACGACGTGCGCATGCGCGGCACCTTCGTGCCGCTTTACGGGCTCAACAACATGTTCGGACAAATTCCGATCGTCGGCATCTTCCTCGGTGGCGGCAGCAACGAGGGCCTGTTCGGAATAACGTACGAAGCGTCCGGCCCACCGAGTTCACCGCGTGTCGTGGTCAATCCGATCTCGGCGGTGGCGCCGGGACTGTTGCGGAAATTCTTCCCCGTGCCGGGCGGGGCCAGCGACCGCAATTTCGTGCCGCCGTCGCGCTGAGGGTCAAACCGGCTTGAGCAGGATGTGGCGCTTGCGTCCGAGCGAAAGCTTGATGACGCCTTCGGCCGTCAGATCTCTTGCGGTAAGGGTCAGCTTCTCGTCGGTAACCGCGGTATCGTTCACTTTCAGTCCGCCGGCTTTGATCTGACGGCGCGCCTCGCCGTTGGAAGTGACGAGGCCGCTTTTTTCCGAAAACGCCGTCAGCACACCCAGTCCTTTGTCGAGTTCGGCGCGTGCAATCTCCACAGTCGGCAGCGTGGCGGCGAGCGTGCCTTCCTCGAACGTGCGGCGCGCGGTATCGGCGGCCTGCTCGGCGGCAGCGCGGCCATGCACCAGACCGGTCGCTTCGGTAGCGAGAACCTTCTTCGCTTCGTTGATGTCTTGGCCCTTGAGTGCAGCGAGCTTTGCGATCTCGTCGAGCGGCAGGACGGTGAACAGTTTGAGGAAGCGGACGACGTCGCCGTCCTCCGTATTGCGCCAGTATTGCCAGTAGTCGTACGGGCTCACCAAATCGGCGTTGAGCCAGACCGCGCCGGCGGCGGTCTTGCCCATCTTGGCGCCCGAAGAGGTCGTGATCAGTGGCGAGGTGAGCGCGAAGAGCTGCGCATTCATCATGCGGCGGCCAAGATCGATGCCGTTGACGATGTTGCCCCACTGGTCCGAGCCGCCCATCTGCAACACGCATTTGTAACGCTTGTGCAACTCCACGAAATCGTAGGCCTGCAACACCATGTAGTTGAATTCGAGGAACGAGAGTTCCTGCTGCCGGTCGAGCCGCAACTTCACCGAATCGAAGGACAGCATGCGATTCACCGAAAAATGCCTGCCGACATCGCGCAGGAAATCGATGTAGTTGAGCGTGTTCAGCCAATCGGCATTGTTCGCCATGACCGCGTTGCCGCCGGCGCCTTCGAATTTCAGGAACTTGGCGAAGATCGCTCGGATGCCGGCGAGGTTCTGGTTGATCATCTCGTCGGTGAGGATGCGCCGGCTCTCGTCCTTGCCGGAGGGATCGCCGACCCGCGTCGTGCCGCCGCCCATCAAGGCGATCGGCCGGTGGCCGGTCTGCTGCATCCAGTAGAGCATCATGATCGGCAGCAGGGAGCCGACGTGCAGGGAAGCGGCCGTGCAGTCGAATCCGATATAGGCCGTGATCGCGCCCGACTTCGCCAATGCGTCGAGCGCCTCCGGCTCCGAAATCTGGTGGATGAAGCCGCGCTCGGCGAGGGTGTTGAGAAAATCGGATTTGTAGGCGCTCATGCCGCAGCCTTATCGTGTCGGTAAGGCGGGTGGTGTAACAGGTCCGGCGTCGGATTCAACCGCGCGCGATCCCGAAAGTGACGACCGGCTTTCGGCTAAGATCATGTGAAAGAACGATCGAGGGGCAGGTATCGTGGCGGCGGTTCGGGCGATCGGGCTCATGAGCGGCGCCTCGCTCGACGGCGTCGATGTGGCGCTGCTCGAGACCGACGGCGACAGCATCGCCGCGTTCGGGCCGACCGGTTACCGGCCTTATTCCGACGACGAGCAGAACCTCCTGCAGCGGGCGTTGGCCGAGGGCACCCGACTGACCGACCGCTTCGAGCGTCCCGGCGTCCTCGCCGAGGCGGAAGCCTTCGTCACCCGTGTGCATGCCGAGACCGTCGAGGCATTCATCGAAGAGGAACAGATCGGCAAAACCGGCATCGCCGTCGTTGGTTTCCACGGACAAACGGTGCTGCATCGCCCGGCCGAGCGCCTGACTGTGCAGATCGGCAACGGCAAGGCGCTGGCAAAGCGGCTCGGCCTGCCGGTGGCCTACGATTTCCGCGCCGCCGATGTCGCCATCGGCGGGCAAGGCGCGCCGCTGGTGCCTGTCTTTCATCAGGCGCTGGCGCGCGAGCTTGCGCGGCCGCACCCGATCGCGGTGCTCAATGTCGGCGGTGTTGCCAACGTCACGTATATCGACGGTGGCGATCCGATCGCCTGCGATACCGGTCCAGGCGGCGCGCTGATCGACGACTTCATGCGCGCGCGCACCGGTGCGCCGCTCGACCGCGACGGCGATCAGGCCGCCAAGGGCCGCGTGGACGCGGCGTTCGTTGCGCAAATGATGAACGATCCGTTTTTCGCAAGCCCGTGTCCGAAGTCGCTCGACCGTAACGCCTTTGCGTTCGCCAATATCGGCCTGCCGGACTATTCGGTAGCGGACGGCGCGGCCACACTCTCGGCGCTGACCGCGGCGGCGGTTGCACGCATCGTGCCTCATCTGCCGGGCGCGCCGAAATCATGGATCGTGGTCGGCGGCGCGCACAATCCGACCTTGATGCGAATGCTGGCGAGTTGCTTGACGCCGGCAACGGTCGAGACGGCGGATGCAGTCGGCTGGTCCTCGCAATCGATCGAGGCGCAGGCTTTCGCCTATCTTGCCGTGCGCACCTTGAACGACCTGCCGATCACTTTCCCGAACACGACCGGCGTGTCAAAGCCGATGCGCGGCGGTGTGGTGGCGCGGCCTTAGATTTCAAAACGGAGAGCGTGATGAACAGTTTCGACCTGAGCGGACGCGTGGCCTTCGTCACCGGCGGCAATGGTGGCATCGGTCTCGGCATGGCCAAGGGCCTCGCGGCGGCCGGTGCTTCGGTGGTGATTGCCGGCCGCAACAAGACCAAAGCCAAAACCGCAATCGCGGAATTGCAGGCGCTCGGCGGCAAAGCGGAATTCGTCGAGGTTGACGTGACGAAAGAAGCCTCCTGCAAGGAGGCGGTCGCCGATGTCGCGAAGCGGTTCGGCCGCCTCGACATCCTCGTCAACAATGCCGGCACCACGGTGCGCAAGCAGCCGCAGGATCTCACCGCCGCGGACTGGAATCTAGTGATGGATACCAATTTGACGAGCGCCTTTTTCTGCTCGCAGGCCGCCTATCCGGTCATGAAGAAGGCCGGCGCGGGCAAGATGATCAATATCGGATCGATGATGACCATCTTCGGCGCGGCCTATGCGGCGCCTTACGCGGCGAGCAAAGGCGGCATCGTGCAAATGACGCGCGCGATGGCGTCCGCCTGGGCGAAGGACAACATCCAGGTGAACGCGATCCTGCCGGGCTGGATCGATACCGAGTTGACGCAACAAGCGCGTCAGCAGGTTGCGGGACTCTACGAAAGAGTGCTGGCGCGCACGCCGGCGCAGCGTTGGGGCAAGCCAGACGATTTCGCCGGCATCGCGGTTTTTCTTGGCGGTCCGGCGTCGGACTTCGTCAGCGGGGCTGCGATCCCGGTCGACGGCGGGTATTCGATCCAGGCCTAGCGCTTTTTCTTCTTCAGGAAGGCCGCGCAAAAGGCCGCATCGAAGTCGTGGTAGTCGTTGGTAATCTCCACGCCCTTGCGGATGTCGCGGCGCGCAATCACGTAGCCGTTTTTCCAGAACGTGTTGGCGTTCTCGGAATGGTTCATGTGGTGGTCGTGGTCCATGCCGATCAGGATTTCGCCGTCCGCGCGGTAGCCGTGATGGCGGATGTAGTCGCGCGCGGGCTTCGGCAGGCGCGCGAATTGCTTCGGCGTGTAGGCGCGATCGAAGCCTTCCACCCAGCGCCAGATCTTCGTGCCCTTGCCGATGAATTCGCCGGCGAACACGCCGAGGCCGTGGATGCGCGATTTGCCGAGATAGGTTTTGACGAGAAGCACGGTCACGAATTCCGTTGATGAGCCGTCATCCTGAGGTGCGAGCGCAATAGCGCGAGCCTCGAAGGATGATGGCTGCCGCCCGGGTTGCTCGCCGTTATCGCGAGCACCTCAGGACGACGATGCTACGCCGCGCTCGGCTTGCGCTCGGTCTTGAGGCGCTTGTCGAGATAGGCACCGATGGCGGTCATCAGCGGCTCGACCTTGGCATCGAAGAAGTGGTTGGCGCCGGGGATCACCTTCTGCTCGATCACGATGCCCTTCTGCGTCTTGAGCTTGTCGACGAGACCGGTGACGTCCTTGTGCGGCACCACCGCGTCCTTGTCGCCATGAATGATCAGCCCGGACGACGGGCAGGGCGCGAGGAACGAGAAGTCGTAAAGGTTCGCCGGCGGGCAGATCGAGATGAAGCCTTCGATCTCCGGACGGCGCATCAGAAGCTGCATGCCGATCCAGGCGCCGAACGAGAAGCCGGCGATCCAGCAGCTCTTCGCCTCGGGCGAGATCGTCTGCGCCCAGTCGAGCGCGGAAGCGGCGTCCGACAATTCGCCGGTGCCGTGATCGAACGAGCCCTGCGAGCGGCCAACGCCGCGGAAATTGAAGCGGAGCGCCGAGAAGCCGCGGTGCACGAACGCGTAATAGAGCTGATAGATGATCTGATGGTTCATCGTCCCGCCGAACTGCGGGTGTGGATGCAAGATGATGGCGATCGGCGCGTTCTTCTGCCGCGCCGGGTGGTAACGGCCTTCGATCCGACCGGCCGGACCGGTGAAGATGACTTCAGGCATAGCTCTCGACCTCAAAACCGCGCCGGCGCCGGCAAATACCGGGCCGCGACATGAAGGGCGCTTGAAGGGGCCAGCGGAACCAAGCGCCTATTTAGAATTGTTCTAATTATATGGAATACCGCTGCACTCGCCCTCGGCACACGCTATAAGCGGGCCGCGGCTGCCGGTTCTTTGCACGATCCGAGTGACAAAAAGCAAGGATTTTGGCGGGTCAGACTAACAACGGTATCCGAATACAGGCATAAATGGCGACGGAACGTACCTATTTCGACTGGAATGCCACGGCGCCCCTGCGTCCGGAGGCTGCCGCAGCCATGGCGGCCGCCCTGGCACTGACCGGAAACCCCTCCTCCGTTCACGCCGAAGGCCGGGCCGCCCGCAGGGCAGTCGAAGAGGCCCGCGAGCAGGTGGCCCGCCTCGTCGGCGCTGAGCCTAAGAACGTCACTTTCACTTCCGGGGGCACCGAAGCGAACATGCTCGCTCTGTCGCCCGCGATCGAAGCCGGCGGCCGGAAAGAGCCGCGCGACCGGCTGTTCGTATCCGCAGTCGAGCATCCTTCAGTTTTGAGCGGCGGCCGTTTTGCGGCCGATCAGATCGAGCACCTGCCGGCGACCGCCGAGGGGCTCGTCGATGTCGTTGCGCTCGAGCGTCGTATCGCCAAAGCCGTGCGGCCGCTCGTTTCGGTCATGCTTGCCAACAACGAGACCGGTGTCATTCAACCGATCGCCGCGATCGCGGAGATCGTGCATCGCGCCAACGGCGTGCTGCATGTCGACGCGGTGCAGGCCGCGGGCCGTATCACCTGCGACGTCGGTGAGCTCGGCGCCGATCTCCTCACCGTATCGTCGCACAAGCTCGGCGGCCCGCAAGGCGCGGGCGCACTCGTGCGCCGCGGCGACATTCATATCGGCGAGCCGCTGATCAAAGGCGGCGGGCAGGAGCGCGGTCAGCGCGCCGGCACGGAGAATGTCGCCGCCATCGCCGGCTTCGGCGCGGCCGCGAGCGCCGCTGCGGCCACATGGCAGACGGATGCCGAGCGCATGGCGTATTTGCGCGCGCTGCTGGAGGCGGGCCTCAAGCGGCAGACGCCGGACCTGGTCATTTTCGGCGAGAAGGCCGCGCGCCTGCCCAACACGACGTTTTTCGCCGTGCCCGGAATGAAGGCGGAAACTGCCATAATCTCATTCGATCTCAATGGGATAGGCGTATCCTCCGGTTCCGCCTGCTCGTCCGGCAAGGTGCAGCCCTCGCACGTGCTGGCCGCGATGGGCGTGGAACCGGCGCTCGCGCGCGGTGCGGTGCGCGTCAGCCTCGGCTGGACGACCACCGAGGCCGACGTCGAAAAGCTGCTGATTGCTTGGAATAATGTCGCATCGTCATTACTTAAAAATCGGGACAAACAAGGCATCGCCGCCTGAGGCGGCGCTGCAAAAAGGGGTGATCGGCGCGAGAAGCGAACGACCATAACCGACAAATCCAACCCGCGGTCCTTGAAACCGTGAGCGGAGGGAAGAATGCCGGCCGTACAAGAGACCGTCGATCAGGTCCGCCGTATCGACGTTGATCAATACAAGTATGGGTTCGAGACCAAGATCGAATCCGACAAGGCTCCGAAGGGCCTGTCGGAAGACACGATCCGTTTCATCTCGGCCAAGAAGAACGAGCCGGACTGGATGCTGGCGTGGCGGCTGGAAGCGTACAAGCGCTGGCTGACCATGCGCGAGCCGACCTGGGCGCGCGTCGATTATCCGAAGATCGATTACCAGGACATCTATTACTACGCCGCGCCGAAGCAGTTTAAGGCGCCGAAGTCGCTTGCCGACGTCGATCCGGAAATTCTGAAAACCTACGAGAAGCTCGGCATTCCGCTCAAAGAGCAGGAAATCCTCGCGGGCGTGCGCAAGCAGGGCGAGCCGTCCAAGCTCGACGACGACGAGATGACCGGCGGCGAGGCCCGCGGCCGCGTGGCGGTCGATGCCGTGTTCGATTCCGTGTCGGTCGCGACCACGTTCAAGGAAGAGCTCAAGAAGGCCGGCGTGATCTTCATGCCGATCTCGGAGGCGATCCGCGAGCATCCCGAGCTGGTGAAGAAATATCTCGGCTCCGTGGTGCCGGTGACCGACAACTTCTTCGCGACGCTCAATTCGGCGGTGTTCTCCGACGGCTCGTTCGTCTACGTGCCGGAAGGCGTGCGCTGCCCGATGGAGCTGTCGACCTATTTCCGCATCAACGAGAAGAACACCGGCCAGTTCGAGCGCACGCTCATCATCGCGGACAAGGGCGCTTACGTCAGCTACCTCGAAGGCTGCACCGCGCCGATGCGCGACGAGAACCAGCTGCACGCCGCCGTGGTCGAGCTCATCGCGCTCGACGACGCCGAGATCAAGTATTCGACGGTGCAGAACTGGTATCCCGGCGACGCCGAAGGCAAAGGCGGCATCTTCAATTTCGTCACTAAGCGCGGCGACTGCCGCGGGCCGCGATCGAAGATTTCCTGGACGCAGGTCGAGACCGGCTCGGCCATCACCTGGAAATATCCGAGCTGCATCCTGCGCGGCGACAATTCTCGCGGCGAATTCTATTCGATCGCGATCTCGAACGGCCGCCAGCAAGTCGACAGTGGCACCAAGATGCTGCACCTCGGCAAGAACACGACGAGCCGCATCATCTCCAAAGGCATCGCGGCCGGAAAATCGAACAACACGTATCGCGGGCTCGTCTCGGCACACCGCAAGGCCAAAGGTGCGCGCAACTTCACCAATTGCGACTCGCTGCTGATCGGCGACCAGTGCGGCGCGCACACTGTGCCTTACATCGAGGCGAAGAATTCCTCCGCCATCTTCGAGCACGAGGCGACCACCTCGAAGATCTCCGAGGACATGCTCTTCTACTGCCGCCAGCGCGGCATGTCGGCGGAAGAGGCCACCGCTCTCGTGGTCAACGGTTTTGTCAGAGACGTGTTGCAGCAGCTTCCGATGGAATTCGCCGTCGAGGCGCAAAA